>NZ_LNBE01000004.1:653784-1307568 GCF_001445655.1 Streptomyces roseifaciens
GGGCTACGTCACCGGGCCCATCGCCCAGGGGCGCTGGGACCTGCAGGGCGGCGCCGCCACCATCGGCGGCAGCCGGTTCCGCTTCCACTCCGCCAAGGGCGGCTACGAGGCGGGGAGCGGGGCCTTCGAAGCCGGCTTCTCGGGCGGCGTGCACTTCACGGGCCACAAGAAGCCCGACGGCTCGTACGAACTCGACCTCACCATCAGCCGCCCCACCGTCCGCATCAAGGACGGGAGCGGCACGCTCTACGCCGACATGACCAGCAAGGCCAAGGGCACGGGCGAGGTCACACAGGCGGCGCAAGTGCCGCTGGCCGCGCTCGATCTGAAGGGCGTGAACATGCGGGGCGCGACGACGGCCGTGACGCTGGCCAACGTCCCCGCCACGCTCACGGCCGACGGCGCGAAGGCCTTCGCGGGCTACTACACGGCGGGCACGGCGCTGGACCCGGTCGCGCTGTCGGCGGACGTCCTGGCCGCGGCGAGCCCCGCGCCCGGCGGAGCACCGTCCTCCGGCGCGCCCGAGCCGGAGAAGAAGGACGCGCCCAAGGGCGAGTTCACCGGCGCGGCCGTCGACTGGGGCGTACGCCGCACCTTCCGCGAATACGTCACCGGATCCATCGCCCAGGGCTCCTGGAAGCTGAGCGACGGCGCCCAGGACGGCGGAGCGCTCTTCCGCTTCCCGGACGGCAAGGGCACCTACGACGCGGAGGCGCACACGCTCGACGCCGCGTTCACCGGCACGGTCCGCTTCACCGGCAAGCACCTCGACCTCGCCCTGAGCGCGGTCAAGGTGACGGCGAAGGACGGCAAGGGGACGCTCGCCGCCGACGTGAGCGGCGGCGGCGGAGAGCAGCGGAAAAACGTTCCTCTCGTCACCTTCGACGCCGCCGGCCTCAAGGAGAAGGACGGCCTCGCCGCGGTCACCGAGGCCCCGGCCAAACTCACCGCCGACGGCGCGAAGGCCTTCGGCGGCATGTACCAGGAGGGCGCGGAGATGGACCCCGTCTCCCTCGCCGTCCCCCTCGACACGAAGGCGAAGCTGCCGCCGCTGCCGGACCTGGGCAAGGCGCCGGCGCCTGCGGCGAGCGCCGCCCAAGAGGCGGATTCCGGCCGCAAAGTGTCCGCAAACAGTGCAACCGATACCTCATCCGACTCGTCCTTCCCGGTGCTCCCGGTCGTCGCTGGGGGCGCGGGAGTCCTGGCCGTGGCCGCCGCCGCGCTCGTGGTGCTGCGCAAGCGCCGCGCTGCGGCGGCGGGCCGGCCCGCCGCCGAGGACTGACGCCCCACCGACTCCGCGCCGGCCGCGGCGCACCCCTCACGCGGCGCGGCCGGCGCGGGCCCTTATCCCACTGACACCAGCGTTTTCCTACCCATAGGAGACAACCGACCATGACAGTCCCTGCACGCCGCCGCTCTCTCGCCCTCGCGGCCGCCGTCGCCACGGCCGCCGCTCTGGGCGCCACCGCGCTGACCGTCCCGGCGGCCCATGCGGCGGACGGCCCGCCCGCCAAGTCCGGGCTCAAGGACGGCACGCTGGAGTGGGGGTTCAAGGAATCGTTCCGTCAGTACGTCGAGACCGGTTTCGGTGACGGCAAGATCGAGGTGACCGACGGGACGCAGCGCACCGGCGACGGCCCCTTCACCTTCGTCGACGGCCAGGGCTCGTACGACTCCTCCTCACAGGCGGTCAGCACCACGTTCAAGGGCGGCGTGCACTTCCTCGGGCATGCCAAGGACGGCAAGTATGAACTGGACCTCAAGTTCACAGATCTGAAGCTGGTGTCGTCCGACGGCAAGGGCGGGCGCATCACCGCCGATGTCACGGCGGGCGGCGGAAAGCCCCAGGAAGACGTCCCGATCGCCTCGCTGGACCTGGAGAAGGCGAAGAAGAACGAGGCGGGCGGCGCGCTCACCCTCGCCGAGATACCCACGAAGCTGACCGAGGAGGGCGCGAAGGTCTTCTCGTACAAGAACCGCTCCTTCTACAAGGCGGGCGCCGCCCTCGACCCCGCGAAGCTCGTGGCGAAGACGGTTGCCGCAGTGCCGAACCCGCCCGCGGGCGGCGACACGTCGGGTGGAGCGTCCAACGGGACGGCCGGCAGTGGCGCGTCGGCCGGCACGACGGGCGGCACGTCCGGCAGTGCCTCGGCTGGGAACACTGGCGGCACGGCGGGCACGACCGGCGGCGGTGCGTCGGCCGGGGCCTCCGGTGGTGCGTCGAGCGGGACCTCGGGCGAGCAGACCGGCCAGACGTCGGGCGGGACTTCGGCCGGCTCGACCAGTGGCACGTCCGGGGAGAACTCCGCCAAGGACAAGGTCTACGACGGCAGGCTCGACTGGGGCGTTAAGAAGTCCTTCCGCGACTACATCACCGACGGGTACGCCAAGGGCAAGATCGAGCTCTCGGGTGACGTCGCGAAGAAGGGCGACGGCTACCGGTTCGCGAAGGGACGCGGCACTTACAACGAGGCCGCCGCCAAGCTGGACGCCACCTTCAACGGGCAACTGCACTTCACCGGCGACCAGGGCAAGTTGGACCTCAGGTTCAGCAACCTCAAGGTCAAGGCGTCGGGTACCACCGGCACACTCAGTGCGGATGTCGCCACCAAGGACGGTGAGACGACGACCAAGAAGAACGACGTGCCGCTCGCGGACCTGACGCTTTCCGCGGACGCCCTCAAGGTCAAGGACGGGGTCGTCTCCCTGTTCGCCGTCCCTGCGAAGCTGACCGAGGAGGGCGTGAAGGTCTTCTCGCACGGCGAACGCGCCTTCTACAAGAAGGGTGCCGAGCTCGACCCCGTCTCGCTCGCCGTCACCGTCGACGAGAAGGCCAAGCTGCCCGAGGACTCGGCCGACACCGGCTCCGGCACGGGCTCCGGTTCCGGGAGCAGCACGGGAGGCAGCGGCTCGGCGTCGGGCACCGGCGGCGCCGGCACGACCGGCGGGGCCGCCGCAACCACCGGCGGCGGCTCCACCGGCGGCAGCCTCAACACCGCCTCCCTCGCCAGCACTGGCGCCAGCACCCCCACCGCCCCCCTCCTCGGCGCAGCCGGAGCGCTCGTGCTTGCGGGGAGCGGGGCCGTGTTCGCCGCTCGCCGGCGCGGCCGCGGCGCGGCGCAGGTCTGATTCCCGGCGCCCCGCATACCGGCGCCCCCCGCCTCCACAGGCCCCGGCGGGGGGCGCCGTCGCGCGTGGGTCACGCGCTCAGCGGGAACTCCCGGCCCAGCGCCTGGAAGACCGCCGTGTTCAGCGCGAACGCGCGCTTGCACTCGTCGATGACGCGCTGCTTCTCCAGGTCGTCCACGGGCAGGGCGTCGAGCAGCTCGCGGTACTCGCGCTTGAAGGCGGCCGGGTTGGCTATGGCCTCGAAGACGTAGAAGCGGACGCCGTCCCCCTTGCGGGCGAAGCCCCAGGTCTTCTCGGCGGTGCCGCGGATGATCTGGCCGCCTGAGAGGTCGCCCAGGTAGCGCGTGTAGTGGTGGGCGACGTAGCCCGCGGGCCAGTCGCGGGCGCACTCCTCGATGCGGGCCGCGTACTGCGCGGTCGCGGGGAGGGGCTGCAGGCCGCTGCGCCAGTCCGGGCCGCCCAGGTGGGCCAGGTCGCGCTCCAGCTCGGCGGTGCGGGCCAGCTCGGGGCGGATGAAGGGCCCGGCGACGGGGTCGTCCGCGAGGCCCGGGGAGGCCGCTTCCAGGGCGCGGTAGACGAACCAGAGCTGCTCGGTGTAGCGCCGGTAGGCGTCGACGCCGAGGTGGCCGCCGAGCATGTCGCTCATGAACGACGAGTTCTCCGCTTCCGTGTGCTGCTCGTGCGAGGCCGTGCGGATGAGCGTGGAGAACGGCGTGGTGGCGGGCGCGTCCAAGGCGGACCTCCGGGTGACCGAGGGGACGGGCGTGGCGTCAGGAAGCCATTGTCGCTACTTAGGCTTACCTAAGTCAATGACTTCCCGACGTCCCGTCGGTAAAAACGTTAGCGCCCGGACGGCCGCCCCGCAGGGTTACGGGAGAGTGAGGATCTCCGCACCCGTGTCCGTCACCACCAGCGTGTGCTCGAACTGCGCCGTCCGCTTCCGGTCCTTGGTGACGACCGTCCAGCCGTCCTCCCACATGTCGTACTCGTACGTCCCGAGCGTCAGCATCGGCTCGATCGTGAACGTCATACCGGGCTGGATCAGGGTGTCGTGGTGCGGGCTGTCGTAGTGGGGGACGATCAGGCCGGAGTGGAACGAGGAATTGATGCCGTGGCCCGTGAAGTCGCGCACGACGCCGTAGCCGAAGCGCTTGGCGTACGACTCGATCACCCGGCCGATGACGTTGATCCGGCGCCCGGGCTTGACCGCCTTGATCGCGCGGTTGAGCGCCTCGCGCGTCCGCTCGACGAGCAGGCGCGACTCCTCGTCCACGGCGCCGCACAGGTAGGTGGCGTTGTTGTCGCCGTGCACGCCGCCGATGAACGCCGTCACGTCGAGGTTCACGATGTCGCCGTCGCGCAGGACGGTCGAGTCGGGGATGCCGTGGCAGATGACCTCGTTGACGGAGGCGCACAGCGACTTCGGGAAGCCGCGGTAGCCGAGCGTCGAGGGGTAGGCGCCGTGGTCGCACATGTACTCGTGCGCGACGCGGTCCAGCTCGTCCGTGGTCACGCCCGGGGCGATCAGCTTGGCCGCCTCCTCCATCGCCTGCGCGGCGATGCGGCCCGCGACGCGCATCCGCTCGATCGTCCCCTCGTCCTGGATCTCCGGGCCGGAGTACGGGGCGGGGGAGTCCTTCCCGACGTACTCGGGCCGCGGGATGGAGGCGGGGACGGGGCGGGTGGGGGACAGGGTCCCCGGGGTGAGAAGCGACTGGCCAGACATGTCAGCGAGTGTAGCCAGGGCTCATCGGGGACCATGTGGGCGAGACGACGGATGTGAGGGAGGTCCCGATGCCACTGTTCAGGAAGCGCGCGGACGGCAAGCCGGGCGAGTGGTACTACTGCCTGAAGCACGGGACGGTCGAGGAGGGCCCGGAGTGCCGGGCCGCCGACCGGCTGGGTCCGTACGGGACCCGCGAGGAGGCGTCGCACGCGATGGAGACCGCGCGCGAGCGGAACGAGGAATGGCGGCAGGACCCGCGCTGGAACGACGACGTCGACGATGCCGCGGGCGGCGGCGCCAAGGGGGAGTGAGCGAGCCGGTCCCGGGGCGTCCGACGCCCCGGGAACCGCACCGCGGCCGCTAGGCCGCCTCGGCCACCGCCTCCGCCGCCTTCTGCTTCCGCATCCGCACCGCGTGCTCGTCCGTCCGCTGGTCGTAGGCCATCAGCTTCGGCAGCGACAGCGCCAGCAGGCCCACGGACGCCACGCACGCCAGACCGCCCGCCCACACGGACGCGCGGACGCCCGTCAGGGACGCCATGCCGCCCGCCCGTACCTGGCCCAGCTGCGGGCCCACCGAGTACGAGAGCATCTCGATGCCGGCCAGGCGGCCCCGCAGCGCGTCCGGGATCGTCTGGTCCCAGATCGCCGAACGGAACAGGCCGCTCACCATGTCGCAGCCGCCCGCCACGGCCAGGAACAGCAGCACCAGCCACACGTTCCCCAGCCAGCCCGCGACGGCCATCGCAGCGCCCCAGCCCAGGGCCGCGTAGACCACCATCCGGCCGTGCCGGTGCACCCGCGACGCCCAGCCGCTGGTCAGGCTCACCGTCAGGGAGCCCACCGCGCCCGCCGCGTACATCAGGCCCAGCGCCCACGGCGCGTCCAGGTCGTCGGCCAGGAACGGGAAGATCGCGGTCGGGAAGGCGAACAGCATCGCCGCCATGTCGATCGCGTACGTGCCGAGCAGGTCCTTGCGGCTCCACGCGTAGCGCGCGCCCTCCAGGATCCCGCGCAGCGACGGCTTCTCCGCCTCGTGCGAGGCGGGGGAGGGGGCCAGCCCGAGCAGCAGCAGCGCGGAGACCGCGTACGAGACGACGTCCAGCGCGTACGCCCACTGCAGGCCCGCATAGGCGGTGATCACACCGGCCAGCGACGGGCCGACGATGGCGCCGATCTGCCAGCGGATCGAGTTCAGCGCGACAGCCGCCGGCAGCTGCTCGTGCGCGACGATGCGCGGCACGATCGCCTGCATCGCCGGCCGCTGGAGCCCGCTCAGCGCGCTGACCAGACCCGCCACCACGTACAGCGGCCAGATCATCGGGTGCGGCAGGAGGGTGTTGAGCAGCAGCAGAGCGGAGAGGACGCCGAGACCGGCCTCCGTCCACAGGATCAGCTTCCGCCGGTCGAGCGCGTCGGCGAGCGCCCCGCCGTACAGGCCGAATACCACCAGCGGAACCAGCTCCACCGCCCCGACCGCACCCACCGCGAGCGCGGAGCCGGTCAGCTCCTTCAGCTGCAGGGGCACCGCGATGAAGGTCAGGCACGTACCGAAGACCGTGACCAGACCCGCCACCCACATGCGGCGGAAGTCACGGGAGGCGCGCCACGGCGTCAGATCGGGCAGCAGGGCGCGGAGCCGTCCGGAGGCGGGCGCGGGGGAAGAGGGAGGGGGGTCTTGCGCAGTCACGGGAGACCATGGTCCATAAGCGGAAGATCAGGAGCAAACGCTTTTTCGAATGCGGACTTCCATCTTCAGCTTCTGCTCGGGCCTACCAGCGCGGCGGAGGCGGCGCGGTCAGCTGGTCCGCCAGCCGCGCCAGCCGGTCACGGAACCGCCGCCGGCCGCCGCGCGGCGCGGGCAGCCCGTTCTCCCCGGCCGCCGCGCTGACCAGATGCTGCACCGTGTCCAGATCGAGCTCCGTCGTCGTCGAGACACACGACGTGGGCGGCGGCACGGGCACGGCCAGCCGGTCGTGCGCGAGCGCCGACATCTCGGAGCCCGCGTCCTCCGGGGCCCCGTCCAGCGACAGCACGGTCGCCCCGCCCCGGCGGGCGTCGTGCACCCGCTCCAGCAACCCCTCACCCGGTTCGTCCGCCGTCACCACCAGCAGCGTCTCGCCCCGGCGCGCCGCCTCCAGCCGCCCGAGCCCGACCGACAGATGGGCCGGGACGCCCGCCGGAACCCGGTGCCGCACGAGCGTCGGCGACAGCTCCGGCAGCCCCGACCAGGCGGCCTCGTCATCCAGATGCGCCGCCAAGTGCCACGGCTCGTACGCCTCGGTCCCCACCAGCAGCAACCCCCCGTGCCGCCGCGCCACCGACGCGCGCAACGCCCCGGCGAACCGGCGCGTGTCCTGCAACCACTCGGTCCCGGCCAGCACTTCGCGCAACAGCGCGACCCGTACGGCGTCCATACGTCCGCATGGTTCCGGAAGTTGTCGATCGGATGGGGAAGTTACGGGGGTTCTCACCCATATGGGCGGAGGCTCGTCCGGCTGCGGGTTGGTCGGGGCCCGGGAATCAACCGGCCTCGGGCGTAGGGCGGCGGATAAGTGGGCCGGGACGGGGGCCGGGTGCCTCGGCGGGTCAAGGTGACCCGCCTCGCCCGCCGTTGGTGCACCCGCCGTGGCGCAGTTTCGCGGGCGGCAGAACGCTCACCCCGCCCCGGACCGCCCGCACCCTTCTACGCTGGTGAGGTGACCACCCACGCCTCGAAGCCGGCCGCCCCCGCCCCCGCCCGTCCCAGCGAGCCCCTCTGGCGGAACGTCGTGGGGGACGTTCTGCGTCGTGAGCGGCTTGCTCAGAAGCGGACGCTCAAGGACGTGGCCGACGCGGGGCGGATCTCGATGCCGTATCTCTCCGAGGTGGAGCGCGGGCGCAAGGAGGCCTCCTCCGAGGTGCTCGCGGCCGCCGCCAAGGCGCTCGGGCTCAGCCTGGCCGAGCTGCTCGCCCTGGTGCAGGCGGAGCTCATCCGCCTGGCGAGCCGTACGCAGGTCCAGTCCGTCCGGTCCGTCCGGTCCGTCCGTCCGGTCGGGCAGGCCGCGCCGCAGTCGGTCGCACGGCAGAACGAAGTGCGCCTCGCGGCCTGACCGCCGGTCCCACTTCCGGGGCGGCCCGACTGCCGTCCCGGCAGGCGGCCGCCCACCCCCGTAGCGCGGCCGCCTGTCATCGGCCCGCCCCCTCAGGCGGCAGCCGTGAGCGCTCTGCGGCTGAGGACCGCGTCGGCGAGGCCGTACGCCACCGCCTCCTGTGCGGTGAAGACCTTGTCGCGGTCCATGTCGGCGCGGAGGGCCGCGACGTCGTGGCCCGTGTGCCGGGACAGGACCTCTTCGACCTCGCTGCGGATGCGGAGCATCTCCTTGGCCTGGAGGGTGAGGTCGGAGACGGTCCCCTGCTGGCCGCGGCTCGCCGGCTGTCCCAGCAGGATCCGGGCGTGTTCGAGGACGAAGCGCCGTCCCGGGTCGCCGCCGGCGAGGAGGACGGCCGCGGTCGAGGCGGCCTGGCCGACGCAGAACGTCGAGATGGGGGCGCGGACGAAGGTCATCGTGTCGTAGATGGCCATCAGGGAAGTGAAGGATCCGCCCGGGGAGTTGATGTAGAGGGCGATCTCCGTGTCCGGTGCGGCCGATTCGAGGTGCAGCAGCTGGGCGATGACGACGTTGGCGACACCGTCGTCGATCTCCGTGCCGAGGAAGATGATGCGCTCGGAGAGCAGCCGGCTGAAGACGTCGTAGGCCCGCTCGCCGTTGGGGGTGCGCTCGACCACGGTCGGAATCGTGTACTGGCTCATGTCGTCAGAGTCCGATCCGTCGCTTCGTGCCGGCCGGGCGGACGTCCTCCATGGACTCCACGACGCGGTCGATCATGCCGTAGTCCTTCGCCTGCTGCGCCGTGAACCACCGGTCGCGGTCGCCGTCGCGGGAGACGGTCTCCTCGGACTGGCCGGTGTGCTCGGCGGTGATGCGCTCGATGGCCTTCTTGGTGAATTCGAGGTTCTCGGCCTGGATGGCGATGTCGGCGGCGGTGCCGCCGATTCCGGCCGACGGCTGGTGCATCATGATCCGCGCGTTCGGCAGGGCGTAGCGCTTGCCCGGCGTCCCGACGGTGAGGAGGAACTGCCCCATGCTGGCGGCGAATCCCATGGCGAGGGTGGAGACGTCGTTGGGGATCAGCCGCATCGTGTCGTAGATCGCCAGCCCGGCCGTCACGGAGCCGCCGGGGCTGTTGATGTAGAGGGCGATGTCGGTGCGGGGGTCCTCGGCGGAGAGGAGGAGCAGCTGGGCGCAGACGCGGTTGGCGGAGGCCTCGTTGACCTCGCTGCCGAGGAAGACGATGCGCTGTGTGAGGAGCAGCGAGGCGAGGTGGTCGTCGAAGCGGGTCGGGGACGCTTCCCCGTCGGCGGCGCGCGGTGCGAGAACGGCGTGCGGTGCGAGGGCGAGCGGTGGCATGGAGCCTCCTGGGGCCGGAGAGTGGTGCGGTCCCACCACTCTCCGGCCGTCCGTGCCCTCGCGGCAGCTTTCTCTGCCTGCGGCAGATTCGCCGACGGCAGAGCGGCGGGCAGAGCGGCGGGCCGAGCGCCTCGGCCCGTACCCGCTACGCCACCCGGTCCGCCGCCGGAGCCCGGTCCTCGCCGGCGGCGCCCGCGTCGCCGGACGCGACCACCCGCGACGGCTCCGCCCCGTCGCGGTCCAGCGCGCCGGACACCACCGCGCACAGCAGGCCCGCCGCGGCCAGGGCCGCGCCGACCAGCGTGGGGGACGTCCAGCCCCAGCCCGCTGCGATGGCGACGCCGCCGAGCCACGCGCCGCCCGCGTTCGCGAGGTTGAACGCCGAGTGGTTGGAGGCGGCGGCGAGCGTCGGGGCGGCCTTGGCCTTGTTCATGATCAGCATCTGGAGGGGGGTGCTGGTCATGGAGCCGGCGGCGCCGAGCAGGACGACCGTCAGCAGCGCCGCCCACTTCACGTGCACGGTGAAGTCGAAGACGACGAGGACCGCGGCGAGGCCGGCCAGGGCTCCGTAGAGCGTGGGGCGCAGAGCGCGGTCGGTGAGGGGGCCGGCCGCCAGGACGCCCAGGGTCATGCCGATGCCGAAGAGCGCCAGCACGAACGTGACCGAGGTTTCGGAGAAGCCGGTGACCTCCACGGCCATCGCGGACAGGTAGCTGTAGACGGCGAAGACGCCCGCGAAGCCGAAGACGGTGGTCAGCAGGCCCAGCAGCACCTGGCGGCCGCCCAGGGCCCGCAGCTCCTTGCCCAGGCCCGCGCCCTGCTCGGGCGGCAGCTGGGGGATCAGCCGGGCGAGCGCGGCCATCGCCGCGAGGCCGATCGCGGCCACGACGAGGAACGTCGCGCGCCACCCCAGGTGCTGCCCCAGGAGGGTGGCCGCGGGGACGCCGACGATGTTGGCGACCGTCAGGCCGAGGAACATCATGGCGACCGCCCGGGCCTGCCGTCCCTCACCCGCGAGGCGGGCGGCGACGACGGAGCCCACGCCGAAGAACGCGCCGTGCGGCAGCCCGGCCAGGACCCGGCCCGCGACGAGCGTCCCGAAGGAGGGGGCGATCGCGGAGGCCAGGTTCCCGGCCGTGAAGACCGCCATGAGCAGGATCAGCATCCGCTTGCGGGGGATGCGTGAGCCGAGGGCGGTGAGCAGGGGGGCGCCGACGACCACGCCGAGGGCGTAGGCGGAGACCAGGTAGCCGGCGGTGGGGACGGAGGTCCCCAGGTCGTCGGCGACGTTGGGCAGGAGGCCCATCATCACGAACTCGGTCGTCCCTATGCCGAAGGCGGAGACGGCGAGCGCCAGCAGAGCCACGGGCATGAGGAGGGGGGCCTTTCGGACGGGCGTGCGGGGCAAGCCGTCCAGCCTACGGGATGGCCTCGCGGCGTCCGGCCGGCCCGTCAGGCAGCCCGGTCGGCCGTCCCGTCAGGCCGTCCCGTCAGGCCGTCCCGTCAGGCCGCGCTCTTCCCGGCGCGCCTCTCGGCGGCCGTCGCCTCCCACTCGCGTCCGATCTGCCGGAGCAGCGCCGGGTACACGCCCACGTACCGGAAGAGCTTGATGCCCGCCATGTAGACGGCGCCGAAGAGCCCGTTCGGCTTCACCAGGACGGCCATCTGCGCGTGGTGGCCCCCGGTCCCGTCCGGCACCCAGCCGAGGTGCAGCACTCCCCGTACGGTCCGGTTGGACATCTCGGCCGCCCACTCGTCGTGCGTCCGGTAGACGGAGGTGAACTTGCGGAAGTCGGGTCCGCGGGGGCCTTCGCGGAGGTCGGCGGGCAGCCGGTCCCGCAGCCCGGGCTCCTGGTCGCCCACGCCGGTGCCGGACTCGTCCCAGCCGAGCAGGGCCCCGAGCTTCCAGCGGACCGCGAAGAGCGCGCGGCCCACGCGGGAGTCGACGTAGTCCCCGTCGCCGGTCGAGAACTGCTTCACCAGGTGCGCGAGGTCGTCCGGGCCGCCCGGCGTCGGGAGGGCCCAGACGTCCTCGACGCGGAAGTCGGGGGCGATCTCGTGGATGCGCCAGGGGCGGGAAGTGTGTGCCGTGACCGGCAGCCTCATGATCGGTCCCCCATCTATACGATGCCGTATAGATCGAGGCTAGGCCCGTCTGTACGGCTCCGTATAGACGGAGGGAACGTGAGGGGAGACACAGTCATGGGCGCCATCCGTACGCCTCGCGAGAAGTGGATCGAGGAGGGGCTGCGCGCGCTCTCCGCCGGCGGCCCGGAGGCCGTCCGGATCGAGTCCCTGGCGCAGGCCCTCGGCGTCAGCAAGGGCGGCTTCTACGGCTACTTCCGCAACCGGGACGCGCTGCTCGCGGAGATGCTCGACACGTGGGAGCGCGAGGTCACCGAGGCGGTGGTGGAGCAGGCCGAGAGCGGCGGGGGAGACGCCCGGGCCAAGCTGGAGCGGCTGTTCGCGATCGTCTCGGCCGCCGCCGAGCGGCCGGTGACGAGCGTGGCGGCCGAGCTTGCGATCCGCGAGTGGGCCCGGCGCGACGAGGCGGTCGCGGAGCGGCTGCGGCGCGTCGACAACCGGCGCATGGACTACCTGCGCTCGCTGTTCGGCCCGATCTGCGCCGACGAGGACGAGGCCGAGGTCCGCAGCCTGCTCACCTTCTCCTCGCGGATCGGCACCCGCTTCATGGCCGCCGACCACGGGGGGCGCAGCCACGAGGAAGTGATGCGGCTGACCAGGAAGTGGCTCCTGAGGTAGCCGCTTCCCGGTCGCGCGGGTGCCGGTCGTGCGAGTGCCGGTCGTACGGGCGTCGGTCGTACAGGTGCCGGCGGGTCAGATCCTGACCCGCGCCGCCACCGGCAGGTGGTCGCTCTTCGTCGCGGGCAGCGTCCACGCCGAGACCGGGTCCATGCCGCGCACCATGATCTGGTCGATGCGGGCCATGGGGAAGCTCGCCGGCCAGCTGAAGCCGAAGCCGTCGCCCGCTGCGCCCTGGGCGGAGCGCAGCTGGGAGGTGATGGGGGCCAGGGAGCGGTCGTTCATGGTGCCGTTGAGGTCGCCGAGGAGGATGACGCGCTTCTCCGGCTCCTGCGCGATGGCCTGGCCGAGCGCCTCGGCGCTGCGGTCGCGCTGCCCGGCGGTGAAGCCCGCGTTGAACTTGACGCGCACCGACGGCATGTGGGCGACGTAGACGGCGACGGGGCCCTGGGGGGTGCGGACGGTGGCGCGCAGGGCGCGCACCCAGCCGAGCCGGATGTCGACGGGCTGGACCAGCTCCAGGGGGTACTTGCTCCATATGCCGACCGTGCCCTGCACGGAGTGGTGCTTGTACGTGCCCGCCAGCGCCTTCTCGTAGCGCGAGGCGTTGGTGAGCTCCTCCAGGGCCACCACGTCGGCCCCGGAGGCGGCGACGGCCCGGGCCGTGGCGGCGGGGTCGGGGTTCTCGGCGTTGACGTTGTGGGTGGCCACCGTGAAGTTGCCGCCCTTGGCGGTCTTGTCGCTGAGCAGGCCGCCGAAGAGGTTCACCCAGGTGACCACCGGGAGCAGCAGCGCGATCAGCGCGGTCGCCGAGCGGCGCACGATCGCCAGGACGAACAGGACGGGGATGCCCAGGCCGAGCCAGGGCAGGAAGGTCTCGGTCAGGCTGCCGAGGTTGCCGACCCGGTTGGGCAGCTGGGTGTGCAGGAGCATCAGCAGTCCGAGCAGGACCGCGAGGGCGGCGAGGACGAGGCCGCGCCGCCAGACGTCGCGGTCCCGCCACCGGTCCATGAGGCGCCGGGCCCCGGATCCGGTCCCCTCCGGACCGGCTCCGTCTCGGCCCGTCTCCTGCATGTACGCCTGCGCCATCCGTCGTCCTCAACTCTTCATCCGCTGCGGCCCCGCCCACCAGACGATAGGTGATCACCCGGTGAGTGCGGCATGCGCCGCTTCCGCTTCCGACGTGGCACCCCTGGTGGGGGTGTCGGTGGGAAGGACGACGTCCCGGCGGACCGGGGTTCCGGGCCGGGGGCCCGTAGGGGCGTGCTGTGACACAACGGGCATATTCGCCGGTGTCCGGGGTCGTACGGGCCGCTGCCGGGTCCCGTACGGCGGCAAGCCCGGCCGTCAGCGGGGGCGCACGCCTTCCAGGACCGCGTCGACGATCTTCCCGGGGAGGTCCTCCGGCAGGTCCGCCCGCTCGTGGAACATGGCCCGCGACAGCATGGGGCTGACGATGAGGTCGCCCATCAGCTCGACGTCCAGGTCGGAGCGGATCTCGCCGGTGGCCATGCCGCGCCGCAGGACGGCGTGGACCGCCTCGCGGCGGGCCGTGACGACCTTCTCGTGGTACTCCTGCCAGAGGCCGGGGTGGGCCTTGATCTGGGCGAGGACCGTGCGCAGGACGGCCGAGGAGCGCTTGGCCAGGCCGCGCCGGCGCAGCGTCTCCAGCAGCGTGACCAGGTCGTCCCGTACGGACTCCCCGGCGAGCTCGGGGGCGGCGTGCTCCAGGGAGCGCATGACGTCGAGCATCAGCGCCTCCTTGCCGGGCCAGCGGCGGTAGACCGTGGCCTTGCCGACGCCGGCCTCGCGCGCGATGCGCTCCATCGACAGCTCGCCGAGCGTCACGCCCTCTTCGAGCAGGCGCAGGACGGTCTCGACGACGGCCGTGTCGAGGGCGGCGTTGCGGGGGCGGCCGCGGCGCTCGGGAGCCGGGGCCGCCTGGGGGTGGGTCATGCGCCTGCTCCCGCCTGTTCCTTCTGGCCGTCCGGGCGCGCGGCGCCGGGCGCCGTGCGGACGGCCCCGCGCTTGGGCAGGAAGAGGGCGACGACGGCCGCGCCGACCAGGGCCGTGGCGCTGGCGCCGATGAGCGTGACGTGCATGGCGTGGACGAAGGCGGCGTGCGCGGGGCCGATGAGCGCCCTGCCCTCCGGGCCGAGCGTCGCGGCGACGTTCAAGGTCGCCTCGACGGACTCTCCCGCCGCGTGCCGCGCCTCGTCCGTCAGGCCGGGGAGGCCGGCGATCCGGCCGGAGATGCCGTCGCGGTAGGTGGTGGACAGGACGGAGCCGAGCACGGCGATGCCCAGCGAGGCGCCGACCTGCCGGAAGGTGTTGTTCACGGCGGAGCCCGAGCCGGCCCGCTCGCGCGGCAGCGACTGCATGATCGAGACGGTGGCGGGCGGCATGATGTGCGCCATCGAGGCGCCCTGGAAGAACAGCAGCACCTCCAGCACCCAGACCGGGGTGTCCTGGTCCAGCAGCAGGAAACCGGCCATCGTCGCGGAGACCATCACCATGCCGCCGGTGCACACGATGCGCACGCCGAACTTCTCCACGACGCGGCGCACGCGCACGGCGAAGAACATGTGGGCGGCCGCGAGCGGCAGCATCAGCAGCCCGCTCTGCAGCGGCGTGAAGCCGCGCACGCTCTGGGTGTAGAAGACGGTCATGAACGTGACGCCCATCAGGGCGAAGAAGACCAGCGCGATGGCGGAGACGGCGGCGGCGAAGGCCGGGTTGCGGAACCAGCGCACGTCGAGCGAGGGGTGGTCCGAGCGCCGCTCGTGCAGGACGAAGAGGACCAGGACGAGCAGGCCGGAGCCGGCCGTGCCGAAGACCTCGGGGTCGGTGAAGTCCGCCAGCTGGCCGCCCTTGATGATCCCGTAGACCAGCAGGACCAGGCCCACGACCGAGAGCCCCGCGCCGACCGGGTCGAGGCGGCCCGGCCGCGGGTCCCTGGAGTCGGGGACGAGCACGGACATCGCGATCAGGGCGGTGATCACGATGGGGACGTTGACCAGGAAGACCGAGCCCCACCAGAAGTGCTCCAGGAGGATGCCGCCGGTGATCGGCCCTATGGCCACGGCGAGGCCCACGGCGCCCGCCCAGATGCCGATGGCCTTGGGCTGCTCCTCGCGCTCGAAGACGTTCATGATGATCGCGAGGGTCGCGGGCATCACGAACGCGCCGCCGAAGCCCATGAGCGCGCGGAAGGCGATGAGCTCGGTGGGCGAGCCGGAGAAGGCGGAGAGCACGGAGCCGGCGCCGAAGACGACCATGCCCGCGAGCAGGACCTTCTTGCGGCCGAGCCGGTCGCCCAGCAGGCCGGCGGTGAACAGGATCCCGGCGAAGACCAGGGTGTAGGAGTTGACGGCCCACTCCAGCTGGCTCTGGGTGGCGCCGAGGCCGATGGGCGCGGGGGTGGCGATCGTCTTCATCGCGACGTTCAGGATCGAGTTGTCCAGCACGACGATGAGCAGGCTGAACAGCAGGACGGCCAGGATCGCCCAGCGCCTGCGGTGCACCGCCTCCGGGACCTTCCGGGGCGGCGCGGCGCCCGGGGCGCCGGAGGGAGCGGGTGTCATGCCCGCCAGCCTAGATCCTTTCCGATACGAACCCGTCTCGTATTGGAAAACCTTTACCCCGGTCCGACGAACGGGTGTGCGTGGGGGTCCCTTCCCCGCCCGGAGCGCGCGTGTCAGCATGGAGGTGATCCGGGGACGCCGTCAGGGCGCCTCGAGACGACATCAACACAGGAGCAACCGCCATGACGACGACGCATGCCTCGAACACCCCCGACAGCAGCCGCGACCCCAAGGCGCTGTACGGGGGCAAGGGATCCCGGCGCATCACCGTCCGCGACATCGCCGCCGCCAAGGTGCGCGGCGAGAAGTGGCCCATGCTCACCGCGTACGACGCGATGACCGCCTCCGTCTTCGACGAGGCCGGCATCCCCGTCCTGCTCGTCGGCGACTCCATGGGCAACTGTCACCTCGGCTACGAGTCCACCGTGCCCGTCACCATGGACGAGATAGCCGTCCTCTCCGCCGCCGTCGTCCGCGGCACCAAGCGCGCCCTGATCGTCGCCGACCTGCCCTTCGGCTCCTACCAGGAGGGCCCGGTCCAGGCGCTGCGCAGCGCCACGCGGCTCGTCAAGGAGACCGGCGCGAACGCGGTCAAGCTGGAGGGCGGCGAGCGGTCCGCCGAGGCGATCAAGCTGCTGGTCGACGCCGGCATCCCGGTGATGGCCCACATCGGCCTCACCCCCCAGTCGGTCAACGCCTTCGGCGGCTACCCCGTGCAGGGCCGCGGCGAGGAGGCCGCGCAGCAGCTGCTGCGCGACGCCAAGGCCGTGCAGGACGCGGGCGCCTTCTCCGTCGTCCTGGAGCTCGTCCCGGCCGGGCTGGCCGCCGAGGTCACCCGCACCCTGCACATCCCGACCGTCGGCATCGGCGCGGGCTCGCAGTGCGACGCGCAGGTGCTCGTGTGGACGGACATGGCCGGCATGACGTCCGGCCGCGTGCCGCGCTTCGTCAAGCAGTACGCGCAGCTGCGGGAGGTTCTCGGCGGGGCGGCGCGCGCCTTCGCGGAGGACGTGGTGGACGGTGCGTACCCGGCCGAGGAGCACGCTTTCCACTAGGCGGCTACCCGCTGACAGGTCACCGACAAACCCCTGTCGGTGACCTGTCGGTGCGTTGTCAGTGGCTGCTGGCACTGTGGTGGGCATGACGCGAAACGACACCACACGAGGGGCGGGCAGCGGCGGGAACGCCGTCGAAGTCCGCGGCCTCGTCAAGCACTTCGGGGACACCAAGGCGCTCAACGGCGTCGATCTCGACGTACGCGAGGGCACCGTCCTCGGCGTGCTCGGGCCCAACGGCGCGGGCAAGACCACCCTCGTGCGCTGCCTGTCCACGCTGCTCCGGCCGGACGCGGGCACCGCCCGCGTCGCGGGGTACGACGTGGTGGCCCAGCCCCGCCAGCTGCGCCGCGTGATCGGCCTGACCGGCCAGTACGCCTCGGTGGACGAGAAGCTGTCCGGCTTCGAGAACCTGTACATGATCGGCCGGCTGCTGGACCTCTCCCGCAAGGACGCCCGCCGCCGCGGCGAGGAGATGCTGGAGCGCTTCTCCCTCACCGAGGCCGCCAAGCGCCCCGCCGGGCAGTACTCCGGCGGCATGCGCCGCCGGCTGGACCTCGCCGCCTCCATGATCGGCCAACCGGCCGTGCTGTATCTGGACGAGCCCACCACCGGCCTCGACCCCCGCACCCGCAACGAGGTGTGGGAGGAGGTCCAGCGGATGGTCTCCGAGGGCGCCACCGTCCTCCTCACCACGCAGTACATGGAGGAGGCCGAGCAGCTCGCCCACGAGCTCACCGTCATCGACCGCGGCCAGGTCATCGCGGGCGGCCGGGTGGACGAGCTGAAGGCGAAGGTCGGCGGGCGCACCCTGCAGATCCGCCCGGCGGACCGCGCCGAGCTGCCCCGCATGGTCGGCGCGCTGGCCCAGGCCCAGCTCGACGGGATCGCCGGTGCCACCGCCGACGAGGCCGAGGGCGTCGTCAACGTCCCCATCATCAGCGACGAGCAGCTCACCGCCGTCGTCGCCCTGCTGGGCTCGCGCGGCTTCGCGATCTCCGGTATCTCCACCCACCTGCCGAGCCTCGACGAGGTCTTCCTCGCCGTCACCGGCCAGAAGGCGTCCGTCCCGCAGCAGGACGCCGCCGACACCGACGCACTCCAGGAGGTCGCCGCATGAGCGCGGCTACGCTCGGCGCGCCCGCGGCGGCGCCCGCCCACGAGGGCCGCATCGGCCTGCGGGCCAACCTGCGGCACATCGGCGCCCTCGCGCGCCGCAACATGCTGCAGATCAAGGCGGACCCGGAGTCGATGTTCGACGCCGTGATCATGCCGATCATCTTCATCCTGCTCTTCACCTACGTCTTCGGCGGCTCGATGGCCGGCAAGGGCCACGAGCAGGAGTACCTCAACTACCTGGTGCCCGGCCTGATGGCCATGCAGGGCATGAACATCGCCATGGCCGTCGGCACCGGCGTCAACGACGACTTCAAGAAGGGGGTGATGGACCGCTTCCGCACCATGCCGATAGCCCGGTCCTCCGTCCTCGTCGCGAAGATCGTGGTCGAGATCGGCCGGATGCTCATCGCCACCGCCATCCTGCTCGGCATGGGCTTCGCCCTCGGCCTGTCCATCACGACGACCCCGCTGCACCTGCTGGCCGCGGTGGCCCTGTCCGTGGTGTTCGGCGCCTCGCTGATGTGGGTCTTCATCCTGCTGGGCCTGTCCCTGAAGACCCCGCAGGCCGTCCAGGGCATAGCGATGCTCGTCCTGATGCCGCTGCAGTTCGGCAGCTCGATCTTCGCGCCGACCGCGAAGATGCCCGGCTGGCTGGAGGGCTTCACCGAATACAACCCGCTGTCCAACCTCGCCGACGCCGCGCGGCACCTGATGCGCGGCGGGCCCGTCGCCCACTCGGTGTGGATGACGCTGGCCTGGGCCGTCGCCATCACGGTCGTGACCGCGCCGCTGGCCGTCTCGAAGTTCCGCAAGAAGACCTGAGCCGGTCCCGTGTCCGCGTCATACGAGGGCGGTGGCCTCCTCCAGGGTGAGGCCGCCGCCCTCGGCGCACGCGCGCTCGTACGCGGCGTCGCCGAGCACCTTCCGCACCTCGGTCTCCGTGTGCTCGCGCACCTCGCGCTCCACCGACGCCACCGGGAAGTCGGCCGGGCGCAGGCCGTCACCGGCGCCGATCAGCCGGGCCGCGCACAGCGCGTGCTCCTCGCGGGCGGACGGCTCGGCGCGCTCCCCGCCGGCCAGCCCGGCGTGGGCGAAGGCGGCGAACAGCAGGTGCGTCATCGGCAGCTGCGGCACCGCCAGCGTCGACAGCGGGTCCCCGGCCATCGACAGGGCCTTGCGCAGCCTCGGCAGGGCGTCCGCCGGACGGCCCTCCAGCGTGTCCAGCCAGGCCATCTGGCCGCACATCAGGCTCTCGAACATCACCACCGAGCGGATGCCGAAGTCCGACACCAGCTCCTCGAAGATCTCCCGGGCCTCGGCCGTCCGCCCGGCGCGGGCCACCCGCACGCCGAGCTGCAGCCTGCCGAAGATCGCGGCGTCCGTATTGCCCTGCTCCGCCTCCGCGATGGCGTCGCGGAGCATCTGCTCGCCCTCGTCGTCGCCGACCGTCCCCGCCTCCACCAGCGCCCCGGCGAGGCGGGCGCGCAGCGCCGGCAGCTGCCCGGTCGAGCCGAGCTCCCGGACCTGCTCGACGGCCTCCCGGTAGTCCTCGGCCGCCAGGCCGAACTGCCCGCGCCGCTCGTGCACCTCGCCCAGGCCCGTCAGGCCCTCCGCCACGCCCCAGGAGTCCCCGAGCCGCCGGAAGATCCGTACGCTCTCCTCCGCGTCCGCGGTGGCCTGGTCCAGCCCGCCGGGCTGGTCGTTGAATATCTTCGAGCGCAGCTGCAGCGCGTGGCCGAGCTCCCACTCGTAACCCAGCTCGCGGCAGCGCGCGACGATCGTGTCCAAGCTCCTGTAGAGCGCCTCGAACTCGCCGGTCATGAGGAAGGCGAAGAAGACGATGAAGCCCGGCACGCGGCAGGTCTGCGGCTGCCCGTCCGCGTAGGCCGCGGAGATGCCGCGCAGTCTGCGCTGCATCTCCGGCGAGTGGATCAAGGCCATGTCCGTGATGCTGACCAGCCGCGTGAGATGCACCCCGCGCCGTGCCTCCGCCAGCAGCTCGGGCGGCATCGGGGGCGGCTGCTCGGTGCAGGTCACGTACAGCGGCGCGACCGGGGCGACCGGCCCGGCGAACGGATCGGGGCCCATCGCGCCCACGACCTCCGCCCAGTGCGCGGCATCCGCGCGGTGGTCCCTGAGCTGCCAGAACCAGCCCATGGACAGCACCAGGCACAGCGCCTCCTGCTCGTCCTGCGCCGCGACGGCGCGCCGCAGGGCGGTGCGCAGGTTGTCGTGCTCCAGCTCCAGCCGCTCCAGCCAGACGCCCTGGGCCGGGCCGCGCAGCAGCGGGTCCGCGGTGCGGGCCAGCTCGCGGTAGGCCAGCAGGTGGCGGCGCTCGGCGCCCGCCCGCTCGCCCGCCTCGTCCAGCCGCTCGGCGGCGTACTCCCCGACGGTCTCCAGCAGCCGGTAGCGCATCTCGCCGCCGGCCGAGGGCTCGGCGACCACCAGCGACTTGTCGACGAGCGAGCCGAGGAGGGCGGCGACGTCACGGGCCCCGACGGCGCCGGGTACGGGCGGGGTGCCGGCGCCAGTGCCGGTGCCCGGGTCCTGACCGTCGGAACACACCTCCTCGGCGGCCGCCAGGTCGCAGCCGCCGGAGAAGACCGACAGGCGGCGCAGGACGGCACGCTCGGGCCCGTCGAGCAGGTCCCACGACCAGTCGACGACGGCGCGCAGCGTCTGCTGGCGCGGCAGGACGGTGCGGCTGCCGGAGGTCAGCAGCCGGAAGCGGTCGTCCAGGCGGTCGGCCAGGGTGCGCGGGCCGAGCAGCCGCAGCCGGGCCGCGGCGAGCTCGATGGCCAGCGGCAGCCCGTCCAGACGGCGGCAGATCTCGGCACACGCCTCCGGGTCGTCCTCGATGCGGAAGCCCGGGCGGGCCGCGGCGCCGCGGTCGGCGAGCAGCCGCAGGGCGACCGTGTCGGGCAGCGGCTCCACGGGCCGCACCGCCTCGCCGGGCACGCCCAGCGGCTCGCGGCTGGTGGCGAGCACGGTGACGCCCGGGCAGTGGGCGAGGAGCGTCTCGGCCAGGCGGGCCGCGGCGTCGACGACGTGCTCGCAGTTGTCGAGGACGAGCAGCATGCGGCGCGGCGCGCAGTGCTCGGCGAGGCGCGCCAGCGGGTCCGTCGCGGAGGCGTCACCGGCGGCCCGCAGCCCGTCGGCGGTCGTCCGCACCACGGTCTCGCGGCCGCCGAGCGCGGTCAGCACCGCCTCGGGCACGGTGGCCGGATCGTCGACGGGCGCGAGCTCGGCGAACCACACGCCGTCGCTCCACCCGCCCCCGTCCCCGGCAGCGGCCTCGGCGGCCTCCAGTGACAGCCGCGTCTTCCCTGCGCCCCCGGGCCCGAGCAGCGTCACCAGCCGGTGCGCGCGCAGATCGCCCCCGATGGCCGCGATGTCGTCCTCCCGCCCGACGAAGGAGGTGAGCCGGACACGGAGGTTGCCGGGCGGGTACGGCCGGTCGTGCGGCGCCGTGGTGCCGCGTGTGCCGATGCCGCCGGGGCGCTGCACGCCGTCCGGCCCGGGCGCGTGGGGCGGGCCCTGCGGCGGCGCCGTGCCGTCCGCGGTCGCGCCGTCCGTCGCTCCCCGGTCCGGGTTCAGGAGTTCTGCGTGGAGGGCGCGGAGTTCCGGGCCCGGGTCCGTGCCCAGGCGGGTGGAGAGGTCGTTCGCGATGTCCGCGTACGCGGCGAGCGCCTCCGCCGGGCGCCCCGCGGCCCGCAGGGCGCGCAGCCGCACGGTGTGCAGGGGCTCGTCCAGCGGATGCTCCTCGCACAGCGCGGCGAGCTCCGGAAGGATCTGCTCCGCCCGGCCGAGGGCGACCGCGGCGGCCAGTTGCGTGCGGCGGGCGTCCAGGCGGCGCGCCTCGTAGCGGACGGCGAGGGCCGCCCGGCCCGGGAGGTCGGCGAGGACGGGCCCGCGCCACAGGGCGAGGCCGGTGCCGAGCAGGTCCGCGGCCTTGGCGGGGTCGCCGTCGGCGAGGGCCCGCGCGCCTTCCTCCGCGAGCCGCAGGAAGCGGTGCAGGTCGACGTCCTCGGGCGCGGCGCAGAGCCGGTAGCCGCCGGACGCCGAGGCGACGGCGTCGTGCCCGACGGCCCGCCGGAGCCGGCCCACGAGGGCCTGCAGGGCGCCCGCCGCGTCGGCGGGCGGCTCGTCGCCCCAGACCTCGTCGATCAGCGCCTCGGCGGTGCGCACGCGCCCCGGGTGGAGGGCGAGCGCGGCGAGCAGGGCGCGCAGCCGGGCGCCGCCGAGGGCGGCGGGCCGGCCGTCGCCGGAATGGACCTGGGTGGTGCCGAGGATGCCGTAACGCACGGCCCCATTCTCTCCCGGGCCCGTACCGGCCGGGTTACGGCCCGGAGGGGCGGAGGAAGTACCGTCACCCGGTACGTCCGCCGCAGCCGCCCGCCCGGGCGGCCCGGCGGGGCCGCCCACCTCACAGGAGCAGAAGCCATGCCGACAGCGACCCGCGGCGAACGGCGCGTGAGTCCCGTCTTCCTCGCCCTCGTCGCCATCATGGGCGTCTCCATATGGGCGGTGTGGACGGACTTCTCGGCGAGCCCCGGCTTCGCCGTCTTCCTCTTCGTCGTCTCCGGCTGGGTCGTCTCGCTGTGCCTGCACGAGTACGCGCACGCGCGCACCGCCCTGCACGGCGGCGACCTCACGGTGGGCGCCAAGGGCTATCTGACGCTCGACCCGCTGAAGTACACGCACGCGATGCTGAGCATCGTCCTGCCCGTCATCTTCGTGATCATGGGCGGGATCGGCCTGCCCGGCGGCGCGGTCTTCATCGAGCGGCACCGCATCCGCGGCCGCTGGAAGCACAGCATGATCTCGGCCGCGGGCCCGCTGGCGAACGCCGCGTTCGCCGTGGTGGTCACCGCCCCGTTCTGGCTCGGCGCGATGGACGGCGTCCCGGACCACTTCCGCTACGCGCTCGGCTTCATGGCGCAGCTCCAGGTGACCGCCGCGATCCTCAACTTCCTGCCGGTGCCGGGCCTGGACGGCTACGGAGTGGTCGAGCCGTGGCTGTCGTACAAGGTGCGGCGCCAGGTGGAGCCGTTCGCGCCGTTCGGGATACTGGCCGTCTTCGGCTTCCTGTGGATCCCCGAGGTCAACCACGCGTTCTTCGACATGATCGACGCGGTGCTGCGGTTCCTCGACGTGACGGCGTGGGACACGTACTGGGGCCAGGAGCTGTTCCGCTTCTGGCAGGGCACGCCGGACATCCCGCCGCTGTCGGGCATCGTCCTCTGAGCCGCCGGTCCGACGGGCGTCGATCCATCGATCCGAGGCACGCGAAAGCCCCAGGCCCCCCCGTGTGGGCCCGGGGCTGGTCTCACGCCGCGCTCACGCCGCGTCCCAGGTGACCGGGAGGCTGTGCACCCCGTAGATGTTCGAGTGGGTGCGCAGCGGCACCTCCTCGGCCGGGACTGCCAGGCGCAGCGCCGGGAACCGGCCGAAGAGCGCCGGCAGGGCGACCCGCATCTCGACGCGGGCCAGCTGCTGCCCCAGGCACTGGTGGATGCCGTGGCCGAAGCCCAGGTGCCCGGTGGCCTTGCGGTGCAGGTCGAGGGCGTCGGGGCCGGGGAACCGGAGCGGGTCGCGGTTGGCGGCCTGGAAGGAGAGGGTGACGCTCTCGCCGGCCTTGATCAGGTGACCGTCCAGCTCCACGTCCTCCAGCGCCGTCTTGATGCCGGTGTGGGCGATGGTCAGGTAGCGCATCAGCTCCTCGACCGCCTGGTCGGCGAGATCCGGGTCGCCGCGCAGGGCGGCGAGCTGATCCGGGTTCTGCAGGAGGGCGAAGGCCCCGTGGGCGATCATGTTGGCGGTGGTGTCGAGGCCGGCGCCCAGCAGGAAGCTGCCGAGGCCGGCGAGTTCCTCGTCGGTGAGGTCGCTCGTCGTCAGATCGCTGAGGATGTCGTCGGTGGGCTCGGCCCGCTTGGCCGGCACCAGCGTGTGCAGGTACTCCTGTATCCCGCTCATGGCTGCGTACATCTCCTCCTCGGAGGAGCGCATGTCGGTCAGCGTCAGCGTGTGCCGCTGGAAGACGTCGCGGTCGGCGTAGGGCACGCCGAGGAGCTCACAGATCATCAGCGCGGGGATCGGCTGGGCGAAGGCCTCCATCAGGTCGGCGGAGGAGCCCCGGCGCTCCATGGCGTCCAGGTGCTCGGCGGTGATCTGCTCGACGCGCTCGGTGAGGGCCCGCATCCGGCGGACGGTGAACTTGCCGGCGAGCAGCCGCCGGTAGCGGGTGTGCTCGGGGGCGTCCAGCCCCGTCATGTCCCCTATGGGCGCCGGGGGCATGCCGCCTTCGGGCAGGCCGGGCAACTCGAACGGGAAGTGCATGAGCTCGTACCGCGAGCTGAAGCGCGAGTCGGCCAGGATCGCGCGGATCGTGGCGTGGCCGGTGGCGAGCCAGCCCAGGTGGCCGTCCGGGTAGCGCATCCGCGTCAGCGGCTGCTGTTCGCGCAGCTCGGCCAGTCCGGCGGGCGGGTCGAAGGGGCAGCCCGCGGGGCGGGTCGTCGGCAGCGCTGCCAGGGGCTGGGCGTCGGGCAGTTCGCGTTCCATGGAAGTCCTCCGGTTGCAGAGTCAGAGTGCAAGTGCGGTGTGCGGTGTGCAGAGCGACGTGCGACGTGCGGGTGGACGTACAGGTGGACGTGTGGTGGGAAGGGGGCCTACCGCCGGGTTCCGCGGTGGAAGACCGCCCGGGCCCACAGGTAGCCGGCCAGGCTCAGGCCCAGGCACCAGGCGAGGGCGGCGATGCCGCTGTTGCCGATCTCCGTGCCCATCAGCAGCCCGCGCAGGGTCTCGATGACGGGGGTGAAGGGCTGGTACTCGGCGAACCAGCGCAGCCCGGTCGGCATCGACTCCGGCGGCACGACGGCGCTGCCGAGGAAGGGCAGGAACGTCAGCGGCAGGGGCACGTTGCTGGCGGTCTCGGGGTTCTTGGCCACCAGGCCGATCGCGGCGGACAGCCAGGTGAACGCCAGGGTGAGCAGCGTCAGGAGGCCGGCGGCCGCGAGCCACTCGACGGGCGTGGCGTCCGGCCGGAACCCGATGAGCAGCGCGACGCCGACGACGACGGTGATGCTCGCCATCGTCTGGATGACGCTGCCGACGACGTGCCCGGTCAGGAACGAGGCGCGGGAGATCGCCATGGTGCGGAAGCGGTTGACGATGCCCTCGGTCATGTCGACGCAGACGCTGACCGCGGTGGCCACGGCCCCGGAGGTCGCGGCCATCAGGATGATGCCGGGCGCGACGTAGTCGATGTAGTCGACGCCGCCCTTGGGCGCCCCGCCGATGCCGGTGCCCAGGGCGCCGCCGAAGACGTAGTTGAAGAGGAGCAGCATCATGACGGGCATGACGACGACCGAGATCGTCATCGACGGGTAGCGCAGCGCGTGCTTGAGGTTGCGCCGCAGCATCGTCCGCGCATCGCTGACGGCGTGGGACATGGTGCTCATCGGGCGGCCTCCTGCAGGCTCGGGCTCAGGCTCGGGAGCGGCTCCGGGTTCGGGCGGCCGGTGAGGGCGAGGAAGACGTCGTCGAGGTCGGGGGTGTGCACCGTGAGGCCCTCGGCCCGGACCGACGCGGCGTCCAGGACGTCGAGGACGGCGCGCACGGTGGGGATGGTGCCGTCGCCGGGAACGTCCAGGGTGAGCGCCTCGGGGTCGTGCTTGGCGATGGTGCCGAAGAGGCCGGCGGCGGAGTGGAGGTCGCGCGGGCTCGCGAACCGCAGGCGGACGTGGCCGCCGGGGACACGCCGCTTCAGCTCGTCCGCGGTGCCCTCGGCGACCAGCACCCCGTGGTCCAGGACGGCGATGCGGTCGGCGAGCTGGTCCGCCTCCTCCAGGTACTGGGTGGTCAGGAAGACGGTGACGCCGTCGTCGTCGACCAGGCCGCGGATGATCTCCCACATGGTGCGCCGGCTGCGCGGGTCCAGGCCGGTGGTCGGCTCGTCGAGGAAGATGATGCGCGGATTGCCGACCAGCGTCATCGCGAGGTCGAGTTTGCGCCGCATGCCGCCGGAGAACGTGGCGGCCGGCTTCCGGGCCGCCTCGGCCAGGTCGAAGCGGCGCAGCAGCCCGGCGGCGCGGCGGTGGCCTTCGCGGCGGCTCAGGTGGTGCAGGTCCGCCATGAGGATCAGGTTCTCCTCGGCGGTGAGCAGGTTGTCCACGGCCGAGAACTGGCCGGTGACGCCGATCGCCGCGCGCACGCCGTCCGGATCGCTCTCCAGGTCGTGCCCCGCGAGCCGCGCCCGGCCGGCGTCGGCGGGGATCAGCGTGGAGAGGATCTGCACGGTGGTGGTCTTGCCTGCGCCGTTGGGCCCGAGGAGGGCGAAGACGGTGCCCTGGGGGATGCACAGGTCGATGCCGTCGAGCACCTTCTTGTCGCCGTAGGCCTTGCGCAGGCCGACGGCGGAGACCGCCGGTTCCGCCGGTGGCATCGGGTGCATCGGTTCCGTGGTGTTCATGGCGCGGGGGTGCCTCTCGCGTCGCGGATGGTCGGGAGGGGTGATTCAGGCGCGGTGGATCAGCCGGGATGGATGAGGTGCGGTGGATCAGGCGCGGGGGATCAGGACGTTGCCGACGCCCGTGCCGGCGTGGACCACGACGGTCTCCCCGGAGCCGCCGGGGTCGCGCCGTGACGTCATCATGGCACCGTCGTGGCGCCATTCGCAAGAGGGGTGGCGCAACAGGGGGTTCGGGGGGTGGCGTCACGGGTGGTGGTGCGTCAACGGGAAGAGCCCCAGGCCTGGGAGGCCTGGGGCTCGGAGGGTGGTGCGGGGGGCGGGGTCAGGAGAGCGCGTCCTCGACCGTGGACACCCAGTACGTGACGCGCAGCGAGTCGTCGATGTGCACGCCCTCGGCCGGAAGGGCTGCCTTGGCCATCCTGCCGCCGCCCTCGAAGCCGACCTCGAGGCTGTTCGCCGTACGGCCCTCGCCGCCGCTGCCGTCGCCCGCGGAGAGGATCACGGCCGCGTAGCCCTTCCCGCCCGGCGGCAGGGAAGTGACCGCCTGCGGCTTGGTGTTCTCCATGACCGGCGGGACGGACTGGGCGCCCTCGAACTTCACGGCGGGGTACCCCTTCAAGTCGCACATCTTGGAGCCCGTGTTGGTGACGGTGAGCAGCATGTGGTTGAGGGGGCGGGGGAGCGGTGCGGCGACGACCTTGGTGTTGGCGGCGGTGCAGGGCACGCGGTTCTCCGGGGCGTACGGGTCGTGCGTCGCACCGGTCCGCTGCGCGCCGTGCGGCGTGGCGCCGGCCGACCTGCCCTTGTCCGTGCCCGGCTTGCCCTGGGGGGCCTGCCCCGCCTGCGGGGACCTCGAAGGCTCCGGGGGCAGGGCGGTCGCGCCCGTCTCGGCGGGCTGCGAGGAGGCGGCGCCCTCCTTGCGGACGCCCTCGCCCTCCCCGCTTCCGCTGCACGCCGCCAGCGAGAGCATGGCGAGTGCGGCGGCCGCCAGGCCCGCGGTGGCGAACGGACGGGGGCGGGGGTGGGCTCGGCGGGCGGAGGCGCGCATGGCTGGTCTCTTTCTTCGCGGGCAGGCAGCGGAGTGCCGCTCGACCGGATTGCGGGAGCGGCGTGCTTGGATGGCGAAAGCTTGTGCGGTATCCCGTCCCGGGCGCCAGGGTTGCCGGCCGATCAGGGACGCAGGAACGCTTGCACAGGCTCTGACCTGGGGGAATGACCATTCCCTGGAACGGGTACCTGGGATGGGGGAGTGACGTGGAGGCGGGCGATCTCGCGGAGATGCTGCGGTCGCTGAAGGAGCGGTCGGGCCTGAGTTACGGGGTGCTGGCCAAGCGGCTGCACGTCAGTACGTCGACGCTGCACCGGTATTGCAGCGGGTCCGCCGTGCCGACGGAGTTCGCTCCGGTGGAGCGGCTGGCCCGGCTGTGCAAGGCCACGCCGGAAGAACTGATGGAGGTTCACCGGCGGTGGATCGTCGCGGATGCGACGCGCGGACGCAAGACGCAGGCGGCGGCCGCCGGTCCGGAGCCGGCGGCCGAGGCTGCCCCGGAACCGGTGCCCGAGGCGGGCCCGGAGCCGGCGCCCGAGGCCGCTACGGAAGCGGTGCCCGTGGCACCGGGATCGATATCCGGGCCCGGGCCGCAGCAGGCCGGCGATCCCGGCCGTTCCGTCCGGCCGGAGTCGGTGGCGCCATCGCTGGCTCCATCGGGTGAGGGTGCGGCGCCATCGCGGCGGCGGCGCCCGTCCCGGAAGGCCGTCCTCGCCACGCTGTCGGCTGTCGCCGCGGCCACTGTGCTGGGCTCCACCGCGCTGGCCGTCGGCCTGGGAGGCGACGACCGGCCCGGGTCCGCCGCGAAGCGCCCCGCGGGAGCGGCCTCCCGGGCGGTGTCCGGGGCGCACGGGAAGCCGGGGGGCTCCGGCGGGCCGAGCACGGGCCCGGGCGGCAGCCCGTCCTCGTCGGCGCCCGGAAAGGAGAAGCAGGAAGGGGGCGAGGGGAGCGAAGGGGAGAAGGAGAGCGGTGCCCCCGCGGCGTCCCCGTCGCAGGGCGGTTCCGCCCCCGCCGCCCCCGGGGGCAAGCCGCACGGCGGCCCCGCGGAGAGCGGCGTCCCCCTGACCGCCCACGTCCGCCCGTACGCGTTCGAGGACCCCTGCTCCCAGCGCTATCTGATCGACCGGGCCCCGGGCGGCGTCACGCCGCCCCCGTCGGAGCAGGACGCGCCGGGCTGGGTGTCCGCGCTGGGCGGCGTCGCGGCCGGCTCGCAGTTCATCGAGATCACCCTGCAGGGCACCGGCAAGGACACCGTCGTCCTCGAAGGGCTGCACGTGCGGGTCCGGGGCACGAAGGCGCCGCTGCCCTGGAACAGCTACATCATGGGCGTCGGCTGCGGCGGGGACGTGTCGACGAAGTCCTTCGGCGTCGACCTCGACGCCGCCCGGCCCGCCGTCACCGCGAAGGCCGGCCAGCGCGACTTCCCGTACAAGGTGAGCGAGAGCGACCCCGAGGTCTTCTACGTCAAGGCGGCCGCCGCGCAGCACGACGTGAAGTGGTACCTGGAGCTGCAGTGGTCCAGCGGCGACCGGCGCGGCGTCCTCCGGCTCGACGACCGGGGCAGGCCCTTCCGCACCAGCGGAGCCGGGGGCAGGCCCGTCTACAAGCAGCCGCCGGGCTCGTCACAGGGGTGGGAGCCGGAGCCCGGGGCGTGACGCCCCGGGGGCGGCCGGGGCCGGAGGCCGGAGGCGGGGGAGCGGGGGCGGAGGGCCCGTCCTACGCGTCCCCGCCCTCGGCGGCGGCCTTGTCGTTCTTCGCCTTGCGCACGTAGTACCAGGCGATGTTGGACGAGACGCCCAGCATCAGGATCCAGACGATGCCGAGCCAGCTGCCCTGCGCGAAGGAGACGACGGCCGCCGCGACCGAGAGGACGCAGACGGCGAGGGCGTAGAGGGCGAGGCGGGGCATGGGGGACGGCTCCTGTCCGGGGGCGCATACGGTCACGATCCCGGCCATTGTCGCTCAGGCGCCGCGCCGCCGTGGCGTCCCCCCACCCGCCGCCCGTCAGACGTCGGTGACGCGCAGCCCGGCGTGGGCCTTGTAGCGGCGGTTCACCGAGATCAGGTTGGCGACGAGCGACTCCACCTGGTGGGCGTTGCGCAGCCGGCCCGCGAAGACGCCGCGCATGCCGGGGATGCGGCCCGCCAGGGCCTGCACGATGTCGGTGTCGGCCCGCGACTCGCCGAGCACCATCACGTCGGTGTCGATCGCCTCGATCTCCGGGTCCTGCAGGAGCACCGCGGAGAGGTGGTGGAAGGCGGCGGTCACGCGCGAGTCCGGCAGCAGCGCGGCGGCCTGCTCGGCGGCGCTGCCCTCCTCCGGCTTGAGGGCGTAGGCGCCCTTCTTGTCGAAGCCCAGCGGGTTGACGCAGTCGACGACGAGCTTGCCGGAAAGCTCCTCGCGCAGCCCTTCGAGGGTCTTGGCGTGGCCGTCCCACGGCACGGCGACGATCACGATGTCGCTGCGGCGGGCGCACTCGGCGTTGTCGGCGCCCTCGATGCCGAGGCCCAGCTCGCCGGCGGCCGCCTGCGCGCGCTCGGCCGCCCGCGAGCCGATGATCACCTGCTGGCCGGCCTTGGCCAGCCGGTAGGCGAGGCCGCGGCCCTGGTCACCGGTGCCGCCGAGCACGCCGACCACGAGGCCGGAGACGTCGGGGAGCTCCCAAGGGTCCTTCGCCGGGGCCTTCTTCGCGTCCTGGGCAACATCAGAAGTAGTCATGACAGCGATACTGTCACGCTGCGGTGCACGCACGTACGAGGGAGCGGCGGCACACTGGACTCATGTGCCGCAGCATCAAGACCCTGCGCCCGCCGATGACGCCCTCCGTCGAGGAGGAGGACATCCGCGCCGCCGCCCTGCAGTACGTACGGAAGGTGTCGGGGTTCCACCACCCCGCCGCGCACAACCAGGCCGTCTTCGACGAGGCGGTGACCGCCGTCGCGGCGGCCACGCAGCGGCTCCTGGACGGTCTGGAGGTGCGCGGCGCCGCGAAGCCCTAGCCCGGGCGGCCCGGGGCTCAGACCGCGCAGGCGCCGTCCGCGCAGGCCTCGCCGGCTCCTGCCCCGGCCCCGGCCTCGGCCCCGGTCGCCTCCGCGACCTGCTGGAGGATCTTCAGGAAGGTGGCCGGGTCCTGCCCGCCCTGGACGGCCCACTGCCCCTCGAACACGAACGTCGGCACCGCGGTGACGCCCCGCTGCCGCGCCTCCTCGATCTCGTCGAGGACCTCGTCGTGCAGGTCGTCGCCGTCGAGGAAGACGGCGACGGGATCCCGGTCCAGGCCCACGGTGACGGCGGCGTCCGTCAGGTGCTCGCGGTCGCCGATGTCGAGCCCCTCGCCGAAGTGGGCCTCCAGCAGCCGCCCCTTGAGCCGGGCCTGGGCGTCCCGCCCGTACTTCTCCAGGACGAAGCGCAGGAGCCGGTGGGCGAGGAGGGAGTTGTTCTCCACGACGCTGTCGAAGTCGAAGGTGAGTCCCTCGTCCGCCCCCAGCCGCGTGATGTGGTCGTCCATGGCGACGGACTGCGGCCCGTACTTGGCGGCCAGCACCTCGCGGTGGGGCAGCGGCTCCTCGGGGGCGTGCGGGTCGAGCTGGAAGGGCCGGTAGACCACCTCGACGCCGTCGGCACCGGGGAACGCGGCCAGGGCCTGCTCGAAGCGGCTCTTGCCGACGTGGCACCAGGGGCAGGCGATGTCGCTGTAGATCTCGACCTTCACTGCTGACTCACTCCGTTAGCATTGCTTGAATAATCAAGCAATGCTAACGCGAGCGGCCGGAGAACGCCGTCAGCCGACGAGCTGGATCTCCTTGTGGGTGCCGGAGGCGTCCACGTCGGCGTAGTAGCTGAGGTTGCCGTCGGCCCAGCGGATGAGAAGGTCCTCCCCGCCGCCGCCCCCGAAGGAACCGGCCGTCAGGATCTGGGCGTACTTCCAGGCCGAGTCCTCGGGGCGGAGACTGATGTCGTCTCCCTCGTAGGAGCCGTTCGCCTGGAAACCGGGCAGGAGGTCCGTCATGCCGTTCTTCCAGCGGACGATGATGTCGTCGGTGCCCTTGCCGGTGAACGGGCCGGAGGCGAGCTGCGCGTCGATCATGGCCTCCGTCGCCCCGGTCATCTGGGTCTCCTTCGAGACGCCGTTGATGCCGGTGTCGGTGTACGTGGACCAGGAACCGTCGGCCCAGAGGACGGCCAGATCGTCTCGCAGACCGTTGGAGCTGTGGCGGCCGGCCACGATCGAGCGGGCGTTCTTCCAGCTGTTGCGGTAGACGAGGGTCTTCTCCTCGAAGAGGCCGTACTCGTCGAGGTGGGTGAAGGTCGAGAGCTTGCCGGTGTTCCAGCGGACGGTGAGCCCGTCGCTGCTGGTGCCGCTGGAGGTGTCGTCGGTGACACGGGTGCCGGTGACGGCTTCGGCGTTCTTCCAGTAGCTGCCCTTGGGGGCGACCGAGTACTCCGCCGAGAAGGGGTGGCTGTCGTCTGCCGGGTCGGCGCCCTGGAAGACGCTGGCCGAGCCGTCGGCCCACACGACGAACAGGTCCTTGCGGGGGGCGTTGCCCCTGCGGTAGTCCCTGGTGAAGTTGCCCGAGGCCGTGTGGACGGCGTCCTTCCAGTTGTGCCGGGACAGGACCGTGCGGGCGGTGACGGCCCGCACCCACCCCTTGATGTCGTCGACACGGACCTCGGTGGCCGTGCGGCGCGTCTCGGACTCGTCCGAGCCGAAGCACCCGGCCTGGCCGGAGGTGTTGTGGATGCCGACCAGCTCGTAGAAGCCGCCGACGTCCTTGAAGGCCGGTCCGCCCGTGTCGCCTGCGCACACGGCGGCGCCGGACGACTTGGGGGAGAGGTTCATGGTGCCGTTCGCGAGCGAGTCGATCTTGAACTCGGCGTCGTGCATGCGGTCGGGAACCCACTCGTCCTTGGTCCGGCCGTAGCCGGTCACCCGAACGGTCTCTCCCGCCATCAGCCGGTCGGGGCTGAAGCGGACCGGCTTGACGTCCGTGACCGGCCGCGCCAGCCGCGCCATCACCAGGTCGCGGTCCTTGTGCGGGACGAGCTCGACGACGTCCACCACGCTGCCGCCCTTGCCCGTGATGTCCGTGCGGCCGATGGTGGCGGTCGTCTTCAGCCGGGGAGCGCCCTCGGGGACGTAGCGGTCCTTGGTCAGGTCGTCGGTGAAGCAGCTGGCGGCGCTGATCAGCCACTCCTGCTCGACGAGGGCGGCGGAGCAGTAGCGCCGTCCCTCGATGTCGAGCTTCGCCGTGAAGGCGTAGGCGCCGTCGGCGGTCTCGTCGCCGGCGATCGCGTGCGCGGGGGCGCCGGTCAGCAGGCTTGCCGCGACGGCGGACGCGAGAAGCCCGGTCATCCACGCGGCGCGCGGACGTATGGCAGTCATGACGGTGTTCCTCCGTGGGCCCCGGCGTACGACGGGCCCGGGTGAAGAGTGATGGGAAGGGCGGGCGCAGTCGTGCGTCAGACCATGATCCGGTTCAGGACGACGGGCTTGTCGAAGTGCTTGGTGAGGCCCTTGGGCAGCTCGAAGAGGCCCGGGAACTCGCTGGCCGTGACCTTGGTGTCGTACTGGCCGGCCGAGACCGCGGTCACGCCCTCGACGTACATGTCGAGTCGGCCGGTCTTCTTGCTTCCCGTCACCTTGAAGCAGTGCTTGCCCTGGTCCGGACCGTCCTGCTTGTTCGTGAAGACGACGATGTCGCTGACGGACTTGCAGTCGCCCAGGACGATGTGGCCGTCGCCGCGCCAGAGCTTGATGCCCCGCTCCTTGTAGATCTTCGCGGCGCCCGGGTAGTCGAGGGTCTCGATCGCGTGGGGCAGGGCGTCGTCGCCCGCCGCCATGCCGGGGGCGGCAGCCCCCAGGACGACCGCCGCGGCGCCGACGCCGCCGATCAGAAGTGTGCGTGCACGAGAAAACACGTGGAATCCCCCCGGATTCGGAAAAGTCAGACCTGTAACCTACCACTCGGTACGATCTTGGCCATCCGGATTTCGCCAAGGTTGCGCAGTGGCGAAAAGGCCGGTGGGGACCGCAGACCTGCGGTCCCCACCGGCCTTTGGGCGGCCGTACAACAGCCCCGCCCGCCTCACCCCGTCTCGCGCCACCGATTGGTGATAGGCAACCGCCGGTCCTTCCCGAACCCCTTCGCCGAGATCTTCGTGCCCGGCGGGTACTGCCGCCGCTTGTACTCCGCCGTGTCGACCAGCCGCAGAACACGCGTGACGAGCTCCGCGTCGAAGCCCTCGGCGACGATTTCCGCGTGGCCGCGGTCGCGGTCGACGTAGAGCTCCAGGATGCGGTCGAGGACGTCGTAGTCCGGCAGGGAGTCCGTGTCCACCTGGCCCGGGCGGAGTTCGGCGCTCGGGGGCTTGGTGATGGAGTTCTCCGGGATGGGCGGGGTCTCGCCGCGGGACCCGGCGTCCGCGTTGCGCCACTTCGCCAGGCGGAAGATCCAGGTCTTGTAGACGTCCTTGATCGGGCCGTACGCGCCGACCGAGTCGCCGTAGAGCGTGGAGTAGCCGCACGCCAGCTCGGACTTGTTGCCCGGGGCGAGGACGATGTGGCCCTCCTGGTTGCTGATGGCCATCAGCATCGTGCCGCGCAGCCGCGACTGCAGGTTCTCCTCGGCGAGGCCGGTCAGGCCCAGCGCGCCCATGTAGGCGTCGAACATCGGCGCGATCGGGACGGTGCGGAAGTTCAGCCCGGTGCGGCGGGCGAGCTCCTCGGCGTCGGCGAGCGAGTGCTCGGAGGAGTAGCGCGACGGCATGGCGACGCCGTACACGTTCTCCGCCCCGACGGCGTCGCAGGCGAGGGCCGCGACGAGCGCGGAGTCGATGCCGCCGGACAGGCCGATGAGGACGCTGCGGAAGTTGTTCTTGGTGACGTACGCGCGCAGGCCGGTGACCAGGGCCTGGTAGACCTCGGCGTCGTCGCCGAGGTGCGGCGCCGAACCGCCCGGCGTCTCCGGCTCGTAGGGCGGGAGCGGGTCCGCGGAGAGGGTGACGTGGTCGATGCGCAGGCCGTCGTCGACGGTCCCGGACGGCGGCCCGCCGGCGGCGGCCGGCAGGTCGAGGTCGAGGAGCATGCAGCCCTCCTCGAACTGGGGGGCGCGCGCGACGACCTCGCCGTGGCGGTCGACGACGATCGTGTCGCCGTCGAAGACCAGCTCGTCCTGGCCGCCGGTCATGGCCAGGTACGCGGTCGTGCAGCCGGCCTCCTGGGCGCGCTTGCGCACCAGTTCCAGGCGGGTGTCGTCCTTCTCCCGCTCGTACGGGGAGGCGTTGACCGACAGCAGCAGCCCGGCGCCCGCGGAGCGCGCGGCGGGCACCCGGCCGCCCTCCTGCCACAGGTCCTCGCAGATGGCGAGGGCCACGTCCACGCCGTGCACCCGGATCACCGGCATGGTGTCGCCGGGCACGAAGTACCGGAACTCGTCGAAGACGCCGTAGTTCGGCAGGTGGTGCTTGGCGAAGGAGAGGGCGACCGCGCCGCGGTGCAGCACGGCCGCGGCGTTGCGCGGGGCGCCCGCGGGGCGGCCCAGGCGCGGCCGCGCCTCCTCGCTGCGGTCCAGGTACCCGACGATCACCGGCAGTTCGCCGAGGCCCTCGTCGGAGAGGCGTGCGGCGAGCGCGCGCAGCGCGGCGCGCGAGGCCTCCACGAAGGAGCCGCGCAGGGCCAGGTCCTCGACGGGGTAGCCGGTCAGCGCCATCTCGGGGAACGCCACCAGGTGGGCGCCCTGCCCGGCGGAGTGCCGGGTCCAGTGGACGATCGACTCGGCGTTCCCGGCGAGGTCCCCGACGCAGGAGTCGATCTGGTTCAGAGCGAGGCGAAGTTGAGGCACGCCGCCCAGAGTACTCGTCTAACTGACGCGATCTCGGGGCTCCCACGCCGGAGGGCCGGGCCGGGCGGGTCGCGGTCCGCCCGCCCGTCCCGGCCCCCGCCCGCGGTTACTTCCGATAGCCGAGCAGCGTCATCATCCCCGACTCGGAGTGGTAGACGTTGTGGCAGTGGAGCATCCACAGGCCCGGGTTGTCGGCGTCGAAGTCCACGTCCAGCCGCTTGCCGGGCAGCACGATCGCCGTGTCCTTGCGCGGGCCCCCGCCCGGCAGGGCGAAGGTGTGGCCGTGCAGGTGCATGGGGTGCCACATCGTGGTCGCGTTGACAAAGGAGAGCCGCACCCGCTCGCCCGCCGCCACCGGGAGCCGCCGCGAGGGCGCGTACTTCTCCCCGTTGATCGCCCAGTCGTACTTGGCCATCGAACCGGTCAGCCGGAGCGTGACCGTGCGGTCGGGCTCGCGGTCACGCAGCCGCACGGCCCGGTCCGCCTTGAGCCGGTCGGCGGTGAGGAGCTGCCCGTCCAGCTCGCGCGGGCGCGCCGACGCGTCGGGGGCCGAACCGCCGCCCGTCCGCAGCAGCGCCAGCGCGGCCTCCTTCTTGCCCTCGGCCAGCGCCGTCAGCGGGAAGACGCCGTCCTTCGCCTCGACCAGAACGTCGTAGCGCTCGCCCATGCCCAGCAGCAGCGCGTCCGTCTCCGCGTGCTCGACGGGGAAGCCGTCGGTGTGGGTGACCGTCATCCGGTGGCCGCCGAGGGCGACGCGGAAGGCGGTGTCCCCGCCCGCGTTGACGAAGCGGATGCGGATCCGGTCGCCCGGCTTGGCCGCGAAGGTCTCGGGGTCGGCCGGCGCACGCCCGTTGACCAGGTAGTACGGGTAGGCGACGTCGCCCGCGTCCCCGCCGAGGAGGGGGCTGGTGGCGCCCATCAGCATGCGGGACGGCGACTTCTCCGATGCTGTGGATGCCCTGGATGTCGCCGATGTCATCGACATGTGGTGCATGCCGCCTCCGCCGCCCCCGCCGTGGCCCGTGCCGCCCCCGCCGTGGTCCATGCCCCCCATGTCGTGGTCCATGCCCTTGGCCAGCTCCGCCAGCACCGCGTCCGGCGTGCTGCCGTCCACCCCGTCCACCCAGTCGTCGAGGACGACGACCCACTCCTTGTCGTACTGCAGCGGCTCCTTGGGGTCCTCCACGATCAGCGGCGCGTACAGCCCGCGGTCCTGCTGGACGCCCGAGTGCGGGTGGAACCAGTACGTGCCGGGGTGCGCGACCGCGAAGCGGTAGGTGAACGACGCCCCCGCCCTGACCGGCTGTTGCGTGACGCCCGGCACGCCGTCCATGTCGTTGCGGAGTGCGAGCCCGTGCCAGTGCATCGAGGTGGGTTCGGGCAGGTGGTTGGCGAGGGTGAGGGCGAGCGTGTCGCCCGCGGTGACCCGGACCTCCTTGCCGGGCAGCCGGTCGCCGTAGGCCCAGGTGCCGACGGTACGGCCGCCCAGGTCGATCTGCGTGCGGGTGGCGGTGAGCCGGACGTCGCGGACGGGGCCGCTCCCGCGCTTCGCCTCGGCCGCGGCGACCTCCGCGCCGTCCGGCGCGACGAAGGCGGCGGGCGCGGCGGAGGGGGAGGAGGAGCCGCCGGAGCCGTCGGAGCAGGCGGCGAGCAGGCCGCTCCCGGCGGCGGCGAGGCCGGCGCCGAGCACGGCGCGGCGCGTGTGGGTACGGGTGTGCGTACGCATGGTGAGTGCACCTCTGAGGGATCGGTGAAGAAGGGGTAGGGACGCGTAGAGGCGCGCTCCTACACCCGCAGCACCGACAGCCGCGCGAGGGACTTGTGCCGCGGAGGCGGCGGGATCGGCCACAGGGCCCGCAGCAGCCGCACCCGGGCCGCGGCCACGGCTGCGGCGGGGCGGCGGAGGGCGGCGGTGACCAGCAGCAGGACGAGCGCCAGGAGAGCGGCGCCGAGGACGGCCAGGCAGACGGACATGGGGTCCATGCCGGGGGCGGAGAGGGGATCGCCGGCGATGGGGCCGGATGCGGGGGCGTGGGCGGCGGAGTGAGCCTGCGGATGCGCCCCGGCGGCCGCATGTGCCCCGGCGGCCGCATGCGTACCGGCCTTGTGGCCCGTACCCGCACCCGCGTGCCCCGTCGGATGTCCCAGCGTGTGCATCGTGACGATGCCCAGGAGCAGGGCGGAGAGCAGCAAAAGGCGCCCGCACCACGCGGCCGCCGTTCCCTGCTGTCCGTTCTGGATCACCCTCGCACCCTACCCCCGCGGGGTATGCCCGTTCCATGGCCCCGGAAATGGGATTATGGGGCGAAAACGATTGACGTACGGCTTGAAGGACGCTCCCCCTCCCATGACCATCACGGAACAGGTGAGGGACGACCGTCCCGTCGCCGCCGTCCCCGCACCGCCGACGGCCCCGCAGCCCCAGTTCATCTCGTGGGTGACCCTCGCGATGATGACCACGGCCTCCGTCGCCAACCTGCGGCCCTCGCCGTCCATGGCGCTCTACGGGCTCGCCGCCGTCTTCCTCTACCTCCTCCCGGCCGTCGTCTTCCTGCTGCCGACCGCCCTGGTCTCCGCCGAGCTGGCCTCGGGCTGGACCGGCGGCATCTACCGCTGGGTCAGCGAGGGGCTCTCCAAGCCGCTGGGCTTCCTGGCCGTGTGGTGCCAGTTCGCGATGACGATCGCCTACTACCCGAGCCTGCTGGCCTACGTGGCGAGCACCTTCGCCTACGTCGTCGACCCGCGGCTCGCCGACAACGGCGTCTACGTCGCCATCGTGATCGTCGTCGTCTACTGGGCCGGCGTGCTGATCTCCTCCCGCGGCACGAAGGCCGTGGCCGGGCTCTCCAGCATGGGCCTCGTCATCGGCACCCTGATCCCGGGCGTCGTCCTCGTCGTCCTCGGCCTGGTCTTCCTCGGCCAGGGCAACGCCTCCGCCGCGCCCATGGACAGCGGCCACCTCCTGCCGCCGTGGACCGGCCTGGCCAGCCTCGTGCTGATCGTGGGCAACTTCCTGTCGTACGCGGGCATGGAGATGAACGGCGTCCACGTCGCCTCGCTGCGCGAGCCCGGCCGGCAGTTCCCGCGCTCGGTGTTCGCGGCCACCGGCCTCGTCCTGCTGATCTTCATCCTGCCCGCCCTGGCCATCAGCTGGGTGATGCCCGGCGAGGACCTCAGTCTCACCGCCGGAGTGATGCAGGCCTTCCAGGGCTTCTTCGACCACTTCCACGTGGGCTGGCTGACCAAGGTCGTCGGCGTGCTGCTCGTCGCGGCGGCGCTCGGCGGCATGCTCGCGTGGCTGGCCGGGCCGTCCAAGGGGCTGCTGATGGTCGCCCGGCAGGAGGGCTACCTGCCGCCCGTGCTGCAGAAGCTCAACAAGAACGGCGTCCAGCGCAACATCATGGTCGCCCAGGGCGGGCTGACCACCGTCATCGCGCTCCTCTACGCGTTCGTCCCGGACGTCTCCAGCGCGTACTGGATCTTCTCCGTGATCACCACGCAGATCTACCTCGTCGTCTACCTGCTGATGTTCGCCGCCGCCGTGCGCCTGCGGGCCACCCAGCCGGACCGGCCGCGCGGCTTCCGCGTGCCCGCCCTGCACCTCGTCGCGGGCGTCGGCTTCGCGGCCTCGCTCGCCGCCATGTGCATCGGCTTCGTGCCGCCCGAGCAGTTCGGCGGCGGGCCGCTGTGGCGCTACCTGCTCACCGTCGGCGGCGGACTGCTCGTGCTCGGGTTCCTCGCGCCGCTCGCGTTCCTGAAGTTCCGCAAACCCCACTGGGTGGCACCGGAGCACCGGGAGAGCCTCGTCCGTTAGCTTGTCGGAGAGCGACGAGGGGGAGCCCATGAACAGCGCGAACGGCGGCAGCGGCGTGAACGGCACGGTGCGGCCGCGGACGTCGGGGAGCGAGACGGCCCGGCCGCCGGGGCGCATGCTGCGGGTCGGCGGGGTGCCGCTGCACGTGGTGCGCGAGGGGTCGGGGCCGGTGTGCGTGCTCAGCGCCGGGCTCGGCATGGGCTGGTTCGACTGGGAGCCCGTCGTGCCGCTCCTCACCCCGCACCGCACCGTCGTCCGCTTCGACCGGCCCGGCCTCGGCTTCAGCGCCCCGCCGCTGGAACCACCCACCGCCGCGGGCGAGGCCGACCGGATAGCCGGCGTCCTCGACGCGCTGGGCCTGCGCGAGCCCGCGACGGTCGTCGGCCACTCCCTGGCCGGCTTCCACGCCGAGGCCTTCGCCCGGCTGCACCCGCAGCGCACGGCCGGCATCGTGCTGGTCGACGGCAGCGTCGAGGAGGACGCCCGCCCCGCCCCCGCCCGCGAGCTGCGCACCACCGCCGCGCACGCCCGGGGCGTGGTCGTCGCCGCCGCGGGGCTGCCGCGCGCGCTCGGCCCGTCCCTGCGCCGGCTCACCGTCCGCGTCTCCTCCGTCAACCGCCAGGACCCCGCCCCGGCCGACCTGGTGCGGCGCACGTACGGCACCGGGCGGGTGGTGCGCGCCCTGCTGATGGAGAACGCCCGCTACCGCGACGTGGCCGCCGAGCTCGACGCCCTGCGCGAGAGCCGGCCCATGCCGCCCGTGCCCGTGAGCGTCCTCGCGGCCTCCCCGGGCACCGGCTCCTGGCTGGAACGCCGCTGGCTGGAGCGGCAGCGGGCGCTCGCCGAGCGCCTCGACGGCCGCTTCGAGGCGGTGGCCCCCGCGGGCCACCTGCTGATGTACGACCGCCCGCAGTCGGTGGCCACGGCCATCCTGGCGACCCCGCCGACCCGCTTCCACCGGCCGGACGGTTCCTGAGCCCGCCGCGGCCGGCGGCCGAGCGCACGGAACCAGCCCCTCCATCCCGTGTCCATCCGCCCCGCCCCAGGCGTTCGGAAGACGTCAAACCAGAGAAACCCGGGGTTTTGAGGTCCATCGCGGCGGAAAACCTCGTGGCGCGTTCGGTGCACCGCCGATTGAGGGACCGCCATGCCCGCCACGTACGTGTCCGGAACCGCCCCCGGGGCCCTGCCGCTCGTCGGTCACGCCTGGCCGCTGATGCGCAGGCCCCTCGACTTCCTCCGTTCCCTGCCCGCCCACGGCGACCTGGTGGAGATCCGCCTGGGCTCCGTCCCGGCCTACGTCCCCTGTCATCCCGAGCTGCTGCGGCAGGTGCTCTTCGACGACCGGACCTTCGACAAGGGAGGGGCGTTCTTCGCCCGGTTCCGGGACGTCGTCGGCAACGGCCTGGGCAGCTGCGAGCACCGGGACCACCGCCGCCAGCGCCGCCTGGTCCAGCCGTCGTTCCACCGCTCCCGCCTGGAGGGCTACGCGGAGGTGATGGCGGACGAGGCCGCCCGGCTGTCCGCGTCCTGGCACGGCGGCCAGGTCGTCGACGTCTTCCCCGCCATGTTCGGGCTCGCCCTGCGCACCGTCACCCGCAGCCTCTTCTCGGCCCATCTGGCCGAAGCGGACGTGGCCCGCCTGCAGGACTCCTTCCGCGTCGCGCTCAGCGGCCTCTTCCGGCGGATGTTCGTGCCCGGGCCGGTGCAGCGCCTGCCCCTGCCCGCGAACCGCCGCTACGCGCGGGCCCTCGCCGACCTGCACGGCACGGTCGACCGCCTCGTCACCGCGTACCGCCGCGGCGGGCAGGACCACGGCGACCTGCTGTCCACCCTGATCGCCGCCCGGGAGGAGGACGGCCGCGGGGGACTGACCGACGCCGAGATCCACGACCAGGTGACGACGATGGTCTTCGGGGGCTCGGAGACCGTGGCCGCGTCCCTGACCTGGTCGCTGTACGCCCTGGCCCGGCACCCGGAGGCCGCCCGGGAGCTGCACGCCGAACTCGACGCCGTCCTCGGCGACCGGGCCGTCACGCCCGCCGACCTCCCGCGCCTGCCCCGCACCGGCCAGGTCGTCACCGAATCGCTGCGCCTCTACCCGCCCGCATGGCTGTTCACCCGCGTCACGACGGTCCCGGTGGAGCTGGCCGGCCGCCGGCTGCCGCCCGGGACGACGATGGTCGTCAGCCCGCCGGTCGTCCACCACAGCCCCGCCGTGCACGCGTGCCCGGCGGAGTTCCGCCCCGACCGCTGGCCCGCGGACCAGCCCGGGCGGCCGCCCCGCGAAGGCTTCGCGATCTTCGGCGTCGGCGCCCGCAAGTGCATCGGCGACGTCTACGCCATGACCGAGGCGACGCTCACCCTGGCCACCCTCTGTCACCGCTGGCGGATGGAGTTCGCACCCGGCACGGACACCCGCCTGCCGCCCCTGGCCACGGTGCAGTACCCCCGGCGGCTGCTGGTGCGGCTCTCGGAGCGCGGGCCGGCCGCGGACCGACGGGCGGCCCGGCCGTGCGGCACCGGCGGGTGAGCAGGCAGTATGGGGTGGGGGCACCCCGGGCACCCCGGACTCCGCGTTCGGACTCACGCATGCAACGCGCCCGACATCATGTGGTGGGATGCTCTATGCCCCCCGACGTGCCCCGCGGCTTGGGAAGGGGCGGCCTGACCAGCGAGGATGGGTAGCTATGGATAAGCAGCAGGAGTTCGTGCTCCGCACTCTGGAAGAGCGCGACATCCGCTTCGTGCGGCTGTGGTTCACCGACGTGCTGGGCTATCTGAAGTCCGTGGCCGTCGCCCCCGCCGAGCTGGAGCAGGCCTTCGACGAGGGCATCGGCTTCGACGGCTCCGCGATCGAGGGCTTCGCGCGGGTCTACGAGTCCGACATGATCGCCAAGCCGGATCCGGGCACCTTCCAGATCCTGCCCTGGCGCGCCGAGGCCCCCGGCACCGCCCGGATGTTCTGCGACATCCTCATGCCCGACGGCTCGCCCTCCTACGCGGACCCGCGCTACGTCCTCAAGCGCATCCTCGCCAAGACCTCCGACCTCGGCTTCACCTTCTACACCCACCCCGAGATCGAGTTCTTCCTGCTCAAGGACAAGCCGGTGGACGGCACCCGCCCGGTGCCCGCCGACTCCTCCGGCTACTTCGACCACACCCCGCAGAACGTGGGCATGGACTTCCGCCGCCAGGCGATCACCATGCTCGAATCGATGGGCATCTCGGTCGAGTTCAGCCACCACGAGGGCGCCCCCGGCCAGCAGGAGATCGACCTGCGCTACGCCGACGCGCTCTCCACCGCCGACAACATCATGACCTTCCGGCTCGTGATGAAGCAGGTCGCGCTGGAGCAGGGCGTGCAGGCCACGTTCATGCCCAAGCCGTTCTCCGAGTACCCCGGCTCGGGCATGCACACCCACCTCTCCCTCTTCGAGGGCGACCGCAACGCCTTCTACGAGTCCGGCGCCGAGTACCAGCTCTCCAAGGTCGGCCGGTCCTTCATCGCCGGCCTGCTCCGGCACGCCGCGGAGACCTCCGCCGTCACCAACCAGTGGGTCAACTCCTACAAGCGCATCTGGGGCGGCTCGCAGCGCACCGCGGGCGCCGGCGGCGAGGCCCCCTCGTACATCTGCTGGGGCCACAACAACCGCTCCGCGCTCATCCGCGTCCCCATGTACAAGCCCGGCAAGACGGGGTCGACGCGCGTGGAGGTCCGCTCCATCGACTCCGGCGCCAACCCCTACCTGACCTACGCGGTCCTGCTGGCCGCGGGCCTCAAGGGCATCGAGGAGGGCTACGAGCTCCCGGCCGGCGCCGACGACGACGTGTGGGCGCTGTCCGACTCCGAGCGCCGCGCCATGGGCATCGAGCCGCTGCCGCAGAACCTCGGCGAGGCCATCGAGCTGATGGAGCGCAGCGAACTGGTGGCCGAGACCCTCGGCGAGCACGTCTTCGACTTCTTCCTGCGCAACAAGAAGCAGGAGTGGGAGGAGTACCGCTCGGAGGTCACGGCGTTCGAGCTGCGCAAGATGCTGCCGGTGCTGTAGGCGGGAGCCGGGGCCGCGGGGCCGCGAGGTCCCGCGGCTATCATGGCCGCAGCGCGCGAGCGAGAGGTGCCGATGACACTGCCTGAAGGGCGTCGCAGCAGCTCGTACACCCGGCTGCTGAAGTACGGCTTCACCGATCCGGCGGCCGCCGAGCGGCGGCTGGAGGCTCCGGCGCTCGCGGCGAGACGCACCGACCCCGTCCTGCTCGACGCCCTCGGCACCACCGCCGATCCCGACCTCGCGCTGCACGGCCTGGTGCGGCTCGCGGAGGCGCTGGACGCCAGGGACGGCGGCGACCGGCAGGCCCTGATGGACACGCTCGTCACCGCCAAGCCGCTGCGCGACCGGCTGCTCGGGGTCCTCGGCGCCTCCGAGGCCCTCGGCGACCACCTCGCCCGCCACCCCGGCGACTGGCACGCGCTCGTCACCTACGAGGCGGCCGATCTCAACCCGGGCGTACCGGAGTTCGAAAAGGCGCTGGCCGACGGCGCGCGCGGCGGCCGGGAGGCCGGGCTGGACGCCGCGGACGCCCTGCGCGCCGCCTACCGCCGCTGCCTGCTGACCATCGCCGCGCGGGACGTGTGCGGCACCACCGACGTCGCCCAGACCGCCGCCGAGCTCGCGGACCTGGCCACCGTCACCCTGCGCGCCGCCCTCGGCATCGCCGCCGAGGAGCAGCCCGGGGACGCCGCGGCCTGCAGGCTCGCGGTCATCGGCATGGGCAAGTGCGGCGGCGGGGAGCTCAATTACGTCTCGGACGTGGACGTCGTCTTCGTGGCGGAGGCGAAGGAGGGGACGGCCGAGGGCGCCGCCCTGCAGGCCGCCACGCGGCTGGCCTCGCGGATGATGCGCGTCTGCTCCGACGTCACGCCCGAGGGCACCATCTGGCCCGTGGACGCCAACCTGCGGCCCGAGGGCCGCAACGGCCCCCTCGTGCGCACCCTCTCCAGCCACCTCGCCTACTACCAACGCTGGGCCAAGACCTGGGAGTTCCAGGCCCTGCTCAAGGCCCGCCCGGTCGCCGGGGACCTCGCCCTGGGCCGGGCCTACACGGACGCCCTCGCCCCCCTGGTGTGGCAGGCCGCCGAGCGCGAGAACTTCGTGCCCGACGTGCAGCAGATGCGTCGCCGCGTCATCGCCTCCATCCCCGCCGGCCAGGTCGACCGCGAGCTCAAGCTGGGCCCGGGCGGCCTGCGCGACGTCGAGTTCGCCGTGCAGCTGCTGCAGCTCGTCCACGGCCGCGGCGACGCCACGCTGCGCGCCTCCGGCACCCTCGACGCCCTGACCGCCCTGGCCGCGGGCGGTTACGTGGGCCGCTCCGACGCCGCCGCGCTCGACGCCGCCTACCGCTTCCTGCGCACGATGGAGCACCACATCCAGCTCCACCGCCTGCGCCGCACGCACCTGATGCCGGAGGCCGAGGCCGACCAGCGCCGCCTCGGCCGGTCCCTCGCCCGCGTCCTGCAGTGGCCGCCGGGCACGGAGCCGGTCGACGGCCTCGGCCGCGAGTGGAAGCGGCACGCGCGCGAGGTGCGCCGGCTGCACGAGAAGCTCTTCTACCGGCCGCTGCTGGACGCCGTCGCCCAGCTGGAGCCCGGCGAGATCCGGCTCAGCGCCAAGGAGGCGGGCAACCGCCTGCAGGCCCTCGGCTATGCCGACCCCGCCGCCGCCCTGCGCCACCTGGAGGCGCTCGCCTCGGGCGTGTCCCGCAAGGCCGCCATCCAGCGCACCCTGCTGCCCGTCCTGCTCGGCTGGTTCGCCGACTCCGCCGACCCCGACGCCGGCCTGCTCAACTTCCACAAGGTCTCCGACGCCCTCGGCCGCACCCCCTGGTACCTGCGGCTGCTGCGCGACGAGGGCGCCGCCGCCGAGAACCTCGCCCGCGTGCTCTCCGCCGGCCGCCTCGCCCCCGACCTGCTGCTGCGCGCCCCCGAGGCCGTGGCCCTGCTCGGCGACCCCGAGGGCCTGCGCCCCCGCGGCCGGGAGGCCCTCGAACAGGAGACGCTGGCCGCCGTCAACCGCTCGGAGGGCGCCGAGGCCGCGATCGTCGCCGTCCGCGGGGTCCGCCGCCGCGAGCTGTTCCGCACCGCCGCCTCGGACATCATCGGGGCCTACGGGCGCAACGGCTCCCAGGGCGCGGGCACGCCCAACGGCGAGCGCGACCCCCACGTCCGCGTCGACACCGTCGGCGACGCCGTCTCCGACCTCAACGCCGCCGCCGTCGCGGGCGCCCTGCGCGCCGCGGTGCGCGCCGAGTGGGGCGAGACCCTGCCCACGCGCTTCGCCGTCATCGGCATGGGCCGCTTCGGCGGCCACGAGCAGGGCTACGGCTCGGACGCCGACGTGCTCTTCGTGCACGAGCCCCGCGAGGGCGTCCCCGACGAGGAGGCGGCCAAGGCGGCCTCCGCCGTCGCGGGGGAGATGCGCCGCCTCCTCCAACTTCCCACGACCGATCCGCCCCTGCACATCGACGCGGACCTGCGGCCCGAGGGCAAGTCGGGCCCCATCGTGCGCAGCCTCGCCTCGTACGCCGCCTACTACCGGCGCTGGTCGCTGGTGTGGGAGAGCCAGGCGCTGCTGCGCGCCAAGCCGGTCGCGGGCGACGCCGAGCTGGGGCAGCGGTTCATCGACCTGATCGACCCGCTGCGCTATCCCGCCGAGGGCCTCGGCGAGGACGCGGTGCGCGAGATCCGGCGGCTCAAGGCCCGCATGGAGCGCGAGCGCCTGCCGCGCGGCGCGGACCCCACGACCCACACCAAGCTCGGGCGCGGCGGCCTGTCGGACGTGGAGTGGACCGTCCAGCTGCTGCAGCTGCGGCACGCCTGGGCCGAGCCCGGGCTGCGCACGACCCGCACCCGCGAGGCGCTCGCCGCGGCCTGCGCCGCCGAGCTGCTGAGCACGGAGGCGGCTGCCATCCTGGATGATGCGTGGGTTCTCGCGACGAGCGTGCGCAATGCGGTCATGCTCGTGCGCGGCCGGTCCGGGGACACCTTCCCCACGGAGCCGCGGGAGCTCGCGGCCGTGGGCCGCTACCTCGGCTACGAGCCGGGCCACGTGGGGGACATGCTCGACGAATACCGGCGGACGACGCGGCGCGCCCGCGCCGTCGTGGACGAGCTGTTCTACGGGGCGTGAGCCGCGGCCGGGGGCCGCGGTCGCCGGGCCCCGGCGGGGCTACGCCACGCGCCGCGCGAGCCGGCCCGGCGTCGCCCCGAACCACGCGAAGGAGACGGCGAAGCCGAACGAGAGGCAGAGCAGGCCCCCCACGGCGTCGAGCCAGAAGTGGTTGGCCGTCGCCACGATGACCACCAGCGTGGCGAACGGATACAGCAGGCCGAGGACCTTCGCCCACACCGGGCGCGCCACCATCGCGATGATGACGCCGCACCAGGTGGACCAGCCGATGTGCATCGACGGCATCGCCGCGTACTGGTTGGACATGTCGGCCAGGTTGCCCGAGGCCATGGAGCCCCAGGTGTGGTGCACCACGACGGTGTCGACGAAGCTCTCGCCCAGCATCAGCCGGGGCGGGGCCAGGGGGAAGAGGTAATAGCCGAGCAACGCCACGGCCGTGGTGGCGAAGAGGGCCAGCCGGGCGGCGGAATAACGGCCCGGATGCCATCGGTAGAGCCACACCAGCACACCGATCGTCAGCACGAAGTGCAAGGTGGCGTAGTAGTAGTTCATGCCCACGATCAGCCACGTCACCGAATTCACCGCGTGGTTGATCGAATTCTCCACGGCGATCTGCAGTGTGTGCTCGGCCCGCCATATCCAGTCCGCGTTGCGGAGGGCTGCCGCCCGCTGCTCGGGAACGGCGTTGCGCACCAGGGAGTACGTCCAGTAACTCACCGCGATCAGCAGCACCTCGAACCACAGACGCGGCCTGCGCGGAGCACGAAGCCTCCGCAGGCCGGTCCGCTGCTCGGTGGCACCGTCCGCCGACGGCCTGTCCGCTCGCTCCTCGGTGGGTGGCGGGGCGGCCGTCCGGCCTTCCAGTGTCCTTGCCGTCGCTTCACCCATAGGGAAACAGTCTGCCAGAAACCGGCCTGCGGCAGATCATCCCCAAGTCTGGTCTTCGCCCGCTTTCGGCCGGGTTTCCGGGACCGATGCGGTTGAACCCCGAACCACCAGTTCGGGGAGGAAGACGAACTCGCTGTGCGGCGCCGGGGTGCCGCCGATCTCCTCCAGCAGCGCGCGCACCGCGGCCTGCCCCATCGACTGCACCGGCTGCCGGATCGTCGTCAGCGGCGGGTCCGTGAAGGCGATGAGCGGCGAGTCGTCGAAGCCGACGACCGAGACGTCGCGCGGGACCTCCAGGCCGTGCTGACGGGCCGCCCGGATCACGCCCAGCGCCATCATGTCGCTCGCGCACACCACGGCCGTGCAGCCGCGCTCGATGAGCGCCGCTGCCGCCGCCTGACCACCCTCCAGCGTGAACAGCGAGTGCTGCACCAGCTGCTCGGCCTCGGCCTCCGCCAGGCCCAGCTCCTCGCGCATGCTGCGCAGGAACCCCTCGATCTTGCGCTGCACCGGCACGTACCGCCGCGGCCCCAGCGCCAGGCCGATCCGCCGGTGCCCCAGTGCGGCCAAATGGGTGACGGCCAGCCGCACCGCGGCCCGGTCGTCCGGCGAGACGAACGGCGCCCGCACCTTCGACGAGAAGCCGTTGATCAGCACGAACGGCACGCCCTGGGCCCGCAGCCGCTCGTAGCGCTGCATGTCCGCCGAGGTGTCGGCGTGCAGCCCGGAGACGAAGATGATGCCGGAGACCCCGCGGTCGACGAGCATCTCCGTGAGCTCGTCCTCCGTGGAGCCGCCGGGCGTCTGCGTGGCCAGCACCGGGGTGTAGCCCTGGCGCGTCAGGGCCTGGCCTATCACCTGGGCGAAGGCCGGGAATATGGGGTTGTCCAGCTCGGGCGTGATCAGCCCGACCAGGCCCGCGCTGCGCTGCCGCAGCCGTACGGGGCGCTCGTAGCCCAGGACGTCGAGCGCGGCCAGCACGGACTCGCGGGTGGAGGCGGCGACCCCCGGCTTCCCGTTGAGTACCCGGCTGACGGTTGCTTCGCTGACACCCGCTTGGGCTGCGATATCGGCCAGCCGTGCGGTCACAGGACTGGACCTTACCGGTCGCATTTCAGACTGCCCACCAAACACATGAATCAGAGGGGATACGGACCGTACCACCGGTGAATTCCAAGGCGGCCGTGGCCAGCACCGGGCGGCCCGGCACCGGCATCCCGACCTCCTCGTCGCTCGTGTTCAGCGTGCACACCAGGCCCGGCCGGGCGAAGGCCAGCACGCCCTCGGGCGCCTCCAGCCACGTCATCTCCCCGTCGCCCAGGCCCGGCAGCTCGTGGCGCAGGGCGAGCGCCGAGCGGTAGAGCTCCAGCGTCGAGCGCGGGTCCCCGGACTGCGCCGCCACCGACAGCTCCGCCCACTGCTCCGGCTGCGGCAGCCAGCTGCCGCCCGGCCCGAAGCCGTACGGGGCGGCCCCGCCCGACCACGGGATCGGCACCCGGCAGCCGTCGCGCGTGCCGTCCTGCCCGTCGCCGCGGAAGAACGCCGGGTCCTGGCGCACCTCGTCCGGCAGGTCCACGACCTCCGGCAGGCCCAGCTCCTCGCCCTGGTAGACGTACGCCGAGCCCGGCAGGGCCAGCATCAGCAGCGCCGCCGCCCGCGCCCGCGCCAGGCCGCGCTCCCCGCCGCCGTAGCGCGTGGTGTGCCGCACCACGTCGTGGTTGGAGAGCACCCAGGTCGTGGGCGCGCCCACCGAGCGGGTCGCCGCCAGCGAGTCGTCGATCACCGCGCGCATCGAGCCGGCGCCCCAGTCGCAGGTCAGGAACTGGAAGTTGAACGCCTGGTGCAGCTCGTCCGGGCGCACGTACAGCGCGAGCCGCTCCGAGGTCGGCGCCCACGCCTCCGCCACGCCGATCCGCTCGCCCGGGTAGGAGTCCAGCAGCCGCCGCCAGGCGCGGTGGATCTCGTGCACCCCGTCCTGGTCGAAGAAGGGCAGCACCTGGGCCCCGATGAGCTTCGCCTGCTCGCTCAGCCCGATGTCCGGCAGCCCCGGCGCCTTGACCATGCCGTGCGCGACGTCGATGCGGAAGCCGTCCACGCCCAGGTCCAGCCAGAACCGCAGCACGGACTCGAATTCCTCGCGGACCTCCCGGTTCTCCCAGTTGAGGTCGGGCTGCTCGGGTGCGAACAGGTGCAGGTACCACTCGCCGGGCGTGCCGTCCGGGCGCGCCGTGCGCGTCCACGCCGGGCCGCCGAAGACCGACTCCCAGTCGTTCGGCGGCAGTTCCCCGGCCGTGCCGCGGCCCGGCCGGAAGTGGTAGCGCTCCCGCGCCGGACCGCCCTCTCTGTCGGCGAGGGCCGCCCGGAACCAGGCGTGCTGGTCGGAGGTGTGGTTGGGCACGATGTCGACGATCACCCGCAGGCCCAGCCGGTGCGCCTCCCGCACCAGGTCGTCCGCGTCGGACAGGTCCCCGAACAGCGGGTCCACGGCCCGGTAGTCCGCGACGTCGTAGCCGCCGTCCGCCTGCGGCGAGGCGAAGAACGGCGTGAGCCACACCGCGTCCACGCCCAGCTCGGCCAGGTACGGCAGGCGGTCGCGGATCCCGCGCAGGTCGCCGATGCCGTCGCCGTCGCTGTCGGCGAACGAGCGCACGTACACCTGGTAGATGACGGCGCTGCGCCACCATCCCTCGGATACGGCCTCGGACGGGGCGGCGGCGGCCGGGCGGACGGAGGGCGCGAGGTCCTGGGTCATGTACGTCCTATCGATTCGGTTGCGGAGGCGGAAGCGGTGGATCCCGTGGATCCCAACGGGTCAACGACGGCGGGCGGACAAGGTCAGCGGGTGCCGGTGGCGGTCAGCCCTTGGTGCCGCCCGCGGTCAGGCCGGCCACCAGGTGCCGCTGGGCGACGAAGAACACCAGGGCCGCCGGAATGGTGATCAGCACGGCCGCGGCCGTCATCAGGCCCCACTCGGCCTTCTGCTGGCCGACGAACGTCTGCAGGCCCACGGCGAGGGTGTAGTGCTCCTCGCTGCTCATGAACTGGGTGGCGAAGGCGACCTCGCCCCAGGCGGTGATGAAGGAGTAGAAGCCGGTCACGGCCAGGCCCGGGCGGGCGAGCGGCACGATGAGCCGCCAGAACGTCCCGAAGGGGGTCAGCCCGTCCACCCGCCCCGCCTCGTCGATCTCGACGGGGACGGTGTCGAAGTACCCCTTGAGCATCCACGCGCAGAACGGTACGGAGATCGAGCAGTACGTCACGATCAGCCCGGTGTAGGAGTCCAGGAGTTCCAGCTCACCGAGAATGTTGTACAGCGGCACGATCAGCACCGCCATCGGGAACATCTGAACGACCAGGAAGGTCCACATCAGCGGCCGGTGACCGGGGAAGCGCATCCGCGAGACGGCGTAGCCGGCGGTCGCCGCGATGAGCACGCCGAGGACGGTCGCCCCCAGCGCCACGATCACCGAATTGCCGAACCACGTCAGGAACTTGGTCTCCCCGAGGATGTGGCTGTAGTTGGAGACGTCGAAGCCGACCAGCCGCGTGGGCTCCTGCCAGCCGTCGCGCCCCCGCAGCGAGACGAAGACGATGAAGGCGATCGGGAACACCGACACCAGGCTCGCGGCGACCAGCGCCGTGTGCAGCGCGGCCGACGCCGTGCGCGAGCGCTGCTCGCGCGGGCGGTGCCGGAGGGGGCGTGCGGGCTGGGCGGTGCTCATCGCACTGCCTCCTGTCGGGTGAGCATCCGGCGGTAGAAGACGGCGAAGACCAGCAGCAGCGAGAGGATGAGGATGCCGTACGTGGCCGAGCCCGCGTAGTCGCGGACGCCCTGGAAGGCGAGCCGGTAGGCGTAGGTCACGAGGATCTCGCTCTCGGAGCTCGCGCCCTGCCCGATCAGCAGGTAGATGACCTGGAACATGTTGAACGTCCAGATCACGCCGAGCAGGATCACCGTCCCGCTCACGGACTTCAGCCCCGGCAGCGTCACGTGCCGGAAACGCTGCCAGGGGGTGGCGCCGTCCATCTCCGCGGCCTCGTGCAGCTCCCGCGGGATGGACTGCAGCCCGCCCAGGATCGCGACCATCATGAACGGCACGCCCAGCCAGACGTTCACCGCCACCGCCGACACCTTCTGCAGCGTCGCGTCGCCCAGCCAGTCCACCGGGTCCATGCCCAGCTTCGTCAGGAAGGCGTTGAGCACGCCGTACTTCTCGTTGAACATCAGCCGCCAGGAGAAGGTGGCGACGAAGGCCGGCACCGCCCACGGCAGGATCAGCAGCACCCGGTACAGCGCCCGGAACCGCATCGGCCGGTTGAGCAGGAGGGCGAGCCCGAGACCGAGCGTGTAGTGCAGGAACACGCACGACGCGGTCCACACCACCGTCCAGCCGAGGCGGGAGTAGAAGTGTCCCTCCTGCCCGGAGAGCACCTTCCAGTAGTTGTCCAGGCCGACCGACTTGTAGGTCGCCTCTATGTGGTTGACCCCGATGGTGCGCGCGACGTTCGCCTCGTTGGCGTCGGTGAAGGACAGGTAGACGCCCTTGCCCAGCGGGTAGCCGACGAGGACCGCGAGGACGATGACGACGGGCAGCACCATCGCCCACGCGTACCAGTGGGTGCCGAAGGATCGCCGGACCGTGGTGACGACTGTGGCCATCAGGCCCTACTCCTCGATGCCGTAGTCCTTGAGGAGCGCGGACTGCCAGGCCTTGGCCGTGGCGTCCAGCCCTGCCTTCGGCTCCTCCTTGAGCGTGAGGATCTTCGTGTAGTGCTGGAGCCAGTCCGTGAAGAGGTCGCCGCCCTGCGGGATCGCGGGCCGCGGGTGGGCCTTCGACAGCGCCTGGTGGTACGCGCTGCGCACCGGGTCGGCCAGGACGTCCTTGGTGTAGGCGGACTTGCGCGTCGGCAGCACGCCCACGCCGGTCGAGGCCTGCTCCTGCTGCGCGGTGTCGGTCATGAAGCGCGTGAAGAGGTAGGAGGCGTCGAAGTTCTTCGAGCCGGCGTAGACCACCAGGTTGTGGCCGCCGACCGGCGCGCCCGCGGTGCCCGTGGAACCGGCCGGGACGGCCGAGATGCCCAGGTTGTCCTTGGACTTGTACGCGTCGCCGCCGAAGATCTCCTTGGTCGCCCAGGGGCCGTCGAGCAGCATCGCCAGCTTGCCGTTCTTGAAGTCCGTCTTGAGGGCGTTGTAGCCGTCGGTGCCGGCCGGCTTGGGCGCGGCGCCGGACTTCACCAGGTCGACGGCCGTCTCGATGCCCTTGCGGGACGCGGCCGAGGAGATGGTGATCTTCTTCTTGGCGACGTCGACCATGTCGCTCTTCTCGCCGTAGAGGAAGGGCAGCGAGTAGTAGCTGTCGGGGCTGAGGCCGATGCCCTCCGCGCCCGTCTTCTCCTTGATCTTCAGGGCGGCGTCCTTGACCTCCTGCCAGGTGGCCGGCGGCTTGTCGACGCCCGCTTTCCGGAACAGCTCCTTGTTGTAGAGCAGTCCGAGGGTGTCGGTGACCTGCGGGACGCCGTACGTCTTGCCCTGGTACGCCGCGTTCTTCAGCGGCCCCTCGAGGAAGTCCTCGGGCTTGTCGAGCGCCGGGGTGCCGGTGAGGTCCTTGAGGTAGCCGAGCTGGGCGAAGCCGGGCGTCCAGCCGACGTCGGAGCGCAGCACGTCCGGGGCGCCCTTGCCGGTGGCGGCGGCGGTCTTGAACTTCTGCTGGGCCTGGTCGAACGGCACGTTGACGTACTCGACCTTGATCTTCGGGTACTTCTGCTCGAACGCCGAGACCAGCTTCTTGAACGCGGGCGCCTCGTTGGTGGCGTCCGAGGTGTCCCACCAGGTCACCGTGCCGCTCACACTGCCCGGGTCGCTCGCCGCCTTGGCGCCGTCGTTCCCGCCCCCGCCGTCACCGCCGCACGCGGTCGCGGTGAGTGCCAGCACACCGACGACGGCAGCGACCGATATGCCTCTTCGCATATGGATCTCCTCATGAAGGAGGCCGACCGTCGCGGGCGGCCCCGAGCTGTGGAGGAACGTAACAGGCTGCAATCTCTTGCGAAAGGGTTTGCAAGAACGAAACGGCGAGATTTCTCGGTGGTAACCGTCTCGTGTCCCAGGGGTTGACCGGCCGTTACCCGGCTCGTACGGTCTCGTGCGCAGCAGGTTCCGGTTGGCTTGCGAACGGCTTGCGCAAGAACCTTCATTGCTGCACATCCCCCACCCCCAGGAGCTCCGCATGCCTGCGACAGCCCGAAGAACCCTTTCTGCGGCCTTTGCCCTGGCGGCCGCCGTCACGGTCTGTGTCCCCCGGGCGGAGGCCGCCGCGCCCGGCGGCAAGGACGTCACGGCCGTCCTCTTCGAGTGGAAGTACGACGCGGTCGCGAAGGAGTGCAAGGACGCCCTGGGCCCGGCCGGTTACGGCTACGTCCAGGTCTCCCCGCCCCAGGAACACGTGCAGGGACCGCAGTGGTGGACCTCGTACCAGCCGGTGAGCTACGCGATCGCGGGCCGGCTGGGGGACAGGTCCTCCTTCGCGAACATGGTCAATTCATGTCATGGCGCGGGCGTCAAGGTCGTCGTCGACGCCGTCGTCAACCACATGGCCGCCGGATCCGGCACCGGAACCGGCGGCTCCGCGTATACGAAGTACGACTACCCCGGTACGTACCAGCGCCAGGACATGGACGACTGCACCGCCGTCGTCGGCGACTACCGCGACCGCCGCAACGTCCAGGACTGCGAACTCGTCGGCCTCGCCGACCTGGACACGGGCGAGGAGCACGTGCGCGGGCGCATCGCCCGGTACCTGAACGACCTGCTGTCGCTCGGCGTCGACGGCTTCCGCATCGACGCCGCCAAGCACATCCCCGCGGCCGACCTCGCGGACATCAAGTCCCGGCTGAGCCGGAGCGGCGTCCACTGGAAGCACGAGACCATCCACGGCGAGGGCGAAGCCGTCCGGCCCGAGGAATACCTCGGCACCGGCGACGCCCAGGAGTTCCGCTACGCACGCGACCTCAAGCGGGTCTTCCAGCACGAGCGGCTCGCGTACCTCAAGAACTACGGCGAAGGCTGGGGCTACCTGCCCGGCGGGCAGGCGTCCGTCTTCGTCGACAACCACGACACCGAACGCGGCGGCGACACCCTCAGCTACAAGGACGGCGCCGACTACACCCTCGCCAGCGTCTTCATGCTCGCCTGGCCCTACGGCTCGCCCGACGTCCACTCCGGCTACGAATTCACCGACCGCGACGCCGGGCCGCCGAACGGCGGCGCGGTGGGGGCCTGCTGGCAGGACGGCTGGAAGTGCCAGCACAAGTGGCCGGAGATCCGGAGCATGGTCGGCTTCCGCAACGCGGTGCGGGGCACGGCGGCCGGCAACTGGTGGGACAACGGGTACCAGGCCGTCGCCTTCGGACGCGGCGACAAGGGCTACGTCGTCCTCAACCACGAGTTCTCCGCGCTCGGCCGCACGTTCCAGACGTCCCTGCCCGGCGGTGAGTACTGCGACGTGCAGAGCGGGCGGCGGGTGACCGTGGACGCGAACGGGCGCTTCACGGCGACCGTGGCGCCGGGCACGGCGCTGGCGCTGCATGTGGGCGCGCGTACGTGCGGTTGATTTTTCCCCTGACCCGCCCCTTCCCGTAACCGGGGGCAAGCCCCCGGACCCCTGTCGCGCTGAACGCGCTCGTCCTCAAACGCCGGACGGGCTGAGAAGTGGCCGGCCTCGGACTTTCGGGCTGCCCGGCACAATCCAGCCCGGCCGGCGTTTGAGGCCAACGGGGGCCGGGGCGGAGCCCCGTTTCGGGAAGGGGCGGGTCAGGGGAAGGCCCCATCTTTGACCCCAGCCAAAGGAGCAGCCTTCCGTGAAACGACTGGCCGCATTGGCGGCAGCCATAGGCTCCCTCGTGCCACTTGCCGGCGTCGGCACGGCCACCGCCGCCACCCCACCCCCGACAGGGGCAAGGGTCCAGTGGATCGACCGCACCACGCTCGCCTGGCCCAAGGGCCTGGGCGACCCGGCCCGCCCCCACCGCCTCCTGCACGACAGAGGCGGCTTCGAGCTGACGGCAACCCCCGGCGGCCTCACCCCCGCCCAGCGCACGAAGTACCCCCACCTCGCCGGATACGACGCCTACCGCGTCGGCGCGACCCCCGGTCAGGAACGGGCCGCGCTCAAGGGCGCCCTCACGGCCGTCGCCGGCGACGTCGCCACCGGCGTCCAGACACCCGGCGTGCTCGACGACCTGTACGCGTCCGCCGCCGGCAGGGCGACCCTCGGCCCGTCCTTCCGCGACGGCCGCCCCACGCTCTCCGTCTGGGCCCCCACGGCCCGCCGGGTGGCGCTCGAACTCGACGGCCGCACCGTGCCGATGCACCGGGACGACGCCAGCGGCGTCTGGAGCGCGACGGGCAGCCGTGACTGGACCGGCAAGCCGTATCGCTACGCCGTGACCGTCCACGCCCCGGCCGCCGGCAAGGTGGTCACCAACCGCGTCACGGACCCGTACTCCACGGCCCTGACCGCGGACTCGGCCCGCAGTCTCGTCACCGACCTCGCGGATCCGGCCCTGGCCCCGGCGGGCTGGCGCGGCCTCCGCAAGCCGGAGGCCGTTCCGCTGCGCGACGCGCAGATCCAGGAACTGCACATCCGGGACTTCTCCCCGAAGGGCGACTACCTCGCCTTCACCGACCGCTCCTCGCCCGGCATGAAGCACTTGGCGTCGCTCGCCGGCGCCGGCACCTCCTACGTCCACCTCCTCCCGGCCTTCGACTTCGCGACCGTCCCCGAGCGGCGCGCCGACCAGGCGACCCCGCCCTGCGACCTCGCCGCCCTCCCGGCCGACTCCGACCGCCAGCAGGACTGCACCGGCAAGGCAGCCGCCCGCGACGCGTACAACTGGGGCTACGACCCGCTGCACTACACCGTCCCCGAGGGCTCCTACGCCTCCGACCCGGACGGCCCCGGCCGCACCCTGGAATTCCGGCGGATGGTCCAGGGGCTGGCCGGTGCCGGGCTGCGGACCGTCATGGACGTCGTCTACAACCACACCGCCGCCTCCGGCCAGGACGACAAGTCCGTCCTCGACCGCATCGTGCCCGGCTACTACCAGCGCCTCCTGGACGACGGCGGCGTCGCGACCTCCACCTGCTGTGCGGGCACCGCCCCCGAGAACGCCATGATGGGCAAGCTCGTCGTGGACTCCGTGGTCACGTGGGCGAAGGAGTACAAGGTCGACGGCTTCCGGTTCGACCTCATGGGCCACCACCCCAAGGCGAACATCCTGGCCGTGCGCAAGGCCCTCGACGCCCTGACCCCGGCCCGGGACGGCGTCGACGGCAAGTCCGTGATCCTCTACGGCGAGGGCTGGAACTTCGGCGAGGCCGCGAACGACGCGCGCTTCGTCCAGGCCACGCAGAAGAACATGGCCGGCACGGGCATCGCCACCTTCTCCGACCGCGCCCGCGACGCCGTCCGCGGCGGCGGCCCCTTCGACGCCGACCCCCGCGTCCAGGGCTTCGCCTCGGGGCTGTTCACCGACCCCAACAGTGCCCCGCAGGGCACGCCGGCGGAGCAGCGCGCCCGGCTCCTGCACGCGCAGGACCTCATCAAGGTCGGCCTGACGGGCAACCTCGCCGGCTACCGGTTCACCGACTCCGCCGGCCGCAGCGTCCGCGGCGCCGACGTCGACTACAACGGCTCGCCCGCCGGCTACGCCGCCGCACCCGGGGACGCCCTCGCCTACGCCGACGCCCACGACAACGAAACCCTCTACGACGCCCTCGCCTTCAAGCTCCCGCAGGGCACGTCGCCCGCCGACCGGGCCCGTATGCAGGTCCTCGCGATGGCCACGGCCGCGCTGTCCCAGGGCCCGGCGCTGTCCCAGGCCGGTACGGACCGGCTGCGCTCGAAGTCGCTGGACCGCAACTCCTACGACAGCGGCGACTGGTTCAACGCCATCCAATGGGACTGCGCCGCCGGCAACGGCTTCGGCCGCGGCCTGCCCCCGGCACGCGACAACGCCTCCAAGTGGGACCACGCCCGGCCGCTCCTCGCCGACCCGGCGCTGAAGGCCGGCTGCGGCCCCGTCGAGGCGGCCTCCGCCGCCTACCGCGACCTGCTGCGGATCCGTACGACCGAGAAGGCCTTCGGCCTGGCGACCGCCGGGGCCGTCCAGGAGGCCCTGTCCTTCCCGCTGTCCGGCCCGGAGGAGACGCCCGGCGTCGTCACGATGCGCCTGGGCGGCCTGGTCGTCGTCCTCAACGCCACCCCGCAGCGGCAGGACCAGCGCATCGCGGCCCTCGCCGGCCGGCCCTGCGCCCTGCACCCGGTGCAGGCGGCCGGAGCGGACGAGGCCGTCAAGGCCGCTGCCTGCGCACCCGCGACGGGCACCTTCACCGTCCCGGCCCGGACCGTCGCCGTCTTCAGGGCCGGCTAGCGGGTCAGGACGGCTGGGGCTGGGGCTGAGGCTGGGTCGCCACCCCGCCGAGCCGGTTCACGAGGTCGGAGAACGGCCCGTGGACCGGCTCGTCCTCCAGGATGCGGTGCAGGACGGCCGCCATGTCGTCGTCGTGGGCGGCGCTGACGGCCGCGAGCGCCGCGAAGGCGTGGACGAGCTGCAGCTCCAGCTCGCCGCGCGGGATGCGGCGGCCGTCGAGCCAGAGCAGGGCCGTGGTCTCGGTGAGCGAGATCCAGGACCGGAGGGCGAGGTCCAGGCGCGGGCCGGGGGCGGGGATGCCCAGGTGGTCGAGCATCTGGGCGTACGCGGCCCGCCGCACCCCGTCGATCATGGCGCACGTCCTGCCGGAGCCCGCCGCGGGGCCGCCGCGCATGAGGGCGGCGAAGCCCGTGCCGTGCTCCTCCACGTAGTCGAAGAAGCGGCCCATCACCCGCAGCAGACGGGCGCCGAGGGGGCCCTCGCGGGGCTCTTCGAAGAGGGCCGACAGCTCCTGCGCGGCGCGGCCGAGCGCGGCCTCGTAGAGGCTCTGCTTCCCGGGGAAGTAGTGATAGACGAGCGGCCGGGATATCCCGGCCGCGGCTGCTATCTCGTCGATGGAGACGTCGTCCGGGGAGCGTTGCCCGAACAGCTCGAGCGCGACCGAGATCAGCTGCTCACGGCGCTGCTCGACACCCATCCTGCGACGTATCCCGGTCTTCATGGCGGTCATCTTAGGGCAGACCGGAAACCGTCATTCGCCCCTGGTTTCCGGCCTGCTGACTCCATTTCAGCTGCTGGAGCGCCGCTATCGCAGAGTGGAAATCCGCCGTCCACCGGCGAGGCGCGCACTCAGCTCGGCCTGAGCCCCGGCCTTGGCCGGGACCGCCAGCCGGTCGCCGGGGGCGCTGCCGCGGACCCCGCCCGAGGCCGTGACCGACTGGACGTCGCCGCCGCCCGCCGCCGCCAGGGCGTACCACGTGCCGGCGGCCGACTTCCACAGGACGCCCGCGAGGACGTGCGGGTCGCGGGTGCCGCAGGCGGGGGTGTCCTCGGCGCGGGCGACGACGGTGCCCGCCGCCGCGGCCCGCGCGCCCGGCACCTGGAAGAGGGCCAGCGCCCGGCTGCCCGCACCCCGCCAGGTCTCGGCCCGGGCGCACGTCCACTCGGCGCTGCCGGCCCCGCCGGGCAGCTGCTGCACCGAGTACGGCCAGGCGTTGACCGTGCGCACGCCCTGGCCCCGCATGGTCTGCAGGTGGCAGGCGGTGTGGGCCCAGCCGGCCCGGGCCCGGTCGCCGACGTCGCGCGGGGCGGCGGGGGTGCCGCTGGTCAGGCGCGCGGGCGTCAGCTCGCCCAGGTCGGTGACGAGGCGGCCGCCCATCTGCAGGGCGGGCCAGCCGTGGCAGTCGCTGGCGGGGGCGGGGCTGGGCGTCGGGTCCGTGACGCCGTCGGCGCCGCGGCGGAGCGGGATCGGCGCCTCGCCCGGCTTGAGGAGGTCGCGCACGGAGACCTCGTCGACCCAAGGGGCGGTCAGATAGCGGACGTTGTTGTCGGCGCGGCCCACGACGACGGCCGTCGCGGTGTCGGCGTCCGCGGCGTCGGTCCGGGCGAAGTCCAGGGCGGCGGCCCCGCCGTCGCCGCTCTTCGACTCGGCGTAGCGCACGACGCGCAGCCCGTCGTGGAGCAGGACGACCGCGGCCTGGCCGACCTCGCCCGCGTACAGCAGCTGGGGCGGGCCCGCGGCAGGCCCGGACGGGGTGCCGGGCGTGGCCGTCACCTGGACCGAGCGGCCGGGCCGCGCCCACACGGCGAGGGCGCGGTGCAGCAGCTCGCGGTCGCCGAGGCGGTCTCCGCGGGCGGGCCAGGCGGCGAAGCCGGGGCGGTCGGCGGTCTTCCAGGCGCCCGGCGCCGCCTTCGTCAACTTGGCGGGGTCGAGGGCCTGTTGCGCCGCGGTGTTCTGCGCGTAGGGCGGGGCGGCCGCGCCGTCGGGGCCCCAGCCGTCGCCCGGCAGTGCCACGAGCATCCCGCACACCGCGGCCGCCGCAAGGGCGGCGATGGCCGCCCGGGTGTGCTGGCGGCGGCGCATCAGGTCCGTCGGCCGGGCCTGCAGGGAACAGGGGTCGAACTCCATGGACTCCAGCAGCGAGGCGTCCCGGCTGCCGGCGGGGGCGCGCAGCCCGTCCGCTTCGAGGACCGCGGCCCCGGGGTCCTCCACCCCCGCCGCCGCCAGCACCTGGCGGACGTCACGGTCGGCCGGCAGCTCCAGGGCGCGCAGCACGTACGCCGCGCGGCCGGGGCCCGACAGGGCGGACAGGGCCTGGTCCAGCGCGAGCTCGTCGGCCCCGCCCGAGCGGGGGAACAGCCGCAGGCCCCACACCTGCGGCAGCAGCGGAGGCAGCTGGCCGGGGCGCGGCAACTGCCAGCGCCCGCGCGGCCGGCCGGCCTCCAGCGCCGCCCGCAGGACCCGCAGCCGCACGTAGGCGTAGCCGGGGTCGGCGGGGGAGCCGTCGGGGCCGCGCGGCGGCGGCACCGGCAGACCGGACTGCTCGCCCGCCGCGACGCGGTTGCGCGGCAGGGCCCGCTGGGCGAGGGCGTGCGCGGTCAGCACGCGGCGGTTGCGGCCCAGCGACGGCGGCAGGACGAGATACCCGAGGCGCACCAGGCGCGGGTAGTGCTCGATGAGCGCGGCCTCGGCCTGCTCGACGTCGACGGGGGAGGGGAGGGGGCGGGGGGCTGTTGCTTGCTGCTCCACGATCCGTAGAACGAGTGAATGGTGAGATGGTCACCTCACCCTTGGGTGGGGCCCCCGGTGCTGCTGCGTCAGGCGATGCAGCGCGCGCGGATGCGGTCGACGGCGTCGTCGGGGAGGCCGAGGCCGTCGCGGACGTACGCCTCCACCCCGCCGTAGGCGCGGTCCATCTCCTCCAGCGCGGCCGTGAGGTAGGCGGAGCGCACCCCCAGGATCGCGTCGGCGATCTCCGGGTCGCCGCCCGCCGCCGTGAAGCGGTCGGTGAGGGGGGCGAAGGCGGTGCGCACGGCCGGGTTCACCGCGAGGTACTCGGCGCGGACCGTCTCCTCGTCCGCGCCCAGGAGCAGCAGGATCACGGCGGCGGCCCAGCCGGTGCGGTCCTTGCCCGCCGTGCAGTGGAAGAGCAGCGGGCCGCAGTCCGGCTCGGCGAGCGCGGACAGCAGGCTGCCGTAGGCGGAGCAGCCGGACTCGGAGGAGACGAAGGCGCGGTACGAGTCGCACAGCAGCTTCTCGGCCTTGCCGTTGCCCAGGTACTCCTCGGCGATCGCGGGGTTGCCCAGCACGGAGTCGAGCCTGGCCGGGACGTCGTCGCCGGCGGCCGCGCGGGCCGCCGCGCCGTCGGCCATCACGTCCGCGACGATCAGTCGGGCGCCGTCCGGCACCTGGTCGGGCCGCTCCTCGCGCTCGTGCTCGGTACGCAGGTCCACGACCGTGTGGATGCCGAGGGCGGCGACCGCCGGGTCCGCGGCGGGGTCGAGGCGGTCGAGCTGGCCGGAGCGCAGCAGCAGGCCGGGGCGGACGGCGGAGTCGCCGGCCAGCGCGATGCCTCCGAGGTCGCGGAGGTTGATGATCGTCGAGGCGTCGAACTGCGGCATGCGGGCGTCTCCTGTGTCTGTAGCGCACAGCGTGTCTGATATTGCTCAGATATCTACCGGTTATCTACCGTTATTGTGCCGAACGGAGAGCGAGCCCGCGCTCGCACCCCAGCCCCAGGCCGATTCCCAGGCCCAGGGCCGTCAGGTGTCCCGCGTCCGTGAAGGTCGGGCGGCGGTGCAGGAGGGGGCGGGCGCAGAGGGTCAGGAGGGCCGCGTACGCGCCCGTGCGGGCCGCGCCCCGCGGGAGGAGCGCGCCCAGCGTGCCGAGGGCGGCGTAATACCCGTAGCTCGGGCCGACGTCGGTCGCGGACCGCGTGCGCGCGGGGGCGCGCACGGCGCGCAGCCCCCGGTAGACCAGGAGCGACGCGCCCACGTGCCCGAGGACGAACGCGCCCGCCGCCCACCAGGCGCCGTACGCGTACTCCGTGTATCCGAGCACCGCCAGGAGCAGCAGCGCGTAGGGCAGTTCCAGCGGCCCCTCGGTCAGGAGCGCGCTGGTCGCCAGGGTGTCCCAGCGCCCGGCGTCGAGATTGTCGACATTGGTCGAACACCGGCGCAGGATGCGCTCGCGCGCGGCGGGCGCGAGCATCCGGTGCAGGGCGTAGGAACCGGCGAGGAGCCCGCCGACGTAGACGGGCGCGAGGCGTACCTGGGGCACGCGGGGCAAGGAGATCACCGGCCCATGGTCACCCGGGAACCCGGCCCGGGCCAGAGCCGCGGGGCTGCTTGCCGCAGCCCGGCGGTGCCGTCGTGGTGGAGCGCCGTCGCGGCGGAAGTGTCCTTGCCTGCGGCAAGGGGCAGGAGCCGGCCGGTGGCACGTGGCCCGACGGCCGGCAGGCCTCCGGCCGCAGGCAGGAATGAATCCGCCGCAACGGCGCTCCACCACGACGCTGGGATCCGGCGGTGCCGGACCCGGCCTACGCGTCCACGGCCCAGCCCGCGAACTGCGCAAGCCCCCGCGCCCCGCTGCCGTCGTTGCCCGCCGTCAGGAACAACCCCACGTCCTGCCACGCGGCAGCACCCCGCACCGTCGCCGTGGCGACCGGGAGCCACGTCTCGCCGTCCGTCGCGTACTCCGCGTCGAACGTGCCGGCCCCGGTGCGTGTGAGGCGCAGGGAGACCGGGGCGCGGACGCCCTTCACCTGGCGGTAGGTGTCGAACGTGCCGTCGCCGTCGGCGTCGTAGGACAGGACGACGCCCTGCCCCGGCGTCACCGCCAGGTTCACGGCCCCCGCCGACCACGGCGTGCCGAGGGCGTTGCGCACGATGATGCCCGTACGCGCCCAGCTTCCCGTGTCCGTCTGGCCGAGGACGCGCACCCGGGCGGTCGCGCCGGACGCCAGCGCGCCCGCCCGGTACACCGCACCGAACTCCTCGGTCCGTCTCCACAGGTCGTCGCCCGAGCCGTCGATCGCGAAGCGGTCCGCGCCCAACTGGCCGAAGACGGCGGCGTTGTTGGTGAACGTCCGCCACCCGGCGGCCAGGGGACCGGCCAGGAAGAGCGTCCCGGAGCGCACGGCCCGCACCGGCTCCTCGCCCTGCGGCCCGTAGCGGGCGCTCACCTCGTACGGCAGGGGCTGCAGCGGCTGCTCCAGCGGGGCGGCGGGGGCGGTGACGCGCCAGCGGGCCGAGCCCGTGGCCCCGGGGTCCAGGCGCGGCAGCGACGTGGGGCCCTGGGCGACGGCCGCGAGGCCGGAGACGGCGAGGGCGACGGGCCCGGTGGCGCGGAAGCCGTTGACGTTGGCGAGGGAGACGGTGAGCGCCGCCGTACCGCCCGGCGCGACGGCCGCCGGCTCCAGGGCGGCCGCGAGCGCCCCCTGGTAGGGCGCGGCCGCCAGCGTGTCCCGTACGCGCACCGCCGTGCGGTACGGGTCGCCCACCGGCCGCTGCGCGTGCTCGGTGCGCTCGCGCGTCCAGAACTCCTCGACGGCGTACCAGTCGACGGCCCGCGGCGCCCGCCCGGCCCGCAGGGCGTCCTCCAGCTCCTCCAGCCAGCGGCGCCACCGCGGCAGGTAGAAGTCGCCGACGAGGCCGTGCCAGTCGCGGCTCGCGTAGTCGTGCAGCTTCCCGCCGTCGGAGGTGCTGCGCCCGCCCCACACGGTGACGAGGACGCGCGCGGTGCGCTCCAGCTCGGCGGCCTCGTCGGGGTCGGTGCCCATGGCCCGGGCGGCCGCGGTCCAGGGGCCGAGCAGGAACGCCTTGTGCGTCCCCGCGATGTCGTCGGCGAGCCGCATCAGCTTCAGCCACAGCGCGGACAGCGTGCGGAAGGAGGCCAGGTCCTTGCGCGCGTACGCCTCCTTGAGCTGGGGGAGGAGCTGCCGGCTGCGGTGGGCGACGGCCTGCCGGGCCACGTCGACCAGGTCGTGGCGGTAGGTGTCGGTGCCGCGCGGCCCGGCGGCGACGCCGAGCAGCGAGGTGAGGACGGTGTCGAAGCGGGCCGGGTCGTAGGACGGGGCGTTCGGCGCGTACTCGGCGGCGCGGTCGGCGCCGAGGGCCGGGCGGGCGGCGAAGAGGCTGTCGTGCGGGTCGCTGCGTCCGGGCGCGCTCTGCCGGTAGGCGGTGTCGCCCAGCACGGTCCACGCCTCCTGCGCCGCCTTGTCCGCACGGCCGTAGCGGAAGGCGGCGTACGCGCCGAACCACCGGGCCCGGTCGGGCGCGCGCTCCAGCCAGGCCAGCTCGGAGAAGTACTCGAAGGCGGCGGGGTCGCGGTCGGCGCCCTCCGGCATGAACGCCGTGCCGGCCAGGGCGCTGCCGGGCTTGTCGCGCCACGCGAAGAACTTCTCGTCCCACACGTGCGTCTTGGCGCCGATCGTGGTCCGCCCGCCGAAGTTCGGGATGCTGCCGAAGGCGTACGGGGTGCCGCCCCAGTCCTTCTCGCGGTCGGTGACGCCCTTGAAGCGGTCGGAGATGCCGTCGACGATCAGCATCCGCTGCCGGTCGACCGCGCCGAGCAGCTCGGGCAGCGGGTTGTCCTCCCAGCCGAGGATCACCCAGGTCGCCTCCGGGTGCGCGGTGCGCAGGGCCTTCTCGACGGCGCGGGCGGCGGCCGCGACGGGCACGTCGCCCGCGGCGCCGCCCTCGTGCAGCAGGTCCATCTTGAAGTGCTGCGCGGGGCCGAGGAGGCGTTCCTGGTGGCGGTAGAAGGACGCGGCGACGGCGGCGAACGCGCCGGAGCGCGGGTCGAGCCAGTCCGGTCGCCGGAATCCGTGCCAGATGCCCTGCGGGACGACGCGGGCGTCCGCGTTGCGCGCGGCGAAGCCCTCGGGCACGGAGCCGTAGTAGCCGGGCAGGACGGGCGCCATGCCCAGCTCGCGCAGCCGGGCGGTGATCCGGGCCCCGAGGGCGGCGCGGGCGTCGATGAGCTTGCGGCCGAGCGGGCCGCCGTAGCCGCTGAGGTTCTGCAGCAGCCACCACGGCTGGTGGGAGGGGGCGGGCAGCCAGCCGCGGGCCTCGGCGTCGTCGTAGCCGAAGTCGCGCAGGACGCACTCGTAGACCGCTTCGTGCCCGCTTATCACCAGGACCTCGTTGCAGCCGTGCAGGGCCAGGACGTCGATCATCCGCTCCCAGTAGGCCCAGTCGGCGTACGGGAAGGTGTAGCCGTCGTTGGTGTCGTTGAGGGCGAAGCGGTGCCGGAGTCCGGTGGATCGTTTCAGCGGGCGGGCCGGGGCGGGCAGGCTGCGGGGCAGGTCGACGTGGCGGGCGCTCCAGGTGATGTGCGCCCCGCACACGTACTTGAGGTACCAGTGCACCCCCGTCAGCAGCACCGCCGGGCTCGTCCCGGCCACCTCGATCCGCCCCGTGCGGCCGGTGACCTCGAACAGGTCCCCGCCCCCGGCGGCCGCGAGCGGGGTCAGCCGGAACTGCTCCGCGTGCCCGCCCAGCAGCCGTACGAGCGCCGCCTTCGCGGGGGCGGTGTCGAAGGGCACGCGGGCGGCGGCCCGGGCGGGTGCGCGGGAGGCGAGGGCGGCTCCGGCCCCGACCGCGCCGGCGGCCCCCAGCAGCAGGCGTCTCGACGGGTTCGGCTGATCGGTCGACTGAACGGCCGGCTGATCGGTCATGGCGCTCCCCACTGTGCTGAATGCGACAACGGACGCGTGCGCGGCGCACGTTAACCGCCGTCACATGCGGGAGCAACGGGACGCGCTCTGCGTTCAGCCCCGCCCGGGGTGCCGGTGGGCCGGTCGGCCCCGGCCGGGATCGCCCCGGTCGAGGTACGCCAGCACCGCGAGGACGCGGCGGTTGTCGTCGTCGGACGGCGGCAGGCCGAGCTTGCCGAAGATGTTCGACGTGTGCTTCGCCACCGCCCGCTCGGTCACCTGCAGCTGCGCGGCGATCGCCGCGTTGGACCGGCCCTGCGCCATCAGCTCGATCACCTCGCGCTCGCGCGGCGTCAGCCGGCCCATCGGCCGGTCCTGCTCCCGCCGGGACAGCAGCTGCGAGATGACCTGCGGATCCATGGCGGTGCCGCCCGCCGCGACCCTGCGCACCGCGTCCACGAACTGTCCGGCCTCGAAGACCCGGTCCTTGAGCAGATAGCCGACCCCGCCGCTGCCGTCGGCGAGCAGCTCCCGCGCGTACAGCTGCTCCACGTGCTGGGACAGCACCAGCACCGGCAGGCCCGGCGTCTCCCGCCGCGCCGCCAGGGCACACTGCAGGCCCTCGTCGGTGAACGACGGCGGCAGCCGTACGTCCACCACCGCCACGTCCGGCCGCAGCTCGGCGAGGGCCCGGGAGAGCTCGGGGCCGCTCTCCACGGCCGCGGCGATCTCGAAGCCGTACGCCTCCAGCAGCCGGACCAGACCGTCCCTCAGCAGGAACAGGTCTTCGGCGAGCACAACGCGCACGGGCACTCCATCGTGGGCAGGGGCGGCACCCCTCGACAGCCCGGCGGGCAGGGGCGGTTCGCCTCCATCGTCGCCGATCCCGCAGGGGCCGCGGGAACCGGGCGCAGGCGGGCCCCGCGGCGGCTCGTCAGCGCAGGGCGCAGGGGATCTCCATCGTCACCATCGTCGGGCCGCCGGCCGGGCTGCTGACGGCCAGGACCCCGTCCAGCGTGCCGAGCCGGCGCTCGATGCCGGCGAGCCCGGAGCCCGCGGACCCGCCCGGGGCACCCGGGGCGACGGCCCCGCCGCGGCCGTCGTCGGTGACCGCTATCCGCAGCATGCCCTCGGCGTGGTGCACGTCGACCCACACCTGCCGGGCGCCCGAGTGCTTGGCGGCGTTGGTGAGCACCTCGCTCACCGCGAAGTACGCCGCCGTCTCGACGGGCTCCGCGGCCCGGCCCGCCAGCTCGACGTCCACCTCGACGGGCATCCGCATCCGCAGCGCGAGGGCCCGCAGGGCGTCGCCCAGGCCGCGCTCCGCGAGCACCGGCGGGTGGATGCCGCGCACCAGGTCGCGCAGCTCGGTGAGGGCCTCGGCGGAGTCGGCGCGGGTCGCGGCGGCGAGCTGCTTGGCGCGGGCCGGGTCCGATTCGATCAGCGCCTCGATGGTGCCGAGGCTCATCCCCATCGCGACCAGGCGGGCCTGTGCCCCGTCGTGCAGGTCGCGCTCGATGCGGCGCAGCTCGGCGGCGGAGCCGTCCACGGCGTCGTGCCGGGTCTCGGTGAGCCGGTCCACGCGCTGCGCCAGCTCGCGCTCGCGGAGGGTGGCCCATCCGGGCGCCAGCATCTGCCCGGCCAGCAGGAAGTCCAGGCGCAGCAGCGGTCGTGCGACGAAGACGGCCAGGACGGCCAGGGCGCAGCCGAGGCCGGCCGCCAGGTTCGCGGTGAACTGGTCGGTGACCGGGATGAACGCGTACCACTGGGTGCCGTCCGCCCGGACGATCGGCTTCCAGACGCCGAGGGCCAGCACGAAGCCCCAGGGCAGATAGAGGACGAGGGTGGGCGGCAGGAGGGCCAGGAACGTGCCCGCCACCGCATCCACCGGCAGCCACAGCAGGTCGCGCCAGGTGGCGGGGTCCTTGAGCAGGGCCGTGCAGAACTCCACACGACCTGCGAGGCCGGGGCGCCGGGCGGGCATCGGCCGGTACGGATCGGGGATCTCCACGCCGGCCCACGCCCGTGCCTGGCGGCGCCGCAGCGACGCGTGGGCCCGTACACCCGCCAGCACCACGGGGGTGGTGAACAGGCCGATCCCCAGCACCGTGAGGACCAGCGACACCAGGGTGAGCGCGAACAGCAGGATCGACGTCGCCATGCCGAAGATCGCCAGCCACAGGCCGCGGGCAGCGGCCAGTAGTGCGTTGCTGACCTTCATCCGGTGTCCCCCCGAGTACGTTCCCGGGCCCGTCCCTCGGGCCCGGGAACCAGTCTGGCCGTCCGCGGCATGATCGTCACTGGGGGCACCGCCCCGGCCGGGGGTGTACCTAGCCCCCCTCTGACCTCGGCCTTCGGCCTCAGGGGAGGCCCCAGGGAGGCCTCGGAGGACTTGGGGGACTTGGGGGACTCGGGGGAGGGGGAAGATCAGAAGCCGGCCGGCGGCGCGTACTTGTAGCCGACGCGGCGGACGGTGACGATCGAGGCGCGGTGCTCGGCGCCCATCTTGCGGCGCAGCCGGGCCACGTGCACGTCCACGGTCCGGCCGTCGCCCACGTGCCCGTAACCCCACACCGTGGTCACCAACTGGTCGCGGGTGTGCACCCGGTGGGGGTGCGCGACGAGGTGGGCCAGCAGCTCGAACTCCAGGTACGTGAGGTCGAGCGGGCGCCCGGCCACGCTGGCCGTGCGCTGCTCCGGGTCGATGCTCACCAGCGCGTCCCCGTGGGTGGCGGCGGGCGCGGCCTCGGGGGCCTGCTGCTGCTCGGCCGGCACCAGCACCAGGTAGCCGATCATCGGCGGCTGGCCCGGCAGGGTGGGCAGGGTGTGCTGCGGCGCGGGCATCCAGGTGGCCGCACCGGAGTGCAGCAGCTCGGCGACCGGCGGCACCTCGTCCGGCGCGACGGCCCGGAGCCGGTGGCGGTGCGCGGTATGGGACGGGTGGGCGGGGTGCGCGGCGGTGGACGAGGCCGTGGCGGTGGCGGTGGCCGCGGCCGGGACGGACGGGGCGGGCACGGTGAGGGTACGGAGGTTCGTCATGGAGAGCTCAGCTCTTTCGCGCGAGAGACCGTCGAGGGGACGTGCGTGTGCGCGGGGCCGTTGGCCGGAACCGGGGACCGGCGGCTGACTTCGACGTGGGGGTCAGCGGGAGGAGAGGGCCTGCGCGGAAGTCGCGCGGCAACACACTCGGTCGAAGTCGTCGTGCTGACGGGAAGGCCAGAAGGGCTCGAGGTCGCTGCGACCCGTCGCGGTGTTCTGGAAGCTGGCCATGCCCCTATTGAAGCATGACCTGCGACGCGACAGCAGACTCGGAGGGGCCGCGGATACGCAATCCTGGCGTGATGCGGACCACCGTGAACGCCCCGGCGAATACGGAGTAATCGGCTCCGGATGGTGGGGGCGGTGCGGGGGTGGTGCGGGGGTGGTGCGGGGCACCCTGGCGTCCGGGCCGGTGCGGGCCGGGGCGGTGCGGCCGGACGGCCGTCAGTACGTGACCGTGATCCGCCGCGCCGGGCCGTCCACCCGCACCAGGCCCCCGTACGGGATCACCAGCTGCGGATCGGTGTGCCCCAGGTCCACGTCGAAGACCGCCGTCATCCCGGGCGCGTACGCGTCCAGCGCGCGCTCCACCGCCTCCCGCTGCGCCCGCCGGTACGCGGCGCCGTCCTCGCGGTTCAGCGGCCGGTCGAAGGACCATGCCTTCGGCCGGCCCATCAGCAGCGCGGAGAACTGCCGCAAGAGTCCCCGTTCGCCCATATTGCGCAGAATGCGGAAAACGTCCCCGGCGGAGGGCAGCTCCTCCGAGGTCTCCAGGAACAGCACGCGGCCCTCGTACGCCTCAGGGGCCCCGATCTCCCGGTCGGCCATCAGCAGCCACGACAGCACCTCGATGTTGCCGCCCCACGCGATGCCCTCCACCGCGCGGCCGGCGTTCCGCCACGACCACTCGTCGCAGGGCGCGAGCGCCGGCTCGCTCGCGAAGGTCTTCGGCTCGTCCCAGGGGCGGTCGACGTCGTTCGAGGCGCCGGGCGCCGTGAGCTCGTACGGCCCGTGAGCGAAGAGCGCGGCCCGCAGCGAGGCCGCCGTCCGCGGGTGCAGCGAGCCGGGCCGGCCGAGCTCCACCATGACGCTGCAGCCGTGGTACCCGACGATCCCCGTGGTGCTCAGCCAGGCCAGCAGCGCGGTGTTGTCGCTGTATCCGAAGAACGGTTTGGGGTGCGCCCGGACGAGTTCGCGGTCCAGCAGCGGCAGCACCGTGATCTGGTCGTCGCCGCCGATGCTGGCGAACACGGCCGTGATGCCCGGGTCGGCGAAGGCCGCGTGCAGATCGGCGGCCCGCTCGGCGGGACTCGACCCCATTTTCCGGGTCGTCGGATATTCCACCGGGCGCAGCCCGAATTCCGACTCCAGCCGCCGCAGCCCGAGTTCGAACGGGACGGGGAAGAGGCCCGGCAGCCCCGAGGACGGTGAGATCACCGCAACGCGGTCGCCGGGCCGGGGTTTGGGCGGGTACTCGGGTGCGTCCATGCGGTCACCCTAGGCCGCACCGGGCCCTTCCGCTCAGGAGTTCCCGGCGATTACCGGATAGTGGTCACTGAGGTTCGTGTAGGTGTACTCCTTGCCCCAGCTGGAGACGGTCCACGGCGCCGAGGCCTCCTTGGCCACCGTGTTCTTCCAGTTCCCCGGGCGGGCGTGGCCATTGCGGTGCAGGACGTAGTCCAGGTCCTCGCGCCCGTCCGTGGGGTAGCGATAGGCGGCGATGGAGTTCTCCTTCGTGTCGAAGGAGTACGGGTGCCCGGTGCGCTCCGTCGCCGGGGCGAGATCGGCGTTCGCGAGCATGGATGCGTATTCGCTGCCGTGCGCGTCCACATTCAGGTCGCCGGCCACCATGACCTGCTCGCCCGCGGGAATGTTCTTCGCGTCGAGGAAGGCGTCGATCTGCCGGAACTGCTTGGCCCGGTCCGCAGCCGCCTCGCCCGCCTTGCAACCGCTGTCGGTCGACTGCGCGTGCGTACCGACCACGTGCACCTTCGTGCCGTTCACGTTCAGCACCACGTAGGCGAAGCCCTTGTTGGACCACCAGTCCGCACCGCACGCGTCCTGGTAGATCACCTGCTCCTTGCGGAGGATCGGCCACTTGCTGAGCACGGTCACCCCGCCGTCCTCCGGGGTGGTGGACGAGTAGTTCCCGCCGGTGGCGTCCCAGCCGTCCTTGCTCCGCCCGACCACCGGCGTCTGGTACGGATACCGGCCCGCCGCATTCGCCTTCAACGCGTCGGAGGCGCCGTTGTCGAAGGCTTCCTGCAGGACGACGACGTCATTGCCCTGGAAGAAACCGGCCGCGGGTATCTCCTTGGCGCGGTGGTCCTGCCCCCAGTTGGGATAGAGGTTCTTGCTCATGAGAAAGACGTTGTACGTCAGAACCTTCAATTCCGGCACGGCGGCGGTACCGGCGGTACTGGCGGCCCCTGCGGAATCGGCGGAACGGGCCGGACCGGTCGGCGCGGCCTGCGCCGCCGTTTGCGGCAGGGCAGCGGTGAGGGCGACGGCGGCGAGTGCGGTCGCGAGCGCGGAGGCCGCGCGGGCGGGCTTGAGGATCGGCACTGCAACTCCCTGAGGGGGGTGGGGGCACCGTGGTCGCAAGGTGCCCCAGTGCGAGCTGGGGAACGAGCCGCCCACATCAAATCAGCCAGGGTTACTTCCGGACACCCTTCAGGTGATCAATTCCCTTACGCGGGCCGACGACTTCGTGCCGGGCCACGTGTCGTGCGCGCGCATGAGTCGTTGAATCCGTTGGAAGAGATGAGTTCGGAAGAGGTGTGGTGTCCGGCCCACCGTGAGGAGTTCCCATGCCCCAGCCCCTGCGCCAGGGCCTCGTTCTCGATTTCGGCGGGGTCCTGACCACTCCGGTCGCCGAGTGCACCCGGGCCTTCTGCCTGCGCGAAGGCCTCGCCCCCGACGCCTTTCTCCAGGTCATCTCGGCGGACCCGGTAGGGAGCGAGATCTACGCCCGGCTGGAGCGCGGCGAGATCGGCCAGGCCGAGTGGAACGAGCGCACCGCCGCCCTGCTCGGAGTCGATCCCACGGACCTGATCCGCCGCGTCCTGGCCGACCTCAAGCCGGAGCCCCTGATGCTCGCGGCCGCCCAGTCGGCCCGCCGGGCGGGCGTGAAGCTGGGCATCCTCTCCAACAGCCTGGGCTCCGGCCCCTACGACCCCTACCGGGGCTACGGCTTCGACACCCTGTACGACGCCGTGGTGCTGTCCGGCCACCACGGGATCCGCAAGCCCGAGCCCGGTATCTACCCGGTGGTCCTGAAGCAGCTGCAACTCCCCGCCGAGGCCTGCGTCTTCGTCGACGACTCCGCCCGGAACCTGCTGCCCGCCCAGGACCTCGGCATGACCACCGTCCTGGACGGCGATCCGGCGGAGACGGTCAAGCGCCTGGAGGAGATCTTCGGGCTCCCGCTGAGGTGACGCGATGAACATCGACGGCTCGACCGCTCTCGTGACCGGCGCCAACCGCGGCATCGGGCGCGCGCTCGTCACCGCCCTCCTCGCGCGCGGCGCCGCCCGCGTCCACGCCGCCGCCCGGAACCCCGCGACCCTGGAGCCGGTCGTGGCCCTGGCCCCGGACCAGGTGATCCCCCTGGGGCTGGACCTGACCGTCCCCGCCACCGTCGAGGCCGCGGCGGAAGCGGCGTCCGACGTCACCCTGCTGGTGAACAACGCCGGTACGCACGGGGTCGGCCACCTCCTCGACATGGACCTGGACGTCGTCGAGGACGTGATGCGCACCAATTTCCTGGGCACCCTGCGGGTCCTCCGGGCCTTCGTGCCCGTCCTGGAGCGCAACGGCGGCGGAGCCGTCGCCAACGTCATCAGCATCGGCGCCTTCGGGGGCACGCCGTCGCTCGGCGGGTATCCGGCGTCGAAGGCCGCCCTGCTGCTGATGACGCAGGCCGTCCGGGCGGACCTCGCGCCGCGCGGGATCACCGTGCACGGCGTCTTCCCGGGCCCCGTGGACACCGACATGCTCGATTACGTCGCCCGCCACGAGCCGGCGTTCGGGGATTTCCCGCGGGCCTCCGCCGACGAGGTGGCCGGCCGTACGCTCGACGGCCTCGAAGCGGGCGCGGAGGACATCTTCCCGGACGACTTCGCCGCCCAGGTGGGGCGGGAGTGGAGGGCCGACCCCAAGGCGCTGGAGAGGCGGCTGTCGGGGATCACCTGAGCCGCCGGGGATCGCCTGAGCCGTTGGGGACCCGCCGGGTTCCCCGGGGGCAGGGTCAGCTCGTGTGCCAGTGCCGGGCCGCCGGGCCGTGGTGTGCCGCGAGGGCGCGGTCCAGGTTCGTGGCGGCGCTGATCAGGGCGAGGTGGGTGAACGCCTGCGGGAAGTTCCCGAGCGCCTCGCCCGCCGGCCCGATCTCCTCGGCGTAGAGGCCGAGGTGGTTGGCGTGCGTGGTCATCTTCTCGAAGACGTAGCGGGCCTGGCCGATCCGGCCGGAGCGGGCCAGCGCCTCCACGTACCAGAACGAGCAGAGGTTGAACGTCCCCTCGCTGCCGTCCAGCCCGTCGCCGCCGTCACCGCCGCCGTCACCGCCGTCGGTCCGGTAGCGGTGCACCAGGCTGTCGCTGACCAGCTCCTCCTCGATCCGCCGCACCGTGGACAGGAACCGCGGGTCCTTGGGCCCGGTGAACTTCACCAGCGGCATCACCAGCAGCGAGGCGTCGAGCGTCGAGCAGTCCGGGTACTGGCAGTAGGCGCCGAGCTCCGGCGACCAGCAGCGGTCCTGGACGAACCGGTAGGCGGCCGCGGCGGTGTCCCGCCACTGCTCGACGGGGGCGGGCATGCCGCGGTGCCGCGCGATGCGCATCGCCCGCTCGAAGGCGACCCAGGTCATCAGCGCGGAGTACGTGAAGCGCCGCCGGCCGCCGCGGGTCTCCCAGATCCCGTCGTCGGGCTCCTCCCAGTTCTTCTGCAGCCAGTCGAGCTGGCGGGCCAGCGCCTCCCACAGCTCGTAGGAGATGGGCTCGGCGTGCTTGTTGTACAGGTAGACGGAGTCCATGAGCTCGCCGTGGATGTCGAGCTGGGTCTGGCGGGCCGCGGCGTTGCCGATGCGGACCGGGCGCGCACCGCGGTAGCCGCAGAGGTGATCCAGGACGGTCTCGGGCAGGTCGGCGCGGCCGTCGATTCCGTACAGCACCTGCAGCCCGGTGCCCGGAGGGGCCTGCGCGCAGCGCTGGTGCAGCCAGTCGATGAAGGCGGCGGCCTCCTCGGTGAAGCCCAGCCGCATCAGCGCGTAGAGGGTGAAGGCGGCGTCCCGGATCCAGGTGTAGCGGTAGTCCCAGTTGCGGCCGCCGCCCGGTGCCTCGGGCAGGGAGGTGGTCGGCGCGGCGACCAGGGCGCCGGTCGGCTGGTAGACGAGCAGCTTCAGGGCCAGCGCCGAGCGCTCGACCGCCTCGCGGTAGCGGCCCCGGTACTGCGACTGGCGCAGCCAGCCGTCCCAGTACTGCAGCGTCGTGTCCAGCAGCCGGGCGGCCTCCGCGCCGTCGAGCGGGCACAGGACGCCTTCCCGTACGGCCCCGTCCCCGTCCCACTGCGCGGCGAGCTCCAGCGACTGGCCGGGCTCCAGGGTCACCGTCGTGCGGGCGGCCGCGCCGTCGGGCGTCAGGGGCACGGAGGAGCGCAGCACGAGGAACCCTGCGGGTCCGGTGAAGACCACGCCGGCGTTGCCCACGGCGCTGACCTCGTGCGGGGCCCGGCCGTAGTCGAAGGCGGGCCGGCAGTGCACGTCGATCGTGGCCCGACCGCGCAGCACCCTCACCTGGCGGACGATCTGGCGGACGCCCGAGGAGGGGCAGGAGGGGTGGTCGGGCACCATGAAGTCGTACAGCTCGGCCACGGACTCCTGGCCGAGGAAGCGCGTCAGCAGCACGTTCGAATCCGGCATGTACATCTGCTTGGTGCGTTCCGCGCCGCGGACCGTGACGGAGAACGAGCCGCCGCGCTCGGCGTCGAGCAGGGAGCCGAAGACGGAGGGCGCGTCGAAGCGCGGCAGACAGCACCAGTCGATCGTGCCGTCGACGCCGACGAGCGCGACGGTGTGCAGGTCGCCGATGATCCCGTGGTCCTCGATGGGCAGATAGCCGGGGCGGGTCTCGGGTATGTGCTTCACGGGCGCCTCCTGGATGGGGGCATGCCACACCACCCGTTATACCGCCGGTGACGGCACGGCGCCCGGCGGAGCCCCGGCCTCGGCCCGGGCCCCGGCGGCCTCAGCCGGCGGCCTGCGACCGGGACAGGGCTTCCCGCACGGCCTCCTCCGTACGGGCCACCACCGCCGTCCCGTCGTCGGCCGTGATGATCGGCCGCTGGATGAGCTTGGGGTGCCCGGCGAGGGCGGTGATCCAACGCTCCCGGGCGCCCTCGTCGCGCGGCCACTCCTTGAGGCCGAGCTCCTTCGCCGCGGCCTCCTGGGTCCGCGTGATGTCCCACGGCTCCAGCCCGAGCCGGTCGAGCAGCGCGCGGAGCTCGTCCTCCCCGGGGACGTCCTCGAGGTAGCGGCGGACGGTGTAGCCGGCGCCCTCGGCGTCGAGCAGGCCGATGGCGCTGCGGCACTTCGAACAGGCGGGATTGATCCAGATCTCCATGCCCCACACCGTACCGCCTGCCACCATCAAATCCCTTCTGAGCTGGGGCGATTGTCAGTGGGGGGCAGTAAAATCGAAGACAGACGAGAGAGGTTACGAACCCCTCAGGAGGAACGCCGATGGCCGTAGCCGCACCCACTCTTCCCACCCTGCCGAAGGAGCCGCTGCCCGCGGGCCGCCCGCGCGGCTGGTACGAGGCGCACAACCGCCAGCTGAAGGCCATGCGCCTGGCCATCGCCCTGCTGCACACCGGGGTGTACCGCCCGGAGCAGGCGAGCAACCGCAGGATACGGGCGACCGCCGTCCGCATCGGGGTCCACGCGCCCTCCGACACGACGTGCCGGGCCGTGCGCTCCCTCATCCACGACGCCGCCAACTACTGACCACGACTGAACGGCAGGCACGGGCCTCTCCCGGCCGCCCGCATGCGAACCCTTGAACTTGCCCATAACGTGACAAGAGGGTCGTCATGTCGTCACCGGGAGAGGTCCATGCCTGCTCGTACGCTCAAGGACAAGGTCGTCGTCATCGGCGGTGCGTCGAGGAACCTCGGCGGCCTCATCGCCCGGGAGATCGCCCCGGACGGCGCCAAGGTCGTCGTCCACTACAACAGCGACTCCTCCCGCGACAAGGCGGAGCAGACCGTCGCGGACGTGAAGAAGGCCGGCGGCGACGCCTTCGCCCACCAGGGCGACCTCACGAAGGTCGCCGAGGTCGAGCAGCTCTTCGACGCCGCGGTGCGGACGTTCGGCAAGGTCGACTGCATGGTCAACACGGCCGGCATGGTCATCAAGAAGCCCATGACCGAGACCTCGGAGGAAGAGTTCGACAAGATGTTCGCCGTCAACACCAAGGCGGCGTACTTCATGATGCGCGAGGCCGCCAAGCGCATCGAGCGCGACGGGGCCATCGTCACGATCGTGACCTCCCTGCTCGCCGCCTACACCGGCCTCTACTCCGTCTACGCCGGCAGCAAGGCCCCCGTCGAACACTTCACCCGGGCCCTCTCCAAGGAACTCTTCGGCCGGAACATCTCGGTGAACAACATCGCCCCCGGCCCCATGGACACCCCGTTCTTCTACCCGGCCGAGAGCGACGACTCCGTCGCGTACCACAAGTCCTCGTCCATGAACGGCGACCTCACCAAGATCGAGGACATCGCCCCCTACGTGAAGTTCCTCCTCACCGACGGCTGGTGGCTCAACGGCCAGACCCTCTTCATCAACGGCGGCTACACCACCCGCTGACCCGCCGGGGCCGCCCGGGCCCGCGTATCCCTGCCCTGTGCAAGCGCTTAGGGTTGCCTCTCATGTGGCAAGGACAACAGCCTCCGGGGAACGGGCAGGACCCGCAGGGCCGTCAGGTGAATCCGTATCAGCAGCCGAGCCCGTACGGGCAGACGCAGTGGAGCGGCGACTCCGTGGGAGCGCCCGGGCCTCCGGCGGGCGGCGGGAAGAAGACCGCGGTCATCGCCGTCGCCGTGGCCGCGGCGGTGGTCGTCGCTGCGGGCGTCACCGGCTTCCTGCTGCTGGGAGGCGACGAGGGCGACGAGGCGAAGGGCCCGCAGCCGGCCGCCAGTTCCTCGGCACCGGCCGAGGGAACGGATCCCACCGCCGCGGAGAAGGACGACAACCCCCGGGCCGACCGCGACCCCAAGCCGGTCGTCCCCGGCTGGAAGGTCGTCGTGAACCCCACGCGCGGCATCGTCTTCGACGTGCCCCCCGAATGGGACCGCAAGGAGACCGACTGGGCCAGCTACGTCTCCGAAGACGGGGACTCCGAGGAGAAGCCCCTCGTCGGCTTCACCGCACCGGCGATGCTCAACGAGCAGTGGTGCCGCGCCGACGCCGACGGTGACGGCAAAGAGGACGACGTGTCGCTCGCCGCCGCCGGCTCCCGCGGGGAGAGCTCCGCCCGGAGCGCCGAGGACGCGGCCCGGACCACCGCCGGGCTCTGGGTCTACGGCCGGTACACCCAGCCGGACAAGAAGAAGGCCGAGACCGGCCCGGCGGAGAGCTACACCACCAAGTCCGGACTCACCGGCTCCCTGGCCACGTCCTCGTCCAGCGGCGTCCGGAAGAAGAACAAGTGCGACTCCGACGGCAAGGCCACCACCTTCGCCTTCAAGAACGCCAAGGGCGAGCTCACCTCCTGGACCTTCTTCGGCGCGAAGGGCGTGAAGGACGAGGTGCCGGACGAGACCGTCCGCAAGATCCTCAGCACGGTCCGCCTCACCGAGCCCCCGAAGTAGCGACCGACCCGGCACGGCCGCGCGCCCCGAAAAGACCGCCGGCCGTGCCTTCCCCGAGGGGACGGCACGGCCGGCGGGAATTCGCGATGACCTGCGGGGTTCTTAGATGTCGAAGTAGAGGTGCGAAAGGGCTTTGACCTGCATGTACAGGCCTCTAGCGCCGAGCGGGTGCACAAGCGGTGCACCGGAGACCAGGGTCAGGTGGGGTCCTGGCCTCGCCTGGGGTTTCGGCTCTGTGTTTTTTGCCTCTCGGGGATAGGGCGGCGTTGAGGCGTACCCTTTCGGGTCGCACGGCGTCGGTGCTCAAGGACCGCGACCCACCATGCCAACCGATCGCTGGACTGATCCGGGATGAGCAGCCGGAGGGCTCGGAGGAAGAAACTGCCCAGCCCTGCCACGACGGCGACGAGGCAGGCCGCCCACCAGGGCACGCCCGCCGCTAACTTTGTAAGGAACTCGATCACGACGTGAGTACGCTTCCTGTCAGGGAACCAGCGGAGACAAGCGACGTGCTGCCGGTCTACGTATGTCGCGAACGAAGGCTGAGGGTGGCACTTCCCAGGGTGATCACGAGGTGGTTGCTGCTTGAGAGCACCTTGGCCCCGGGAACGCCGACGATTGGATCGGTCATGGCTGCAGCGAGATCATCTGGATAGGGGTACGAGTTCCACAGCAGTTCCCAGTCGTTGCCGGAACCATGCAGCTTCCTGCCGCCCCCATACTGGCGTGCGCTGTCGAGCCGGCCCGGGCGGTCCAGAGGGTCGTAGAACCAGTTCCCGATGGCCCACTTGCCGCCAGGATCGGTGACCGAGATGCGGCAGAAGACCCCAGCCAGTAGTCGCTGCGCGTCTTTGCTGATGTCGGGAACTCTGGCCAACTGCTCCCGCTCGTCGGGACTGAGAGGAGTGCTTGTGGTGAAGAAGTCACGGTAAGGATTGTTTCGTGCGCCGGTGGGCCTTCCTGTCGGGTTGCGTGTGATCACGAGCTGTGCGTTGGTGGGCAGATGGCGGGCGATGTGGGTGCCGTTGCCGCGGCGTTCCTCGAGTCGCAGTCCGGGCAACCTGGACAGTGAGTTCGGGCGGGGGAGGAGATACGGGGCCACGTTGTCTGGCACGTCGGTGATGAGCACCAGGCGTTCGAAGCGTGGTGACGCTGTGATGGTGTACGCGGAGAGAGTGCTCATGTGCCATCCGGCGGGGGTGCTGTAGTCAACTCCCTGGTTGAAGAAACCAAGCGCAAGCAGCGCCCGAAACTCTCGTTGCTCGGGCAGGCAGACGTCCAGGCCCGCGGAATGATCGCGAGCGATGCCGGCCCTTGCTGCCTCGTAGGCCTCACCGGTGTACAGCGCGCGGGTGCGAGCGGCGATCTTTCGCTGACTTTCGGGCATGCTTCACCTCGTCGCCGCCCGGTCGGCGCATCAGGGTCACATACCTCGTGAGACCGCACTGCTGCAACGCTGCGGAGTGGGTGCTCCACACCCTTGCACAGCTTCTGTGAGTACCGGGCTCACATACTTCTGCTGGCATCCGGATCTCCGCGAACCGGCATGCGATTGCACTGTACCCGACAGGTATCCACCTGTGCATGGGTTCAACCGAAGGCAATGGCAGGGTGGTTGGGGTGACGGACGTTGCAGGGTGATCTACGCAAGGGCTTGAGGCATGTTGCTTCCGCCAGGCAGTGTGGCCCTCATACTGTGACGCCTATGACAGCAACCTCGAAGGAACAGCTCGACGAGTTGATACAGGTTGTCGCGAACCTGCACATAGCAACGGTGCGTGATGAAGATGCTCGTGTGGCCTCTGAAGCCGCTGCCAATCTCTGTTCGGGAACTAGCTTCTTGAATGCCCCGATGGAGGTCCTGCAGATGTTCGCCCAGGCCATCGAGGTCGGCTATGCGGCAGCTCTGCACGATGTCCGTGACGGCGCCTTTGACGAAAGAGTCCGGGATTGGCGGCCCGATCTGTTTGAGGCTTGAGTGCAGCCTCTGTCGTAACGAGGCCCGGCGGAACTGTCGTCCGCCGGGCCTCACGCATGCGAGGGGCCCAAGCTGTGAGGTGAGGTTTCACGCAGCCAGGCGGTAGCGCTTCCCGATGGCCTTCCGGGCCTTCTCGACTGCCCCCGTGACGCGGTGCACGTAGCGGCGGAGTGTGAAGGCCGGGTCTTCGTGGCCGAGCAGGTCGGCGAGTGTGTAGACGTCAACGCCCTCGTTGATCGCCTCCGAGGCGAACAGGTGCCGTAGGGCATGCATCATCTTGTCGCGGCATGCCTCCCACTTGCGGCCCTTGCCGACCGGCTTGTCGTTCACCGCCTTGATGCCGCCGATGGCCTCCAGGGCCGCCTTCCAGAGGTAGTTGAAGTAGTTCCCGTTGAGGGCCTTGCGCTCACGCGTGGTGAACATGAGACGTACGGTGACCAGCTCTCCGTCCTTCTCCAGCCACGGCAGTGTGACCTCGACCGGTGGGAACACGCGCATGTGCTCGCGCAACCGTGTCGCCAAATCCTTGTCGAGGGGGACGTACCGGTCCTTCGGGTCGTCCTTGGTGCCGCCTTTGGGCGGAGCGAAGACGAGCGTGCCGCGGTGATGCGTGATCTGGCGACAGATGCGGACGGTCTTGTCCTCCTCCGACCAGTCCACGTCGTCCGGGCTGAAGCCGAATATCTCGCCCTGCCGCATCCCGAGCCCTCGGCCGCAGTCGACCGTGGCCTGATATCGGTCGGGCAGCTGCTTGCGCAGGTCGTCCGTCTGTTCCCAGGAGAGCGGTACGTCTTTGGCCGACTTCTTCGACCTCCTGGGCTTCACGCGCTTGACCGACCCGGTCTCGCAGGGGTTCTTCGGGATCAGGTCGTCGTCTACCGCCATGGCCAGGATTGACGACAGATGGGTGAAGACCAGGCCGACTGTGGTCTCGTCGAGGACTTGTAGCCGGCGCTTGATCCACGTCTGGACCGTGGACGCCTTGACCTCCCGCAGTTTGAGATTCCCCAGAGGTCCGACGATGTGGTTGCGGACGCGGGATTCGTATTGGTGGTACGTCCGGGGGTTGCCGAATGTCTGGTTCGCCAGCCACTGCTCAGCGATCGTTTTGAGCAGCGTGTCGCCCTTCCTCGGGGCGATATACGTGCCGTCGTCGACGGCCCCGAGCATCCGCGTCAGATGCTGGCGCGCGTCCTCGTAGCGATCGAAGCTCTCGCTCTGCTGCTGCCCTTCGGGGTCACGCCACCGAGCCAGCCACCTTTTTCCGCGCCCGTGTTCACGGGACGGCACTTTGCCGTGGGTCTTGCACTTCTCGTCACCGGGCTGCGGGCGCTTCTTGTGCCAGCGGTCGTACGGCTCAGCCAAGAAGGGCCTCCTGCATGGGGCTGAAGGTCCGGGCCGCGGAGTGGGAGACGACACCGCGAGCCACCCACTGGGGCAGCAGAGCACCAGGGGATATGTCGAGGGCGGCGGCGATGGCGACCAGGTCGTCGACGTCGCAACGGCGACGGCCACGTTCGGTGCGGCTCACAGCGATGTTGGTCATCGGGCGGCCCAGGGCAGTGCAGCGCTCGGCGAGCTGCCGCTGGGTGAGGCGGCACGCCACACGGGCCGCCTCGATATTGCGGGCCGTGTCGATTCCGGCCGGTCCGATTTCGATGGGGTAAGTAGCCATGACGGATAGCTGTAACTCGAAATCGGCGGCTATGGCAATAGTTAGCTCTGAAACTCTACAGAACTTGCAGGCGCGGGATATTTGCCAAGGCTGGGCCTTCCGGCGTATCGGTAGTCGAGCGGTACTGTCCCGCGCCGTTGCGGTGGTGAGAGGCGTTGGTAGTCACCGCAGAGGCTACTGGCCTGCTGTTTCCCCGGCGACGGGTCGTTGAACGCCTACGCGGATTTTCGAGGGAGAACCGGACGGGCGGCGAGCTTTTTGGTCAACCGGTGATCCGGTCTTACGGTTATGTCCTCTTCGGTTGCCCCGCCATTCGCGGGTGCCGAGGAATGCCTAAAGACGCATATGGACAGAGCCCGGCGTGTGTGGCTTTCTTGCCCATGCCCGTCGCCTGCAACCGATATGGAGTGCCCTTGCCCAACGGATTCCCTCGCCCCGCCACGACCGTCGCGCGCGGCCCGCTCGCCACGCCTGCTGAGATCGCTACCTATCTCGGGGTGCCGGTGAAGACTCTCTACCAGTGGAAGTACCGGGGTATCGGCCCGAAGGTCCACAAGGTCGGCCGTCACCTGCGCTATCGCTGGCGCGAGGTCGACGCCTGGCTCGACCAGCAGACCTTGTACGACCTCACGGCATGACTCATGGGGGAGCAGAGCGGCCCTCGGCGCGTCAACGCCGGGGGCCGGAGAATCCCCCACGCATCGCCCATCCCTGAACGAATGAGCCAGTGAGGGGCGGGACCTTGCCCGTCCTGCCCCTCACCAGAGAGGAATGTCTATGGAGGACTCTACGTCCTCACGCACTTCGAGTGCGTCCGCCAACGCGGAAAGCAAGCCCCAAGTTGCCTGGCCGCCCGTGGCCGTCCCCGGGCAGCGGACAGATGCCGGGGACCGGTCCCATCGCGCGGGGACCGGGGACCGACCGCACCACAGTCTTGCTCCGCTGCGGCCGAAGGGCGCGGCCTGGCCCCACGAGCCCGAAGAGGGGACCGGTCCCCAGACCGCGGGGGACCGTGCGGCAGGGGACCGTGGTCCCGAACAGTCCGTGGGGACCGAGCAGGTGCGGAGCGGGACCGCGGTCCCGGACGGCGGTTCGGGGACCGGAGACTGTGGGCGCGCAGGCGCCGAGGCGGCCGGTGACGGGGCGGAGCTGCTGGACGAACTGCAGGCGGCGATCGGCCGGTACGTAGTGTTGCCGAGTGAGGAGGCTCTGACGGCGGTCACGCTGTGGGTGGCGGCCTCTCACATCCAGCCCGCCCTCCAGCACGCGCCGCGTCTGGCGGTGGTGGGACCGACCAAGGGGTGCGGCAAGTCCCGTGTCCTGGACGTGCTCCACGAGACGGTGCACCAGCCGATGATGACGGTGAACACCTCGCCGGCGGTGGTCTTCCGCGTCATCGGCAAGAACCCGCCGACCCTGTTGGTGGACGAGGCCGACACCATTTTCGGCCCCAAGGCGGGCGAGAAGGAGGACCTACGTGGCCTGCTGAACGCCGGGCACCAGCGCAACCGGCCCGCCTGGCGCATCTCCGGGCCGGAGCACAAGCCGACGGCGTTTCCCACCTTCGCCATGGCCGCGCTCGCGGGGATCGGCGACCTGCCCGACACGATCATGGACCGGGCGGTCGTGCTGCGCATGCAGAAGCGCAAGCCCGGCGAGCGGATCACACCGTTCCGATCCCGGTACTCCGTGCCTGAACTGCACGCGGTGCGCGACCGGCTGGCCGCGTGGCTGACGCCGCTGCGCGAGGCTGCCGGCCGTCTGGTGCCGAAGATGCCGGTCGAGGACCGGGCGGCGGATACCTGGGAGCCGCTGGTCATCGTCGCCGACTTGGCCGGCGGCCACTGGCCCGCGAAGGCCCGTGCGGCCTGCTTGGCGATGACTCGGCACGAGGCCGTCCAGGATGAGCAGACGACCCTGAAGACGCGGCTGCTGCGTGATATCCACCGCATCTTCGAACAGGAGGGCAACAAGGAGGCTCTGCGCTCGCAGGATCTGCTGGCCGCTCTCCTGGCAGACGCTGAATCTCCATGGCCGGACTACGGCACCAAGGGGCTGACCGCCTTCCACTTGTCGGCGCTGCTGAAGGACTTCGGTATCCGCCCGGCGAATCACCGCTTCGAGCAGGGCCGTCAGGCCAAGGCGTACGTCCGCAACCAGTTCCTCGACGCCTGGGCCCGCTACTGCCCCACCCCCGCCCAGCCGGCCCCCGCAGTCGGGCACGAGTTCGCGCCCGTACGTCCAGGCCAGGGCAAGCCGCCCGTTCCTCCGACCGGGTCGCTGCCCGTCGGCCCGCCCGGCGGCATCGCAGGCCCCAAGCCCACCCGCTGACCTACCTCCCCCTGGGCCCGTCTCAGTCCGTCCCGTCCGTCCCTGCGCAGGTCAGCGCGGGGACGGACTTCCTCACCGGGACGGAGATGTCCGTACCTGCACTCGAGTCCGTACCTGTCCTGACCAGCCATGGGACGGATGCGACGGACGTGACGAAGCCCTGCCCCATGCCACACCGGAGCATCACCATGCACGACAACAACGTGAACGACGCGCCTTCCCACCACCGCAGGGGACTGTTCAGGCTGGCCCGCCGAACAGCAGCAAGCTGGAGCGAACGAGCCTCTAACGAGGCTTCGTCCGCGCTTGCCCCCGTTCCAGGGGTGGCGGAGGAGAAGGCCGGGCGCCAGGGGGCGCCCGAGCCCGGGGAGGGGACGACCGAGCCCAGCACCACACCCGTCAGCGACCGCGCCGCCCCGCACCCCGAGCAGCATGCCGGTGCCCGACCGCCTGCCGAGCAGCCTTCGTGGCGCGAGCCCGACGCCCCGGCGCTACCTGCACTGATGAACCGCAAGCGCACCACCGAGAAGCGCGATCAGGAAAAGACCATCCGCTTCACCCCGACCGCGGTCCGCATCATCGCCGAGGAGGCCGAGCGGCGCGGTCAGAAGTTCGCCGGGTTCGTCGGCGACGCCGCGCTCGCTGTCGCGCTCGGCAAGGCGGGCATGGTCGGCAGCCCGGAGGACGATCCTGTCCGCCCGCTGATCGAGGCCGTCGAGGCTCACACAGTCGCGCTGAACCGCGTCGGCCGCAACCTCAATCAGATAACCGGAGCCATTCACCGAGGAACCGTTCCCGAGCAGGCCGAGGCTGTGCTCGCTCGCGTCGAGCGGACGGCCGAGAGCAGTTACCGGCTGATCGACCAGCTTCTGGTAGAAGGGGAAAGCCGTGGTGCCTGATGTATCCACCGGCTCCAGCACCTGCGGACTGATCAACTATCTCTTTGGCCCGGGCCGACGGGACGAGCACACCGACCAGCACATCGTCGCCGCCTGGGATATGGCAGGCGCCCCCGACCCCGGCCGTGACCCCGAAGCCACCCAGAGCCAGCTCGCCAGGCGCCTCGACCACCACGTCGACCTGCGCACGCGCGAGCTGGGTGGCAAGAAGCCGCCGCAGCACGTGTGGCACTGCCCCGTACGCACCGCCCCCGGCGATCGCTACCTCACCGACGCCGAGTGGGCCGAAGTCGCCCGCCGCGTCGTCGCGGCCACAGGCATCGCCCCCGAGGGCGACGAGAAGGCGTGCCGGTGGATCGCCGTACGGCATGCGGACGACCACATCCACATCATGGCCACCACCGTCCGCGCCGACGGGCGCCGGCCCCGCACCCACCGCGACGGACAGCGGGCCCAGGCCGAGTGCCGCAAGATCGAGGCCGAGTTCGGCCTGCGCCGCCTGAAGTCCGGTGATTTCACCGCGCCCCGCACCCCCACCGGCGCCGAACGCGCCAAGGCCGAGCGGCACGGCCAGACGGTCACAGCACGGCAGTGGCTGCGCGAGCAGGCGTACGCGGTCGCCGCCGCCGTACGCAACGAAACCGACTACTTCACCGTGCTGCGGTCCCTCGGCATCAAGGTCAAAACACGCCTCGGTCCGGAGACCGGCGACGTGATCGGCTACAGCCTCGCCGCACCTGGCGACACCAACGCGGCCGGCGAACCCGTCTGGTACGGCGGCTCCAAACTCGCTCCCGACCTCTCCATCAACCGCCTACGCGAACGCCTCCCTGCCCGGGAAGTGGCCGACCGTCCGCAGCATGCGGCGGATCCCGACGAGCCATGGCGGCACACCACTACCGCACTGCAGGCGGCGTACACCGTTCTCGGATCCAGTGATGATGCCGCTGCCCAGGGCTACCTGGCCGCCTTTGGCGATGCCCTGTACAACATCGCCAGTGCCACGACCGGCCCACACCGGACAGAACTGCGGGCGGCGGCGATGGCATTCAATCGTGCCCGCCGTTCGGCCACCCGCGCCGACCACCAAGCCGCCATCGGCCTGTGCAAGGCCGCCAAAGAACTGGCTTACGCCTCCAGCGAGCCGGGCGGGCTCGCCGTCGCCCTGCTCTTCGCCACCGTGCATCTGGCCCGCGCCGCCGCTTAGTGGCATGAACAACGCGGCCACGAACAGCAGGCCGCAGCGGCCGAGGAAGCCTTCCACCATCTACAGGTTGCCTACCAGCAGACCGCCACACCGGCCTTGGCGGACCTCGCCCTCCGCGCACCACGTGCCACAACCGCCGGCCGCTTCGAGCAGGACCTTCGTGCGACCATCCCCAACCACGCCGACCGCGTCCTGGCCGACCCCGCCTGGGTTGCGCTGACCACAACTCTCGCCCGCGCCGAAACCGTCGGCCGCAGCCCCCGCCAGCTCTTGGCGGAAGCCGCTGCCGAACGCGACCTCGACACCGCCGAGCATCCCGCTCAGGTCCTCATCTGGCGTATCACCACCCAACCGAGCAAGCGTGTGCAGGCAGCACGCAGGCGAAGCGCCGCCAGCGGCATATTCACCACGCCTTCCGCGTCACAGGCTCCCGTCATGACGGTGAATGCGAGGGCTGAGGAACGCCGACGACATCGATAGCGGCACATGTGCGCCCAACGACATCACGGGGGTGCCGTCCAGGCAGTTGATCTCTCTGATGGCGACGATGGCGGAAATGCCGTGGGGCATCCCCGCCATCGTTCGTTCATGCGGTCGAGCCTGCGACCCGGGTGAGGAAGTCGGTGTTTGCCTTCACGTCGTGCCCCAGGGACAGGACGTTCCGGGGAAGTTCGCCAAGGAGTTCGAGCAGAGGCTGAGTGTCGGGGAGGTCGGAGGGCAGGAGGCCGAAGACGTCGGGGTAGCGGTCTTCGGTACCGGCGGTGAAGAAGTCGGCGTCGCGAACGGTGCGCTCCTCGTCCAGGACGGTGGGTTCGGCTCCGGGGGTGATCTGGGGGAAGAGGATGCGGGCCGAGTGGCCTTCGGTAGCCAGGGTCAGGCCGAGCCAGGAGTGAAGCTGGTCGGGGAAGAACTGCGGCTTCAGCTCCTTGCCGGACTCCTTCCACAGGGGTGTGCGGCTGCCGGAGTGGAGGGCGTCGGTCACCTTCTGGTGCTGGGTGGGGTGGAGCTGTTCACCCCGTTGGACGCGTTCGCGGACCTGGTCGTACCAGCCGAGGGCATCGAGGAGGCCCAGGCCGATGGCGGCTGCCGACGGCCAGGGCAGGACCCGCAGTCGGTCGTCCTCGCGACGGATGAAGACGCGGTCGTTGGCCAGCAGCTGCCAGCCGGCACGGGCCAGGAGGAGGGCGGTGGTGGTCTTCCCTGCGCCCTTGTCGCCCAGGGTCAGCACGGTCTGCCCGTCGCGGACGACGGCGGAGGCGTGCAGGATCGACCAGCCGTCCGCCAGGAGCTGCCCGCGGACGACCTCGCGGGTGAGCCGTGCGGTGGCCAGGGCGACAGGAATGTCTTCACACCCGTAGATGCGCAGGGGCCCGCCGGGCTCGGCCCGGTAGACGAGCTTTTCGTCGGGCTGGGAAGCGGCCACGGTGCCGTCGTCGTCCTGGTCGAAGAGCATGTTCGAGTTCGCGTAGACGGTCTTCTCGTGGGGGTGGTCGGCCACGCGCTGGGCGATCTCGGTGACCCGGCCGGCGTTGACGTCGGTGATCACTGCTGCGTTGGTGTCCGGGGCGGTGCTGGTGGCATTCCACCAGGGGCCGAAGTAGCGAAGGGCCCAGTCTGTGACCACCGGGCTGTTGCTGGTGACGGTCGCGGCCTGGGTGGCCGTGGCGATACGGACAGCGGTCTGAGGCACTGCGGTCTTCTCCTTCTGTCGGGGGTGCGCGGGGAGGTACAGGCGGGCCAGGGGCTCGTAGGCATCACGGAGCTTGGCGTCGGCGGCTATCAGCTGACGGGCCTCGGCGGCGTCCAGCCGGGGGAGGCACACGGTCGGGGTTCCGGCGGTGAAGCGCAACGGAATTCCCCTCCACCTCCCCTCGTGGTTGACGCACAACTCCGTAACCGCGTCGTCCAGGCCCAGGCCTGCGCGGAGGGCAGCGATCACCGCCCCGGCTGGGCCGCAGCGGGTACGGCCCAGCTCTGCGTTGATCCGCCGGGGCCGGTCGCTCAGCTCGTCGCGGACGTGCCGCAGGGGCACCGGCACGGGCAGGTCACCGACGCGGGTAGCCGACGCGCACACCACGGCCTGGTCGCCGTGCTCGCCGATCACGTGGCCGACCACGGCCTGCGGGGGCACGTCCAGGAGGCGGGCAAGGGCGAGGCGGTAGCGGGCGGTGTCGGTGTTCGAGCCGACCCCGTACACGTGGGGGCAGCCGGAGACCTCGGCGAACAGGCGGGTGAGGACGTCGACGGGGTTGGTCACCATGACCACGAGTCCCTGGTACTGGTCCAGTTTCCGCGCGAGGTCGGCGATGACGGGGGCATTGGCGTTCAGGCCGGCCATCCGGATGTCGGTGCGGGTGGTGTTGGTGAAATCGCCCCGCGGGCAGACGACCACCGCTTCGCAGGAGGCGAGCTGTCCGGCGTCGGTGACGTGGACCGCCCGGACGGAGGAGGCGGTGACCTGGCACATGTCCTCCAGATCGGTCACCAGGGCCCGGGCCGAGAGCCCGGTGCGGGAGACGATGCGGACGGACTCGCACCAGCCTCCGGCGGCCAACAGCATGGCCACGCTCTGGCCGACGGCTCCGGCGCCGATTACTCCGACCGCGCCGACCGGCGGTGGCGTCAGCGGTGGCGTCACCGGTCGGCCGCCTTCGCCACGTCAGCCAGGGCGAGCCGCCACACCGCCCGCGGGTCTGCCCCGGCGAGCAGGTTCGCGGTGGTGCGGTCGAGCAGGGTGCACACCGACATGGCCTGATGGGTGATTTTGACGGCGTGCTCGGGCAAGGGCAGGTTGGCTGGGCAGGTCAGGTAGGTGCTGAGGATGTTGGTGGTGTCCATCAGCCACAACACCACCAGGTGCTTGATCCATGCGGCTCGCTCGTCGGGCCCGAGGTCGGCGGTCATCACGTCGACGAAGACCTCGATGCCGCCAACAACCGCTTTGGCCGCTGCCCGGTCCGGAGGTGAGGCGACCAGGTTCAGCACCGTCCGCGAGACCAGCTTCGCCGCATCTGTCTGGGGCCGGCCGCGGGCGAGGGCCGGGTCGAGGAAGACCGGACGGTCCTCGGGGCCACCGGGGAAGACCGCGTGGTCCGGCTTGAGGTCGCCGTAGACCACCGGCCGCCGCCCGGCCGCCGGAGCCGGTCGCAGCCGTCGCAGTCTGCCCACCATGCCCGCCAGCACTTCACCCGTCTGCCCCGCTTTACGCAGGTAGGTCGGGCCGCTGATGCCGTTGAACTTGCGGTGAAAGGTTGGCCCAATGCCCCGTTCGACGATCGCCACTTCGTCCACGGACTTGGCGATCGCGGGCCGCTGCAGACCCGCTAGCTCCACCAGGACGCGGGTCATCAGCTCGCCACTGCGGTGGGGCTCCTTGGCCAGCAGGTCGGCCAGCGTCGGGCCCGTCACTTGCTCGGTGAACAGCACGCCACTCTGGAGCCCGGCGACGCGGCAGGCCAGCACTCCGGCCTCCTCGCGCAGGATGTCCAGTCCCCGGGCTTCCCGCTCCAGCAGAGTGCCCGGCGAGCCCTGGTAAGCCGCCTGGGCGGCCCGGACCTGGGCCCAGTCCCCGGCCGTACCTCGCAGCACCGACACCAGCGACAGGCCCAGCAGTGAGACCTTGGCGAACAGGTCCCGCTCATCCACCTGAACTCGACGGACGTAGGCCGTCACGCTCGGCGTGTGCACCCCGAGCCGCACCGCGGCCCCCGGCCACAGCCTGGCCGCGGCCTGCTCGATCTGCCGGTCCGCGTAGGCGAAGACATCCGCGGCCGCCAGGGAGGCGCTCGATGTTTCCGCCATCTCAGTGGACCTCCGGCCACGACACCGCCGCGACACCATCCGCGCGATGGGTCAGGTCATGGCCCACGATGGTGGTCAGGCCGCTCGCCGCCGCGAGCGTGCCGAGAGCCCAGATCCAGCCGAGCGTCACGCCCAGCCAGTCGCCACGGGGCTTCCTGTCGCTGGTTGTACGGGACTTGTACGTCACCGTCGTCTCCTTCGGGAATGGATGCAGCGGGCCGCCGGCACGGCGAGGAGACAACTGGTGGGCGCCGGGGGCCCGCTGCGGCTTCATAGGCCGCCAGTCAGTCGGGCAGGGAGCTGCCGAGGGGAGAGCCAGGATGCGTTCGGGCAGTTCCAGGCGGCTGCGATTAAGTGAACCGGCGGTCACGCACAGTGGGTACGGTGAAGGCGAGGCCAAGCGGTATACGCGGTTTACAGCCCCAGGACGGAGGAGGTCATGGCGGCACCCAACAGACCCAATATCCGTCTGCGCGAGGTCATCGACGCGATCGGCTGCACGTACGAAGCGCTGGCCAGGGATGTGCGCCGGATCGCTGCGGAGAACGGCGAGATCATCCAAACCAACAAGTCGGCGATCTCCCACTGGGTGAACGGCACCCGGCAGCCCACTGGTCAGACCGGTCACTACCTGGCGGAAGCTCTCTCGCGCAGGGCCGGCCGCACCATCACCCTCACCGAGATCGGCCTGCGCGACCCCGAAGTCACTGTCCCCGACGACCCCGATCCCGTCGTCACAGCGACCGACCTCGGCCGCGCCGACGTCGAGCGACGCCGCTTCCTGGCTGTGGCCGCCTTTACCACCGCAGGCGTGGCGATGCCCCTGGCCTACGACCACGAGGCGGCATCCCGCATGCTTCGCGCACGCACCGGTAGGTCCCTGGTCGGGTCGGAGGACGTCGAGGTGGTCCGCCAGATCACCGCCGCGTTCAGCGCGGCCGACGAACGCCTGGGCGGTGGCCACGGGCTCACCACCGTCACCGCCTACCTCGCCGACACCGCCTCCCCCATGCTCCGCGCCCGCTTCCCCTCCGATGCCTTACGCCGTGCCGCCTTCGGCGCCGTCGCAGAGCTGGCATACCTCGCGGGCTGGAAGCACCACGACCTCGGCCAGGAAGGCGCCGCCCAGCGCTACTACCAGGTCGGCTACCAGCTCGCCTGCGAAGCCGACCCGCACGGCCACGCCGCCTGGATGATGCGCGCCCTCGCTCACCAGGCCCTCAGCCTCAAGCAGCCCCACCACTGCGTCGACCTCGTCGAAGGAGCCCTCAGCCGCGGCCTCGGCCACGTCGACGGCCAGACCGAGGCACTGCTCCACATCACTCACGCCCGCGCCTTCGCCGCAGTCGACGCGAGGTCCGCAGCGGCCCGCGCCCTGCTCGCAGCCGAGGACGCCCTGCTCCGCGACGACTGCCCCCAACCCAGCTTCTCCCTCGTCAGCGGGCCGGCCGCCGGCACCGTCGCAAGCCACACGGCCCGTACGCTCACCGACCTCGCCGATCACCTCGGTACCGAGCAACAGCACCGCGATGCGCTCGTCCGCTGGGATCCCGAGAAGTACAAGCGCGTCCACGCCCTCACCTATGCCGACCTCGGCGACAGCCTCGCCGCCCAGGCCCGTGCCGATGAGGCCGTCGCCGCCTGGAACCAGGCCCTCACGCTGATGGAGGGCATGACCTCCGACCGCACCCGCAAGGCGATCACCTCCATCCGATCGACCCTGGTGATCTACCAACGGCGCAAAGTGCCCGGCGCAGCCGATCTCGCCCGCCGCGCCCGGGAGGCGCTCGCCTAACATGCCCACCAACCCGGCCGACGAAGGGACCCCCGTGGCTCAGCCGACAACCGATGACCAGCCCAAGGCGCTCAAGCCCGCCCTGGAATCCATGACCCTGCTGGTCGCCGCCGTCATCGTCCACGACAAGACCACCAACCGCGTGGTCCTCCTCCAGCGCAGTGACCAGGCCAAATTCGCAAAGGGCAAGTGGGACCTCCCCGTCGGCAAGAGCGAGCCCGGCGAACCCATCACCGAAACGGCGGTTCGCGAGCTGTATGAGGAGACCGGCCTGACCGTGAAGCCGGCAGCGCTCAAGGTCGCCCACGTCATCCACGGCGCCTGGGGCGTGGAGGCCCCGAACGGCTTTCTCACGGTCGTCTTCGTCACCCACGAGTGGGCCGGTGAACCCGAAAATCGCGAACCGAAGAAGCACGCCCAGGTGCAGTGGGTGGGCGTAGACGCCGTCCCAGAGGAATTCGTCGATACCACCGCCAGGGCTCTTCACCATTACCTGGCTGGCGGTCCGCAAGTCTCGCTGGACGGCTGGGGACAGGGCTCCTAATTGCTCGCGAGGGAGGTGCTCCACGCCGCACGGTTGCATCAGCTGGCAGTTCAGGTTAAGCCGCCGCAGGCTGGACTGGGCCTTCTGCCACGTGGCGCTGATTAGGGAACACAGCGCCACGCAGCAGGGCGAGCGGAATCCGGCCATGGTTCGGCCCCACCACTACCTCGCCGCTGAGGTGGTGATACTCGATGCTCGTCACGGGGAGAGCACGCCCCGCCAGCGAAGCACTCACTTCGACAACGGACACCTGCAGGACGATGGCATCACGCTCCACCGACTGCGCGTAGGGCGGGACGAGGACCTGCCTTCCTGAGGCTTTCGAGGCACGCCTCCACGCTCCTCTGAAGGCTCTCCAATTTCTCGACCATATCGGCCTCGTACATGTCGGCCAAATCGTTCAGATCCAGTTGCTCGAACGCTTTCGAAGCCTTCTGTACATTGCTGTAGAACCTGGCCTGACGCTCCCGAATGTTGACTGCCGGGTCAGCCTTGATCGACTCGGCGATGAGCTGCTGGACAGTCTCGTACGCCTCAGTGATTGACTCAGCCGGGTTGACGTCCGCCAAGTGCTCAATTTGTGCCAATTGGCGCTCTGCTTCGGATTTCACCTCAACGGAGGCTTCGATGATCTGGCCCGCTGGGGTTTTAAAATTCCCCTGCTCCGCGATCTTGCGGACATAGTCGAGCTGGTCTGTCCGCCTAGTCTCTGCAGCCACTGCCTTCTTCAGCTGAGGGACTTCAGCTACGGTCCGTGCCATGGCAGCCTGAAGTTCTGGGTCTTCCCCTAGCCTTTGCATCAAGGCTTCGCGTGCAGCTTCTGCCGTCTTTGCGTCCGCGAGAATTGCAGTCCGGAGGTCGCTCGGATGATGGGCAACGTGGAGAGCCCCCACGAAGCTGGTGCCCGCCGCCTCGGCCTCCGCAGCAATGTTCTGGCGCCTATCTGTGCTGCGTTCGGCGCTCGTGAAATATTCACTCCACGTTTCACCATCGGGCAGTTCGACATCTACACCGGGGGCGAGATCCTCAGAGGCTGGAACGACACGAGCCTCTGCCGCACGCTCCCACGCCCGGTAGAAACGCATCACACGAGAGGGTTTTGTTCCTGCCATGTCAGCAAAATCCTTTGCCGACACCTTCGTAACCTCATTGTTCTCGTCAAGAGAAGATCCCGACTTCTTCCCCTGCCCTGAGCCCGGTTGGACGTTACGAGCCACCAAGAGGCCGAAGCGCCATCCTCCTGAGCGAGTGTACGCACCAAAGTCGCGTGCGTCGCGCTGGACCAGGTCGATCTCAGCAGCCCGCCGTTCAGGCTCACGCAGGCTATCGACCGGGACGTCAAGCGCTCGCGCGAGCAGGTCGAGTGTGTCCTCATCGTCACCGATGAGACGCACGACGTCATCCAGCGTTCGCCCCAGTCCGCCAGTGGGTGCCGTGGTTACGAACGACTCGAAGGTGTTGTGTGTAACCTCCTCGCCCCGAGGTGTCGTGAACTGTCGCCACGATCCTTCTTCCAGCACACGCCGGATCAAGCCTGGGGCGGTCTCCATCCCGTTGAGAGTGGAACGGACAGACGAACTTAGGACGTTGACCAACACGGCGTTACCGTCTGATCGGCTCATTCTTCCTCCTTCAACCAGCCGTCCAGCATGTCAACTCGCTTGTAAAGCGAATCCAGCGGGGCATCGGTGACCTTGTTGCCCAAATGTTGGTTCATTTCGCTGTGGATGTGCGAGTGAGGGACGCCCCTCATGATCGACAGCTTGCTGACCTTCCTCCTAATCAATAGCCGGACATCCTTCTTCCGGTCGGAGAGTGTCGCGTGCGTGGGCGTCGCGTTCCGTTGGTGGGGCACAGGGGTTGCTTGGCCACCGAGGCGAAGAACGAGTGCAACGGCTTCGGGAGTCATACTTCGCGGGAGGGCAGATCCGGCAGCACTCAATACAGCTTCGGCCTTAACCTTCTCCTCCGTTGTGATGGCCTCACCATTCGCGATGGTGGCGTGATGCCTTGCAATCGAGGATCCGATCACCTCGATGGTCGGGATCAGTGACGGAGGTTTATCGGGATCGTCGTCACCTTCCTGGGACTCACGGACCCGCTTCTCCTCATCGGCCAGCACCGCGTCCACGGTCTTCTCAATGTCTCTCGCATACGACAGAAGCGGCTCAATAGACGGGATGAATACTCGTGCAGTGGTTTCATCCTCTTCGCCCCGCATCCGAACAAAGCGCCCGACCACTTGGATAAAGAACATCTGCGTGCGTACACGCGAGGCGTATACACCTACCGCGAGTCGCGGAATATCCACGCCCTCGGCCACCATCTGCACCGCAATGATCCATTGCTGACTGGAGGCAGCAAATTCCTTGATGACCTTGGATGCCTCGGGATCGTCCGACACGGCGATAGCTGGTCGCTCGCCCGTAATTCGTTCGAGAATCGCAGCGTAGGCGCGTGCAGCGCTCTGGTCACTGGCGACCACCAGGCCACCTGCATCCGGGGTGTCGATTCGAGCCTGCGTCAAGGCGGCATGTGCTTCAGTGAGTACTGAAGGAATCCACTCTCCGTTCCAATCAAGGGCTGCGCGCAGCGCAGGGGGGACAGTCTTCTCGTCGGTCTCGGCCAGAGTGATGGACGTGGTGGCCAGCTCGCCAGAACGACGCCACTTGGACTCACCGTCCATGGCCGGAAAGACTGCCGGACGCACCACGCCGCCGTCTGCTAGGGCCATACCATAGTCGTAGTTGTACCCGGGCATGGCGCGACCGTTCTCGTAGTGCACGAACGGGATCGGTTTTGCATCGCTACGAAACGGGGTTCCGGAGAGCAGTAGCCTGCGAGTGGCGAGCTCGAAGGCATCCTTGAGGGCTTGTCCCCAAATGAGGTTCTCTCCGTCGCCTGCGTGATGGATCTCATCGAAGACCACGAGGGCGCGGTCGGAAGTCAACTTGCGCCACAGGAGCGGCGAGGACGCTACGGCCTGGTACGTGACCACGACGCCGTCGTAGTCGCTGCCCACGGTCCCATTCTTGTTCACGAAGGTATCGTCGAGCTGCACTCCCTTTTTGTGGGCGGCTTCAGCCCACTGACGGCGCAGATGTGCAGTGGGAACCACCACCACGAGGCGACTGATAGTCCTCTGCTCGATCAGATCCTGAGCAATGGTCAGTGCGAAGGTGGTCTTACCCGCTCCTGGAGTGGCCACGACCAGGAAGTTGCCGCTCTCGCCGCCATTACGGCCGTGGTAGCGCTCACGAGCCTCCTGCTGCCACTCGCGCAGTCCGAACGCATCTGCCATAGAAGTCGTTCCCTTCTTCACGTTGCACCCCGGGCAGAGCGCCTGCCCATTCACGACGTCCGTTGGTCCACCTTTGGACCACGCTTGCACGTGGTCTCCGTGCCAGCCCGGAGGCAGCTCTTGACCGCATCCTGAGCACTGCCCGTCGGCGGCGAGGAACAACGCGACGCGCTCATCGCTGTTGAACGCCCGCCGCCGGTCACGAGGCCCGTCAGAGACTCCTGTCATAACTCCGCAGAGTATCCGCCAGGTCTGACAACGGGCCCTGGAAGTCTGGGAACTGATGGGCCGACCCTGCCAGTTGTGGATCACCAAGGCGGGAGCGGCGCTGTCTTCTGTACCACTCCGGTTCCTGCGCTGCCGGGTGGCGGGCCGGCAGGGGTGCCCTGCGGTGCGGGACTAACCGCCTCATATATGACCGAACATGACCACGCGACATGACAGGCTCGTCGTCCCGCTACGAAGCGATCTTGCTGTCAGTCCTCACAAGGAGTTGCTATCAGCAGCACCTCGCGATGGGCCTTCGGCTGAGATGAGTGTGCCTGGGCAGCGATGGCGATGGCGTGAGCGGACGTATCAAGAGCCGTCGCAAGCTGGACAAAACGTCTCGTGCATGGCGCCGACTTGCCAGAACGGTGCCGCGCGGCACAACCGCCTTCGATCATGGGTTCGTGGTGCTTGCGAGCCTCGATCGGTCGGTGCACGGACCGAGTGGTACTCGCTGATGATCACGTGAGTCCTGGGCGGGCAGCCGGACCGTGTGGGGCCGGCCTACCGTCCACGCTCTCTTGCAGCGGCACGTGAGCCAGTCCTGGCAGTCCGCACGCAGTCCGCAAGACGCCCGATCAAGACCGTTGCACCCCATCGCCAGCCATCACCAAAAGGTCAGGTCGGCGACCTGCGGCACCTATCGCCTCTGGTCACCGGCCTGGCTCATTACTAGGAGACCCAAGAAGGCCGCCACTGTATCCAGAGTCTGGACAAGGAGCGAGGGCCGCTACCCCGACTAGGGGGTAGCGGCCCTCGCTGTCATTCCTGACATCAAGTCAGGGGATTAGTCGAGCGGTGCACACCGGGTGCACAAGGGGGTGGAAGGTAGGCGGTGACAGCGAGAACTGCTGAGAAGAGTTTTCGCAGGTCACAGCACGTTTTCAGGGCTTCCGCCCAGGCCGCCCGGCCTCGCCTCTTAGATGTCGAAGTACATCTCGAACTCGTGCGGGTGCGGGCGGAGCTGGATCGGGGCGATTTCGTTGGTGCGCTTGTAGTCGATCCAGGTCTCGATCAGGTCGGAGGTGAAGACGCCGCCGGCCTGGAGGTACTCGTTGTCCTGCTCCAGGGCGTCGAGGACGGCCGGGAGGGAGGTCGGGACCTGGGGGACGTTCGCGTGCTCGTCGGGGGCGAGCTCGTAGAGGTCCTTGTCGATCGGCTCGGCGGGCTCGATCTTGTTCTTGACGCCGTCGAGGCCGGCCAGGAGGAGGGCCGAGAAGGCGAGGTACGGGTTCGAGGACGGGTCCGGGGCGCGGAACTCGACGCGCTTGGCCTTCGGGTTGGAGCCCGTGATCGGGATGCGCATGGCGGCGGAGCGGTTGCGCTGGGAGTAGACCAGGTTGACCGGGGCCTCGAAGCCGGGGACCAGGCGGTGGTAGGAGTTCACCGTCGGGTTGGTGAAGGCCAGCAGCGACGGGGCGTGCTTGAGGATGCCGCCGATGTAGTAGCGGGCGGTGTCCGAGAGGCCCGCGTAGCCCTGCTCGTCGTAGAAGAGGGGCTCGCCGCCGGTCCACAGGGACTGGTGGACGTGCATGCCGGAGCCGTTGTCGCCGAAGATCGGCTTCGGCATGAAGGTGGCGGTCTTGCCGTTGCGCCAGGCGACGTTCTTCACGATGTACTTGAAGAGCATCAGGTCGTCGGCGGCGGCGAGCAGCGTGTTGAACTTGTAGTTGATCTCCGCCTGGCCGGCCGTGCCGACCTCGTGGTGCTGGCGCTCGACCTGCAGGCCGGCCTTGTCCAGCTCCAGGGAGATCTCGGCGCGCAGGTCGGCGAAGTGGTCGACCGGCGGGGCCGGGAAGTAGCCGCCCTTGTAGCGGACCTTGTAACCGCGGTTGTCCTCGACCGCACCGGTGTTCCAGGCGCCGGCCTCGGAGTCGATGTGGTAGAAGGACTCGTTCGCGGCGGTGTTGAAGCGCACGCTGTCGAAGACGTAGAACTCCGCCTCCGGGCCGAAGTACGCGGTGTCCGCGATGCCCGTGGAGGCGAGGTAGGCCTCGGCCTTCTTGGCGATGTTGCGCGGGTCACGGCTGTACTGCTCGCCGGTGATCGGGTCGTGGATAAAGAAGTTGATGTTGAGCGTCTTGTCCCGGCGGAAGGGGTCGACACGAGCCGTCGACAGGTCCGCGCGCAGCGCCATGTCGGACTCGTGGATGGCCTGGAAACCGCGGATCGAGGAGCCGTCGAAGGCCAGCTCCTCGGCCGGGTCGAACGCCGCAGCCGGGATCGTGAAGTGCTGCATCACGCCGGGCAGGTCGCAGAACCGGACGTCGACGAACTTGACGTCCTCGTCCGCGATGAACTTCTTGGCGTCGTCGCCGTTCTGGAACATCCAACTCCTCCTAGCCCGCCCGTGAACGGCCGGGGTTGTTTCGGTGGCGCGGTCCCTGTGCGGATTCGTGCAGGCTCCGCAGATGCAGTTCCCATGCAGTGGTGCGCGCTGGGGCCGACCCTAGAGAGACGGGATTTCCCGGGCATGACCCATTTGTTTCGCCGAGGTTAACCGGGATGCGGCCGGTACGTGCTCTGAAACACGGTCGTGGGGCGGATACGGAAACGGATGCGGAAGCGGATACGGCATACGGTGGCGGGGCCGGTGCGTCACACGGACGTGCGACCCCGGGCCGAAGGGAACGAATGCGGGCGCAGTACCTTGGACGGGTGGACAACAGGCAAGCAATCGGCTCATGGCTCTCCGGCCCGCGCGCGGCCGCCGAGGAGATGGGCGTCGACTTCGGGCACCGGGGTGAGCGCCTCGGGCTCCCGGCGGACGGGCCCGGCTCCATCGCCCCGCTCGGACGGCGCTTCGGCGCCGTTTTCATCGACTGGGCGCTGTGCATGCTCATCGCCTACGCCCTCCTCGCGGACGGCAAGCCCCAGCAGACGGGCAACTGGGCCCTGCTGATCTTCTTCGTACTCAGTGTCGTCACTGTCGGTACGGTCGGCTGCACCCCCGGCAAGCGCCTCCTCGGGCTGCGCGTCGTCAGCGAGGGCGGCGGACGCCTCTCGCTGCCCCGCGTCCTGTTCCGCAGCGTACTCCTCGCCGTCGTCATCCCGGCCGTCATCTGGGACCGCGACACCCGCGGCCTGCACGACCGCCTCGCCCGCGCCGTACAGGTGCGGATCTGACCGACCGCACACACATCACAAAGAGGGCGGGGCGGATCCGAAAGGATCCGCCCCGCCCTCTTCGATTTCCCGCCGTCCGCGCCTCAGCGGCCCTTCGGCGCCCGCATGCCCTTGGGCATCGGGCCCTTCGGGATCGGCATGTTCTTCATGGGATCGCCCATCGCCCGCAGGCGGTCGGTGGTCGCCGTGACCTTGTCGCCGGGGACCACGCGCGGCAGCTTGGCCAGCGTCGTGCGCATCTTCTTCAGCGGCAGCTGGCCCTCGCCGTTGCCGATGATGAAGTCGTGCACGGGGACGTCCGTCACGATGCGCGCCATCTTGCGCTTCTCGGCCGCCAGCAGGCCCTTGACCCGGCCGGGGTTGCCCTCGCCGATGAGGACGATGCCGGCCTTGCCGACGGCCCGGTGGACCATGTCCTCGTCACGGTTGAAGGCGACGGCGGTCGTGGTCGTCCACTGCCGGCCCATCTGCTGCTCCAGGATGGATGCGGCAGCGCCCCGCACGCCCTCCATCTTGCTGTTGTAGGCGCGCTGGGCGCGCTGGCCGAAGACGATCGCCATCGCGAGGAACGCCAGCAGGACGCCCAGAAGGCCCAGGTAGACCGGGTGGCCGATCGCGAAGCCCACGGCGAGCAGGACACCGAGGGTCACGATGCCCACGGCAGCGACGACGAGACCGACCTTCGGGTCAGCCTCTCGCGTCATCTTGTACGACAGGACGATCTGCTGCAGTCGCCCCTGCTTCTCAGGTGTTGCCTTCCTCGCCATAAGGCGAAGTTTACGTCGCCTGCGGACCGGGGGCCGCCACGGCCTCCAGCACGTGCTGCGCCTCGCGCCTGTCCTTGGCGCGGCGGCGGTCCTCCAGCACCGCGGTCCAGGCGTTGCGCCGGGCGGTGCGCTGGCCGCCGCGCATCAGCAGCCCCTCCAGGGCCCGCAGGGCCCCGGTGACGGACGGGGGCCGGACGGAGAGCGTCGCGGGGAGGGTGGAAGCGGCGCGGGTGGCTGTCGCCATCGCTGCCTGGGCGGGCGCGGCCTGCATGTCGTTGTCCCCTCGGGAGCGGAAGTGAATCATTGGGCAGCGGGGGGCTGGCGGTGCGTACCGACGGAGAAGTGTGCTGGGAAACGCCGTGCATGGGAACTGCTGTGCGTGCCCCTATCGTCACCGAACGGTGTTACCAACGCATGACCTCTCGGTCAAACACCTATGAAACGTTGACGCGGCCCGCATCGTCCCCACCGTCGTACGGGGGGTGATGCGGGCCGCGTCCAATGCCGTGCCGGGAGGCCGTCTCTGCAGGTCGGAGCCGGTCAGACCGCCTGGGCGGAGGGTGCCGCCGCGCGCCGCTCCATCGCCTGCTGGTAGAGGCGGCCGGCGCGGTACGACGAACGGACCAGGGGGCCGGACATGACGCCGGCGTAGCCGATCTCCTCGGCCTCCTGCTTCAGCTCGACGAACTCCTGCGGCTTCACCCAGCGCTCCACCGGGTGGTGCCGCGGCGACGGCCGCAGGTACTGGGTGATCGTGATGAGTTCGCAACCCGCCTCGTGCAGGTCGCGCAGGGCCTCGGTGACCTCGGCCCGCTCCTCGCCCATGCCCAGGATCAGGTTGGACTTGGTCACCAGGCCGGCCTCGCGGGCCTTGGTGATGACCTCCAGCGAGCGCTCGTAGCGGAAGCCGGGGCGGATGCGGCGGAAGATCCGGGGGACGGTCTCGACGTTGTGCGCGAAGACCTCGGGGCGCGAGGCGAAGACCTCGTCCAGCAGCTCGGGGACCGCGTTGAAGTCCGGCGCGAGCAGCTCGACCTTGGTGCGGCCGGCCTCGCGGCCGGCGGTCTGCAGGTGGATCTGGCGCACGGTCTCGGCGTACAGCCAGGCGCCGCCGTCCGCCAGGTCGTCGCGGGCGACGCCGGTGATCGTGGCGTAGTTCAGGTCCATCGTGACGACCGACTCGCCGACGCGGCGCGGCTCGTCACGGTCCAGGGCCTGGGGCTTGCCGGTGTCGATCTGGCAGAAGTCGCAGCGCCGGGTGCACTGGTCGCCGCCGATGAGGAACGTCGCCTCGCGGTCTTCCCAGCACTCGTAGATGTTGGGGCAGCCCGCCTCCTGGCAGACGGTGTGCAGACCCTCGCGCTTCACCAGGCCCTGCAGCTCGGTGTACTCGGGGCCCATCTTCGCCCGGGTCTTGATCCACTCGGGCTTGCGCTCGATGGGGGTCTGGGCGTTCCGGACCTCCAAGCGCAGCATCTTGCGTCCGTCGGGTGCGACTGCCGACACGTCCGGCTCCCTATGGCTTCGATTCTTCGGCGGACACCAGGGTACGCCCGATATTTCCTACGCTCTTACTCGTATGCCCAAGGCAACTCATGGAACCCGGGCCACATTCCCCCCACGGCCCCCACCGGCCGGCGCCGGCCCGGCTAGCCCGCCGCGGTCTCCACGACCCGCGGCAGCGGCTCCGCCGTCTCCAGGATCTCCCGCAGGTGCTTCTCCACCACGGGCAGGACCTCGGCCACGGACACCCGCCGGCCCAGCTCGTTCGAGAGCGAGGTCACGCCGGCGTCCCGGATGCCGCAGGGCACGATCCGGTCGAACCAGGTGTTGTCAGGATCACAGTTCAGCGCGAAGCCGTGCATCGTGACGCCCTTGGCGATCCGGATGCCGATCGCGGCCAGCTTGCGGTCCTCGCGGCGCTGGCCGGCGTTCGAAGGGGCGTACTCCGGGCCGTTCAGCCGGGGGTCGAACTCCTCGTCCGTCAGCCGGGGGTCGAAGTCCAGGGACAGGCCGCCGATGGCCGGGCGCTGCTCGACGGGGTCGCCCAGCACCCAGACGCCGCTGCGGCCCTCGACGCGCGTGGTCTCCAGGCCCAGCTCGGCGCAGGCGCGGATGAGCGCCTCCTCCAGCCGGCGGACGTGGGCGATCACGTCCACGGGGCGCGGGAGCTTGAGGATGGGATAGCCGACGAGCTGTCCCGGGCCGTGCCAGGTGATCTTTCCGCCGCGGTCGACGTCGACGACGGGCGTGCCGTCCAGGGGGCGCTCGCTGTCCTCCGTGCGCCGTCCCGCGGTGTAGACCGCCGGGTGCTCCAGCAGCAGGCAGGTGTCCGGGACCTCGTCCGCGAACCGGGCGGCGTGGACCCGGCGCTGCTCCTGCCAAGCCTCCTGATACTCGACGGCGTCCGCCCCGAAGCCCAGGTGGACGAAGCGCAGCTCATTCACGGCGGCTCCTCAGCTCCTCTTCGACTCTGCTCCGACTGTGCCGTGCCCCCGTACGCCCCCGGTGAGGGCGCGCAGGTGGCGCGTATGGCGCGTATGGGTGCATCTCGCGTGAATTCCCACGCTCTCGACGCGCCCTTGCCACTGTACGGCGGTCCGCGGACATCGCCGCAGGCGGGCGGGGCGCCGCGGGCGGAGGGCCGGTGGGGTCCGGACCGCCCTCCGGGTGTATTTGATCTGTCCTCACACGATCGGATGAATGCGGGGCGAAGGGAGCGATCAGGGCGTTGAGGACCGCTAAGTTCGCGCCGTTCCAGAACGAGATCAGGGAGACCGGCAGGCTGATGACGGAACGACCCCCGCAGCGCATCCCCAATCGTCAGCTCGCCGCGTTGATCGCGGAGGCGGGCTTCTCCAACGCAGGGCTGGCTCGGCGAGTCGATCAGTTAGGGCTTGAGCACGGCCTCGACCTGCGTTACGACAAGACGTCCGTCACCCGCTGGCTGCGCGGCCAGCAGCCCCGGGGCACCACCCCGGCGCTGATCGCCGAGGTGTTCACCCGGCGGCTCGGGCGGCGGCTGTCCGCGCAGGACCTGGGGCTGGACGCCTGCGCCCCGGTGTACGCCGGGCTCGAATTCGCCGCGTCCCCGGAGGAGGCCATCGACATCGTCAGCGGCCTCTGGCGCAAGGACTCCGGCAGCCACACCGAGCTCCGGAAGATCGCCTTCACCCCGGCCGGGCTGGTGGTGCCCAGCCGGGACTGGCTGATCGGCCGGGCCGACGAGCGCGTGGCCCGCGGTGCCCCCGCCTCCGAGGGCGGCCGCGTGCCCGCCCAGGGGCGCGGCCACCCGCCCCGCCCGCGGCACGTCGAGCGCGGCCCCGGCGGCCGGGTCTCGATGGGCGACATCGCCGCGCTGCGCTCGGTCGGCGAGCTCTTCCGCACGCTCGACCACGCCTACGGCGGCGGGCACGCCCGCCAGGCCCTCGTGCGCTACCTGGAGCACGAGGCCGAGCCGATGCTGCGCGGCACGTACGGGGAGGCGACGGGGCGGCGGCTCTTCGCCGCCGTCGCCGACCTCACCCGGCTCGCCGGATGGACGTCGTACGACATCGCCGCGCACGGTCTGGCGCAGCGGTACTTCGTCCAGGCGCTGCGGCTCGCCCAGGCCGCGGGGGACCGCGCCTACGGCAGCTACGTGCTGGTCACCATGAGCCGGCAGGCCGTCTATCTCGGCCACGGCCGGGAGGCGGTGCAGCTGGCCAGGGTCGCCCAGCAGGGCATCGGGTCCAGCGCCCCGTCCGTCGTGCAGTCGCTGCTGCACGCGGTGGAGGCGCGCGGGCACGGCGTCCTCGGCGAGGTACGGGCCTGCTCGGCGTCGCTGGCGCGGGCGGAGCGGGCGCTGGAGTCCTCCCGGCCGGGGGACGACGTGCCGTACTGGGCCCGGTTCTTCGACGAGGCCCAGCTGGCGGACGAGTTCGGGCACTGCCACCGCGACCTCCAGCAGTACCGGGCCGCCGCGCAGCACGCGGAGCGCTCCCTGCAGCTGCGCAGCCAGGCGTACGCCCGCAGCAGGCTCTTCTGCCGCGTGGTGCTGGCCACGGCGCGGCTGGGCCTGGGCGAGCTGGAGCAGGCGTGCCAGCTGGGCGCGGAGGCGGCGCAGGCGGCGGCCGAGATGCGGTCGGTGCGGGCGCTGGAGTACATCCGCGACTTCGAGCGGAGGCTGGAGCCGTACCGGGACGCGGCGGCGGTCCGGGCGTACCGGGAGAAGGTGGCGGCGCTTTAGCCTGCGGGGTCCCCTGGCCGGGTGGGCGCGGCGCCGCCGGGTTCGCCTGCGGCGGGGCTGATACGTCGGCTCGGCCAGGGGTCGCTCGGCACCGCCGGGGTCCCCGGTGGGGGCTGGGCGCCGTCGCGGCGGGTTCAAGAGGCTCTGCCTCTTGAACTCCGGTGTCCTGCCTGCGGCAGGCGGCCTCTTGCCGCAGGCAAGATCGATCCGCCGTCGCGGCGAGCAGCCTCGACCGGAGGTGCTCGGTGGTGGGGTTCCGGCCTCCGGTGCTCGGCACCGCCGGGGTCCCCGGTGGGGGCTGAGCGCCGTCGCGGCGGGTTCAAGAGGCCAGGCCTCTTGGGCTCCGGGGCGCTGCCTCCGGCGGGCGGTCTCTTGCCGCAGGCGAGACCGACCCGCCTGCCGCGGCGGGCAACCCGACCGGAGGAGCCGGGCGGTGGGGCCTCCTTCCTGCGGCAGGCGGCCTCTTGTCGCAGGCAAGATCATCCCGCCGCCGCGGCGAGCAACCCCCACCGGAGGTGACCGGCGGTGCCGTGCCGGGCTCGGCCCGGCTATGCCGCCTGCAGTTCCTCCGTGTCCTGTGGGGCCCGGATGCCCAGGTCCCGTAGGACTGCCAGCGCGGCCCTTCGGCCTGAGAACAGTGCTCCCTGGACCGTGCTGGTGTCGCGGTGGTCGCCGCAGACGTACAGGCCCGACAGCAGCCGCACCGGGCGGCGCACGTCGTGGGGTGCCGGCATGGCCGGAACCGCTTCCGGGTCGTGGTGGGCCGCGAGGAGCTGCCAGTCGGCGGCCGGGGCGCCGTAGACGCGGGCGAGCTGGGCGCGCGCGGCGCGGTCGAGCTCGGCGAGGGGCAGGCCCGCGGCCGCGCCCAGCACGGTCGAGGTGATCAGGGGCCGCCCGGCGGGCGCCCGCGAGGGGTCCACCTCGCTGGTCACCATCGTGTGGGCGACCGGCCCGCGGCGGCCCGCGGCGATGATGAGCGAGGCCTCGCGCAGCGGCGGTTCGTCCGCGGTGTGGTGGAGCACGGTCACCGGGTGGAAGCCGGGCAGCCGCAGGCCGGGGATGAGTTCGGCGGCGGCGCGCGCACCCGTGGCCACGACGACCGAGCGGCACCGCAGGACGCCGTGCTCGGCGGTGGTCACGGAGGTGGTGCAGGCGGCCTTGGCGTGGACGCCGGTGCGCACCGTGCCGGGCGGCAGCAGGTCCGCCAGCAGCGCCGGTACGGTGTCGGCCCCGCCGGCCGGCAGACAGAGGCGGCCGCGCGCGTAGCCCCGCAGGACGAGGTCGGCGCAGCGGCTGGACGTGGTCAGCTCCGGATCGCACAGCAGGGACGCCAGCAGGGGCCGCAGGAACACCTCGACGGTGCGGGCGGGCAGGCCGCGGCCGGCGAGCGTCTCGGCGGTGGGCCGGTCGGGCCGGGCGAGGACGCGGTGGGCGGGCAGGGCGGCGAGGCGGCCCAGCGCGGTGCCCAGCCGGGCCTGGTCGAGGCCGCCGGCCCGGGACGCGCGCGCCGCGGTCGCGAGGGCCCGTGCCGTGGTGAACGCGCGCTTGGCCGTCCGGGGTTCGGCCGTGCGCTGGTTGCGCCCGTCGGCGTGGACGAGGACCCCCGGCGTGAACGGCTTCAGGGTGAGCGCGTCGAGGCCGGGGGTGCGGAGGAGCTCCGGGAAGGAGGTGTTGAGCAGCTGGGCCGTGCGGTCCAGCCGGAAGCCGTCGGCCCGGTCGGTGGCCATCCGCCCGCCGACGTGGGGGGCGGCCTCCAGAACGGCGACCGTAACCCCTGCGGCCGTGAGCCGGTGCGCCGCCGAGAGCCCGGCGAGGCCGGCTCCCACGATGACGATGTCGGCGTCGATAGCGGTGTCGCGTGCGCTGCTGAGCACGTGCCCTCCCGGGTTCGGTCCGCTCGCTCGGTGCCCTGATGCCCTCAACGGGCCGTGGCGATGCGCGATTTGACTTGACCGTAGAGAGAAATTCGGTCAATAACAGTCGCGCACGGACAGGGCACGGTCGCACGGTGGGTAGCACGGCCGCCGGCCGCGTGCGCGGTCCGTGGTCAGTGTGTGTCCGCCAGCGCCGCTCGTACGGCGCTCTCGACGTCCGGGAAGGTGAAGGAGAACCCGGAGTCCAGCAGCCGCCGGGGCACGACCCGCTGACTGCCCAGCACGTCCGTGGCCATTTCGCCGAGGGCCAGCCGGAGCAGCGGGGCGGGCGCGGGGAGGAGCGCCGGGCGGTGCAGCACGCGCCCCATCACCTCGGTCACCTGACGGTTGGTGACCGGATGGGGGGCGGTGAGGTTGACGGGCCCGGCCACGTCGTCGGCCTCCAGGAGGTGGCGGAGCGCGGCGACGTGGTCCTGCAGGGCGATGAAGCTCCAGTACTGCCGCCCGTTGCCGAGGCGCCCCCCGAGGCCCGCCCGGAAGAGCGGGAAGAGCTTGCCCCACGCGCCGCCCTCGCGGGCCACGACCAGCCCGGTGCGCGCGAAGACGGTCCGTACGCCGGCTTCGGCGGCGGCCGCGGCCGCGTCCTCCCACTCCTGGCAGACGCCGGCGAGGAAGCCTTGCCCGGGCGGGGTGCCCTCGTCGGCGAGCCGGTCGCCGGTGTCGCCGTAGATCCCGATCGCGCTGCCGCTGACGAGCACGCGCGGCGGGGTGTCGAGGGAGGCGACGGCCTCGGCGATCGCGGCGGTGCCGAGGACGCGGCTGTCCCGGATCTCCTTCTTGTAGGAGGGCGTCCAGCGGTGGTCGCCGACGCCCGCGCCCGCCAGGTGCACCACGCCCGTGCAGCCGGCGAGGCCGGAGGTGTCGACGGTCTGCCGCAGGGGGTCCCAGGAGACCTCGCCCCGCGCGCGGGCTTCGCGCCGCACGAGGCGTACCACCTCGTGGCCGTCCGCCCGCAGGGAGCGCACGAGCGCCGTGCCGATGAGCCCGGTGGAACCGGTGATCGCGATCCGCATACGCCTCATCCTGCCCCCGGGTCCCGAAAAAATGGCAGAGGGGTCGCGGGGCGCGCCTGGCACAGTGGCCCCATGGTGAATCCGATCATCCGTCCGGCCACCGAGGCCGACGGCACAGTCCTCGCCGAGCTGGACCGGCGCACGTGGTCCCCCCTGCACGCGGTGCAGCCGCGGCCCGAGCCGCCGTACGAACCGTTCTTCACCGAGCGGAACCGGCCGGAGCACATCCTGGTGGCCGAGGCCGGCGACCGGCTCGCGGGCTACATACGGCTCGTGGTGCCCACGCCGCTCGCCTGCAACGCCCACGTGCGCCAGATCCAGGGGCTCGCGGTGGACGACGACTTCCGCGGGCAGGGCGTCGCCCGGACGCTGCTGCGCGCGGCGGGCGAGGAGGCCCTGCGGCAGGGGGCGGTCCGGCTCACGCTGCGGGTGCTCGGGCACAACTCGCCCGCCCGGAGCCTGTACGCCTCGGAGGGCTTCGCCGTGGAGGGCGTGCTGCCGGGGGAGTTCCTGCTGGAGGGCGGCTACGTGGACGACGTGCTGATGGGGCGCTCCCTCACCCCCTGAGCACGCGCCTACTCCCTGAAGCGCTCCCACAGCGCGGGGAACCGCTCGGCGAGCGCCGCCTCGTCCTCCGGGTCGACGGGCGTGCCGAGCGGCTCCGCCGGCTGGTCGGGCAGCCCCAGGTCCGGGGTCTCGGCCCCGGTGAGCTGTTCGTACGCCTCGTCGGCCGCGTAGCCGAGGTCCTCGCCGTCCCCGTCGACCTCCTCGTCGAAGTCCTCCAGGAGCTCGGCGAGCCGGTCCGGGTCGTGCATCGCCCCTTCGAACACCTCCCGGCCCTGGCCGATCAGCCAGCACCGGAAGTAGTCGAAGACGTCGTCGCTCGCGCCGTTCAGCATGACCGCCGCCGCGCCCCACAGGTCCCACAGGTAGGCGCGGTTGTAGCGGGACTCGAAGTGCCGGGCGAAGTCCACCACGCGCTCGGGGTCGAGCTGCATCAGCCGCTCGACCAGCAGGTCCGCCTGGTCCTCGGCGTCGCCCTCGGCGGCCTCGCGCGTGGTGTCGATCAGTTCCCAGAACTCCGTCTCGTCCACGCCACCAGCATCGGGCCAAGCACCGGCCCCCGCACGCGGAGCGGGGCGGATGCGGCCGTCTCGTTATCGGGGCGTGCCACCGGGCGCGGTGTGACGTGTGAAACAGGACAGAGGGTGTCTTGTTTCGGTGACAGGGTCACGACCGTACCGAGGAGAGGAGACCCGAGGACATGGGTACGGAGACGCAGAGGCGCACGCAGGCTCAGGCGCAGGACGACCGGCCGCTCGCGGGCAAGGTCGCGCTCGTGGCGGGGGCCACCCGCGGCGCGAGCCGCGCGATGGCGGTCGAGCTCGGCAGGGCCGGTGCGGTCGTCTACGTGACCGGCCGGACCACGCGCGGCCACCGCAGCGAGGTCGGGCGGTCCGAGACCGTCGAAGGGACGGCCGAGCTGGTGACCGGGGCAGGGGGGACGGGGATCGCCGTCCCCACCGACCACCTGGAGCCGGCGCAGGTGGAGGCGCTCGTACAGCGCATCGACCGTGACCACGGGCGGCTCGACGTGCTCGTCAACGGCCTGTGGGGAGGCGACCACCTCGTCGGCTTCCCCGACGCCTTCAGCAGGAAGATGTGGGAGCACGACCTGGACGCGGACCTGCGCATCCTGCGGCTCGGCATCGACTCCCACCTGATCACCAGCCGCTTCGCGCTGCCGCTGCTGACGCGGCGGCCCGGCGGGCTGGTGGTCGAGGTGACCGACGGGACGGCCGGGTACAACGCGAACTACCGCGGTCACCTCGCCTTCGACCTCGCCAAGTACGCGCCGATCCGCATGGCTGTGGGGCTCGCCGAGGAGCTCCGGGACCTCGGGTGCACCGCGGTCTGCCTCACGCCGGGATACCTGCGGTCGGAGGCGATGCTGGACACGTACAAGAAGGTGACCGAGGAGACCTGGCGCGACGCCCTGCGGGAGGACCCGCACTTCTGCATCTCGGAGAGCCCGGCCTACGTCGGGCGCGCCGTGGCCGCGCTCGCCGCCGACCCCGAGGTGGCGCGGTGGAACGGGCAGTCGCTGTCCAGCGGACAGCTGGCCCGCGTCTACGGGTTCACCGACACCGACGGGACGCAGCCGGATGCGTGGGGGTACATCACCGCCTTGGAGGCGGGGGAGGAGCCCCAGGAGGCGGACTACCGCTGACGGTGGAGCGGGGGGCCGCGGCGGACCCTGCCCCCGCCGCGCTGAACGCGCGGTGTCCTCGAACGCCGGACCGGCTGAGCAGTCGCCGCCTCAGCCGTACAGCTCGGCCACCCTTCTTGCCGCTTCCGCGAAGCGCTCGCGCAGCTCGGGCGGGCCCAGGACCTCCGCCTCGGGGCCGAGCGCCAGCAACTGCTCGTAGGCCACGTCCAGGGACTCCACGGCCAGCGTGACCGTGACGCGCCCGAGGCCGTCGGGGGCCGGGGCGGCCGCCAGGGCATCGGCGGCGGCCGCGCCGTCCGTCACGTGCGGCAGGCGCCGGGCGCCGTCCGGAGTGAGGCGCAGACCGACCCGGTCGCGGAGGATCGAGCGGGCGAACTCCGCTGCCCGCTCCTCCCAGAAGGCCGGCAGGTCGAACGTCCCGTCCCGTTCGAAGCGGTCCGCCCGGGCGGCCACGGCCGTGAAGCGGTCCACCCGGTAGACGCGGAACTGCTCGCCGGCACGGGCCGCGACGTACCAGATGCCCCCTTTGAGGATCAGTCCGTACGGCTCCAGCTCGCGCTCGACCTCGGTGTCCCGCCGCCGGTAGCGGGCCGTGACGGGGCGGTCGTCCCAGACGGCGTCCGCGACGGCGGGCAGCAGGGGCGGCGGGTCGCCCTCGCGCCACCAGCCGGGTGCGTCGAGGTGGAAGCGCTGGGCCGCGGACGCGGAGGCGTCGCGGAGCTCGGGCAGGAGGGCGGCGGAGACCTTGAGGCGGGCGGCCGAGGCCGCGTCTGCCAGGCCCATCTCGCGCAGCGCGGAGGGGACCCCGGAGAGGAACAGCGCCTCCGCCTCGGTGCGCCCGAGGCCGGTCAGGCGCGTGCGGTAGCCGCCGACGAGGCGGTAGCCGCCCGTGCGGCCGCGGTCGGCGTAGACGGGAACGCCCGCTTCGGACAGCGCGAGGACGTCCCGGGCGACGGTGCGCTCGGAGACTTCCAGCTGCCGGGCCAGCTCGGTGCCCGTCATCGAAGGGCGGGACTGGAGCAGCAGCACCAATTTGATCAGCCGTGCGGCGCGCATGGCTCAAAGGGTAAGGGGAGTGGCGACAGGAGCCGGTGCGCAGCCAGGGCAGGAAGACGCACGGGCTCCTGTCGTCACTTCTGAGCCGTTCCGCGACACAGGACAGGGCGCGCGGGACGGCTCGACGGAGACTGTACGCCCCTGATCGATGATCGATCAATCCTTGAGACCCAACAGAGACCACCCGGCAGGGACACCAGGGGGCTCGGATCCACGTCGGATCCACGTCGGATCCACGTCGGATCCGCGTCAGATCCGCGGCGCGCAGCTCAGCACGTGCGTCTTCAGCAGCTCCCCGATCGCCGGGTCGCGCCGCCGGAACGCGGCCACGATCTCGGCGTGGTCCTCCGCGTGGGCGCGCGGCTCCGGGCTGAGCCAGCGGATCGACAGCGTCGTCCACACCTCGATGCCCAGCGACTCCCAGGTGTGCAGCAGGACGGCGTTGCCCGCGGCCTTCACGATCTCCCGGTGGAAGGCGACCGTGTGCCGCACCTGCGCCTCGCCGTCGCCCACCCGGTCCGCCTCGTACAGCGCGGCCACCTCCGGCTCCAGCGCCGAGACGTCCTCGGCCAGCGCGGGCGCGGCCAGCTCCGCGGCCACCTGCTCCAGGCCGGCCCGGACCGGATAGCTCTCCTTGAGATCCGTGGCGGTCAGCTCGCGGACCCGGACGCCCTTGTTGGGCGAGGACTCGATCAGCCGCAGCGACTCCAGCTCGCGCAGCGCCTCGCGCACCGGCGTCTGGCTCACCGCCAGCTCGGCGGCGATCCGCCGCTCGACGATCCGCTCGCCCGGCTGCCAGCGCCCGCCGACGATCCCTTCGAGGATGTGCTCGCGGATCTGCTCACGCAGCGAGTGCACGACGGGTGTGGCCATGGGAGAGGCTCCTCAGCGGGGTGGTGCGCGGTAGTGCGGGGTGGTGCGGCGGTGCGGGGGCGGCGGGTGCGGGGGGCGGCGACTCGGGCGGTGACTCAATTATCCCGGCGGTGCACAAGGGCGCGGCCCCGGCTCGTACGAAACGAGCCGGGGCCGCGCCCTGATGACATCCTGCCGTGCCGCGAGGACTACAGACCGATCTCGGCCTCGAACTCGGCGGCCTCCAGGAGCTCCTTGATCGCCGTCAGGTAGCGGGCGGCGTCGGCGCCGTCCACCAGACGGTGGTCGTAGGAGAGCGTCACGTAGGTCATGTCGCGGACGGCGATGGTCTCGCCCAGCTCCGGGTGGCTGATGACCACCGGGCGCTTGACGGTCGCACCGATGCCCAGGATCGCGACCTGGTTCGGCGGCACGATGACCGTGTCGAACAGCGCACCGCGCGAGCCGGTGTTGCTGATCGTGAAGGTCGCGCCCGACATCTCGTCCGGGCTGATCTTGCCGGTGCGGACCTTGCCGGCCAGCTCCGCGGTCTTCTTGGCGATGCCCGCGATGTTGAGGTCACCCGCACCCTTGATGACCGGGGTCATCAGGCCCTTCTCCGAGTCGACGGCGATGCCGACGTTCTCGGAGTCGAAGTAGGTGATGGTGCCCTCGTCCTCGTTGATCCGGGCGTTGATGACCGGGTAGGCCTTCAGCGCCTGGACGGCGGCCTTGACGAAGAACGGCATCGGCGACAGCTTGACGCCCTCGCGCTGGGCGAAGGAGTCCTTGGCCTTGCCGCGCATCCGCATGATCTTGGTGATGTCCACCTCGATCACGGAGCTCAGCTGGGCCTGGCCGTGCAGCGCCTTCATCATGTTGTCGGCGATGACCTTGCGCATGCGCGGCATCTTGACCGTCTGACCGCGCAGCGGCGACGCCTGGAGGGCCGGAGCCTTCGGGGCGGCAGCGGCCGGGGCGGCAGCCGGGGCCGGGGCGGCCTTGGCGGCCTCCGCGGCGGCGATGACGTCCTGCTTGCGGATGCGGCCGCCGACGCCGGTGCCCTGGACCCGGGTGAGGTCCACGGCGTTCTCGGCGGCGAGCTTGCGCACCAGCGGCGTGACGTAGGCACCGTCGGTGACGGCGGCAGCGGCGGCCGGGGCCGGCGCCGCGGGGGCGGCCGGAGCGGCCGGCGCGGGAGCCGGGGCCGGGGCGGCCGGAGCAGCCGGAGCGGCGGGGGCCGCGGCCGGAGCCGGGGTCCCCGGGGCGGCCGGGGCGGCAGCCGGGGCCGGGGTGGCCGGAGCGGCCGGAGCGGCGGCGGGGGCAGCCGGGGCGGCCGGAGCGGCAGCGGCCGGAGCCGCGCCCGCGGCACCGATCACGGCGAGCTTGGCGCCGACCTCGGCGACCTCGTCCTCACCGACGGCGATCTCGAGCAGCACGCCGGAGACCGGGGCCGGGATCTCGGTGTCGACCTTGTCGGTGGAGACCTCGAGCAGCGGCTCGTCGGCCTCGACCGTCTCGCCGACCTGCTTCAGCCAGCGGGTGACGGTGCCCTCGGTGACGGACTCGCCCAGCGCGGGCAGGACCACGTCGGTGCCCTGGGCGGCGCCGGCCGGAGCCTCGGCGGCGGCCGGGGCGGCGGGCGCCTCGGCCACGGGGGCGGCCTCGGCCGGAGCCGGGGCGGCGGGGGCCTCGGCGACCGGGGCCGGAGCCTCGGCAGCGGCCGGAGCCTCGGCGGCGGCGGGGGCGCCGCTGCCGTCGTCGATGATCGCGAGCTCGGCGCCGACCTCGACCGTCTCGTCCTCGGCCACCTTGATGGAGGCGAGGATGCCGGACGCGGGGGCCGGGATCTCGGTGTCGACCTTGTCGGTGGAGACCTCGAGCAGCGGCTCGTCGGCCTCCACGCGCTCACCCTCGGCCTTGAGCCAACGGGTGACGGTGCCCTCGGACACGCTCTCGCCGAGCGCCGGCAGGGTTACGGAAACCGCCATGGTTGCGGTTGCTCCTTACGAGTAGTGCGGATGGTGGTGCGCTCGGGACTTAGTCGTGCGAGTGCAGCGGCTTGCCGGCCAGGGCCAGGTGAGCCTCGCCCAGAGCCTCGTTCTGCGTCGGGTGCGCGTGGATGAGCTGCGCGACCTCGGCGGGCAGCGCCTCCCAGTTGTAGATCAGCTGGGCTTCGCCGACCTGCTCGCCCATGCGGTCGCCGACCATGTGGACGCCGACGACGGCACCATCCTTGACCTGGACGAGCTTGATCTCGCCCGCGGTCTTCAGGATCTTGCTCTTGCCGTTGCCCGCGAGGTTGTACTTCAGAGCGACGACCTTGTCGGCGCCGTACAGCTCCTTGGCCTTCGCCTCGGTGATGCCGACGGAAGCGACCTCGGGGTGGCAGTACGTGACGCGCGGCACGCCGTCGTAGTCGACCGGCACGGGGTTGAGACCGGCCAGCCGCTCCGCAACCAGGATGCCCTCTGCGAAGCCGACGTGCGCGAGCTGGAGGGTCGGGACGAGGTCACCGACGGCCGAGATGGTCGGCACGTTGGTGCGCATGTACTCGTCGACCAGGACGTAGCCGCGGTCCATCGCGACGCCCTGCTCCTCGTAGCCCAGGCCCTGGGAGACCGGGCCGCGGCCGATGGCGACCAGCAGCACCTCGGCCTCGAACTCCTTGCCGTCCGCAAGGGTGACCTTGACGCCGTCGGCGGTGTACTCCGCCTTCTGGAAGAAGGTGCCCAGGTTGAACTTGATGCCGCGCTTGCGGAACGCGCGCTCCAGCAGCTTGGAGCTGTTCTCGTCCTCGACCGGGACGAGGTGCTTCAGGCCCTCGACGACGGTGACGTCGGTGCCGAAGGACTTCCACGCGGAGGCGAACTCGACGCCGATGACGCCGCCGCCCAGGATGATCGCGGACTTCGGCACGCGGTCCAGGGTGAGCGCGTGGTCCGAGGAGATGATGCGGTTGCCGTCGATCTCCAGGCCCGGCAGCGACTTCGGCACGGAGCCGGTCGCCAGGAGGACGTGGCGGCCCTGGATGCGCTGGCCGTTCACGTCGATGGAGGTCGGGGAGGACAGGCGGCCCTCGCCCTCGATGTAGGTCACCTTGCGGGAGGCGACCAGGCCCTGCAGGCCCTTGTACAGGCCGGCGATCACGTCGTCCTTGTACTTGTGGACGCCCGCGATGTCGATGCCCTCGAAGGTGGCCTTGACACCGAACTGCTCGCTCTCGCGAGCCTGGTCCGCGACCTCACCGGCGTGCAGCAGCGCCTTGGTGGGGATGCAGCCGTTGTGCAGGCAGGTCCCGCCAAGCTTGTTCTTCTCGATCAGGGCGACGTCCAGACCCAGCTGCGCTCCGCGCAGGGCAGCGGCGTAACCGCCGCTACCGCCTCCGAGGATCACTAGGTCGAAAACGGTGCTGGCGTCGTTCGCCACGTCACGTCCTCCATGCATGGGTACGCCGGAGCCGGTCACCGATGACCGGGCGGCGGCTGTCGTTCGGCCGCGTTTCTTCGGCCCTGTGATTAGGGGGGCCCTGTCCTGCCGAGACAACATCTTCGCATTTGTTGACGGACGGCGGGACGCCGGGCCGGTCCCGGAGGCGACGGTTGCGTCACCTTCGGGGGTTACTCGTGCGTACGGCCGAGGTATTTCGTTACAAGCGAACGGATCCGCACGGCCCCGGGCAAAAGCCGCGGGACCGTGCGACCGTACGGGCCGTGCGGACCGTGGGTGATGCTCAGCCGAGGTCGCCGGCGGCGGTGTGCTCCGCCAGGCGGACCAGCGTGCGGACCGCGGAGCCGGTGCCGCCCTTCGGGGTGTAGCCGTACGGGGCGCTCTCGTGGTACGCCGGGCCCGCGATGTCCAGGTGCGCCCAGGCGATGCCCTCGCCCACGAACTCCTTCAGGAAGATGCCCGCGAGCAGGCCGCTGCCCATCCGCTCGCCCATGTTGGCGAAGTCGGCGACCGGGGAGTCCATGGCCTTGCGCAGCTCGCCCGGGAGCGGCATCGGCCACGCCTGCTCGCCGACCTCCTCGGCGATCTCGTAGACCGAGGTGCGGAACGCGTCGTCGTTGCCCATGACGCCGAACGTGCGATTGCCCAGCGCGAGCACCATGGCACCCGTCAGGGTGGCGACGTCCACGATCGCGTCCGGGTTCTCCTCCGAGGCGCGGGCCAGGGCGTCGCCCAGGACCAGGCGGCCCTCGGCGTCCGTGTTGAGGACCTCGACGGTCTTGCCGCCGTACATCTTCAGGACGTCACCCGGGCGGGTGGCGGAGCCGGAGGGCATGTTCTCCGCGAGGGCCAGCCAGCCCGTCACGTTGACCTTCAGGCCCAGGCGGGCGGCGGACACGACCGCGGCGAAGACGGCGGCCGCGCCGGCCATGTCGCACTTCATGGTCTCGTTGTGACCGGCCGGCTTCAGGGAGATGCCGCCCGAGTCGTAGGTGATGCCCTTGCCGACGAGGGCCAGGGTCTTCTCCGCCTTCGGGTGGGTGTAGCCGATCCGCACCAGGCGCGGCGGGGCGTCCGAGCCGCGGCCGACGCCCATGATGCCGCCGAAGCCGCCCTTCAGCAGGGCCTTCTCGTCCAGCACCTCGACCTTGAGGCCGAACTCCTTGCCGGCGGTCTGGGCCGCGGCGGCGAAGGTCTTCGGGTCGAGCTCGTTCGGCGGCATGTTGACGAGGTCGCGGGCGCGGTTGACCTCTTCGGCCACGGTCGCGGCGCGCTCGGCCGCGGCCTTGAACGCCTTGTCGCGGGGCTTGCCGCCCAGCAGGGCGATCTCGGCGAGCGGGGCGCCCTTGTCGGCCTTGCCGTCCTTCTTCGCGGCGGCGGCGTTGCGGGCCGGGCGGTAGGAGTACGCGCCGAGCAGGGCGCCCTCCGCGACCGCGCCGGCGGCGTCGGCGTCCTCGACGGGCAGCGCGAACGCGGCCTTCTTGGAACCGGCCAGCGCACGGGCCGCGGAGCCCGCGGCGCGGCGCAGGGCCTCGTGGGCGAAGCCCTCGTCCTTCGCCGGGGCTTCGCCCAGGCCGACCGCCAGCACGACCGGGGCCTTCAGCCCGGACGGGGCGGGGAGCTTGGTCGTCTCCCCCTCGCCGCCGGTGGCGCCGAGGGCCTCCAGGACGGCGGTCAGCTTGCCGTCGAAGGCCTTGTCAACGGCTTCGGCGCCGGCCGCGACGACGGGGCCCTTCGGGCCCTTCGCCACGCCGATGACGACGGCGTCCGCGCGCAGCGTCGCCGCACTGGAAGTGCTGAGAGTCAGAGCAGACACGGTGGTGAGGTCCCTACTTCCGTTGAGTTTCTCGGCCGAGCGGGTGGGTCGGCCGCACCCCGGGCATCGTATGCGCCATATCGCTGCGGGGGGCATCCAAGGGTCTTCAGTGGCCGCGCGGTTCGGCCGGCGCCGGGCCCGCGTCCACCTCCGCCGCGGCGGTGATCGGCCACAGTGGCGCGTTTCGGCGGTGCCGTGCGGTGCCCGGCCGGGCTCGGCGCCGCCGGGTCGGTCGTGTGGGTTCCCGCCGTTGCGGCGGTGGAGAAGTGCCTGGTGGGCGCCATTTGCCGGACAGTCAGCCGTTTCCCGGGCGGTCGGCCGGTACGTCCTCCGCCGCGGCGGTGATCAGCCACCGTGATGCTGACCGGCGGTGCCGTGACCGGCTCGGCGGGGATGGGCACCGCCGGGTTGGTCGAGTGGGGTTCTCGCCGTTGCGGCGGTGGGAAGGTGCGTGGTGCTCGGGGAGCGTGCCCGGGTGCGGGGCGCTCTGTCTGCCCGGCCGGCACCGGGCATCTTCCGCCGCGGCGGTGATCAGCCACCCCGGTGCTCCACCGGCGTTGCCGGGCCGGGGCGCTAGCCCAGGGTCATGGTCACCAGGGCCGTCGTCGCCGCCGTTTCCGCGAGGGCGCCGAAGACGTCGCCCGTCACCCCGCCGAAGCGGGACACGCACCTGCGGAGGAGCAGTTCCGCGCCGAGGAGGCCCGTCGCGGCCGCCGCGGTCGTGTGGAGGGGGCCGTACGGGCCCAGGAGGGCGCCCCACGCCGCGCAGGCGGCCACCACCGCCACTCCGGCCGCCAGCGCCCCGCGAGGCGGCACCACGCCTGCCACGGCCGCCCCCAGGCCCTCCGGGCGGGCCGCCGGTACGGACGGGCGGCACGCGAGGGTCAGGGCGCAGCGGGCCGTCACGGCCGCCGTCAGCGCCGCGAGCGCCCCCCGCAGCGGGGACGCCGCGTACGCCCCGGACAGCGCCGCCACCTGCGCCAGCAGGACGAGCAGGAGTGTCACGACCCCGAACGGCCCGATGTCCGACTGCTTCATGATGCGCAGCGCGTCGTCCGCCGGCTTCCCGCTGCCCAGCCCGTCCGCGACGTCCGCCAGGCCGTCCAGGTGCAGCCCGCGGGTGAGGACCGCCGGCACCGCGACCGCGGCCACCGCCGCCAGGAGCGGCCCGGACCCCAGCGCCAGGAGCGCCGACCCCGCCGCCGCGGCCCCGGCGCCCACCGCGAGCCCCGCCAGCGGTGCCGCGAGCATGCCGCCGCGCGCGGCGGGGCGGTCCCAGCGGGTGAGGCGGACGGGCAGCACGGTGAGCGTGCCGAAGGCGAAGCGGAGGGCGTCGCCGGGGGTGGCGCGCGCGGGTGTCGTGTCGGTCATCGCGGGCACACTATCCGGCCCGCCGAGGGCAGTAGGTTGCCGGTGGAGGGCCGATCGGGAGCGGGTGCGTACGTCATGGGCCAGTGGTTGAGCCGCAACATCGTGGAGCCAGGGAAGCTGCCCCTGCTGCTCGCCCTGGGGGCCTTCGTCCTGACCTTCCTGGTGACCCGCGTCATCACCCGTCTGATCCGCGCGGGCAAGGGCCCCTTCCGCAACATCAGCCCCGGCGGGATACACGTCCACCACGTGGTGCCCGGCGTGGTGCTGATGGTGATCGGCGGCTTCGGCGCCGTCGCCTCGGGCCGGCACGGCCTCGGGGCGATGACCGCGGCCGTCCTGTTCGGTACGGGGGCGGGGCTCGTCCTCGACGAGTTCGCGCTGGTCCTGCACCTGGACGACGTCTACTGGACCGAGCAGGGCCGCAAGAGCGTCGAGCTCGTCGTGCTGACGGCGGCCCTCGTGGGCCTGGTGCTGGCCGGTTTCCTGCCCTTCGGGGTGAACGAGCTGACCCCGGAGGAGCTGCACGACCGCGGCCTCGTGGTCGTCAACGTCCTGATCAACTTCCTGATCGCCCTGTTCGCCCTGGCCAAGGGCAAGCCGCGGATCGCCCTGATCGGCGCGGTGGTCCCGTTCGTCGCCCTCTTCGGCGCGGTGCGCCTGGCCCGCCCCGGATCGCCCTGGGCGCGGCGCTTCTACCGCCACCGGCCGCGGGCCCGCCGCCGGGCCCGGGTGCGGGCCTACCGGCACGACGCGCGCTGGGAGGCGGTCCGCAACAGGATTCACGACCTGCTGGCGGGCGCCCCGGACCGCTGACCGCGCTGGACGTCCTCCTGCGCGCGGGCCTCGCGGCGCCTGCGCCGCACCTCGTCCGCCGCGCACAGCGCGAGCACCGCGACGACGGCCGCGATGTGCTCCTTCCCCGCCAGGTTCGGCTTGATCACCACCTCCACCGCCATCGCGAGCACGACCGCGGCACAGGTGAACCAGGCCCGGTAACGCCAGGAGACGAAGATCGCGAGCCCTACGACGGCCGCCGACGGACCGGTGTCGACGACCTTGGCGGCCTCGGGCGGCAGCCCGAACACCGAGTCGGGACCGATGTGGACGGCCAGCCGCGCGTACATCGTCCCGGCGAGCGTGGCCACGTAGGAGATGGCGAGCGTGCGCCACTTGCCCAGGCAGATCTCGGCGATGCCGAAGACCAGCAGGACCTGCGCCAGCGCGCCCCACACCGGCAGGTCCAGGGCCGGGACGAAGAGCGACAGCGGCGTCCGCAGCAGCGCGAGCCACCACGGCAGCTGCGCCTGCACCGAGCCGATCCGCTGCACCGGCCCGAAGCCCCAGGACTGGTTCTGGACGATCTGGAAGACGGCGGTGAGGAGGACCGCCGCGAGGGTCATCGGGACCGCCCGGAACTTCTTGCGTACGAGCGCCCGCCGGACGGTCCCGAAGAGCGGGCCCCACTCGGTCAGCGCGGCGCGTCGCAGCGCCGCGCGGTTCATCGTCGGCTCTCCAGGTGCTTGCGGTTGAGCCACTTGGGCAGGCCGGGGGCCTCCAGGAAGCCCTCGGCGCGTGCGCTCGCGATGCCGATCCGCAGCAGATCGCTGCTCTTCTCGAACAGCATGAAACGAGGCTCCCAGATGGGGCGGTATTTCGCATTTGCTCGATAGAGGGACTCGATCTGCCACCAGCGGGAGAAGAAGCTGAGCAGCGAGCGCCACGCCCGCAGCACCGGCCCCGCGCCCAGCCGGGAGCCGCGCTCGAAGACCGACCGGAACATCGCGAAGTTCAGCGACACCTGGTGGATGCCCAGCCCCTTGGCCTGCTGCAGCAGCTCGATGACCATGAACTCCATCAGGCCGTTCTCGGAGTCGCGGTCGCGCCGCATCAGATCCAGCGACAGCCCCTTGGGGCCCCACGGCACGAAGCTCAGCAGGGCGCGCAGCTCACCGCTGCCGTCGTGGCACTCCAGCATCACGCAGCGGCCGTCGAGCGCGTCGCCGAGCCGGCCCAGCGCCATCGAGAAGCCGCGCTCGGTCGCCCCGTCGCGCCAGTCGTCGGCACGCAGCAGGAGCTGCGCCATCTCCTTCTCGGGGATGTCCTCGTGGCGCCGGATCCGCACCGTGTAGCCGGCGCGCCTGACCCGGTTGTACGCCTGCCGCACGGTGCGCATGGCACGGCCCTCGAGGGTGAACTCCGCGGTGTCCACGATGGCCTCGTCCCCGAGCTCCAGGGCGTCCATGCCGTGGCGCGCGTAGATCGTGCCGCCCTCTTCGCTCGCGCCCATGACGGCCGGGATCCAGCCGTGCTCGCGCGCCTCCGCCAGCCACGGCTCGATGGCCCCGGGCCAGGCCTCCGGGTCGCCGATGGGATCGCCGGAGGCCAGCGAGACCCCGCCCACGACGCGGTAGGTGACCGCGGCCTTGCCGCTGGGGGACCAGATGACGCTCTTCTCGCGGCGCAGCGCGAAGTAGCCGAGGGAGTCGCGGTCGCCGTGCCGGTCGAGCAGGGCGCGCAGCTTCTCCTCGTCCTCGGCGGTGAGCGGGTCGGTGGCGCGGCGGGCCCGGAAGGCCGCGTACACCACGACCAGCAGCAGGACCGAACTCATCACGTTGATGGTGACGTCCACCCACCCGGGGACGGACAGCCCCGGGTAGGCGCTCTCGTCGACCTGCAGCGAGATCAGCCGCATGAAGCCGTAGTGCCAGCGGTCGAGGAACGTCGCCCGGTACTCGTCCGGGGCGTCGTTCGCGGCCCGCACCAGCAGCGCCGCCGTCAGCGAGGTGACCAGCAGGCCGACGACGGCGACGATCGCCGCCAGCTTCGGGTTGGAGCGGTCGCCCTTGGCGTAGAACTCCTTGCGGCCGGCCAGCAGGGCCCCCACGAAGAGGCCCGTGGCCACCAGCGAGAACCAGTTCAGCGCGTGCCGGTTGAACTCCCGGGAGAACATGAGCGTCGCCATGAACACCAGGAACAGCCCGGCCAGCACCAGGTTCAGGATCCACGACGCGCGCTTGCGCCGGCGCAGCGTGACCGCCATGACGAACGACCACAGCGCCGACGCGAAGCCCGCCGTCAGCAGGTACGGAGTGAAGAACTCGGCGTCGTTGTGCCGCCGGATGTCCGCGCCGAACGACACCCACACCGCGCTCAGCAGATTGACGAAGGTGACGAAGCGCAGGTACCACACGGCGAAAGCGGCGGCGCGCCGTGACCTGGCGCCGGCAGGTGCGCCCTCATCCGGAGTCAAGCGGACTTCTCCCATGAAAGATCATCATTCGGGGCATTGTCTGCGGCGGGCTCCGCGCTCCTCACACCGGCTGCCTGTCGGTCAGTCGCGATCCGGAAGTCGCTCGGGAAGGTCCGCCGCCAGGGCCGCGGCCGCCTGCACCAGTGGCAGAGCGAGCAGCGCCCCAGTCCCCTCGCCCACAGTGACGCCGTGATCGAGCAGAGGGTTGAGCGCCATCCGGTCAAGCGCCTTCGCCTGCGCCGGGTCGCCGCCGGCCTGGCCGGCCAGCCACCAGTCCGGCGCCCGGAACGCGACCCGCTGCGCGACCAGCGCGCACGCCGCGGAGACGACTCCGTCGAGGATCACCGGGGTGCGGCGCACCGCGCTCTGCAGCAGGAAACCCGTGGCAGCGGCCAGGTCGGCGCCGCCCGTCGCCGCCAGTAGCTCCAGCTGGTCGCCCAGCACCGGGCGGGCCCGGCGCAGACCGTCCCGGATCGCCGCGCACTTGCGCATCCAGGCCAGGTCGTCGATGCCGAAGCCGCCGCGGCCCGTCACCACGGAGGCGTCCGTGCCGCACAGCGCGCCGATCAGGGTGCCGGCCGCCGTGGTGCCGCCGACACTCAGATCGCCCAGAACCACCAGGTCGGTGCCCGAATCGGCCTCCTCGTCGGCGATCGCCATGCCCGTACGGAACGCGGCCTCCGCCTCCTCGGGCGTCAGCGCGTCCTCGATGTCGATCCGGCCGGATCCGCGCCTGACACGGTGCCGGGTCACCTCCTCCGGCAGCTCGGCGGGATCGCAGTCGACCGCCATGTCGACCACGCGCAGCCGCGCCCCGGCCCGCCGGGCCAGCACCGCGCCCGCGCTCTCGCCGGCCAGCGCCGCCTTCACCAGGACCGCCGCGCCGCCCTCGGGGCCCGCGGAGACGCCCAGCTTCGCGACCCCGTGGTCGCCCGCGAACACCAGGGCCGTGACCTGCTCCACCGGCTTGACCGGCACCGCCCCCTGCGCGGCGGCGAGCCACTCGGCCAGCTCGTCCAGCCGCCCCAGCGCACCGGGCCGCAGCCCGAGCCGCTCCCGCCGCTCCTCCGCGTCCCGCCGCACGCCCGGGTCGGGGCGCTCGATCAGCGTGGCGAAGTCATCAAGATTCAGACCGCTCATCCGCCGAACCCTACCCGCCCGGAGGGCGGCTAGACCTGGCTCGTACGGGTTGCTGCCGGTTCGCCGGGCGGCGACGGGGCGCGGGGGCCGTGCCCCTACGGTCTCCTCGGGAGGGGGAGCGTCGCCCGGACGCGGAAGCCCGTCGCACCCCCCTCGCCGGAGGCGGCCACGCACTCGCCGCCCAGTGCCGCCACCCGCTCCCGCATGCCCACCAGGCCGTGCCCGCCCGTGAGCGCAGCCCCGCCGGGAGGGCACCCCGTGCCGTCGTCCTGGACGGTCACGGACAGGGCGTCCGGGCCGCGGGTCAGCGTGATCTCGGCCCGCGCCCCGGGGCCCGCGTGTTTGTGGACGTTCGTCAGGGCTTCCTGGACGACGCGGTACGCCGTCAGGTCGACCGCCGCCGGCAGCGCCCCGACCGCCGCCACCGCCTCGGGCCCGCCGGCGACCGTCACCTCCAGCCCCGCCCGGGCGAACCCGTCGACGAGCTGGTCGAGCACGCCGAGGCCGGGCGCGGGCTCGGTGGGCGCCTCCGGGTCGCCGTACTGCCGCAGCAGCCCGACCGTGGCGCGCAGCTCCGACAGCGCCGAGCGGCTGGCCTCCCGTACGTGGGCGAGGGCCTGTTTGGCCTGGTCGGGGCGGCTGTCCATGATGTGCGAGGCGACGCCGGCCTGGACGTTGACGAGCGCTATGTGATGGGCGACGACGTCGTGCAGCTCGCGGGCGATCCGCAGCCGCTCCTCGGCCACCCGCCGCCGCGCCTCCTCCTCGCGGGTGCGCTCGGCCCGTACCGCGCGCTCCTCGATCGCCGCGACGTAGGCCCGGCGGCTGCGGACGGCGTCGCCCACGGCCCCGGCCAGGGCCGTCCAGGCGAAGAGCCCGAGGTTCTCGGGGGAGTACCAGGGCGGGGCGCCCAGGACCATGACGGCCGCGGTCAGGCCCGCGACCGTGGCCAGGGCGAAGCGCCACGCCGCCGGGCGTTCGGTGCGCGCGGCGACGGTGTAGAGGGCCACGACCACGGCCATCGCGATCTGGGTGCGCGGGGGAGCGGCGCGGTCGGTGGCGATCTCGGCCAGGGTCAGGGCGGACGTCACGCCGAGGACCGTGCGCGGGGCGGCCCGGCGCGCCGCCAGCGCGGCGCAGGTCAGCGCGCTCAGCACCAGGAAGCCGGCCCCCGGCGGCTCCGTGGCCCGGCCCCGCCCCGCGAACGACCCGATGAGGACGATCGCGAAGACGGCCAGGGAGAGCAGCGAGTCGGCGGCGACCGGGTGCGCCCGCAGCCAGCGGTGCGGGCGGGCCATGCCGGGAACGGCGAGGGAGCTCATCGCGAGAGGGGTCCCGTCTCGTGGCGGCGCCCCCGTCCCGGACGGGGACAGGGGCGCGGCGGGTGCTGGAGTACCGGTACCGGGCGGAGCGGGCCCGGGCGGTCAGCCGGGGATGAGGCCGTCGTCGCTCAGCATCTCGCGGACCTCTTCGAGGCTCGCGTCGGGAGCGGGCAGGATCAGCTCGGAGGGCTCCAGGGCGTCGTCGGGCAGCGGGCCGCCCAGCCGGCGCACGGCTTCCAGCAGGGCGTCGAGCGTGCGGCGGAAGCCCTCCTGATCACCGTTCTCCATCTCCTCCAGGAGCTCGTCGTCGAGCTTGTTGAGTTCGACGAAGTGGGCGTCGTCGAGCTTCCACTGCCCTTCCCCCATGATCCGTACGATCATGACGGTCTCTCCCTCGGTCGGGTGCGGGTGCCTGGGACCTGCGGACTACTGCTTGTCGAAGCGCGGCCGCTCCTGCTCGGTGCGGGAGGCGGCCTGGCCGCCGTTGCCGCCCTCGATGGCCTGCTTCGGGGCGCTGCCGCCGGCCAGCTCGGCCTTCATCCGCTGCAGCTCCAGCTCCACGTCCGAGCCGCCCGAGAGGCGGTCCAGCTCGGCGGTGATGTCGTCCTTGGCCATGCCCGTGGGGTCGTCGAGCGCGCCGGAGGCGAGCAGCTCGTCGATGGCGCCGGCGCGGGCCTGCAGCTGTGCCGTCTTGTCCTCGGCGCGCTGGATGGCCATGCCGACGTCGCCCATCTCCTCCGAGATGCCGGAGAAGGCCTCGCCGATGCGGGTCTGGGCCTGGGCGGCGGTGTAGGTGGCCTTGATGGTCTCCTTCTTCGTACGGAAGGCGTCGACCTTGGCCTGCAGGCGCTGCGCGGCGAGGGTGAGCTTCTCCTCCTCGCCCTGCAGCGTCTGGTGCTGCGTCTCCAGGTCGCTGACCTGCTGCTGCAGCGCCGCGCGGCGGGAGAGGGCCTCGCGGGCCAGGTCCTCGCGGCCCAGGGCGAGGGCCTTGCGGCCCTGGTCCTCCAGCTTGGAGGACTGGCCCTGGAGCTGGTTGAGCTGCAGCTCCAGGCGCTTGCGGGAGGTGGCGACGTCCGCGACGCCGCGGCGCACCTTCTGGAGCAGTTCGAGCTGCTTCTGGTACGAGTAGTCGAGGGTCTCGCGCGGATCCTCGGCCCGGTCCAGGGCCTTGTTGGCCTTCGCGCGGAAAATCATCCCCATACGCTTCATGACACCGCTCATGGGCCTCGCGCGCCCCCTTCTGACGGACTTCGGCTCCAGCACACCTTGCAGACCCCACAGTAAGGGCCCTGCTTCCATTACCGCACTGTTCGGGCCCCGATGCGCTCCTCCTCCAGGACGATCAGGCGGCCGCCGTCCTCCGGCGCAGGGAGTAGACGTCCACCCGGGGAGAAGTCCGGGGAGGAGCGGGGGAACAACCAGGGCAACGGCTGCCGTTGCCGGATCGTTCCCCCGGACGGGCGGGTACCCGCTCCCCTTACCCCGTACCCTTGGGTTTCGTGTTCCGAAGCCGTTCCACTTCCAAGGATGAGCAGGCCGCCGCCGCCAAGGTGACCGCGGACCAGCCCCAGCAGACCCGTGACCCGCAGGCCCCCAAGGGCCGCCCGACCCCCAAGCGCAGCGAGGCGAACTCCCAGCGCCGCGCCGTGGCGCACACGCCCGCCAACCGCAAGGACGCCGCCAAGCGCGCCCGCGAGACCCGCCGGGCCGACCTGGCCAAGCAGCGCGAGGCCCTCGCCAACGGGGACGAGCGCTACCTGCCCGTCCGCGACAAGGGCCCCGTCCGCCGCTTCGCGCGCGATTTCGTGGACTCGCGGTACTCCGTGGCGGAGTTCTTCCTGCCGCTCGCCGTCCTCATCCTGATCCTCAGCATGATCAACAAGGGCGCGTTCCAGACGTACGTGCTCCTCGCGTGGATGATCGTGATCGCCCTGATCGTCATCAACTCGGCGGTCACCGGCATCTCCCTCAAGCGCGCCCTCAAGCAGCGCTTCCCCGACGAGAACACGCGCGGTGCGGTGGCCTACGCCATCATGCGCACGCTCCAGATGCGCCGGCTGCGCCTGCCCAAGCCGAAGGTCAAGCGCGGGGAGAAGCCCTGAGCGCCTTCGCACCCGGCTTCGGTGCCGGTGCCGAGGGCCGGCTCCGGGGCCTTGGGGGCTTACGGAACACCGTCCGGCAGGAGCTGGTCGCCCGCCAGCTCGACGAGCAGATAAGCGCCCGCTATCCGGTCGGCCGGCGGCTGCGCATCCTCGACGTCGGCCCCGGCCAGGGCACCCAGGCCCTCCGGCTGGCCCGCGCGGGCCACGAGGTCACCGGCCTGGAGTCCGATCCCGTGATGCTCGGCGCCGTGCGCGAGGCGCTGGCCGCCGAGCCGGAGGGCATCCGGGAGCGGGTGCGGCTCGTCGAGGGCGACGGCCGCGAGACCGGCGCCCACTTCACCCCGGGCTCCTTCGACATCGTGCTCTGCCACGGCGTCCTGATGTACGTGCCCGAGCCGGATCCGATGCTCGCCGGGCTGGCCCGGGTGCTCGCCCCCGGCGGCCTGCTGTCCCTCCTGGTGCGCAACGCCGACGCCCTGGCCATGCACCCGGGCCTCGCCGGCGACTGGGACACCGCCCTCGCCGCCTTCGACTCGCCCGCCTACACCAACCGCATCGGCCTGGAAGTCCGCGCCGACCGCCGGGAGACCCTGACGGCGACGCTCGCCGGGATCGGGGCGCCGCTGCACACCTGGTACGGCGTGCGGGTCTTCACCGACCAGGCGGTCGACGGGCGCGAGCCGCCGGGAGGCCCGGAGCTGGAACGGCTGATCCTCGCGGAGGACCGGGCCGGACGAACGGATCCCTACCGCTCGGTGGCGGCCCTGCTGCACCTGTGCGGCGTCCGGGGCTAGCGGCCCCGGGGCGCCCGGCGCCGACGCCGGTCTTCCCGCGGCCCGGGCCCGCCGGGGCCGCCCCGAGCCGTGCACCCGGCCCGTACCACCCGTTCGTAGGCCCGGCCGGGACAGGGGCCCCCGCAGGGGCAATACTCCGAGCATGGATGGCTCACGCGCCCATGCCCGTGCCACGTTCCTGCTGACCGCCCTCGTCTGCTCCGCCGCGCTGACCGCCGGCTGCTCCGCCACCTCGCCCCGCCCCGTGGAGCGGGAGGGCCCCGAGAAGGCGCCCGCCGTGTCCGGGGCGCCCACCATCCGGGGGTCCGCCGGGGACCTCCAGGCCGCCTACGAGAAGGTGGTCAAGGACGTCCTGCCGTCCGTCGTGCAGATCACCGCGGGCGACAGCCTCGGCTCGGGCGTCGTCTACGACGACAAGGGCCACATCGTCACCAACGCCCACGTCGTCGGCTCCGCGCAGTCCTTCAAGGTCACCCTGGCGACCGGCGGCGGCCCCGTCGGCGCCCGGCTGGTCGCCGCCTATCCCGAGCAGGACCTGGCGGTCGTCCGGCTCGACGAGGTCCCCAAGAGCCTCAAGCCCGCCACCTTCGGGGACTCCTCGAAGGTGGAGGTCGGCCAGATCGTGCTGGCGATGGGCAATCCGCTGGGCCTGTCCAGCAGCGTCACGCAGGGCATCGTCTCGGCCGTGGGCCGCACCGTGAGCTCCGGCCGCAGCGGCGGCGGCACGGGCGCCACCATCGCCAACATGGTGCAGACCTCCGCGGCCATCAACCCGGGCAACAGCGGCGGCGCCCTCGTCAACCTCGCGGGCCAGGTGATCGGCATCCCCACCCTCGCCGCCACCGACCCGGAGCTCGGCCGGGGCCCGGCGCCCGGCATCGGCTTCGCGATCCCCGCCGTGACCGTCCGCACCGTCGCGGGCCAGATCGTCAGGAGCGGCAGGGTCACCGACTCCGGCCGGGCCGCGCTCGGGATCACCGGGCGCACGATCGTCGGCCCGGACTTCACTCCGGCCGGCGTCGCGGTCGTCGCCGTCAACCAGGGCGGTCCCGCCGACCGGGCGGGCCTGCGCGCAGGGGACGTGATCACCGCGGTGGGCGGGAGCGGCATCTCCACGATGCAGTCCCTGTCCGAGGCGCTCGCGGGCCTCAAGCCGGGCGAGCGCACCGAGGTGACCTACGACCGGGACGGCGCCGAGCACACCACGACCGTGACCCTCGGTGAAATCTGAGACCGCCTGCCGCCCCTTCCGGGGGCGGCAGGCAGCGGGACGCAGGTCAGCTCTCGGCCGCCGCGCGCAGGCTCATCACGTAGATCTTCGTGTCGTCCTCGAACAGCGTCACCTGCTCCGCGCCGCCGTCCAGGAGCTCCTTCCAGACCTCGCCGATCCAGGACTCGGCATCGCCCTGAGTCGTGAACTCCTCCGGCTCGACCGCCGGGGAGGTCTCCGTCCCGTCGGCCTTCTCGAACCGCCACAACCACGCCATGTCCGCCTCCTGAGTCCCACCGGAACGTGCTGGATAGGTCCTGCATACGTGCTGCGCTGCGCAGCCTAACGGCCCGTCGGCGACGAGAAAGGGTGAGCCCCGCGCGCCCGCCGCGCGCGGACGCGAGACGATCAGTGCGTGGAACTGACACTGCTCGGCACCGGAGCCCCCGAAGGGCTGCCGCGCCCCGACTGCCCCTGCGCCTCCTGCGCCACCGCCGTGGGCGACGAGGCGCGGGCCGCGACCGCGGTCCTCGTCGACGGGGCGCTGCTGCTGGACCTCACCCCCGGGCCGGCCTTCGCCGCGGCCCGCGCGGGGCGGTCGATCGCCGGGGTCCGGCAGGTCCTGCTCTCGCACCCGCACGACGGGCCGGCCGTGGAGTTCCCGGCGGGCCTGCCCGCGCCGGTCCGGGTGCCGGACGGCCGGGAGCTGGCCGTGATCAGCGGCCACCGGATCCGGGCGGTGGCCCTGGACGCCCCGGGCACGGGGTACGAGGTGACCGCCGCGGACGGCGAGCGCCTGCTCTACCTACCGCCGGGCGCGGCCCCCGCTGGCCTGAACGGGCCGGGCCCCGGCCCCGACCGCCCGGGCGGCCCGTACGACATGGTGCTGCTCGACGTCCTCGGCCGGCCGGACGCGCTCGCCCGGCTGCGCTCCGCGGGCGCCGTCACGGCCACGACGGACGTCCTCGCCGTGCACCTCGACCACGACGTGCCGCCCGGGCGGGAGCTGCACCGGCAGCTCGCCGCGGCCGGCGCCCGCACGGTGCCCGACGGCACGACGCTGGTCGTCGGCGACTACCACGCGGTACCGGACCTGCCGCGGCGCACGCTGGTGCTGGGCGGCGCCCGCTCGGGCAAGTCCGTGGAGGCCGAGCGGCGGCTGGAGTCGTTCCCCGACGTGCTCTACGTGGCCACGGGCGGCACCCGCCCGGGCGACGCCGACTGGTCGGCGCGGGTGGCCCTGCACCGCGAGCGCCGGCCCGGCTCGTGGCGCACGGCCGAGACCTGCGACCTCGTGCCCCTGCTGGCCGGGGAGGGCCCGCCGCTGCTGCTGGACTGCCTGTCGCTGTGGCTGACGGACGCGATGGACTCGGTCGGGGCGTGGGACGACGAGTCGTGGGCCGACGGGGGCGCGGACGCGCTGGCGGCGAGGGTCGCGGAGCTGGTGGCGGCCGTGCGGGCCACGCGGCGCACGGTCGTGGCGGTGAGCAACGAGGTGGGTTCGGGGGTCGTCCCGGCGACGGCGTCGGGGCGGCGCTTCCGCGACGAGCTGGGCCGGCTGAACACGGCGGTGGCCGCGGAGTGCGAGCACGTCCTGCTGGTGGTGGCGGGACAGGCCCTCGCGCTGCGCTGAGCGCTCCGTACCCTGAGGCCCATGCCTGCACCCGACCGCCCCGCCATCCGCGTCCTGCTCGCCGACGACCAGGCCCTGCTGCGGAGCGCCTTCCGCGTCCTGGTGAACTCGGAGCCGGACATGACCGTCGTGGGGGAGGCCGCCGACGGCGCCGAGGCCCTGGAACTGGCCCGCAGCCGGGCCCCGGACGTGGTCCTGATGGACATCCGGATGCCGGGCACGGACGGCCTCGCCGCCACCCGCGCGATCTGCTCCGACCCGGCCCTGGCGGACGTCCGCGTGGTGATGCTGACGACCTTCGAGGTCGACGAGTACGTGGTGCAGTCGCTCCGGGCGGGCGCCTCCGGGTTCCTCGGCAAGGGCGCCGAGCCGGAGGAGCTGCTGTCGGCGATCCGGATAGCGCGGGCGGGGGAGGCGCTGCTGTCGCCCGCGGCGACGAAGGGGCTGATCGCGAGGTTCCTCGCGCAGCCGGGGGAGCCCGAGCGCCCGGCGGGCCGGGCCGTGCGGCTCGACGCGCTCACCGGCCGCGAGCGGGAGGTGCTCGTCCAGGTGGCGGGCGGGCTGTCCAACGACGAGATCGGCGAGCGGCTGGAGGTCAGCCCGCTGACCGTCAAGACGCACGTCAACCGTGCGATGGCGAAGCTGGGGGCGCGGGACCGGGCCCAGCTCGTGGTCATCGCCTACGAGTCGGGCCTGGTCCGGCCGAGGACGGACTAGCGGCGGTTCCCGGGGCTCGCCACGGAGCCCCGGGAAGGTGCCGTGGCGGCTACGGCAGGGCCAGCATCCGCTCCAGCGCGAGCTTCGAGAACGCCGCGACCTCGGGGTCGACCTCGATGCGGTTGACGACCTTGCCGTCCGCGAGGGACTCCAGCGCCCACACCAGGTGCGGCAGGTCGATCCGGTTCATCGTCGAGCAGAAGCAGACCGTCTTGTCGAGGAAGACGATCTCCTTGCCCTCGTCGGCGAATCGATTCGCCAGACGCCGGACCAGGTTCAGCTCCGTGCCGATGGCCCACTTGGAGCCGGCCGGGGCGGCCTCCAGGGTCTTGATGATGTACTCCGTCGACCCGACGTAGTCGGCCGCGGCCACGACCTCGTGCCTGCACTCGGGGTGCACCAGGACGTTGACGCCCGGGATGCGCTCGCGCACGTCGTCGACGGAGTCGAGCGAGAAGCGGCCGTGCACGGAGCAGTGCCCGCGCCACAGGATCATCTTGGCGTCGCGCAGCTCCTGGGCGGTCAGCCCGCCGCCCGGCTTGTGGGGGTTGTACAGGACGCAGTCGTCCAGGGACATCCCCATGTCGCGGACGGCCGTGTTGCGGCCGAGGTGCTGGTCGGGGAGGAAGAGGACCTTCTCGCCCTGCTCGAACGCCCAGGTCAGGGCGCGCTCGGCGTTGGAGGAGGTGCAGATCGTGCCGCCGTGCTTGCCGGTGAAGGCCTTGATGTCGGCGGAGGAGTTCATGTACGAGACCGGGACGGTCGCCTCGGCGATGCCCGCCTCGGTCAGCACGTCCCAGCACTCGGCGACCTGCTCGGCGGTGGCCATGTCGGCCATGGAGCAGCCGGCGGCGAGGTCCGGCAGGACGACCTGCTGGTCCTCGGTGGTGAGGATGTCCGCGGACTCGGCCATGAAGTGCACGCCGCAGAAGACGATGTACTCGGCGTCCGGCCGGGCGGCGGCGTCGCGGGCGAGCTTGAAGGAGTCGCCGGTGACGTCCGCGAACTCGATGACCTCGTCGCGCTGGTAGTGGTGGCCGAGCACGAAGACCTTGTCCCCGAGCTTCGCCTTGGCCGCTCGGGCACGCTCCACCAGGTCCGGGTCGGAGGGCGCCGGCAGGTCGCCGGGGCACTCCACACCGCGCTCGCTCTTCGGGTCGGCCTCGCGGCCGAGCAGCAGGAGCGCGAGGGGCGAAGGGGAGGGGGCCTGGAAGTCCAAGGGCTGGGCGGTGGTCACGTCACGCACCCTTTCTGTTCTGCGGACGGCCGGAAAGGGCCTTGTCGTCAATATGACGCTATCTATCATAACCGCTTCGCGTCACTTTGACGATGGTGATCGCGTCGATGTGACACATTCCCGATCCGGCGAACGGTGTGCGAGCATGAAAGGCGGAATACACCGCAGCAGGCCCGGAATGAATCCGGGAGACCGGCGGTTGCAGCCGAGGGCAAGCAGTCCGCACCAAACCCGGGAGTGAAGCAGATGTCCGTTCAGGACGAGAAGACCACTGTGAGCGACGGCATCCTCCTGTCCGATGCCGCCGCCGCCAAGGTCAAGGCCCTGCTGGAGCAGGAAGGCCGTGACGACCTCGCGCTGCGCGTCGCCGTCCAGCCCGGCGGCTGCTCCGGTCTGCGGTACCAGCTCTTCTTCGACGAGCGCTCGCTCGACGGTGACGTCGTCAAGGACTTCGACGGTGTCAAGGTCGTCACCGACCGCATGAGCGCCCCGTACCTGGGCGGCGCCTCCATCGACTTCGTCGACACCATCGAGAAGCAGGGCTTCACGATCGACAACCCGAACGCCACGGGTTCCTGCGCCTGCGGTGACTCCTTCAGCTGAACCGTCACCACCTCGTGACCGCGAAGGCGGTGGCCCCGGCCGGGGCCACCGCCTTCGCGGTTTCGTACGGGCGCGATCCGCTCACTTCTCCTGCTGCTGCGCCACCGGCTCCCCGGTCGAGACGTCCACGACCTTCCGGTCGCCCAGGGGCTCGTCCAGCGTCACCGTCTCGTCGAACTTCTTCGCCATCAGCACGCACTGCCGTCCCGGCTGCTTCTCCGTGCCGGTGACCTTGACCGTCACCGCGGAGGAGGACTGCTCGGCGGAGACCGCGTAGTTCTGGCACACCCCGCCCCAGAAGTGCAGGACGAGCTTCCGGTCCTCCACGCTGTACGACGTCACGCGCACGGGGGACGACTTCGGCGTGTCCTTGCCGGGGCGCTCGGAGCGGGCCGGTGCCGGCGAGGGCTTCGCCACGAACTTCGGGTCCACCGCGGGCTGGGCGACGGTGACCGCCTGCCCCTTCTCCGCACCCGGCAGGCGCACCTGGAACAGCCACGACGGCACCAGCGCCGGCCGCCCGGCCACCGACTGCGCCGACAGGCCGAACGCCGCCCCGGTCACCACCGCGGGCTCGCGCGGCGGCTGCTTCGGCGGGCAGGGCGGCGCGAAGCCGCCCGGCACGTCCGAGCCGTCGTGCGGGACGGGCGAGGCGCAGCCGCCGATCCCGCCGCCGGTGCCGCCGCCCTTGTTCAGCTCCTTCAGCGCCTCGTCCGCCGTCACCACCGGGTACGTCGCGCCCTTCGGGGGGACCTGCAGCTGGCCGCTGCCGCGCACGATCTGCGCGTCCGAGCCGACGTCGAGGGTCGTCCGCCAGCCGAAGGCCGGCAGGCCGTCCAGCACGGGGTCGGCGTTGACCGTCCGCACGGCGCCGAAGAGCACCGAGGCGTCCACCTTGGAGTCGTCCTGGCCGAGCGCCTTCAGCACGGGCGCGGCGGCGCCCTTCGCCTTCTCCTCCGGCACGGGCGGCTGCCCGTCCGAGGCCTTGCCCTCCTGCTGCGGGCAGCGGTCGGCGGCGCCGGGGGAGAGGTCCGCCGCGGGGTCCGTGCCCGGCCCCGAGGCCGGGTGCGCACAGCTCTTGCCCGCGTCGCCGAAGCGCGCGAACGACCAGTTGCCCGGGCCCTTGCGGGCCACCCGCAGGACCGGCTCGTCCGCCCCGGGCGGACCGCCCACCCGCCACACGTCCCCGTCCGCGGTGGGCGTGCCCGGCACGTGGAGGGCCTCGGCGAGACGGGCCACGTCCTCGCGGCCCACCTCGCCCTTCGGCAGCCGCACCGGGGCCGTCCGCGGCCCGTCGGGCAGCTTCCCCCCGGCGCGGTAGCGCACGCCACCGGGGTCCGGCTCGCCCACGGCGATGCCCTGGTGCGGAGAGCCGGCGGGACCGCCGCCCGCGGACGGCGCGTCCAGCGCGAGGGGTGGTGGCGGGCTCTCACCGCCCGCCGAACCCTTGTCCTTGCCGCCGTCGCCCTCCGAGGCCGTGGCCGCCCAGTACGCCCCGCCGCCACCGGCCAGCAGCACCGCCGCCGCGACCGACGCGACCGCGAGCCGGGACCGCTTCCGCTGCTGCTTGCCTTCGGGGCTGCCGCCCTCGGTACTCACCACATCGCTCCTTCACTCCGCCCAATGTCCGTAGCGCCGCATCCCCCGCGAGGGGGACGCCGCTTGGACGGAGCGCAGGAGCGAGTGGTTCCACCGGGATCCGTCTACACCGGATCCGTCAGTCGCCGTATTCGGGCATCAGTCGCCGTACTCAGACATTCCGTCGATCAGCCGTGGCGTCCCCGCCGGCACCGAGACCCCCCTGATCCACGAGGGCGGGACGACCGCGGCGGCCTGCCGCTGCCCGGTGCCGCCCGTCCAGTGCGGGGACATCCGCGCGCACAGCCCGCGCAGCTCCGCCAGGGATTCGGGCTCGGAGTCGGAGAAAGTGACGTCCTTCACAGGGTTCGGCATAACGGCACCGTATGCAGCTCGCGACGCACGATGAAAGGGCTACTATTTGGTAATTTTGTCCGGACGGTGGCCGAAACCGTACCCAGGTGCGATATCCGGACCCGGTAGCGTGGTGTGGCTCGTCTCGAATTCCACCCACCTCGCCCCGCAGGAGCAGAACCGCCGTGCGTATCGCTGTCACCGGCTCCATCGCCACCGACCACCTGATGACGTTCCCCGGCCGTTTCGCCGATCAGCTCGTGGCGGACCAGCTGCACACCGTCTCGCTCTCCTTCCTCGTCGACGACCTCGACGTCCGCCGCGGCGGTGTCGCCCCCAACATCTGCTTCGGCATGGGCCTGCTCGGCCTGCACCCGATCCTGGTCGGCGCCGCCGGCGCCGACTTCGCCGAGTACCGCGCCTGGCTGGAGCGGCACGGCGTGGACACCGACTCGGTGCGCATCTCCGAGGTCCTGCACACCGCGCGCTTCGTCTGCACCACGGACACCGACCACAACCAGATCGCGTCCTTCTACACCGGCGCGATGAGCGAGGCCCGCCAGATCGAGCTGCAGCCCGTCGCCGACCGCGTCGGCGGCCTCGACCTGGTCCTGATCGGCGCCGACGACCCCGAGGCGATGATCCGCCACACCGAGGAGTGCCGCTCGCGGGGCATCCCCTTCGCCGCCGACCCCTCCCAGCAGCTGGCCCGCATGGACGGCGACGACATCCGCGTCCTCGTCGAGGGCGCCACGTACCTCTTCACCAACGAGTACGAGAAGGCCCTCATCGAGTCCAAGACCGGCTGGTCGGCGGACGAGATCCTGGCCAAGGTCGGCACCCGCGTCACCACCCTCGGCGCCCGGGGCGTGCGCATCGAGCGCGCGGGCGAGCCCGTCGTCGAGGTCGGCTGCGCCCAGGAAGAGGCCAAGGTCGACCCGACGGGCGTCGGCGACGCCTTCCGCGCCGGCTTCCTCGCGGGCCTGACCTGGGAGCTCTCCCTGGAGCGCGCCGCCCAGCTGGGCTGCATGCTCGCCACCCTCGTCATCGAGACCCTGGGCACCCAGGAGTACGAGCTGCGCCGCGGCCACTTCATGGAGCGCTTCACCAAGGCCTACGGCGACGAGGCGGCCGCCGAGGTCAAGGCGCACCTGTCCTAGTCCGCGAAGGCCCCTGCCCCCGCCCGGGGCAGGGGCTCACGCGTTTCTACGTGCGGCGCCGCACCACGTACGCCGTGCCCCGCTCCGCCGGGCGCTCGCCCACGTACTCCTGCTCCCGCATGTCGCACCACGCGGGGATGTCCAGCCGCGCGGCCTCGTCGTCGGACAGGACGGTCACCAGCCCGCCCACCGGCACGTCGCCGATGGACTTGGCCAGCTCGATCACCGGGATCGGGCAGCGCTTGCCCAGCGAGTCGATCACCAGCTCCGACGCCGTCCGGGAGACCGGCTCCGGCGCGGCCGGCGCGCCCAGCTGCTGCCGCACGGACGCCACCACGCCCGGCAGGACGTCGAGGAAGCGCTCGACGTCCTCCTCCGCGGTGCCCGCCGGCAGCGACACCCGGACGTTTCCCTCCGACAGCACGCCCATCGCCTGCAGCACGTGGCTCGGGGCCAGCGTGCTGGAGGTGCACGAGGAACCGGAGGAGACCGAGAAGCCCGCCCGGTCCAGGGCGTGCAGCAGCGTCTCACCGTCGACATACAGACACGAGAAGGTGACCAGATGCGGCAGCCGCCGCACCGGGTCGCCCACCACCTCCACGTCCGGTACGAGCGCCGGCACCCGCTCCCGGATCCGCTCGACCAGCGCCCGCAGCCGGGCGCCCTCGGTCGCCGCCTCCTGCCGCACGGCACGCAGCGACGCGGCCGCCGCCACGATCGCCGGCAGGTCGGGGAAGCCCGGCGCCCGGCCCGACTCCCGCTCGTCCGCGGGCCCCTGGGGCGCGAACCGCACCCCCTTGCGCACGGCCAGCAGGCCCACGCCCGCCGGACCGCCCCACTTGTGCGCACTGGCCGTCAGCAGCGACCAGCCGCCCTCCACCGGCCCCCACGCGAGCGACTGCGCGGCGTCCACCAGCAGCGGCACGCCCGCCGCCCGGCACTCCTCGGCCACTTCGGCCACCGGCTGCGCGGTGCCCACCTCGTGGTTGGCGGACTGCAGGGCGGCCAGCGCGGTGTCGGGGCGCAGCGCGGCGGCGTACGCGCCGGGGGCCACGCGGCCCCCGCGGTCGACGGCGACCTCGGTGAAGCTGCCCCCGGCCGCCTCCAGGGCCGCGGCGGAGTGCAGCACGGCCGAGTGCTCGACGGCGGAGACCACGAGGTGGCGGCCGGTGCGGCGGCGCCCGGCGAGGGCGCCGGCAATGCCGTCGTGCAGGGCGCGGGTACCCGAAGGGGTGAAGACGAGCTCGTCCGGGCGGCAGCCGACGGCCTCCGCGGCGGCCTCGCGCGCGGCGTCCAGCAGCAGCCGGGCCCGGCGGCCCTCGCGGTAGAGCCGGGCCGGATCGGCCCAGCCCTCGTCGAGGGAGGCCAGCAGCGCCTGGCGGGCGACGGGGTGCAGGGGGGCGGCGGAGGCGGCGTCGAAGTAGGGCACACCCAGAAACTAACCTGCCACCGGCGCGCGGCCGGTGCGTACCGCCCGACCTGCGAAGCAGTCGTCTGACGGTCCCCCAGACGGCGGCCGGACCCGTGGATTCCATCCCTTCGGGGAGTGACGCGGCGCGTTGGGCACCCTCCCCGCGCGGCCCCAAATAGCGTCCAGTAGGGTTTGGTCCGCATAAACATCCAAACCCCTGCCCGCAGCGGGCCGGCGACCGACCAGCGAGACGGCCGCAGCCGGCCGCACGGGCGAGACTCTCGGGAAGGCGCTACGTGAGTCCCAACGGCTCCGACCGCTCGTCGCGGCGCCCGGTGCGGCGGAAGCTGCTGCAGGCGCTGGCCGCGGGCGCTGTCCTGGCGACCGCCTCCGGTTGCACATATAAGGACTTCCCCCGCCTCGGAATGCCCACTCCCGTCACGGAAGAGGCGCCGCGGATCCTCTCCCTGTGGCAGGGCTCCTGGGCCGCCGCCCTCGTGGTCGGTGTCCTGGTGTGGGGCCTGATCATCTGGAGCGTCATCTTCCACCGGCGCAGCCGGACGAAGGTGGAGGTGCCCCAGCAGACCCGGTACAACATGCCGATCGAGGCGCTGTACACCGCGGTCCCGATCATCATCGTGTCGGTGCTCTTCTACTTCACCGCTCGCGACGAGAACAAGCTTCTCACCAACCCTGAAAAGCCTCAGCACGTCATCAACGTGGTGGGCTTCCAGTGGAGCTGGGCCTTCAACTACATGGAGGACGTCGACGGCAACGCCGCGACCCCGGCGAAGCCGCTCCGTGACAACAAGGAGCTCGACGCGATCCCGGACCGGTTCCTGACGAAGGCACCGAAGGGCGCGGAGGGTGTCTACGACATCGGCATCCCCGGCACGCGCAACGAGCAGACCAACAACCCGGGCCCCACGCTGTGGCTGCCCAAGGGCGAGACGGTTCAGTTCGTGCTCACCTCGCGGGACGTCATCCACTCCTTCTGGGTGGTGCCGTTCCTGATGAAGCAGGACGTCATCCCGGGTCACACCAACAGCTTCACGGTGACCCCGAACAAGGAGGGCACCTTCCTGGGCAAGTGCGCCGAGCTGTGCGGCCAGGACCACTCCCGGATGCTCTTCAACGTCAAGGTCGTCTCTCCTGAGCGTTACAAGCAGCACCTGAAGGAGCTGGCCGCGAAGGGCCAGACCGGCTACCAGCCGGCGGGCATCGCGCAGACGGATCACGCGAAGAACGCGGAGACCAAGAACAAGTGAGCATCCTCAACGAACCCCAGGGTGCCGCCGCCGCGACAGCCACGGCAGCACCGCCAGTCCGCCAGAAGCAGCCCGGTATCAATGCGGTCAAGTGGCTCACCACCACCGACCACAAGACCATCGGCACGCTCTACCTGGTCACGTCGTTCGCGTTCTTCTGCATCGGCGGTCTGATGGCGCTGCTGATGCGCGCCGAACTCGCCCGTCCCGGCACGCAGATCATGTCGAACGAGCAGTTCAACCAGGCGTTCACGATGCACGGCACGATCATGCTGCTGATGTTCGCGACGCCGCTGTTCGCCGGTTTCGCGAACTGGATCATGCCGCTGCAGATCGGTGCGCCCGACGTGGCGTTCCCGCGGCTGAACATGTTCGCCTACTGGCTCTACCTCTTCGGCTCGATCATCGCGGTGGCCGGGTTCCTCACCCCGCAGGGTGCGGCCGACTTCGGCTGGTTCGCCTACTCCCCGCTGTCGGACGCCGTCCGCTCGCCGGGTGTCGGTGCCGACATGTGGATCATGGGTCTGGCCTTCTCGGGCTTCGGCACGATCCTCGGTTCGGTCAACTTCATCACCACGATCATCTGCATGCGCGCGCCCGGCATGACGATGTTCCGCATGCCGATCTTCACCTGGAACGTCCTGCTGACCGGTGTGCTGGTCCTGCTGGCCTTCCCGGTGCTGGCGGCGGCGCTGTTCGCCCTGGAGGCGGACCGCAAGTTCGGGGCCCACGTCTTCGACGCGGCCAACGGCGGTGCGCTCCTGTGGCAGCACCTCTTCTGGTTCTTCGGCCACCCCGAGGTGTACATCATCGCGCTGCCGTTCTTCGGCATCATCTCCGAGGTCATCCCGGTCTTCTCCCGCAAGCCGATGTTCGGCTACTGGGGTCTGATCGCGGCGACGATCTCGATCGCGGGTCTGTCGGTGACGGTGTGGGCGCACCACATGTACGTCACGGGCGGTGTGCTGCTGCCGTTCTTCTCCTTCATGACCTTCCTGATCGCGGTCCCGACCGGTGTGAAGTTCTTCAACTGGATCGGCACCATGTGGAAGGGCTCGCTGTCCTTCGAGACCCCGATGCTCTGGGCCGTCGGCTTCCTGATCACCTTCACCTTCGGTGGTCTGACCGGCGTCATCCTGGCCTCGCCGCCGATGGACTTCCACGTCTCCGACTCGTACTTCGTGGTCGCGCACTTCCACTACGTCATCTTCGGCACCGTGGTGTTCGCGATGTTCTCCGGCTTCCACTTCTGGTGGCCGAAGTTCACGGGCAAGATGCTGGACGAGAAGCTCGGCAAGATCACCTTCTGGACGCTGTTCGTGGGCTTCCACGGCACGTTCCTGGTCCAGCACTGGCTGGGCGCCGAGGGCATGCCGCGCCGTTACGCGGACTACCTCGCCGCCGACGGCTTCACCACGCTGAACACCATCTCGACCATCAGCTCCTTCCTGCTGGGCCTGTCGATCCTGCCGTTCATGTACAACGTCTGGAAGACCGCCAAGTACGGCAAGAAGGTCGAGGTCGACGACCCGTGGGGCTACGGCCGCTCGCTGGAGTGGGCGACCTCCTGCCCGCCGCCGCGGCACAACTTCCTCACGCTGCCGCGCATCCGCTCCGAATCCCCGGCGTTCGACCTGCACCACCCGGAGATCGCGGCCCTGGAGCTCGAAGAGAACCTCGCGGCTGAGAAGGCCCTCGCGGGTGGCAAGGAGGCCGGCAAGTGAAGATCCAGGGCAAGATGTTCATCTGGCTCTCCGTCTTCATCCTCGCCATGGCGTGCGTCTATGGCGTGTGGTCGAAGGAGCCGGCCGGTACGACGGCGCTCTTCCTGGCCTTCGGCCTGTGCATCATGGTCGGCTACTACCTGGCGTTCACCGCGCGCCGGGTGGACACCGGCGCCGGTGACAACAAGGAGGCGGACGTCGCCGACGACGCCGGCGAGCTGGGCTTCTTCGCCCCGCACAGCTGGCAGCCGCTCTCCCTGGCGATCGGTGGCGCCCTGGCCTTCATGAGCATCTGCTTCGGCTGGTGGCTGATGTACTTCTCGGCGCCGGTCATCGCAGTCGGTCTCTTCGGCTGGGTGTTCGAGTTCTACCGAGGCGAGAACCAGAACCAGTAACGAGCGGCCGCTGCCGTCCCGGGCCCCGCACACCATCCGGTGTGCGGGGCCCGGTGCATTTCCACCCGTTTGCAGTCACCCGGCAGGCCGTACGCCCCGATCCTTCCTACGGTGTGACCATGACCCAGTCACGTCGACACCGTCTGGCGCTCACCGGGGCGGTGCTGCTGACCGCGCTGGTGGTGGGGGTCACCGCCTGCGCCGGCTCGTCCAACCCGCTGGCCGACAAGCCCTACGACGCCAGCGGCCAGGTCGAGCTCACCTCTGCCCGCGACGGGCAGAAGGCGGACCCCAGCAAGCCCCTCGAGGTGGTCGCCCGGGGCGAGGACCGGATCACGGACGTCACGGCGACGGACGCGGCGGGGCGCTACGTCAAGGGCGAACTCTCCGCCGACGGCTCCCGCTGGCACAGCACCGGCGCGCTCGCAGCCGGTGCCCACTACACCGTGCGCGTCACCACCGAGGACGAGAACGGCTCCCAGGGGCGCCGCACGATCGGCTTCGACACCAACCCGGCCGACCGCCTCCTGCGCGTCAGTTTCGGCCCGCAGAGCGGCACCTACGGCGTGGGACAGCCCATCACCGCCGAGCTGAGCACCCCCGTCCAGGACCCGGCCGCCCGCGCGATCGTCGAGCGCACCTTCAGGGTCGAGTCCCGGCCCGCAGTGGAGGGCGCCTGGCACTGGGTGGACAACCGCACCCTGCACTACCGCCCGAAGGAGTACTGGCCCGCCCACACCACCGTCGACGTGCACGCCACCCTCGACGGCATCAAGGTCGGCGGCGGCCTCTACGGAGGCCCCTCCAGGGCCGTGCGGATGACGACGGGCGACCGAATCGAGGCCGTCACCGACGCGAGCGCGCACAGCATGACCGTGCTCGTGAACGGCAAGGAGGTCCGGTCCATCCCGGTGACCACCGGTAAGCCCGGCTACGCCACCCGCAACGGGGTCAAGGTGATCCTGGGCCGGGAATCCTTCGTACGCATGCGCGGCACCAGCATCGGCATCGCCGAGGGCAGCGCGGACTCCTACGACCTGCCCGTCCACTGGGCCACCCGGGTCACCTGGAGCGGCGAGTACGTGCACGCCGCGCCCTGGTCCGAGGGGTCCCAGGGCGCCGAGAACGTCAGCCACGGCTGCACCGGCATGAGCACCGCCAACGCCAAGTGGTTCTTCGACACCGTGCACGTCGGCGACATCGTCAAGGTCGTGGGCAGCGCCGGCGCGACCATGACCCCGTTCGACAACGGCTTCGGCGACTGGAACATGGCCTGGGACGAATGGCGCAAGGGAAGTGCCCTCGTCGGAGGGAAGACCGGGAAGACCGAGGGGAGCAGCCCTGCCGACGCGGCCCGCCTGCGCCCCGAGCTCTAGCCGCCCGGGCGCCGCCTCAGGCGTCCACGGCCTTCCGGGCGCGCAGCAGGCCCGCCAGGGCGTCGGCGAAGGCCGCCGGGTCCAGCGGGTGCGTCACGGCCGCGTCGGCGCGGCTCCAGGTGGCCAGCCAGGCGTCCTGCGGGCGGCCCATGAGCAGCAGCACGGGCGGGCAGCGGAACACCTCGTCCTTCAGCTGCCGGCACACCCCCATGCCGCCCGCGGGCGCCGTCTCGCCGTCCAGGACGCACACGTCCACGTGGTGCTCCTCCAGGGCCGTGAGCACGCCCGGGAGCGTCGCGCACTCCACGTACACGACCGGCGGCACGTCGGGGGCGGGCCTGCGCCCGGCGGCCAGCCGGACCTGCTCGCGGGTGTCCGCGTTGTCGCTGTAGACCAGCACGGTGGCCGTCGGCTGCATCGTTCCTCCAGGCTTGTGTTCGGCACAGCTGTGGATCTGACGTGGAGCTGATCGATGGCCGGACTCTACTCCGCGAACACCCTTCCGGAGGAGGGTCCGTCAGGCCCGCGAGGTGCCCCGGAACGTCCGGTTCCCCCCTTTGGGGGACCCCGGCGCTGGGCCGTACGAGCACGGCACATGCTCTTGACACACCGAACGGCACCCCCCGGAGTGAGCACGAGATAAGCGACCGACATAATGTCGGTCGTGGCGACTGCAACAGCAACAGATACCGGGCACGCACACCCGTCGGTCAATCGACCGAACCTCACCAGCGTCGGAACCATCATCTGGTTGAGTTCCGAGCTGATGTTCTTCGCGGCCCTCTTCGCGATGTACTTCACCCTGCGATCGGTGACGGGCACCGAGTTCTGGTCGGAAAAGGCGTCCGCGCTGAACCTGCCGTTCTCGGCGACCAACACCACGATCCTGGTGCTCTCCTCCCTCACCTGCCAGCTCGGCGTCTTCGCCGCCGAGCGCGGCGACGTGAAGAAGCTGCGCACCTGGTTCGTGATCACCTTCGTGATGGGTGCCATCTTCATCGGCGGCCAGGTCTTCGAGTACACCGAGCTCGTGAAGAACGACGGGCTCTCGCTCTCCTCCGACCCGTACGGCTCGGTGTTCTACCTGACGACCGGCTTCCACGGCCTGCACGTGACGGGCGGTCTGATCGCCTTCCTGCTGGTTCTGGGCAGGACGTACGCGGCCAAGAGGTTCACCCACCACCAGGCGACGGCGGCCATCGTCGTGTCCTACTACTGGCACTTCGTCGACGTGGTGTGGATCGGCCTCTTCGCCACGATCTACTTGATCAAGTAATCGGTCCCGTCCCGCACCGGACCAACAGTCCAGATCGACGCAGAAGATCCTGACACCGGGGTAATCCGTGAAAAAGCTCTCCGCACGACGACGCCATCCGCTGGCGGCGGTCGTCGTCCTACTCTTCGCGCTGGCGGTAACTGGGGGGCTGTACGCCGCGTTCGCGCCGGCGGACACGGCCAAGGCCGATGAAACCGCCCAGTCCCTCGCCATCGAGGAGGGCAAGAAGCTCTATGCCGTGGGCTGCGCAAGCTGCCACGGCACCGGCGGTCAGGGCACCACCGACGGCCCGAGCCTCGTCGGCGTGGGCGCCGCGGCCGTCGACTTCCAGGTCGGCACCGGCCGCATGCCGCTCCAGCAGCAGGGTGCCCAGGCCCCCCGCAAGAAGGCGATCTACTCGCAGGCCGAGCGCGACCAGCTCGCCGCGTACATCGCCTCGCTGGGCGCCGGCCCCGCGATCCCGACCAAGGATCAGTACAGCCCGGACGGCGCGGACATCGCCAAGGGCGGAGAGCTCTTCCGCACCAACTGCGCCCAGTGCCACAACTTCACCGGTAAGGGCGGCGCGCTCTCCAACGGCAAGTACGCCCCCACGCTTGAGGACGTAGACCCCAAGCACATCTACGAGGCCATGCAGACCGGCCCGCAGAACATGCCTTCCTTCCCCGACACGACGATGACGGAGAAGAACAAGAAGGACATCATCGCGTACCTCGACACGGTCAACAGCAGCAAGTCGGAGAGCCCGGGCGGCCTCGAGCTGGGTGGGCTCGGCCCGGTCAGCGAGGGTCTGTTCGCGTGGATCTTCGGACTGGGTGCGCTGATCGCAGTAGCCATCTGGGTCGCGGCCCACACCGCTAAGGCCAAGAAGTCATGAGTAGCCAAGACATTCCAGAAGAGAACCTGCCGAGCACGCAGGACGCGCACGGCGGTGCCGTGACGAAGACGGCCGGCGACCCGTTCGCCGACCCCGGCCTGCCGCCGCACGAGGCCCGCATCCAGGACATCGACGAGCAGGCCGCCAAGCGCTCCGAGCGCGTGGTCGCCTTCCTGTTCCTGCTCTCGATGCTGGCCACGGTCGGCTTCATCGCCTCCTACGTGACCCTTCCGGTCGACAAGAGCATCTACGTCTTCCCGATCGGTCACATCAGCGCCCTGAACTTCGCGCTGGGCATGACCCTCGCGGTGGCGCTGTTCTGCATCGGCGCGGGCGCGGTCCACTGGGCCCGCACCCTGATGTCGGACGTGGAGGTCGCCGACGAGCGGCACGCCATCGCCGCCGAGCCCGACGTCAAGGCCAAGGTCATGGCCGACTTCAGGCAGGGCGCGGAGGAGTCGGCCTTCGGCCGCCGCAAGCTGATCCGCAACACGATGTTCGGTGCGCTGGCCCTGGTGCCGCTCTCCGGCGTGGTGCTGCTGCGCGACCTCGGACCGCTTCCGGGCACCAAGCTCCGGAAGACCGCCTGGTCCGAGGGCAAGATGCTGATCAACCAGAACACGCTGCAGCCGCTGCGTCCCGAGGACATCCAGGTCGGCTCCCTCACCTTCGCCATGCCCGAGGGCATGAAGGAGGAGGACCACGACTTCCAGAAGGAGATCGCCAAGGCCGCCCTGATGATCGTCCGGCTCCGTCCGGAGAACATCAAGGACAAGCGCGAGCTCGACTGGTCCGCCGACGGCATCGTCGCGTTCTCCAAGATCTGCACCCACGTCGGCTGCCCGATCAGCCTCTACGAGCAGCAGACGCACCACGTGCTGTGCCCGTGCCACCAGTCCACCTTCGACCTCTCCGACGGCGGACGCGTGATCTTCGGCCCGGCCGGCCACGCCCTTCCGCAGCTGCGGATCAAGGTCAACGACAAGGGCTACCTTGAGGCCATGGGCGACTTCGCCGAGCCCGTCGGTCCTGCCTACTGGGAGCGCGGATGAGCACTACGACTGACAATCGCCGCAAGGCGCCCGCAGGCGAGCGGGTCGCCGACTGGGCCGACGGCCGTCTGGGTATCTACACCCTGGCCAAGGCCAACATGCGGAAGATCTTCCCGGACCACTGGTCCTTCATGCTGGGCGAGGTCTGCCTCTACAGCTTCGTGATCATCATCCTCACGGGTGTGTATCTGACGCTGTTCTTCCACCCGAGCATGAACGAGGTCGTCTACCACGGCTCGTACGTGCCCATGCAGGGCATGCACATGTCCGAGGCGTTCAAGTCGACCCTCGACATCAGCTTCGACGTCCGTGGCGGTCTGCTCATCCGGCAGATCCACCACTGGGCCGCGCTGATCTTCCTCGCGGGCATGTTCGTGCACATGATGCGCGTGTTCTTCACGGGTGCGTTCCGCAAGCCGCGTGAGGTCAACTGGCTGTTCGGCTTCCTGCTGTTCGTCCTCGGCATGTTCACCGGCTTCACCGGTTACTCGCTCCCGGACGACCTGCTCTCCGGCACCGGTGTCCGCTTCATGGAGGGCGCGATCCTGTCCGTGCCGATCGTCGGCACGTACATCTCGATGTTCCTCTTCGGCGGCGAGTTCCCCGGCTCGGACTTCGTGCCGCGGTTCTTCTCCATCCACGTCCTGCTGCTGCCGGGCATCATGCTCGGTCTGCTGGTGGCCCACCTGATCCTGGTGATCTACCACAAGCACACGCAGTTCCCCGGCCCGGGCCGCACCAACAAGAACGTCGTCGGCCTCCCGCTGATGCCGGTCTACATGGCCAAGGCCGGTGGCTTCTTCTTCCTGGTCTTCGGCATCATCGCGGCCATCGCGGCGATCGCCTCGATCAACCCGATCTGGGCCATCGGCCCGTACCGCCCGGACCAGGTGTCCACCGGCGCCCAGCCCGACTGGTACATGGGCTTCGCCGAGGGTCTGATCCGTGTCATGCCGGGCTGGGAGATCAACCTGTGGGGCCACACGCTCGTCCTGGGCGTGTTCATCCCGCTGGTCATCTTCCCGCTGGTGCTCGGTGCGATCGCGGTCTGGCCGTTCATCGAGTCCTGGGTCACCGGTGACAAGCGCGAGCACCACCTGCTGGACCGCCCGCGCAACGCCCCGACGCGCACCGCCTTCGGTGCCGCCTGGATCGCCGCGTACTTCGTGATGCTGGTCGGTGGTGGAAACGACCTGTGGGCCACCCACTTCCACCTGTCGATCAACGCCATCACCTGGTTCGTCCGCATCGGCTTCTTCGTGATCCCGGTCCTGGTGTTCATCGCCACCCGCCGGATCTGCATGGGCCTGCAGCGCCGCGACAGGGACAAGGTGCTGCACGGACGCGAGTCCGGCATCATCAAGCGCCTGCCGCACGGTGAGTTCGTCGAGGTCCACGAGCCGCTCTCGCAGGAGCAGATGCACACCCTCACGGCGCACCACCAGCCGCAGCCGCTGGAGCTGGAGCCGGAGTACGACGAGAACGGCGTGGCCCGCAAGGCCGGCGCCGGGCAGCGCCTCCGGGTGAAGCTCTCGAAGGGCTTCTACGGCGAGGGGACCCAGATCCCCAAGGCCACCGTGGAGGAGTACGAGGAGATCACGAGCGGCCACGGCCACCACTGATCCCCCGGATCACCCGCTGATCCACCCTGATCGCTGATCGCCACAGCGAGAGCCCCGTCCAGGCCCTGGACGGGGCTCTTCGCTGTCTCCGGGGGTGGATAGGCTGGGCGGGCAGACCCCGGGACGAACCCGGCTCTCCGGACCGACCACCAGGAGCGTGGACCATGAACGTTGTGACCCCGGCAGGCGGCGACAGCGCGGTGGCCCCCTCCTGGCCGGGCCTCCTGGACGCCCTGCTCTCCGGCCGTGACCTCACCGTCGACGACGCCGCCTGGGCCATGGACCGGATCATGCGCGGCGAGGCCACCGACGCGCAGATCGCGGGCTTCCTGGTCGCCCTGCGCGCCAAGGGCGAGACGGTCGCCGAGATCTCCGGCCTGGTGCGCACGATGTACGAGCACGCCCGGCTGATCGAGGTGCCCGGCCCCAGCGTCGATATCGTCGGCACCGGCGGCGACGGCGCCAAGACCGTCAACATCTCCACCATGTCCTCGATCGTCGTCGCCGGCACCGGCGTGAAGGTCGTCAAGCACGGCAACCGGGCGGCGTCCTCGGCCAGCGGCGCCTCGGACGTGCTGGAGAAGCTGGGCGTCAACCTCGACCTCAGCCCGAAGCGGGTGGTGGAGGTGGCCGAGGAGGCCGGCATCACCCTCTGCTTCGCGGTGAAGTTCCACCCGGCGCTGCGGCACGTGGCCGCGGCCCGGCGCGAGCTCGGCATCCGGACCATCTTCAACGTGCTCGGCCCGCTGACCAACCCCGCGAAGGTACGTGCCCAGGCCACGGGCGTCGCGGACGCCCGGATGGCCCCGATCCTCGCCGGGGTGCTCGCCGAGCGCGGCTCCTCGGCGCTGGTCTTCCGCGGCGACGACGGCCTTGACGAGCTGACCACGACCGCCACGTCGCGGGTGTGGGTGGTCTCCGGCGGACGGGTCCGCGAGGAGGCCTTCGACCCGCGGGACGTGGGGATCGACCTGGTGCCGGTGGAGGCGCTGCGGGGGGCCGACGCGTCGTACAACGCGGACGTCGCACGGCGTCTGCTCGCGGGCGAGACGGGTCCGGTGCGGGACGCCGTGCTCCTCAACTCCGCCGCGGCGCTGGTGGCGTTGGCGCCCACGGAGGAGCCGCTGGCGGAGCAGATCCGGGGCGGGCTGGCCCGGGCTGCGGAGTCCATCGACTCCGGGGAGGCCCGGCGGGTGCTCGAGCGGTGGGCCCTGGCGAGCAACGCGTAGCGCTGTGAAGCAGTAGTGCCGTGAAGGGGCGTCCGTGATACGGACGCCCCTTCACGGTCGGCGATCAGTTGTGCCATACTCTCGGCCAAGGTCACGAGTGACAGCGACACGGCCCCGGCCCGCTGTCCGGCAACCCTCCTTCCGTGGCGGGGTGCCCCGGGTGATGACCAGGTCGCAGGCAGCGAGGTCTGCGGCAAGCGCGGGTCCCTCGCCAGGGATCCTGGTTGTCGAGGGAGTTCCTTCCGTGGTTCAGCGAATGCGTTAGGGCTCGAAGAGCCCCTTTTCCCGCACCCTCCTTTCCTTTCCCGCGCCCGTCGCGCGGTGGAATTCGCCTGCCTTTTTACGGGAGTTCGCCATGTCTGTCCCCACCCTTGCCTCCGACCGGTCCGTTTGCACCCCTCTGCCCGTTCTCGGGTGTGATGTCCGGGTCCCGCTGGTGACCGGGGGAGAGGTGACCTACGCGGCGCTGGACTACGCGGCCAGCGCCCCCGCCCTGCAGCGGGTGTGGGACGACGTGGCGGCGTACGCGCCCTACTACGGCAGCGTGCACCGCGGCGCGGGCTACCTCTCGCAGCTGTCGACGGAACTCTTCGAGAACAGCCGGGCGGACGTCGCCGCGTTCCTCGGCTGCCGGGACGGCGACCAGGTGCTCTTCACCCGCTCGACCACCGACTCGCTCAACCTGCTCGCGGCCGTACTCCCCGCCGGTACGCGGGTGTTCGTCTTCGAGACCGAGCACCACGCGGCGCTGCTGCCCTGGGAGCGGCGCGCGGACGTCGAGGTGACCTACCTCGACGCGCCCCGCACCCCGGGGCAGGCGGTCGAGACGCTCGAGCAGGCGCTCGCGGCCCGCGAGCCCTACGGTCCCGCGCTGGTGTGCGTGACCGGTGCGTCCAACGTGACCGGTGAGCTGTGGCCCGTACGGGAGCTGGCCGCCGCCGCGCACGCCCACGGCGCGCGGATCGTCGTGGACGCGGCCCAGCTCGTCCCCCACCAGCGGGTGGACATCGCGGAACTCGACGCCGACTGGGTCGCCTTCTCCGGGCACAAGCTGTACGCGCCCTTCGGTGCCGGCGTGCTGGCCGGGCGGGCGGACTGGCTCCGGGACGCCGAGCCCTACCTGGCGGGCGGGGGCGCGAGCCGGCGCGTCGCGCGGGGCGCCTCCGGCGAGGTGGAGGTCGACTGGCACGAGGGGGTCGCCCGGCACGAGGCCGGCTCGCCCAACGTCATCGGGGCCTACGCCATCGCGTCCGCGTGCAAGGCGCTCGCCGAGGCGGGCTTCGACCGGCTCGCGGAGCGGGAGCGGCAGCTGATCACCGCGGTGCGGGAGGGGCTGGCGGCGGTGCCGGGGGTGCGGGTGCTGTCGCTCTTCGGGCCCGGCGCCCCGAGCGTGGGCGTCCTGTCCTTCACCGTCGACGGCTGGAACAGCTCGCACTTCGCGGCGGCGCTCTCCGCGGAGTACGGGATCGGCGTCCGCGACGGCCTCTTCTGCGCGCATCCGCTGGTGCGGACGCTGGTGGGCGCGGACTCCTCCGCCGAGGGGGAGTGCGGTGCGCCCGACGAGGGCGCGCCCCTGAACGCGATCCGCGTCAGCTTCGGCGCCGGCACGCCCGACGAGCACGTGGAGCGCTTCGTGGCGGCGGTGGACGAACTCGTCCGCCACGGAGCGAAGTGGTCCTACCGGACCGAGGGCGGGCGTTGCGTCCCGGTCGCCTGACGGCGCTTGCAGGATCCACGGTTGCGCCCGGTCCGGCACCGCCGGATGTGCGGGCGGGGGTTGGGCGCCGCTGCGGCGGGGACGGCTGCCGGGGCAGGCCCCGGCTCCCCGCAGGGGAAACGGCGAAAGGGTGGGTCCGGGGCCTCCCCGCCGCCGCAACGGCGATCAGCCGCAACCGGCGTGACCGGCGGTGCCGATCGGCATGAGCCGTTGTCCCGGCGACGTGCCGTCAGGTATCCAGGCCGATCGCGAACGCCGCCTCCAGGTCGTGCTGGGAGTACGTGCGGAACGCGATGTGCGTCTCCGTCGAGGCGACGCCCGGGACCTTGCTGATCCTGCCCGGGATGACGTCCGCGAGGTCGTCGTGCCGGGCCACCCGCACCATGGCGATCAGATCGTGCGCACCCGTCACCGAGTACACCTCGCTCACGCCCTCGATCGCGGCGATCTGCTCGGCGATCTCGGGGATCCGGTCGACGTCGGTCTTGATCAGCACGATCGAAGTGATCACTGCGGGCTCCTATCGGGGGTCGGGGGGCAGCCCCGCCTTCACTCTAGTCGCACGTCCGTACCTCGCCCACGCGTACAGGAAGCCCAGCGCGAAGCCCACGACGTGGGCGAGGTAGGCGACGCCGGGGCGGTCGCCGGCGGCGCGGGCGGCCACCCACTGCAGGCCGAACCAGAAGAGCAGCACGGCCCAGGCGGGGAACCGCAGCGGCAGGAAGAAGAGGAACGGGAAGAGACTGGTGACGCGGGCCCGGGGGAAGAGGTAGAGGAAGGCTCCGAGGACCCCGGAGATCGCGCCGGAGGCGCCGACGAGCGTGCGGTCGGATGCGGCGTGCGCGGCCGCGTAGCCGAGCAGGGCGAGCACTCCGGCGGCGAGGTAGAAGAGGACGAAGGGTCCGCGTCCCATCCGGTTTTCGGCCATGGCGCCGAAGACGTAGAGGAAGAGCATGTTCCCGAGCAGATGCAGCCAGTTGCCGTGCACGAAGAGCGCGGTGAGCGGGGTGATCAGCTCCGCCGGCGGCCCGTGCCAGAGCTTCTCGGGCACCACGCCCCACCGCTCGAAGTAGGCGGTCTGGGCGGCGAGGAGGTTGCTGCCGCTGCCGTGGCCGGCCAGGGGCGCGGTGAGCTCCGCCGCGGGGCCCAGGAGGAACACCGCGCAGCAGGCGCCGATGAGGGCGTAGGTGACCAGGGGAACCGGCGGGCGGATCCCGTCGTGGGCCCCTTGCGCCGCCGTCCCGGCTGCCTTTCCCGCCTTTCCCAACATGAGCAGATCATGACGTACCGGCAGCAAAGCGCACAGAGTGCCTCGCCGGGCCGGTGAAGCGGGCCCGCACTCCGCGCCGCATGACCATCAGGCCGTAGGGTTACGGGAAGCACACCCGCAGTTCGATGGACTTGATGAGGACGGACGACACGATGGGCGTTCCCCAGCCGACAGCCGGGACCCGGTGGCGCTGCGCTCTGTGCGGCAATCTCACCCGGTTCGATGTGACGCGTACGACCAAAGCCGTGGAATTCGTTCATCTCGACCTCTCCGGCGAGCCGCGCGTGGAGGAACGCGAGGTGGTCAGTGAGACGATCGGGTCCGTGCGTTGCCGCTGGTGCAACGCGGTCGACCAGGTCGAGCTGGTGGACCGGCCGGGCGCGAAGGCCTGAAGAACGGGAGCGGTGAGCGGTGGTGGAGCACACGGGTGGCGCGGAGGCGGCCGGTGGGCCTGGTGACACCGGTGGGACCGACGGCGCTGCCGAGGTGCTCGACCGTCCGTTGCCGGAGGGCGTGCGGCGCCGGGTCATCGGCCTGGTGGCGGAGGCGTTCGGCGGCCTGACCGTGGCCGAACTCCCGGCGGCGCTGCGGCAGTACGCCCGGTTCACGCCGAGCCGGCGGGCCAAGTTCGCGGGCAATGCGATGGCGGCGGCGGTGGAGAACGACGCCGCGTTCCGCCAGCGCATCTCGGCCCGGCTGCGCGAGACGGGCTCCGAGCTCGCCGAGGCGCTGGACGCGGGTTCGCCGCCGGCGGCCGCCGATCCGGAGGACGTGGCCGCCATGGCCTACGTGCTGCGGCCCACGGGCTGGGTCAAGCTCGTGACGGCGGCCGGCGAGGAGGCCCTGCGGGCCACCGCGGAGCGCGCGGGCGAGGAGGCCCAGCGCGAACTGCGGCGGCTGCGCGAGGAGCTGGCGGAGGCCCGGGCCGCGGCGCGGGCCGAGGCCGAGCGGGTCCGCGCCGAGCTGGAGGCCGCCCGCAGGGAAGCCGATTCGCTGCAGCGCAAGCTGCGCAGCGCGGTCGCCGACGTGCGGCGCGGCGAGGCCGCCCTGCGCAAGGCGGAGACCGAGCTGGAGTCCGTACGGGCGGCCGGTGCGGCCGAGAAGGCCGCCGCGCTGGGGGAGACCCGCCGGCTCAAGACGCGGCTGTCGGAGGCCGAGGCCGCGCTGGAGGCGAGCCGCCGGGCCGTGCGCGAGGGCCGCAGCGTGGAGGACATGCGCCTGCGGCTGCTGCTGGACACGGTCCTGGACGCGGCGCAGGGGCTGCGCCGCGAACTGGCGCTGCCGCCCGCCTCCGTGCACCCCGCGGACACGGTGGACGCCGTGGAGCCGGGCCGGATGACCCCGAAGGACATCGCCACGCGCGCCCTGTCCGAGACCGATCCGGCGCTGCTGGACCAGCTGCTGGCCCTGCCTCAGGCGCACCTCGTGGTCGACGGGTACAACGTCACCAAGACCGGCTATCCGACCATGCCGCTGGACAAGCAGCGGCTGCGGCTGCTGGGCGGGCTCGCGATGCTGGCCGCGCAGACGGGCGCCGAGGTGACCTGCGTCTTCGACGGGGCCGAGCTGGCCGCGCCCGTGCTGCTCGCGCCGCCGCGCGGGGTGCGGGTGCTCTTCAGCAAGCCCGGGGTGACCGCGGACGAGCTGATCCGCCAGCTGGTGCGGGCCGAGCCGCCGGGCCGTCCGGTCGTGGTGGTCTCCACCGACCGCGAGGTCGCCGACGGCGTCGCGAAGGCGGGCGCGCGGCCGGTCGCATCGGCCTTGCTCCTCAAGCGACTTGCCCGTACCTGACCGTCAAGCCGTCATCACCGGCTGTGTCATGTTGGTAAAGCTTCTGTTGAGGCGAGAGATTTTTCTGATGAGGATTTGAACGGATCAGTCAGGGGTCACTAAGGTCGGGCCTCGAACCTTCGCCCGGTCGATCATCCATTCGGGGTGACGGTGAAGGTCCCGCCCGAACCGTGCCCTCCGGCGTGCGGTGGCGGCCGAGGAAGAAGGAGCCCGTCTCCGTGGCGTCCCACCGTCGACCCAAGCAGCCGGGCCGCGCCCGTGTGACCGTGCTGACCGCGACCGCTGCGGCCGCCGTCGCCCTCACCTCGCAGGCCGCACACGCCGATCCGAAGGCCTCCAAGGCGGAGGTCAAGGAGAAGGTCGACAAGTACTACGAAGAGGCCGAGCAGGCCACGGAGAAGTACAACGGGGCCAAGGAGAAGCAGGACAAGCTCGACAAGCAGGTCACCGATCTCCAGGACAAGGTCGCCCGCGGCCAGGAGGAGATCAACAAGCTGCGCAGCGGCCTCGGTTCGCTGGCCACCGCGCAGTACCGCAGCGGCGCCGTCGACCCCTCGCTGCAGCTGCTGCTCTCCTCCGACCCCGAGGGCTACCTGGACAAGGCCTCGACGCTCAATCAGGTGAGCGCCAAGCAGGCCAGCACCCTCAAGCAGATCTCCGAGAAGCAGCGCGTGCTCAAGCAGCAGCGCCAGGAGGCGAGCGGCAAGCTCAAGGACCTCGCGGAGACCCGCAAGGTGCTGGGCGAGCAGAAGGAGTCCGTCCAGGAGAAGCTCGCCGCGGCCAAGGAGCAGCTCAACACCCTCACCGCCGCGGAGCGCGCCGAGATCGTCGGCGAGAAGGAGCAGGCCGGCGGCGGCAAGGGCGGCGAGGAGCGCGCCGGCCGCGGCGGCGGCAGCAGCAGCCGCCCCGACCTCGGCAAGGACGTGCCCACCTCCGGCCGCGCCGCCGCCGCGCTCGCCGCCGCCCAGGGCAAGATCGGCTCCCCGTACGTCTGGGGCGCGACCGGCCCGGGCTCCTTCGACTGCTCCGGGCTGACCGGCTGGGCGTACGCACAGGCCGGCGTCACCCTGCCGCGCATCTCCCAGGACCAGGCCAACGCCGGCACCCGCATCTACGACCAGAGCCAGCTCAAGCCCGGTGACCTGGTGCTCTTCTACGGCGACCTGCACCACATAGGCCTCTACGCGGGCAACGGCCAGACCCTGCACGCCCCCAAGCCGGGCGCCAACGTGCGCTACGAGTCGATGGGCAACATGCCCTTCCAGTTCGGCGTCCGCATAGGCTGACGACTGGGCCGAATGGCTGACCCGCCGCCCGTTCGGGCGAATCGCGGTGGCCCTCGCTGACATCACGCCCCGCCGGTGACCTGCGTCTCCGGCGGGGCGTCCGCATTCCCGTCCCATTCCCACCCCGCGAGGTCTTTGAACACGGGGTGAGCGCGCCGCTACTGTCTGGCGCTGCGGTACCGGCACGCCGGGCAGACCGCGCCCACAGTGCAGCAAGGAAGGGAGTGCGGCAGCCCGTGGCGTCCCATCGCCGTTCTTCGCAGTCCGGTCTCACCCAGACCGTCCGGGTCACCGTCCTGTCCGCCGCCGTGGCCACGGCCGCGGCCGCGATGGCGCCCCCGGCCGGAGCACGGCCCAGCGACACCGCCCGCGACGACCGGTCCCGCGGGACCGTCAAGACGCAGGTCGACCGGCTCTACGAGCAGGCCGAGCGGGCCACCGAGAAGTTCAACGAAGCGGGCGAGCGCGCCGGCGAGCTCCGCAGGAAGGTCGCCGAGGCCACCGACCGCGTCGCCCGCGGCCAGGAGCGCGTCAACCACATGCGCACCGCCCTCGGCATGGTCGCCGCCGCCCAGTACCGCAGCGGCGCCGTCGACCCCGCCCTCCAGCTGCTCCTGTCCTCCGACCCCGACGGCTACCTGGACCGCGCCGCCACCCTCGACCGCGTCTCCGACCGGCAGGGCGAGCAGCTCAGGGCGCTCACGGAGGCCCAGCGGGCACTGCGCCAGGAGCGCAGCGAGGCGGCGCGGATGCTCGGCGAGCTGGAGCAGACGCGCAAGGCCGTCGAGCAGCACAAGCGGGAGGTCGAGGGGAAGCTCGCCACCGCCCGCCGCCTGCTGAACGCCCTGCCGGCGGCCGACCGGGAGGCCTACGCCCGCGCCTCGCGCTCCGGCGGCACCCGGCAGCTGGAGCGCTCGGACGGGGGCGCCCTCGGCGGGCTGCAGGATCTCGCCGCCGCCTCCTCCCGCGGCGCCGCGGCCGCCATGGCCGCCCGCTCCGCAGTCGGCTCGCCCTACGCCTGGGGCGCGACCGGGCCCGGCGCCTTCGACTGCTCCGGGCTCATGCAGTGGGCGTACGGGCGGGCCGGGGTCGGTCTGCCGCGCACCTCCCAGGCGCAGCGCAACGCCGGACGGCACGTTCCGCTGTCCGAGGCGCGCCCCGGGGACCTCGTCATCTACCGCGACGACGCCAGCCACGTCGGCATGTACGTCGGCAACGGCCAGGTCGTCCACGCGCCCTACCCGGGCGCCCGGGTGCGCTACGACCCGGCCAACATGATGCCGATTTCGTCGGTGACCCGGCCGTGATCACGTCCTGAGCGCGCCTCCGGGGGCGCACGGCTCGTACGATGCGGGACGTGACGGGCCGGTGGTGGAGGAGCGGACGCGGGGGCACACGAGCGGGCGGCCGCGGGCCGGCCCGCCGGGCGGCGTGCTGCCTGGCGGCCCTCCTCATGGCCCTCCAGGCCTGCCTGACCGGCTGCTCCGGAGGGCTCTCCGGGGGCCCTGACGCCCGCGAGCAGGCCCTGCAGGGGGTCCTGGACCGGTGGGCCGCCGCGGTCCGCGACCGCGACGAGGGCGCCTTCCTGGCCGCCGTCGATCCGGCCGCCGGGAGCTACCGGGAGGAGCAGCGCCGCCTCTTCGCCAACCTCGCGGCCGTCCCGTTCGCCTCCTGGGACTACCGCCTCGTACGCACGGGCGGCTTCACCCCGGCGCCCGGGGACGGCCGGCGGGTCGCCGCCGAGGCCGAGCTGCGCTACCGGCTGGCGGGCTACGACAGCGCCCCCGTCACCGCCCGCAGCCGGCTGACCCTCGTCGAGCGCGACGGGCGCTGGTACGTGGCCGCCGGATCCCGGCGCGGCGGGCACCAGCTGTGGGAGCAGGGGCCCGTGAGCGTCGTCCGCGGCGAGCGCAGCCTCGTCCTCGGCGTCGGCCAGGACCGCGAGCGGCTGCGCGCCCTCGCCGACCTCGCCGACAAGGCCGTCCCGGCCGTCGGCGCGGCCTGGCGGGCCGGGTCGCGCGAATGGCCCGGCCGGGTCGTGGTCGAGATGCCCGCCTCGCTGGACCGGATGGCCGCGCTCCTGGACTCGCCCGTCTCCAACTACCGGGGCATCGCCGCCGTGACCACCGGCGAGGCGGGCGGCTCCGGCGCCGCCGCGCCCGCGGACCGCATCATCGTCAACCCCGAGGCGTACGGGGTGCTCGGCGCGTTCGGGCGGCGCATCGTGCTCACCCACGAGACCGCCCACGTGGCCACCCGGGCCAGGACGACGAAGGCCACGCCGCTGTGGCTGTCCGAGGGCTTCGCCGACTGGGCCGCGTACCGCGACACCGGCCGCACCGTCCGCCAGGCCGCCCCCGAACTCTCCCGCGCGGCCGCCGCCGGCACCCTCCCCGGCCGGCTGCCCGGGGACCCCGAGTTCGGCTTCACCGGTGAGGCGGGGCGGCTCGCCCGCGCGTACGAGGAGGGGTGGCTGGCCTGCCGGCTGATCGCCGACCGCTGGAGCGAGGAGAAACTGGTCGAGTTCTACCGCGCGGTGGGCTCCCACACCCGCCGCGACGGGGCCGTCGAGACCGCGCTGCGTGACGTTCTGGGCGTCTCGACGCAGGAGTTCACGGAACGGTGGCGCGCGTACGTCGTGGAGCAGCTGCGCTCGGGCTGACGGGCCCGCCGTTGCGGCGGTTCTTTCTTGACTGCGGCAAGATGCCCGGTGGCTGCCCGGGAAGTCGCCTAACCGGCCAGCAAGGCCGGTTCCTTCTCCGCGGGAGGGTCGTCCGGTGTGTCGGACGCCCCCGGCAGGGACACCGTTTCCCGCCACAGGCGCGTGCACGACACCAGCGTCGCCACGACCAGCAGCCCGTTCCGCAGGGTCAGCGTCGCCACGCCCAGCTTGTCGCTGGCCACCACGTGCGAGAACCAGATCGGGAACTCCAGCTGGGTCAGCGGGGCGGCCAGCAGGACCAGGGCGATGGGCAGGCGCTGCCGCGTCGTGCCCATCGTGAGGCACACCGCCGCCAGCCCGAGCAGCCAGACGACGTACTGCGGGCTGATGACGCGGCTGGTCGTGGTGAACAGCAGCACCGACGCGAACGCCGCCTCGTACGGCGTGCAGGCCGTGAACCTGCGCGCCCGTACGCGCCACAGCAGCAGCCAGGCGAACGCCACCACGCTCAGCACGAGCGCGAGCCGGCTCACCGTGTGGACGTAGGGGCCGAGGAACTCCACCGAGCCGTAGTGCAGCCGCGCGTGGCCGTGCCAGCCGACGTGCCGCCCCAGGTGGAAGACGAGCGAGCCCAGGGACTCCACCTCCGTGCCCCGGTCCCGCTGGAAGGTCAGGAACGCCAGCGCCCCCGGCATGGTCGCCGCGAACGCCAGCCCGAGCACGGCGGCCGTCACCACCGCCGCGCCCCACGCCTCCCGCGTGCGGGGCCCCCGCGGCGTGCCGACCAGCAGCAGCACCGGCCACACCTTCAGCAGCGCCCCGAAGGCCGCGAGCGCCCCCGAGAGCCGCGCCCGGCGCCCGGCCGCGAGGAGGGCGGCCACGGCGACGGCCGTCACCATCACGTCGTAGCGGGCGTAGACGATCGGGCCGAGCAGCGGGACCCCGGCCACCCACACCCACACCCCGGCGGTGCGGCGCCGCCCGCCCCGCACCGCGTACAGCAGCAGCGCGTAGACGACCGCGTCGGCGAGGAGGCACACCACGAAGAAGGCGGGGGCGTAGTCGAGGAAGGGGAGCAGGCCGGGGGCGAGCACGGCGAAGGCCGCGGCGGGCGGGTACTGCCACGTGACGTCGTCGTAGGGGAAGGTGCCGGTGCTCAGCACCCCGTACCAGCCCTGGTAGATCACCTCGATGTCGACGGAGACGTCCGACCCCGGCATCACCCACACCCGCAGCACGCACATCAGCAGCACGGCCCGGGTGACGGCCCACGCCGCGAACGAGAGCCGCAAACCCCTGCCCGCCATCATCCACCTCGCCCTTCACGGTCACTACACGCTGTACGCGCGCCGCTACTGCAAGGCATGATGCCGTTCCGGCCGGTCCATACGCCGTGACGTGGCGGGACGGGGCCCCGACTGCCCCCGATCGCACCCGGTACTGTCGGACGGCGATGGACAAGACTCTCGTCGTCACCAACGACTTCCCGCCCCGCCCCGGCGGCATCCAGGCGTTCCTGCACAACATGGCGCTGCGCCTGGACCCGTCGGGCATCGTCGTCTACGCCTCCACCTGGAAGCGCGGCCAGGAGGGTGCGGAGGCCACCGCCCGCTTCGACGCCGAGCAGCCGTTCACGGTCGTCCGCGACCGCACCACCATGCTGCTGCCGACGCCCCGGGTGACCCGGCGCGCCACCGGCCTGCTGCGCGAACACGGCTGTACCTCGGTGTGGTTCGGGGCCGCGGCCCCGCTCGGGCTCATGGCCCCGGCGCTGCGCCGGGCGGGCGCCCGCAGGCTGGTCGGCACCACGCACGGGCACGAGGCCGGCTGGGCGCAGCTGCCCGCGTCGCGCCAGCTGCTGCGGCGGATCGGCGAGGGCACCGACACCCTCACCTACCTGGGGGAGTACACGCGCTCGCGGATCGCCTCCGCGCTGACGGACGAGGCGGCGGCCCGGATGGTGCAACTGCCGCCCGGCGTGGACGAGAAGACCTTCCACCCCGGCTCCGGCGGCGACGAGGTCCGCGCCCGGCTCGGCCTCGCGGACCGCCCGGTGGTCGTGTGCGTCTCGCGGCTGGTGCCGCGCAAGGGCCAGGACACGCTGATCCTGGCCATGCCGCGGATCCTGGCGGCCGTTCCGGACGCGGTGCTGCTGATCGTCGGCGGCGGACCGTACGGGGACGACCTGCGGCGGCTGGCCGAGGAGACGGGCGTCGCCCACGCCGTCCGCTTCACGGGCGCCGTGCCGTGGGAGGAGCTGCCCGCGCACTACGGGGCGGGCGACGTCTTCGCCATGCCGTGCCGCACGCGCCGCGGCGGGCTCGACGTCGAAGGCCTCGGCATCGTCTACCTGGAGGCCTCGGCGACGGGTCTGCCGGTGGTCGCCGGGGACTCGGGCGGGGCGCCGGACGCGGTCCTGGAGGGCGAGACGGGGTACGTGGTGCAGGGCGGTTCGCCGGCCCGGGCCGCGGACCGCATCGTGACGCTGCTGCGGGACCCGGAGCTGCGCGCGCGCATGGGCGCGCGGGGGCGGCAGTGGGTGGAGGAGAAGTGGCGCTGGGACCTCCTGGCCGAGCGCCTCAAGACGCTGCTCTGACAAGCCTCCTCGTAGGTGCCGTACGTGCCGGAGGGGCCGGATGCGATGGCATCCGGCCCCTCCGGCACGTACGGGGAGAAGAGGGCGGGTCAGCCGCGGTAGATCGCCTCGATCTCGTCCGCGAAGTCCTTCGCGACGACGTTCCGCTTCAGCTTCAGCGACGGCGTCACGTGCCCCGACGCCTCCGTGAACTGCGCGGGCAGGATGCGGAACTTGCGCACCGACTCCGCCTTGGAGACGGCCGCGTTGCCGTCGTCGACGGCCTTCTGCACGTCCGCCAGCAGGTCGGCGTCCTCGGCCAGTTCGGCCGGCGTCATCCCGGCGGGCTTGCCGTGGTCGGCGAGCCAGCGCGGCAGGAAGTCCTCGTCGAGGGTGACGAGCGCGCCGACGAACGGGCGGCCGTCGCCGACGACCATGCACTCGGCGATCAGGGCGTGGGCCCGGATGCGGTCCTCGATCACGGCCGGGGCGACGTTCTTGCCGCCCGCGGTGACGATGATCTCCTTCTTGCGGCCGGTGATCGTGAGGTAGCCGTCCTCGTCGAGGGTGCCGAGGTCGCCGGTGTGGAACCAGGCGTCGGACAGCGCCTCCTCGGTGGCCGCCTCGTTGTTCCAGTAGCCCTGGAAGAGGTGCTCGCCGTGCAGCAGGACCTCGCCGTCGTCGGCGATGCGCACGACGGAGCCGGGCAGCGGCTGCCCGACGGTGCCGATCTTCGGCCGGTCCCAGGGGTTGAACGCGGTCGCCGCACAGGACTCGGTCAGGCCGTAGCCCTCCAGGACCGTGAAGCCGATGCCGCGGTAGAAGTGGCCCAGGCGCTCGCCCAGCGGCGCGCCGCCGGAGATGGCGTGGGTGGCCCGGCCGCCGAGGACGGCCCGCAGCTTGCCGTAGACGAGCTTGTCGAAGACGGCGTGCTTGATGCGCAGGCCCAGGCCCGGCCCGGACGGGGTGTCGAGGGCCCGGCTGTAGGCGATGGCGGTGTCCGCGGCCTTGTCGAAGATCTTGCCCTTGCCGTCGGCCTGGGCCTTGGCGCGGGCGCCGTTGTAGACCTTCTCGAAGACGCGCGGCACGCCCAGGATCAGCGTCGGGCGGAAGGCCGCGAGCTCGTCGGTGAGGTTGCGGATGTCGGGCACGCAGCCGAGGCGGATCGGCGCCAGCATCGCGGAGATCTCCACCAGGCGCCCGAAGACGTGGGCGGTGGGGAGGAAGAGCAGGACGGACGACTCGCCCGTGTTGAACAGCGGCTTGAGCCGCTCCACCGCATTGCCGCACTCCGCGAAGAACGCGCGGTGGGTGAGCACGCAGCCCTTGGGGCGGCCCGTGGTGCCCGAGGTGTAGACGATGGTCGCGGGCGAGTCGGCGTTCGCGAGGCCGCTGCGCTCGTCGACCTCCTCGTCCGTGATGCCGGCGCCGGCCTCGCGCAGCTTCGCCACGCCGTCGGCCTCGATCTGCCAGACGTGGGAGAGCGCGGGCAGCCGGTCCTTGACGGACTCGACGGCCTCCTCGTGCGCGGCGGTCTCGACGAGGCAGGCGACGGCGCCGGAGTCGCTGAGGATCCACTGGATCTGCTCGGGCGAGCTCGTCTCGTACACCGGCACGGTGACGCCGCCGGCGCTCCAGATCGCGAAGTCCAGCAGCGTCCACTCGTAGCGGGTGCGGGACATCAGCCCGACCCGGTCGCCCGGCCGCACACCGGAGGCGATCAGACCCTTGGCGGCCGCGCGGACCTCGGCGAGGAACTGCGCCGCACTGACGTCCTCCCACCGGTTGCCGGCCTTGCGGCCTATGACGGCGACGTCGGGGCGCTGCGCGGCGTTGCGGCGGATCAGATCCGTCAGGTTTCCGTCCGCAGGGACCTCATAGAGGGCCGGAAGGCTGAACTCGCGCAAGACTGCTGCTCCTCGTCGGGCGCCGGCGCCGCCGCGTCTTCGAGGGGCGCTGCGTCGGCTGCGGTCCATGATCAGGCAAGGGGGGTAGTGGACTGCCCGGACGTTACCCACCAGTACGGCTTTCGAATAGGGGGCTGCGCCCAGATGTTCTCTGCGTCACATGCCGCGGGACTGCTCCCCGCACCCTAGCCGGTCCGTTTGGTGACCCGGAAGTAACCACAGAAGTAACCGCAGGTCGCAGCCCTTCCGGAGGCTGCGCCGCAGCGCCTAGGGTGATCGGCATGGAGGCGGTATGAGGGTTCATGTGGTCAGCGACGTGCACGGCAACAGCACGGCCCTCGCCCGGGCGGGCGACGGCGCCGACGCCCTGATCTGTCTGGGCGACCTGGTCCTCTTCCTCGACTACGCGGACCACTCGCGCGGCATCTTCCCCGAGATCTTCGGCGTGGAGAACGCCGACCGGATCGTCGCGCTGCGCACCGCGCGCCGCTTCGACGACGCCCGTGAGCTGGCGCGGAGCCTGTGGCGCGGCATGGACCGGGACTCCGCCATCGAGACCGCCGTCCGCAAGCAGTACACCGAGCTCTTCGCCGCCTTCCCCGCGCCCACGTACGCCACGTACGGAAATGTCGACATCCCCCGACTCTGGCCGGAATTCGCCCGGGAGGGCACGACCGTCCTCGACGGGGAGCGGGCCGAGATCGGCGGACTCGTCTTCGGATTCGTCGGCGGCGGCCTCCCCTCGCCCATGCGCACCCCCTACGAGATCTCCGAGGAGGAGTACGCGGCGAAGGTCGCGGCCCTCGGCGACGTGGACGTCCTGTGCTCGCACATCCCGCCCGACGTGCCCGAACTCTGCTACGACACCGTCGCCCGGCGCTTCGAGCGCGGCAGCTCCGTCCTCCTCGACGCCATCCGCGCCACCCGCCCCCGCTACGCGCTCTTCGGCCACGTCCACCAGCCGCTCGCCCGCCGGATGCGGATCGGGGGGACGGAATGCGTCAACGTCGGCCACTTCGCCTCCACGGGTACACCCTGGGTGCTGGAGTGGTGACGGGCGGCGCGATGTAGCCTTCAGCGGCAGACACCAGGCGGCGGACCGGTACGGAGGAGCCACTGAGATGGCGGAACACACCAGCTCGAGCATCACGATCGAGGCGACCCCTGCCGAGGTGATGGCCGTGATCGCCGACTTCGGCCGCTACGCGGAGTGGACCGGCGAGGTCAAGCAGGCCGAGGTGCTGGAGAAGGACGAGCAGGGCCGGGCCACGCAGGTGCGTCTCGTGCTCGACGCCGGCGCCATCAAGGACGACCACGTGCTGGCCTACAGCTGGCCCGAGGAGAACGTGGTCAGCTGGTCGCTGGTGAAGTCGCAGATGCTGCGCCAGATCGACGGCTCCTACAGCCTCGCGCCGGCCGCGGGCGGCAAGCACACCGAGGTCACCTACCAGCTCACCGTCGACGTGAAGATCCCCATGCTCGGGATGATCAAGCGCAAGGCGGAGAAGGTCATCATCGACCGCGCCCTCGACGGCCTCAAGAAGCGCGTCGAGAGCGGCGCGGCCTCCTGAGCCCCGGCCGCTGACCGCCTTACGTACCTTCACCGCTGGAGGCTCCCCCCTTGCGCACGGTCCTCGTCACCGGTCCCGGCGGCGCGGGCCGCACCACCGCCGCGGCGGCCACGGCCCTCGCCGCGGCCCGCGAGGGGCGGCGCGTCCTGCTCCTGACCGCCGACCGCGGCCCCGCACCCGAGGCCGTGCTCGGCACCGCCCTGCCCGCCCCCGAGGCGGGCGGCGGCGCGCTCTGGGGCCCGCCCTCCGAGGCGGCCCCCGGGCTCCACGCCGCCCGCATCGCCACCGGCGAGCACTTCCAGGACCGCGCCCGCGACCTGCAGGACCGCGGCGCCTCCCTCTTCGACCTGCTCGGCGCGAGCCCCCTCGACCCCGAGGAGCTCACCGAACTCCCCGGCGCCGAGCCCCTCGCGCTCCTCACCGCCCTGCGCGCCGCCCACGCGGACGGGGGCTACGACCTGCTCGTCGCCGACATGCCGCCCCTGCACGCCACGGTGCGGCTGCTGGCCCTCCCCGAGCAGCTGCGCCGCTACCTGCGCAGGCTGCTGCCCGCCGAGCGGCAGGCCGCCCGCGCCCTGCGCCCCGTGCTCGCCCAGCTCGCCGGCGTGCCCATGCCCACACAGCGGCTCTACGAGACCGCCGGCCGCTGGGAGGCCGAGCTCGCCGCCGTCCAGGACGTCCTCGAAGCCGAGGGCACGACCGTGCGGCTCGTCGCCGAACCCGGCCCGCTCGCCACCGGCGAACTGCGCCTCGCCCGCGCCGCCCTTGCCCTCCAGGGCTGCCGCGTCGACGCCCTCGTCGCCAACCGCCTGCTGCCCGGCGTCACCGGCGACGGCGTGACGGACGGCGAAGTCACCGCCGACCCCTGGCTCGCCGGCCTCGTCACCGAGCAGCTCGCCGCCCACAAGACCCTGCACGAGGAGTTCCTCGTCGACGGCGTCACCGTCTGCGAGCTGCCGCACCTCGGCCGCGGCCCGCGCGGCCGGCAGGACCTCGCCGAGCTCGCCGCGCGTGCGCGCTCGACCACCATCGGCGTCGCCGCCGCAGGAGGAAACGGTTCGGCCGGCGGCTTCGGCGTCATACCCGGCGGCGGCCTCACCGACGAGCTCGACGGCTGGACCGGCACCGGCGCCGCCGGAGAGCCGGCCGTCGAGGACCGCCTCGCCGCCGACGGCGTCCTGCTGTGGCGCCTCCCGCTGCCCGGCGCCGACCGCGGCGACCTCGACCTCCTGCGCCGCGGCGACGAACTCATCGTCGGCGTCGGCCCGTTCCGCCGCGTCCTGACCCTGCCCTCCGCGCTGCGCCGCTGCACCGTCTCGGGCGCGGGCCTGCGGGACGGAGCGCTGTGCGTACGCTTCACCCCCGACCCCGACCTGTGGCCAAGGCCCTCTTGAACGGCACTGTCCGAACGGCGCCCTGCCCTTCGGGTAACGTCGGAGAAAACCCCTGTTTGCAGGAGCCAGGAGGCGCTGCCATGAGCGATCACACCGAGCGCCCCGCACCCGGGGCGGCGCCCGACCCCGATGCCTGGGAGCAGGCCTGCGCCGAGGACCTCGAGGCCGAGCGCGCCCGCCGGCGCGCGCAGCAGGGCCCGCCGCCCGGCACCGCCGCCGAGGAGCTGCGCAAGCTCGTCGACGCCGTCGCCGACAAGGTCTCCGGCATGCAGCTGCCGCTCGGGGGCGGCACCGCCCAGGGCGTCGTCCAGCAGGTCGTCGCCCAGGCGAAGGCCGTCGTCGAGCCCGTCATCGAGCGCAACCCCGACGTCTTCGACCACCTCGCCTCCGCCGGCTCCGAACTCCTGGCCGCCTACCGCGCGGCGGTCCGGGGCCAGGAGGCCCGCTGGGTGCGCGACGAGCCCGCGCAGCACCCCGGAAAGCCCGCCGGACCCGGCGAAGGTGACGGAGGCAAGGGCGGGAGCGAGCGCATCGACCTCGACTGATCCCCGGCTCCGGTACGGTGGGTCGCGGCGGGGTTCGAGCGAAAAACTGAGGGACACATGGGACTCACCATCGGCGTCGACATCGGCGGCACGAAGATCGCGGCCGGTGTGGTCGACGAAGCGGGCAACATCCTCGCGACGTGCAAAGTGCCTACCCCGTCGACCCCCGAGGGCGTCATCGACGCCATCGCGGACGCGGTGCGCACGGTCAGCGCCGACCACGACGTGGAGGCCGTCGGCATCGGCGCCGCCGGCTACGTGGACGACAAGCGGGCCACCGTCCTCTTCGCCCCGAACATCAACTGGCGCCACGAGGCGCTGAAGGACAAGGTCGAGCAGCGCGTCGGCCTCCCGGTCGTCGTCGAGAACGACGCCAACGCCGCGGCCTGGGGCGAGTACCGCTTCGGCGCCGGCCAGGGCCACGACGACGTCATCTGCATCACCCTGGGCACCGGCCTCGGCGGCGGCATCATCATCGGCAACAAGCTCCGCCGCGGCCGCTTCGGCGTGGCCGCCGAGTTCGGCCACATCCGGGTCGTCCCCGACGGTCTGCTGTGCGGCTGCGGCAGCCAGGGCTGCTGGGAGCAGTACGCCTCCGGGCGCGCGCTCGTCCGCTACGCCAAGCAGCGCGCCAACGCCACCCCCGAGAACGCCACGATCCTGCTGGGCCTCGGCGACGGCACGGTCGAGGGCATCGAGGGCAAGCACATCAGCGCCGCCGCCCGGCAGGGCGACCCGGTCGCCATCGACTCCTTCCGCGAGCTGGCCCGCTGGGCGGGCGCGGGCCTGGCCGACCTGGCCTCGCTCTTCGACCCCTCCGCGTTCATCGTCGGCGGCGGCGTCTCGGACGAGGGCGACCTCGTGCTCGACCCCATCCGCAAGTCCTTCAAGCGCTGGCTGATCGGCGGCCAGTGGCGCCCGCACGCGCAGGTGCTGGCCGCGCAGCTGGGCGGCAAGGCGGGGCTCGTCGGCGCGGCCGACCTGGCCCGGCAGGGGTAGTTCCGCGGTCCGGGGTCCCCCCGTTCCCGTCCGCCGCCGGGCATTCCCCTCCGCCGCGGCGGACATCAACCACGACGGCGCATGCCTGCGGTGCCGAACTCGGCTCAAGTGGATTCGGCACCGCCCCCAGCTACCGCTGGGGGGACCCCCAGACCGCCGTCTCGCATCGCGCCGTTGCGGCGGAAGGGATCGGCGAGCGCATGAGTGCAGACGTCCTGGCGGACCTCCCGGCATCGCGTACCGAGCCGGACGGCTCGGTCGTCATCCGCGTGCTCAGTTACAACATCCGCTCCATGCGCGACGACGTCGCGGCCCTCGCCCGGGTGATCCGGGCCTGCCGGCCCGACGTCGTCTGCGTTCAGGAGGCACCCCGCTTCTTCCGCTGGCGCAAGGCCGCCGCCCGGCTCGCCCGGACCTCCGGGCTCGTCCACGTCTCGGGCGGCGCCACCGCCTCAGGGCCCATGGTCCTCTCCTCGCTCCGCGCCCACGTGGAGCGCACCGAGGATGTCCTGCTGCCCCGTACCCCCGGCCTCCACCAGCGGGGCTTCTCGACCGCGGTGCTCCGCTTCGGCCGCGCCCGGCTCGGCGTCCTCAGCTGCCACCTGAGCATCAACGACCGGGAGCGCTACGAACAGGGCCTGCTGCTCCTCGACCGGCTGGCCGCCATGGACGTGCCGCACGCCGTCGCCGCGGGCGATCTCAACGACCGCCCCGACGGCCGCACCTTCGGCCTGCTGGCGGACGCCCTGCAGGACGGCTGGGCGACGAAGCCGTGGGGGAGGGAGCACACCACCCGGCTGGGCGATCCGCTGCAGCGGATCGACGCGGTCTTCGCGACGGAGGGGGTGGAGGTGCTGGGGTGCGGGGTGCCCATGGGGCTGCCCGGCATCGCCGAAGGCGATCTCCGGGCAGCCACGGATCACCTGCCGGTGCTGGCCGCCCTGCGGGTGCCGGCGGCGTAGGGCGGGCGGTTCACACCACCGCGCCGCGCCCCGGGTCGTCGTCCTCGTCGTCGCTGTCCTTCATCCGCAGGACGAGCGTGGCGAAGCCGCCGAGGAAGCCGCCGACCCCGATCGTCGTCACCCACCAGGTGAGCTCCTGCTGCAGCAGCACCATGATCAGGAGCAGCAGCGGGCCGCCCAGCACGGCGATCCAGGCGAAGCGGGCGGTGACGTCCCCGGTGGGCAGGGGCGGCGGCTCGGGCGGGATGAAGTGGCCCTCGTCGTCCGCGTCGTCCGTGTCGTCCGCGCCGCCCTCCGGGGGCTCCGGCGTGCTCCAGTCGCGGGGGCCGACGCCGGGCGCGTAGACGATGAAGCTGCCCGGGGGCTCCTCCCGTGCCGGAGAGGGCTCGGGGGAGGCGTCCTTCCCGGTGACGTCCTTCTCCGCCGTGTCCTTGGCGTCCTTCCCGGCCCCCGCAGGGGTGCCGGTGTCGTCGCCCGTGGCCGGCCAGCGGCCGGTCGCGGGGTCGGGCTGTTCCCCGTACGCGGCGACGAGCTCCGCCCAGGCCGCGTCCTCGTCGAGCGGGTCGCGGCTCTCGTCGCGGCCCGCGTCACGCTCAGCCACGGGCGGCCGTCCCCTCCTGGGTGCCGACGCCGGAGAGCCGGCCGATGAACGCGTAGGTGTCCTCGAAGATGCGCTCGGCGTCGTGGTCCAGGGTGGCCACGTGGTAGCTGCGCTCCAGCAGTCGCTCGGTGACGTCCCGGGAGGAGACGCGGGCGAGGATGCGGGCGGAGTCGGCCGGCGGGACGACGTGGTCCTCGGGGCTGTGCATCAGCAGCAAGGGCTGGGTGACCTGGGGCAGTTCGGCGTCGACCAGCTGGAAGAAGCGGCGCACCGAGTGCGCGGCGTGCAGCGGCACCCGGTCGTAGCCGACCTCCTGGGCGCCGGGCTTGGCGATGTCGCTCGCGATGCCCTTGGTGGAGGGCACGAAGTGGCGCACGACGGGCAGGGCCCGCGCGGCCAGGCCATGGACCTTGTTGCCCGGGTTGACGAGGACGATGCCGCTGACCGCGTCCCCGTGGCGGGCCGCGAGGCGCAGGGCGAGCGCCCCGCCCATCGACAGGCCGCACACGAACACCTGCGAGCAGCGCTCGCTCAGCTCCCGCAGCGCGTGGTCGACCTCCGCGTACCAGTCCTGCCAGCCGGTGAGCTGCATGTCCTGCCAGCGGGTGCCGTGCCCGGGCAGCAGCGGCAGCGAGACGCTCAGGCCGCGCCCGGCCAGGTGGTCCGCCCAGGGCCGCACGGACTGCGGGGAACCGGTGAAGCCGTGACACACGAGGACGCCTACCTCTCCGCCTTCATGGCGGAACGGCTCGGCTCCGGGGAGGAGCGGCACCGGGATCTCCGATCGGTGGAACGGGGGCAAGGGAGGACACAGAGGGTCCGGTCCTCAGCGTACGCGGAGCGCCGCACGGCGGGTAGGCAGGTTAAGGTCTCCTCGTCGCACACAGGAGGTTCTCGGTTGTTCTACGGCGCTATGAAGGTGTCCATCGGCGGGTCGCTGAAGCTTGCCTTCCGGCCGTGGGTGGAGGGCCTGGAGAACATCCCGGCCGAAGGGCCCGCGATCCTCGCGAGCAACCACCTGTCGTTCTCGGATTCGTTCTTCCTGCCCGCGGTGCTCGACCGTAAGGTCACGTTCATCGCGAAGCAGGAATACTTCACCTCCCCCGGAGTCAAGGGGAAGCTGACGGCCGCGTTCTTCAAGGGCGTGGGCCAGCTGCCCGTCGACCGTTCGGGTGCCCGCGGTGCGGGTGAGGCCGCGGTCAAGAGCGGCCTGGACGTGCTGGCGCGCGGTGAGCTGTTCGGCATCTACCCCGAGGGCACCCGTTCCCCCGACGGCCGTCTCTACCGGGGCAAGCCGGGCGGGCTCGCCCGGGTGGCCCTGCTGTCCGGGGCGCCGGTGATCCCCGTGGCCATGATCGACACCGAGAAGGTGCAGCCCCCGGGCAAGGTGCTGCCCAAGATGGTGCGCCCGGGCATCCGCATCGGCGAGCCGCTGGACTTCAGCCGCTACCACGGCATGGACGGCGACCGCTTCATCCTGCGCTCGGTCACCGACGAGGTCATGTACAAGATCATGGAGCTCTCGGGCCAGGAGTACGTGGACATCTACGCGACCGCCGCCAAGCGGCAGATCGCGGACGAGGCGAAGCGGAAGGCCGAGGAGGAGAAGGCGGCGAAGGCCGCCGGGCTCGGCAAGGCCGATCAGGGCGGAAAGTAAAGGGGAGCGGCAGCCGGCGGCGCAGCGCGCCCGGCTCGGGGGTTGGTCGATGACACCGCGCAGCAGGAAGCCGCGCGTCGTACGGATGTCGGTGGAGCTGCCGCTGTGGCGCGCGCTGACCGGCTACCGCATTCTGACGCTCTGCTACGCCCTGGCGATCTTCGCCATCAACTACCACGAGTACGCCCATCCGCTCGGCGGCGCCCTCTACATGGGCGTACTCACCGGGTGGATGGCGCTCACGTGGAACCGCACCTCGGCGCCGGAGCGCTGCACGAAACGGTTCCTCATCGCCGACCTGGCCCTCGCACTCGCCGGAATCCTCGTCACCGCCGTCGTCGACTCCCCGGCCCGCATCGACGGCGGCGCGGCCACCCTGCCGTCCATATGGACCGGCGGCGCCGTGCTGGGCCTGGCCATCAAGGGCGGCTGGCGCTGGGCGGCCGTCGGCTCCACCCTCGTGGCCGTCGCCAACCTCGCCGAGCGCGGCAGCCCCGCCCGGGACACCGTCCACAACGTGCTCCTGGTGTGGGTCTCCAGCATCGCCATCGGCTACATCGTCGAGGTCGCCCGCGCCAGTGAGCGCACCCTCGCCCGCGCCCTGCGGATCGAGGCCGCCACCCGCGAGCGCGAGCGGCTCGCCCGCGACATCCACGACGGCGTCCTGCAGGTGCTGGCCATGGTGCAGCGGCGCGGTGCCGCGCTCGGCGGCGAGGCGGCCGAGCTCGGCCGGATGGCCGGCGAGCAGGAGATCGCCCTGCGCACCCTGGTCGCCGGGGGCCTGCTGCCCCCGCAGCGCTCCGCCGAGGAACTCGCCGGGGACGCGGAGCTGGTCGGCGCCGTGGCGGCCGCACCACCGGTCCCCACCGGCCCCATCGACGTGGGAGCGCTGCTCGCCCCGCACGCGGGCGCCGACGTCTCCTTCGCCGGGCCCGGCACCCCCGTCCTGCTGGAGGCGGCCGCCGCCGCCGAGCTCGCCGCCGCCGTCGGCGCCGCCCTGGACAATGTGCGCAAGCACGCGGGCGAGGGTGCGCAGGCCTGGATCCTGCTGGAGGACGAGCCCGACGCGGTGATCGTCACCGTGCGGGACGACGGCCCCGGCATCCCCGAGGGCCGGCTCGCGGACGCCGAGCGGGAGGGGCGGATGGGCGTCGCCCTGTCGATCCGCGGGCGGCTGAGGGACCTGGGCGGCAGCGCCGAGCTGCTGTCCGTCCCCGGCCAGGGCACAGAAGTCGAACTGAAGGTTCCACGGGGGAACGGGAAAGAACAGCGATGAGCGAAACGCAAGCCGAAGCACCCGCCGAGCGCACCGTGAAGGTCATGGTCGTCGACGACCACCCCATGTGGCGCGACGCCGTCGCCCGCGACCTGGCCGCCGCCGGGTACGACATCGTGGCGACCGCCGGCGACGGCCCCGAGGCCGTGCGCCGTGCGAAGGCCGCCGGCCCCGACGTCCTGGTCCTCGACCTCAACCTGCCCGGCCTGCCCGGCGTGGCCGTCTGCAAGGAGCTCGTGGGGGAGAACCCCGCGCTGCGCGTCCTCGTCCTCTCCGCCAGCGGCGAGCACGCCGACGTGCTGGAGGCCGTGAAGTCCGGCGCCACCGGCTACCTGCTGAAGTCGGCCAGCACCCAGGAGCTCGTGGACGCCGTGCGGCGCACCGCCGCGGGCGACCCCGTCTTCACCCCCGGCCTCGCCGGACTCGTCCTCGGCGAGTACCGGAGGCTGGCCGCCGACCCCGCCCCGGCCGCGCCCGACGAGCCCAAGGCGCCCCGGCTGACCGACCGCGAGACCGAGGTGCTGCGCCTCGTCGCCAAGGGTCTGTCGTACAAGCAGATTGCCGAGCGGCTGGTTATTTCCCACCGCACGGTGCAGAACCATGTGCAGAACACCTTGGGCAAGCTCCAGTTGCACAACCGCGTGGAGCTCGTGCGCTACGCGATAGAGCGAGGTCTCGACGACGCCTGACCTTGACCCGGCCGGGCGTCCTCCGGCTGAAGGAGAGTGTCATGCGGATCGGAGTGCTGACCGGCGGCGGTGACTGCCCCGGGCTCAACGCGGTCATCCGCGCCGTCGTCCGCAAGGGCGTCCAGGACCATTCCTACGACTTCATCGGCTACCGGGACGGCTGGCGCGGCCTCCTCCACGGCGCCACGTCCCGGCTCGACATCCCCGCCGTGCGCGGCATCCTCCCGCGCGGCGGCACCGTGCTCGGCTCCTCCCGCACCAACCCCTTCAAGGAACCCGGCGGCATCCGGCGGATCCGCGAGAACCTCGCCGCTGACGAGGTGGACGCCCTCGTCGCCATCGGCGGCGAGGACACCCTCGGCGTCGCCGCGCTCCTGTGGGCCGAGCACGGCATCCCGTGCGTCGGCGTTCCCAAGACCATCGACAACGACCTCTCCGCCACCGACTACACCTTCGGCTTCGACACCGCCGTCGGCATCGCCACCGAGGCCATCGACCGGCTCCACACCACCGCCGAGTCCCACATGCGCGTCCTCGTCGTGGAGGTCATGGGCCGGCACGCCGGCTGGATCGCCCTGCACTCCGGCCTCGCCGGCGGGGCCAACGTCATCCTCATCCCCGAGCAGCGCTTCGACCTCGACGAGATCTGCGGCTGGGTCACCTCCCGCTTCCGCGCCAGCTACGCGCCCATCGTGGTGGTCGCCGAGGGCGCCATGCCCAAGGACGGCGACCTCGTCCTCAAGGACGGCTCGTCCCACGACGCCTTCGGGCACGTGCGGCTGTCGGGCGTCGGGGAGTGGCTCGCGAAGGAGATCGAACGGCGCACGGGCAAGGAGGCGCGGACCACCGTGCTGGGCCACGTCCAGCGGGGCGGCACGCCCAGCGCGTTCGACCGGTGGCTGGCGACGCGGTTCGGGTTGCACGCGGTCGATGCGGTGCGGGAGCGGGACTTCGGGCGGATGGTGGCCCTTCGGGGTACGGACATCGTCCGCGTGCCGTTGGCCGAGGCCACGGCCCGCCTGAAGACCGTGCCGGTCGAGCGCTACGAAGAAGTGAAGGTGTTCTTCGGCTGACGCCGGTCTCCCGCGCCTCCGGCGCGGTTTCGCCCACCCACCCGCCCGATCACCCAGAACGTTTCCGGTAACGGGTGGGCGGGTGGGACGGTCCCGCCGCGCAGCGGCGGGTCAGACCAGGACGCTCACCAGGAGCTCCGCCACGATCGTCGCGCCGTCCAGCGTCAGGACCGACTCCGGGTGGAACTGGACGCCGGCGAAGCCGGGCCCGCGGACGGCGTGCACGTCGCCCGTCGCCGCGTCCCGGCTCAGCTCCACCCGGTGGAGCGCCAGCTCCCCCTCGGCCTCCGCCTCGCACCGCGCGGTGAACGTGTTGTAGAACCCGACCGTCTCGGGCCGCCCGAAGAAGTCGATCCGCTCCTGCGCCCCCTGGTACGGCACGTCCTTGCGGACGATCTCCAGCCCCACTTCCGCCGCGATCAGCTCGTGCCCCAGGCACACGCCCAGGAGGCCGTGCCGGTGGCTCCGCAGGAGCTCCGCCGCGAGGGCGCGGAGCAGCCGCATCTTCGGGTCGGCCGCGTCGGAGGGGTTGCCGGGGCCGGGGCCCAGGACGACGGGGCCCTCGTGGGCGAGGGCGGCGGCGCGCAGGCCGGGCTCGTCGTAGCGCCGTACGGTCACCTCCAGGCCGGATGTGCGCAGCAGGTGGGCCAGCATGGCCGTGAACGTGTCCTCGCCGTCGATCACCAGGGCGTGCCCGGTCAGCCGGGCGGTGGCGGCGGGAGCGGTGGCGGCGCCGTCCACGGACTGCATGCGCAGCCAGAAGGGGGCGAGGTCCGCGCGGCGGGCGTCGAGCGCGGCCCGTACCTGCGGATCGTCGGCGAGCCGCAGGGCCGGCGCCGCGGACCGGTCCGGCCGCGGGGTGCGCACGCCGAGGGCGGCGAGGACGCCCGCCGCCTTGGCGTGGGTCTCGGCGACCTCGGCGTACGGGTCGGAGCGGCGCACGAGCGTGGCGCCGACCCCGACGCGCAGCCGCCCGCGGCGGTCGATGTCGGCGGTGCGGATGAGGATGGGCGAGTCCAGGGTGCGGGCGCCGCCGGCGTCGCGGCCGATGAGCGCGAGGGCGCCCGAGTAGTAGCCGCGCCCGCCGGGCTCGTGGCGCTCGATGACGCGGCAGGCGTTCTGCACGGGGGAGCCGGTGACGGTCGCCGCGAACATGGTCTCGCGCAGCACGTCGCGCACGTCCAGGGAGGAGCGGCCGCGCAGTTCGTACTCGGTGTGGGCGAGGTGGGCCATCTCCTTCAGCCGCGGTCCGACGACGACGCCGCCCATGTCGCCGACGGTGCACATCATCTTCAGCTCCTCGTCCACGACCATGGACAGCTCCTCGACCTCCTTGCGGTCGTGGAGGAAGGCCAGCAGGCCGTCCTTGGCGGGGCCGGAGGCGGGGTAGCGGTAGGTGCCGCTGATGGGGTTCATCACGACCGTCCCGCCGGACATGCGCACGTGTACCTCCGGGCTGGCCCCGACGAGCGTGCGGTCGCCGGTGTGCACGACGTACGTCCAGTAGGCGCCGCGCTCGCCGGCCAGCAGGCGGCGGAAGAGGGCGAGGGCGTCGGCGGGGGTGAAGCCGTGGATCTCGCCCTCGAAGGTCCGCCGGATGACGAAGTTGGCGCCTTCGCCGGTGCCGATCTCGTCCTCGATCACGCGCCGGACGATGTCCGCGTAGGCGTCGTCGCTCACGTCGAAGGCGCCGCCCTCGACGCGGACGGCGTGGGCGGGCAGGGCGGCGAGGACGTCGTCGAGGGGCAGCTCGTGGCTCTCCTCGGGGCGCAGGACGGCCAGCGGGGTGCCGTCGTCGCGGACGTCGAAGCCGCGCTCGCGGATCTGCCGGAAGGGCACGAGGGCGAGGGCGTCGTGGACGGGACGGCCGCCGCCGGGCCGGCCGGCGGGCAGCGGGATGTCGGCGAGGCGCTCGACCTCCTCGACGGGGCCGAGGAGCAGCTCGACGGTGCCGGCGGGCGCGCCCGCCCCGTCTCCGGCGTCCCGGGGGAGGCCCGGCGTGCGGCGGTGGAGGAGGGCGAAGGGCGGGCAGACGGGACCGGTGAGCCGGGCGAGCAGGGCGGCGGTGCCGGCGGGCCGGGCGGTGTCGCTGGGCATGGGGAGGGTTCCTTCCGGTGCGGAGAGGAACGGCCCGGGAAATGCGGAAGGCCGCCCCTCGGGCGGCCTTCGCGATGCGTCGGTGGTACGCGCAGTCAGTGGGCCGCCGGATGAGCGGTCCACCACCAGTTCTGGATCTGCAGCGCGAACATGCTGGGCACCCTACCCGAAGCACGCTCCCTACCGGCGGGTATCAGCCGTGGTCAGAGCGTAGGAATGGAAGCTTCCGGGGTGTGGGGCGAGGGCGTGGGGACGCCCGTGTCCCGTGCGGTCGCGAAGCAGTACGGGGATGGCCGGTATCGAGCGGTGGCTCTGGCGTGTCTTGGGCGCGTCTCGCCCTCGTATCGGCAAATGTCTCAAAGTGCGGTCCGGCGGCCGGGCAGCCGCCGCGACCCCGTAGGGTTGGAGCGTGACCGTGAACGCTGAACTCCACGCCGGTGGCAACACCTGGCGCTCCCTTCCCGCGGCGCAGCAGCCCGAATGGCCGGACCAAGAGGCTCTGCGCGATGTGATCGCCGAGCTCGAGTCCTATCCGCCTCTCGTCTTCGCGGGCGAATGCGACCAGCTGCGCCAGCGCCTGGGAGCGGTCGCCCGTGGAGAGGCGTTCCTGCTCCAGGGCGGCGACTGCGCCGAGGCCTTCGATGCCGTCGGTGCCGATCAGATCCGTAACAAGCTCAAGACGCTGCTCCAGATGGGCGCCGTGCTGACCTACGCGGGCCAGGTGCCCGTCGTCAAGGTCGGCCGCATCGCCGGTCAGTACAGCAAGCCGCGCTCGAAGCCGACCGAGACCCGCGACGGCGTGACCCTGCCGACCTACCGCGGCGACTCCGTCAACGGCTTCGCCTTCACGCCCGAGGCCCGCACGCCGGACCCGCAGCGGCTGAAGCGCATGTACCACGCCTCCTCGGCCACGCTGAACCTGGTGCGCGCCTTCACCACCGGTGGCTACGCCGACCTGCGCCAGGTGCACGCCTGGAACCAGGACTTCGTGAAGTCCTCCCCGTCCGGGCAGCGCTACGAGGCCCTGGCCCGCGAGATCGACCGCGCGCTGAACTTCATGAACGCCTGCGGGACGGACCCGGAGGAGTTCAAGACGGTCGAGTTCTACTCCTCGCACGAGGCCCTGATCCTCGACTACGAGTCGGCCCTGACCCGTACGGACTCCCGCACCGGGAACCTGTACGACGTCTCCGGCCACATGGTCTGGATCGGCGAGCGCACCCGTCAGCTGGACGGCGCGCACATCGAGTTCGCCTCGAAGATCCGCAACCCGATCGGTGTGAAGCTGGGCCCCACCACCTCGGCCGAGGACGCGCTCACCCTGATCGAGCGCCTCGACCCGGAGCGCGAGCCGGGCCGGCTCACCTTCATCACCCGGATGGGTGCGGGCAAGATCCGTGACCACCTCCCCGAGCTGGTGGAGAAGGTCACCGCCTCCGGTGCCCAGGTGGCGTGGATCTGCGACCCGATGCACGGCAACACCTTCGAGGCGGCCTCGGGCCACAAGACCCGCCGCTTCGACGATGTGCTGGACGAGGTCAAGGGCTTCTTCGAGGTCCACAAGAGCCTCGGCACGCACCCGGGCGGCATCCACGTCGAGCTCACCGGTGACGACGTCACCGAGTGCGTGGGCGGCGGCGACGAGATCTTCGTCGACGACCTGCACCAGCGCTACGAGACGGCCTGCGACCCCCGCCTCAACCGCAGCCAGTCCCTGGACCTGGCGTTCCTCGTCGCGGAGATGTACCGCGACCAGTAGGAGCCGGTGAAACGAGCGAGCCGTGGGGCGGGGATCTGTGATCCCCGCCCCACGGCGTTGTTTTTCCGCCACCGGGCCGGGTAAGGTTAGGGTTACCTTATTGATCAACCCGGCTGGCGGTGAACCGCGTGTACGTCTGCTCGTGCTTCGGCATCACGGAGCAGCAGGTGCGTGAGCACGCGGACAAGGGGGCGTGCACGCCCCGGCAGATAGCCTCCGCCAGCAAGGCGGGCACCGACTGCGGCAGCTGTGTGCGCCGCATCCAGGCGCTCCTCGGCCGCGGCGCGTGCCCGCGCCGCCAGCTGGCCGACCAGGGGGATTCCGGCGTGCTCAGTGCCGAGATACCCGCGCTGCCGCAGCCCCAGGCGGCCTAGCGGCCCGGGTGGCCCCGGCTAGTCCGATCCGCCGTTCTCCTGCTCGATGAACTGCGCGATGTACAGCGCCTCGCCGAGTTTCTCGATCAGCTCCAGCTGAGTGTCCAGATAGTCGATGTGGTCCTCTTCGTCCGCGAGGATCGCCTCGAAGATGTTGGCCGAGGTGATGTCGCCCTTGGCCCGCATGACCTCCACCCCGCGCCGGAGGCGGTCGATGGCCTCGACCTCCACCTGCCGGTCGGCCTGGAACATCTCCGTGATGGTCTGGCCGATCCGGACGTGGAAGAGCCGCTGGTAGTTGGGCAGCCCCTCCAGGAAGATGATCCGGTCGGTGAGGGTCTCCGCGTGCCGCATCTCGTCGAACGACTCGGCGCGCGTATGCGACGCGATCTTGGTCCACCCGTGGTGCTCCTGCAGCTTCGCGTGCAGGAAGTACTGATTGATGGCGGTCAGCTCGGCAGTCAGCTGTTCATTGAGGAACTCGATGACCTCGGGGTCGCCCTGCATTGCAGAGGCTCCTTCCAAGCAAGGATGAATGGCAGGTTGCGCGCATCCTCGCACCGCCCTTCGAAACCGTCCAGTAAGTGCACACTTAGTGGGAGTTGTCCCAATAGTGGAACCCCTGGTCATCGGTGCCGTGAAAGGTCTGACACCATGGGGGCATGGGGCCCTCGAAAAACACCGAAAGCCGCAAAGGGGAGCTCCCCCAGCTGCCGCCGGGGCAGCGTCTTCAGCGCGGATGGCCGGTGACGCACTACGGCCCCGTGCCGAGGTTCAAGCCGGACCGGTGGGAGTTCCGGGTCTTCGGATCCACCGCCGACGGCGACAAGCACTGCTGGACGCACGAGGAATTCTCCGCCCTGCCGTACACGACGGTGGTGGCCGATCTGCACTGCGTCACGAAATACAGCATGCTCGACGCCGAATGGGGCGGGGTGTCGGCCCGTACGGTGCTCGAACTCGCACCGCCCGCGCCCGAGGTCACGCATGTGATGGTGTGGGCGGAATACGGCTTCAGCTCCAATCTGCGACTGGCCGACTTCGCCTCCGAAAAGACGATTTTCGCCACGCACAAGGACGACGAGCCGCTCACCGCCGAGCACGGTTTCCCCGTCCGTCTCGTCGTGCCGCACCTCTACGCCTGGAAGGGGCCCAAATGGGTGCGCGGCGTGGAGTACATGACGGCCGACCGGCGCGGATTCTGGGAGGAGCGGGGCTACCACAACGTCGGGGACCCCTGGCGCGAGCAGCGCTACTCCTACCAGGAGCAGCCGGGCGAGGGCCCGGAACTCTAGCCCTGCGCCGGCCCGCCTTCGCCTACAGCACGCCGTCGCGCAGTTCCTTCAGCCGGGCCACGTCCGCGGCGTGGCCCGTGGGACCGCCCGGCGTCTCGATCGTCAGCGGCACCCCGGCCGTCGCCGGGTGGCGGAAGAGCTCCGCGAAGGGGCCGGCGCCGATGTGGCCGGAACCGATGTTCTCGTGCCGGTCGAGGTGCGCGCCGACGACCGCCTTCGAATCATTGGCGTGGATCAGCCGCAGCCGTCCCTCGCCCACCACGGAGACCAGCTCGTCCAGCGTGCTCTTCATCCCGCCCGGCCCGGCGAGGTCGTGGCCCGCCGCGAAGACGTGGCAGGTGTCCAGGCACACCCCCAGCTTCGGGTGGTGCTCCAGCGCCTCGAAGTAGGGGCCGAGGTCCTCGACCAGCGAGCACAGGGACGCGCCCTGGCCGGCCGTGGGCTCCAGCAGCAGCCAGGGGTCGTCGTCGTGGGTCAGCTCGTCGAGTACGGGCAGCAGCCGCTCGTGGACCTGCTCCAGCGCCGCCCGGCGCGGCCGGCCGCCCGTCGCGGAGCCGGTGTGCACGACCACGCCCTGCGCGCCGATGGCCCGGCCGCGGCGCAGCGAGTGCCGCATCGACTCCGCGGACAGCTCGACCGTCGCCTCCGTGTGCGAGCCGAAGTTGATCAGGTAGGGGGCGTGCACCCAGACCGGCAGGGACTCCTCCGCGCACGCGGCGCGGAACTCCTCGTCCTGCCGTGGGTTGCCCGCGGGCGTCGCCCAGCCGCGCGGGTTGGCGACGAAGACCTGCAGGGTCTCCGCGCCCATCTCGCGCGCGTAGGCCAGGCCCACCTTGGCCAGCCCGCCCGCCACCGGCACGTGCCCGCCTACGGGGTTGCGCAGCCGCCCCGGGGTCAGCTCCTCCACCGCTACAGACCGCCCTTGAGCTTGACGGTGATCGTGTCGCCCTTGGCGGCCTGCTCGCCGCCCTTGACCGACTGGCTCTCCACCGAGTCCTGCGGGAAGAAGAACGGCTTGTCGACCTTCACCTTGAAGCCCGCCTCGGTCAGCAGCCGCTTGGCCTCGGCCTCGTTCCTGCCCGTGACGTCCGGGACCGGCACCATCTCCTTGCCCTTGGAGACGGTGAGGGTGACCGTGTCGCCCTTGGCGGCCTTGTCGCCCGTACCGGGGGACTGCTCGGCCACGGAGCCCTTGGCGCGGTCGGAGAAGACCTGGGCGTCCGACACCTTCGCCTCGAAGCCCTTGTCGCGCAGGGCGGCGGTCGCGGCGTCCAGGGACATGCCCCGCACGTCCGGCACGTCCAGCGGCGCACCCTTGCTGACGGTCAGCGCGACCGGCGCCTCCGGCCGGCGCTGCTCGCCCGGCTTCGGGTCGGTGGCCAGCACCGAGCCCTGCGGGGTCTCGCTGCTGAACTGCTTGCCGACCTCGCCGACGGTCAGGCCCGCGCCCTCGATCTTCTTCTTCGCCTCGTCGAAGGACATGCCGACGACGTTGGGCACCTCGGCCCGCGCGGGCCCGCGCGAGAGGGTGATCGTCACCTTGCCGGTGTTGCGGATGCGCTTGCCGGGCGCCGGGTCGGCGGCGATGACGTGGCCGCGCTCGACGGTGTCGCTGAAGTCCTCCTTCGTGCGCACCCCGAGCCCGGCGTCGTCCAGGGTCTTCTCCGCCTTGTCCCGGGTCATGTCCAGGACGGCGGGGACGGTCGTGAACTGGCCCGAGTTGATGTACCAGACACCCGCGCCGATCAGCACCGCCAGCAGCGCGGCGACCACCGCGAGGACCCCGCGCCGCGGCGCCTGCCGGAACCGGCCGCGCGGGCCCGCGGGGGGCGCCGGCGGGACCGGGGGAGCGGGCGGGTGCTCCAGCCGCGTCGTGCGGTTCAGCCGGTCGCCGTCCTCCGCGGGCAGCGGGCGCGCGGCCGGCCGGGGCAGCACGCTCGTACGGTCCTCCGGGCCTGTCGTGCGGCCCGTGAGCGCGTCGGTGAGCGCCTGCGGGGGCACCGCGTCCAGCTGCTCGTCGCTCAGCTCCGCGCGCGCCGCGCGGGCCAGGCCGAGCAGCGCGACGGCGTCCGCCGGGCGCAGCTGCGGGTCGCGGGCCGTGGCGCCGGCGACGAGGCCGTCCAGCCCGGCGGCCAGGCCCGGCACGGCCGCCGACGGCGGCGGGACGTCCGCGTGGAGGTGCTGGTAGAGGACCTGGGCCGGGGTGCTCCCCGTGTGCGGCTTGGCACCGGTCAGCATTTCGTAGAGGACGACGCCGCACGCGTAGACGTCCACGCGCGGATCGGCGGTGCCGTGCTCCAGCTGCTCGGGGGCCAGGTACGACACGGTGCCGAGGACGGATCCGGTGGACGCGGTGGTGTCGGTGTCCACGGCCCGGACGAGCCCGAAGTCGGCGACCTTCACCCGGCCGTCGTCGCCGATCAGCACGTTCTCGGGCTTCATGTCGCGGTGCACCAGGCCCGCGAGGTGGGCCGCGCCCAGCGCGGCCAGCACCGGCTCCAGGATGTCGAGGGCGGCGCGGGGCTGGAGGGCCCCGCGCTCGCGCAGCACGTCGCGCAGGGTGCACCCGGGCACGTACTCCATCGCCAGGTAGACGTACGGGCCGTCGGTGCCCTGGTCGTGGACGCCCACCACATTGGGGTGGTCCAGGCGCGCGACCGACTTGGCCTCGCGGATGAAGCGCTCCACGAAGGCGGTGTCGGCGGCGAGGCCGGGGTGCATCACCTTGACCGCGAGCACCCGGTCGAGCCGGGTGTCGAGGGCGCGGTAGACCGTGGCCATGCCGCCCACGGCGATGCGGGCCTCGACCCGGTAGCGGTCGTCGAGCGTGTGCCCGACCAACGGGTCCCCTAGCGTCGTATCCACGCGACGAGTCTAAAAGGGGCGGGGACGAAGCCCTGACCCGGCAAAATCCGGCCCGTCCGGCGATTGGGGACAAAAGGGGTCAGGGGTGGAGCCCCTGCTACTGAGCGAACTCCGGACGTTCCGGATCGAGACGCGCCAGGCCCTCCGCAGGAGAGGACGCCTCGGCGAAGTGCCGCCGCGGTATCCGTCCCGCCCGGTACGCCAGCCGCCCCGCCTCCACGGCGTGCCGCATCGCCTCCGCCATCAGCACCGGCTCCTGCGCGCGGGTCACCGCGGAGGCGAGCATCACCGCGGCGCAGCCCAGCTCCATGGCGAGCGCCGCGTCGGAGGCCGTGCCGGCGCCCGCGTCGAGGATCACGGGGACCCCGGCCCGCTCGGTGATCAGCTGGAAGTTGTGCGGGTTGCGGATGCCGAGCCCGGAGCCGATGGGCGAGCCCAGCGGCATGATCGCCGCGCAGCCGGCGTCCTCCAGCTTGCGGGCGAGGACCGGGTCGTCGTTGGTGTACGGCAGCACCGTGAAGCCGTCGTCCACGAGGATCTCCGCGGCGTCGAGCAGCTCGACCGGGTCGGGCAGCAGCGTGCGCTCGTCGGCGATCACTTCGAGCTTGACCCAGTCCGTGCCGAGCGCCTCCCGGGCCAGCCGGGCGGTCAGGACGGCCTCGCCGGCGGTGTAGCAGCCGGCCGTGTTCGGCAGCACCCGGATGGAGTGCCGCTCCAGCACGGACAGCACGGAGCCCCGGACGCTCGCGTCCAGGCGGCGCATCGCGACGGTGGTCAGCTCGGTGCCGGAGGCGAGCAGCGCGCGCTCCATGACGTCGAGGCTGGGCGCCCCGCCGGTGCCCATGATCAGCCGGGAGCCGAAGGTGGTGTCGGCGATGGTGAGCAGATCGTCCGCCATCAGTGCTGATCAGCCCCCCTGCACTGCGGTGAGGACCTCGACGCGGTCGCCCGCGCCGAGCCGTGTGGCGGGCCACTGGCCGCGCGGCACGACGGCCTCGTTGACGGCGGCGGCCACACCGCCGGGCGCGGTGGTCATGCTCGCCACGAGAGCGCCGAGGGTCAGGCCGTGGGGCACCTCGCGGTGCTCGCCGTTGACGCTGATGCCCATGTGGGCCTCGGGGTTGTCGGTGGGGTCGCTGGGGTTCATACGGGCAGCTCCTGCAGCGCGTTCGAGAAGCGTCGGGGGGTGAAGGGGCGGGCCTCCTGGGGGAGGCGCCCGGTGGTCAGCACCTCGGCCATGACGTCGCCGGTCAGCGGGGTGAGGAGGACGCCGTTGCGGTGGTGGCCGGTGGCCGCGTGCAGCCCGGGCAGGGCGGTCGGGCCGAGCAGGGGGGCGTTGTCGGGGGAGCCGGGGCGCAGCCCGGCGGAGGTCTCCACCAGGGGCAGCTCGGTGATGCCGGGCACCAGCTCGTGGGCGTCGCGCAGCAGCTCGTAGACGCCGCCGGCGGTGACCGTGGTGTCCCAGCCGAGCTCCTCGGTGGTCGCGCCGAGGACGAGCTCGCCGTTCTCGCGCGGCACCAGGTACACCGGGCCGCCGCGGACGACGGCCCGCACGGTGCGGGAGAGGAAGGGCGCGTACGCGTCCGGGACGCGCAGCCGCAGCACCTGGCCCTTGACGGGGCGCACGGGCGGCAGGACGTCGGCGGGGACGCCGGCGAGCGTCCCGCTGCGGCTGCCCGCGGCGAGCACCACCTGCTCCGCGGCGACGCGGCGGCCGTCCGCGAGCTCGGCGCCCGTGGCGCGGTCCCCGGAGAGCAGCAGCCGGGCGGCCCCGGCGCGGTGGAAGGCGACCCCGGCCCGCTCGCAGGCCGTGAGCAGCGCCCGCGCGAGCCTGCGGGGATCGGTCTGGTGGTCCCCGTCCACCCGCAGCCCCCCGCGTACGCCGGGCGCGAGCATCGGCTCCAGGCGGCGGCACTCGCGGCCCGTGAGCCACTGCGAGTCCAGGCCGGAGCGCTGCTGCAGGGCGTGCAGTTCGCGCAGGTGCTCGCGGTCGTCGGCGTCGAGGGCGACGGCCAGCGTGCCGCACGCCCGGTAGCCGGTGGCGACGCCGCTGGCCTCCTCCAGCTCCGCCGTGAAGTCCGGATAGCGGCGCGCGGAGGCCAGGTTGAGGGCGAGCAGCGCCTCCTCGCCGTAGTGCAGCTCGGTCACCGCCGCCAGCATCCCGGCGGCGACGCGCGCCGCGCCGCCGCCCGGCGCGGGGTCGGCGACGGCGGTGCGCAGCCCGCGCTGCGCGGCGCGCCAGGCGGTGACGAGCCCGATGAGCCCGCCGCCCACGACGAGGACGTCGCAGGCGGGAACGGTCGGCGCGGTCGGTGCGCCCGGTGTGGTCGTCGACGCGGCCATGAGGTGTCCAGCCCCTCCCTTCGCCGGCATGACCCGGATCAGGTTCGTACGGTCGGAGGCCGTCCAGCCTCCCTCTCAGCCCGGTCGTCCGGGCTCCCGCGAGTGCTTGCACCGGCCACCCTAGTACGCGCCGCGAACCCACCGGAAGGCCGGACCGAGGCGCCCCGCGGCGCGGGAGAAGACCCGCCGGGCGGGCCCTGGCCCCGGTCGCGCACGGCCGTCGTCCTACAGTGATCGGGTGAGCGAGCACCGGGAAGAACCACTTGCCGCCAGTGAGCGGCGCGTCGTCATCGTGGGTGCCGGAATGGCCGGCGTGCAGACCGCGGTCGCCCTGCGCGAGCTCGGCTGGGCCGGCACCGTCACCGTGCTGGGCGCCGAGCCGCACGCCCCGTACGACAGACCCCCGCTCTCCAAGGCCGTCCTGCTGGGCAAGGCCGACGGCTCCGCCTTCGAGGTGGACTTCGACCTGCTCGGAATAGACCTCCAGCTCGGGCGGGAGGCCACCGGCCTGCGCCCGGCCGAGCACCTGGTGGACACCCCCTCCGGGCCGGTCCCCTACGACGTCCTGGTCATCGCCACCGGCGCCGAGCCCGTCCGGCTGCCCGGCAGCGAGGGCCTGCCCAACGTCCACCTGCTGCGCACCCTCGACGACGCCGTGCGGCTGCGCCCGGTCCTGGCCGCGCAGCACGACGTCGTGGCCGTCGGCGCGGGCTGGATCGGCGCCGAGGTCGCGACGGCCGCCCGGGAGGCGGGCTGCGAGGTGACCGTCGTCGAGGCCGCGGACCGCGTCCTCGCCGGCGCCGTGCCCGCCGAGGTCGCCGCCCGGATGGCCCCCTGGTACGCCGAGAGCGGCGCCCGGCTGATGCTCGGCGCGCGGGTGACCACCGTGGAGCCCGACGCGGTCGTGCTGGCCGACGGCACCCGGCTGACGGCCGGCGCCGTGGTCGTCGGCGTCGGGGCGCGGGCCGCGACCGGCTGGCTGGAGGGCTCCGGGATCGCGCTCGGCGAGGACCGCGCCGTCCTGGCCGACGAGCGGCTGCGCACCTCGCTGCCCGGCGTCTACGCGGTCGGCGACTGCGCGTCGTTCCCCTCCGCCCGCTACGGCGAGCGGCTGCTCGTGCACCACTGGGACAACGCCATGCAGGGGCCGCGGACCGTCGCGGCGAACATCGTGCTGGGCCCGGCCGAGGGGCCGTCCTACGACCCGGTGCCGTACTTCTGGTCCGAGCAGTTCGGGCGGTTCGTGCAGTACGTCGGCCACCACGCCGCCGCCGACGAGCTGCTGTGGCGCGGCGACCCCGCGAGCGCCGCCTGGAGCGTGTGCTGGCTGCGCGCCGGCGTCCTGGTCGCCCTGCTGGCCGTCGGCCGTCCCAGGGACCTGGCCCAGGGCCGCAAGCTCATCGAGAAGGGCGCCTCCCTGGACCGCGCCAAGGCCGCCGACGCGTCGGTTCCGCTGAAGGCCGCGACGCTGTGACGCGCCCGGGTCGGGTCAACCCGGCTACCGGCTGTCAGCGGCAGATGGCAGGCTTGTCCCGTGACCGAGATTGACGCAAAGATCGACGCGCTTGTTCCCGCCTGGCTCAACCTCCCCGACATCGCCGAGAAGCTCGGCGTGGAGGTGACGCGCGTGCGGCAGCTGGTGAAGGAGGGCCAGCTGATCGCCGTGCGCCGCGGTGAGAACCGGGTGCTCATGGTGCCCGCCGCCTTCATCGGCGAGGGCAAGGTCGTCAAGGGCCTGGCCGGGACCCTGACGCTGCTGCGGGACGACGGCTTCAGCGACGAGGAAATGCTGGAGTGGCTGTTCACCGCCGACGAGACCCTGCCGGGCACCCCGGCGGACGCCCTGCGGGAGAACCGCGGCACGGAGGTGAAGCGGCGCGCCCAGGCGCTCGCCGTCTGAGCCGCCGGGCAGCCCGAGGGCACGGCCCGATCCAGGGCCCGATCCGTTTCAGGGCGCGGTGACCGCGCCCGTCAGAACCGTCCGGTGTGCGGGCGGGGCACGCCCCCGCCCGCACACCGCCGACCCGGGGGGAACCACCCGATGTCCGCCACCGCCCGCGATGTCCTCGCCGACGCCCGGCTGTACCTGTGCACCGACGCCCGCAAGCGCCAGGGCGACCTGCCGGAATTCCTCGACGCGGTCCTCGCCTCCGGTGTCGACGTCGTCCAGCTGCGCGACAAGGGCATGGAGGCGGGCGAGGAGCTGGAGCACCTCGCGGTCCTCGCCGACGCCGCCCGGCGTCACGGCAAGCTCTTCGCGGTCAACGACCGCGCCGACGTCGCCCACGCCGTCCGCTCCGACGTGCTGCACCTCGGCCAGGGCGACCTGCCGGTGCCCGCGGCCCGCGCGATCCTGGGCGAGGACGTCCTGATCGGCCGGTCGACGCACGCCGAGGCCGAGGTGGACGCCGCGGCCGCCGAGCCCGGCGTGGACTACTTCTGCACCGGCCCCTGCTGGCCGACCCCCACCAAGCCGGGCCGGCACGCCCCCGGCCTGCCCCTGGTCCGCCACGCGGCGGCCCTGGGCACCGAGCGCCCCTGGTTCGCGATCGGCGGCATCGACCTGGGCAACCTGGAGCAGGTGCTCGACGCGGGCGCCCGCCGGGTCGTCGTGGTCCGCGCGATCACCGAGGCGGACGACCCCGGAGCGGCCGCCGCAGAGCTGGCCAAGCGGGTCCGCGAGCGCCTCTGAGGCCGCGCCCGGTCCCTTGCGGCGGCCCGGGAACGTCAACGGAGCATCAACGGAACATGAAGATGCGTCCGCATGCCGGACGGGATACCGGCCTATCGGGCAAATCGCAGAAGTGGGTTGGGGGCCGCGGGGAGCGCTGGTTAACTTGCCGGTATGGCCCTTGGTACCGCCTCCACCAGGACAGACCACGCGCGCACGGTGCGTGAGCTGCTCGCCTCAGGCGAGCGGTCGTATTCCTTCGAGTTCGCCGCCCCGAGGTCCGAGAAGGGGGAACGCACCCTCTGGGACGCCATCCGCCGGATCGAGGCCGTCGGCCCGACCTTCGTGTCCGTCACCTACGGCGCGGGAGGCTCCTCCCGCGAGGGCACCGTGCGGGTGACCGAGCGCATGGCGACCGACACGACGCTCACGCCCGTCGCCCACCTGACAGCCGTCAACCACTCCAAGGCCGAGCTGCGCAACATCATCGGCCAGTACGCCGACGTCGGCATCCGCAACATGCTCGCCCTGCGCGGCGATCCGCCCGGCGACCCCATGGGCGAGTGGGTGCGCCACCCCGCGGGCCTGCACTACGCCGCCGACCTCGTGAGCCTCATCAAGGAGTCCGGCGACTTCTGCGTCGGCGTCGCCGCCTTCCCGGAGATGCACCCGCGCTCCACCGACTGGGACACCGACGTCCGGTACTTCGTGGACAAGTGCCGCGCGGGCGCGGACTTCGCCATCACCCAGATGTTCTTCTACCCGGAGGACTACCTCCGGCTGCGCGACCGGGTGGCCGCCGCCGGCTGCGACACCCCGATCATCCCCGAGATCATGCCCGTCACCAACGTCCGCCAGATCGAGCGGTTCGCGCAGCTCAGCAATGCCGCGTTCCCCCCGGCGCTGGCCGAGCGGATCCTCGCGGTCAAGGACGACCGGGCCGCTGTACGCTCGATCGGGATCGAGTACGCCACGGAGCTGTGCGCTCGGTTGATGGCCGAGGAGATTCCCGGGCTGCACTTCATTACCCTGAACCACTCCACGGCGACGCTGGAAATCTACGAGAATCTGGGACTGCACCAGCGGTCCTGACGGCCGGCCCCTCGAAGGCGGCGGCCATGAGAGGGGCGTAAATGGGCTGGACGGTCCTCTACATCGCGTTCGGCGTCGTCGCGCTCTGGCTGCTCGGCGAAGTGCTGCTGCAGTACAAGGCGCGGCTGCGCTGGCGCCTCCTCGCCTTCGCCGGGTTCCTCGGCGTCGTCGCGGGCGTCGTCATCCCGTCCGTCGCGGTCATCGCGGCGGGCGCGGTGGCCTTCGCCGTCGGCCAGACGTACGTGACGCTCTCCTTCCGCCGGGGCTTCTCCCGCGGCTGGGCGCTCCGCCGGGACAAGGCCGGCAACACCGACAACGCTGACAACACAGGCGAGTTCGGCAAGTCCGGTAAGGAGGAGAAGTCCGGTACGGGTGGTAGGTCCGGAAGGGGCGTCAAGTCCGGTAGGCGCGCCGGGAAGCCGGCCGCCGAGGACGACGCCCCGAAGGAGCCGCGCGCCGGCCGCCGCCGCAGGACGGAGCGGGCGGAGGCCCCGCCGCTCGACGAGACCGCGGCCATGCCCGCCGTTCCCCCGCTCGCGGAGCCCGCGAGCGACCCCGGCCCGCCCGTCGCCGGCCACCAGCCGCATGCCGTCCCCGCCCCCGGCACCGCGGGCGACGCGGCCTACGGCGGCTACGGCGACGGCGGATACGGCGCCGCCTCCGCTCCCCCCGCCCCGGACCACGGCCCCGTCCCGTACGACGACCCCTACGGCGCCCAGGTCCCGTCGGCACCCGGCGTGCCCGCCGAACCCGGTCAATTCGACTACGGGCAGGGACAGTACGCCGCGTACTCCGACCCCTACATCGGCAGCCGGCAGCAGGCCTACGAGCCGTACGACTCCTACGGGCAGTACCAGCAGCCCGCCCCGCAGCCGTACGGCATGGGCGGCCACCCCGCCGAGGCCTACGCCCCCGCCCCGCAGTACGACACGGACACCCCGCCCGGCGGCGTCTGGGTGCCGCAGCAGCGCGACGGCGACTACCCGCCCGTCCCGCAGGGCTACGCCCAGCAGCCCTACCCCGGCTACCCCCAGCAACTCCCCGCGCAGGGCCAGGGACAGGGGCCGGGCTACGGCGAGCAGTACACCGAGCACCACAACGAGCAGCCCCGCTACTGACCGTGGGGCCCCGCCGCCGAGGCGGCGGGGCCCCACGCGGGGAACCCCTGCCTACTGGGAGCCGCGCCAGTCCGCGCCGGAGACGATCAGGCCCGCGGCCATCGTCCCGGACATCCCCGCGTGCGCCAGCCCGCCGCCGGGGTGGGCGAATCCGCCCGCCAGATACAGGCCCGGCAGCGCCGTCGCATTGGCGGGCCGGAGGAACGCGCCCCCGCCGCCGGCCAGCACCGGCGCCGGAACGCCCCCGCCCTCGGCGCCCGTCGCGCGCTCGGTGTCGGCGGGCGTGCGCACCTCGTGCCACAGCAGGCGCTCCCGCAGGCCCGGCAGCACCCCTTCCGCGGCGTCGAGCACGCGCTCGGCAAAGGCCGCCGCAGTCGCCTCGTCGCTCCAGTCCACCCGGCCGTGCGGGGCGACCGTGGCGGTCAGCGTGACGGCCTCGTGGCCGTCGTCCGGGCGGACGTCCGGATCGTCCGGGCGCAGCACGGTCACCGTCGGCCGGTAGTGCAGCGCGGCGGGGCCGCGCGCATCCTCGCCGAAGATCCCCGCCAACTCCGCGCCGCGGTCCAGCGAGTGGACCACCGTGCGGTGGGCGGTCGCAGCGGGCCGCGCCCCGCGGAGCGCGAGGAAGAGCGTGAACCGCCCGGGCGGCACCGGCGGGCCGGGCCGCACGGCGGGCCCGCAGGCCGCCGGGGCCAGACGCCGCAGCAGCCCGGGCGAGACGCCGGCGACCACCATGTCGGCCTCGGCCGTGCGCCCGTCCGCCAGCTCCACTCCAGCCGCGCGGCCGTCCTTCTCGACGACCGCCGTGACCTCCGCGCCCAGGACGAACTCCACCCGGCGCGCCAGGCACCGCTCGTGGACGGCATCGGCCAGGCCGCGCATCCCGCCGCGCACGTACCAGCTGCCGAAGGTCTGCTCCATGTACGGCAGGACCGTCGCGCTCGCGGGGGCGCGGCGCGGATCGAGCCCGTACGCCAGGGCGTGGCTCTCCAACAGGGCCGTGAGCCGGGGGTCCTTCAGCTCGCGCTCGGCGACGGCCGCGAGCACGGGCGGCGTGCTCCGCCGGAACAGGCCGCGCTTGCGCAGCCCCGGATAGGGGTCGTGGCCCAAGGCCTCCAGATACTCGGGGTCGTCGAGCAGGGGCTCCTCCAGCAGGGGGCGGCGCGTGGCGTCCCACACCACGCGCGCCCGGTTCACGAGCTCGCTCCAGCGCTCGCCGGCGCCCGCGCCCACTGCCTCGTCGAGGGCTTGGACCACCCCGGCCCGGGAGGCGTTGGGCAGGGCGACGGAGGTGCCGTCGGCGAAGACGTGCGCGCTCGCCGGATCCACCTGGACCAGGGCGACGCTCTGCTCCAGCGACTCCTTGCCCGTCTTGACGAACAGGTCGCGGTACACGGCCGGCAGGTGCAGCAGCCCCGGCCCCGTGTCGAAGGCGAAGCCGTCCCGCGTCATGCGCCCGACGCCTCCGCCGTGCGTCGCCGCCTTCTCGTACACCGTCACCCGGTGGCCCGCGACGGCCAGCCGGGCGGCGGCAGCCATCGCGCCCATCCCGGCGCCGATCACCGCAATCCGTGCCATGGGGCGACTTTATCCGGCGGCACCGACAGCGCCGGGCGGCACCGGCCCCGGGCCCGGACGCAGGGCTCCGGACGGGGCACGCCTGGGGCTGAACGCCCAGGCGTGAGTACCCGTACTCAGAGGAGGAGATGAGTAGGCGCACGGATGGGCCGGGGGCCCGCCGGGCGGAAGAGTGGTGCCCACGGAAGGGGCGCGGCGCCGGTACCGCCGGCACGGGGCTGCGGAACGGCGCGGCACCCCCGACGTGACCGGGGGGCGGGGGCCCCTGCAGGGGGGTTCGGGGGATGCACGGGGGAACGCCGTTCCGGAGGCGGCCGAGGGGGATTCGGCCGCCGCCGGAACGGCACCATGCGCGTCCGCCGCGCTAGCGGACCACGCCGCCCAGCCGTCCCTGTAAGACCCGCGCCAGCGACGCGTGGACCTCGTCCACCGACCGCTCCGGCTGGAACGACTGCCAGTCCAGCGCCGTCACGAGCACCATCCCGAACAGCGCCGACGCCGTCAGCGCGACGTCGGCCCCCGCCGCCGGGTCGTCCTCCGCGGCCGCCTCCCGCAGCACGGACTCGATCACCTCGACCGCCTGCTGCCGCACCCGCGTCAGCGTCGGGCGCCAGGCCCGGTTGGTGCGCCACAGCTCGGCGACGTAGAGCTGGGCCAGCGACGGCTGGCGCGCCACGAAGTCCAGCCCGGCGCGGATCATCGCGTCCAGCGCCTCGGCCGCACCGCCGCCGCGCTCGGCCGTCTCGTCGGCCGCGGCCCGCAGCGCCCCGGTCAGCAGCTCCATGCCGTGCCGCAGCAGCTCCTCGAACAGATCGGTCTTGCTCGCGAAGTTGTAATAGACGGTGCCCTTGGCCACCCCGGCCCGTTCCGCTATCTCGTCCACGGTGGTGGAGGAGAAGCCCTGTTCGGCGATGAGGGTCACCGCGGCGTCGAAGAGCTTTCGCCGGGTGTTCTGACGGCGCGTACTGCTGCTGTCCATGGAGTGATTCTCCCTGCCCGCCCCGCGGCCCCCGCGCCTGCGTCAACCTCGCGTGGCCGTACGGGTATTCGCGCAGGCCGGAACCCTCGCCCGGAGCGCCCCGCACGGCGCCGCGCCGGGCCGGACGGCCGCGTCGTCCCGGCCCCGGGCACGGCCCATTAGGCTGGGGCGGACGCAATCGTTCGCCACCGCCGAGGAGCCACCCGCCGTGTCAGACCCGCTGCGCCCCCGGGCGTCCCTGCGTACCGCCGTGGTCTGGGAGGTCCTGCGCGACGCCCTGGACCGCCGGGTGAAGGCCGCCGGCCCGGCCGGCGGCGTGCTGGAGGTGCTCGACACCGGCGGCGGCTCCGGCCACTTCGCGGTGCCCGTCGCGGCCCTCGGCCACCGCGTCACCGTCGTCGACCCCAGCCCCAACGCCCTCTTCGCGCTGGAGCGCCGGGCCGCCGAGGCCGGCGTCGCCGAGCGGGTGCGCGGCGTCCAGGGCGACGCCCACGGCCTGTTCGACGTGGTGGACCGCGGCGCCTACGACGTGGTGCTGTGCCACGGCGTCCTGGAGTACGTGGACGACCCCGCCGAGGGCGTGCGCAACGTCATCGAGGCGCTCCGCCCCGCCGGCACCCTGAGCCTGCTGGCCGCGGGCCTTGGCGGCGCCGTCCTCTCCCGTGCGCTCGCCGGGCACTTCACCGAGGCCCGCCAGGTCCTCACCGACCCGTCCGGCCACTGGGGCGCGGGCGACCCGATGCCGCGCCGGTTCACCGCCGAGCAGCTGACGGAGCTCGTGACCGCCGCGGGCCTGGAGGCCGGTGCCGTGCACGGCGTGCGCGTCTTCGCCGATCTGGTGCCCGGCGTGCTGCTCGACGCGGAGCCCGGGGCCCGGGAGGCGCTCGCCCAGCTGGAGGCCGCCGCGGCCGCGCTGCCGGCCTTCCACTCCGTGGCCACCCAACTGCACGTACTGGCCGAGCGTGGCTGACTGCGCGCTGTAGGTCACACACCACCCGATCAGCTGGTTCGCCCCGTATGATCGGGGGACGCCGTCCGGCATGGCCGCTCGGCGAACCGGGAATGTACGTCCCGACACCACCGATCGCCACACGGACATCGGTGGGCGGATTGGCGCAGAGGGGCGGGTTTCACGGGGGCGATTCCCTGCCTATCCTGAAAGGGTCGCACCCGGTCGCCCCCCGCGACCGACGAGTAGGAGGACTCCGTGCCGCTCTCGGAGCACGAGCAGCGCATGCTCGAGCAGATGGAGCGAGCGCTGTACGCCGAAGATCCCAAGTTCGCGACAGCGCTCGAGGGCAGCGGCCTGCGCACGTACACCCGGCGACGGGTCTACCAGGCAGTCGCCGGGTTTCTGGTGGGTATCGCGCTCTTGATGACCGGCGTGATGATTCAGGGGCAGTACTGGATCAGTGTGGTCGGCTTCCTCGTCATGCTGGGCTGCGCGGCGCTCGCCGTCACCGGCTGGCGCAAGGCGCCGAGGCCCGGTGCGCAGCAGGGGACGGGCCCGGCGGGGCCCCTGGGCGGCCGCGGCCAGACGCGCCAGCGCCGCAGCATGATGGACCGCATCGAGCAGCGCTGGCAGCGCCGCCGCGACGAGCAGGGCCACTGAGAGCCCTTCCGTTTTCCTCATCCGTTTCTTCGTTCATGGCGTGGGGTCAGGAGCAGGTCTCCTGACCCCACGCCATGTCCGTATCCGGCGGGTGCCGTTCAGGCTCTGGGGGAGGTCCTGAGCCGGAGCCCGCGGATCCGCCGGGCCGCGGCCGCGGGGCGTACAGCACTTGCTCGACCGCGGTGGCCACGCGGGCCGCGGACGCGGCGGCGGGCCCTTCCAGCGCCCCGGCGGCGACGATCCGCTCGGCGGCGGCGCGCGGGGTGCGGGAGTCGTCGGGCGGGATGCCGTAGTCCCAGGCGGAGTCCGTCAGTTCGCGCCAGGCCGCCAGCGTGCGCTCCGCGGTCGGGGCGCCCGCGGCGGCGGCATCCGGCGGACCCCCGCCCGGCTCCGCCGGACGGGAGGGTTCCGCGTGCAGACCCGGCCCGGCCAGGCGGCGGGCGCGCACCCGCCGGCGCCACAGCATCGGCAGCAGGGGAAGCCCCAGGGCCGCCAGCGCCGCCACGGCGATGCCCGCCACCGCACCCGCGGAGGGGCCGCCGGAGGCCTGTCCGCCGCCGTCGGCCTGCCGGTCGGCGGGCGGGCACTCGCCGAGCTTCTTCTGCGCCGGCGGGCAGGCGTCCGTGTCCTGCGGGGCCGCCGGGGCCGCGGCGCTCCGCTCCGGAGCCGGGGCCGGAGCGGCGCCGGCCTCGCCAGCGCCGGCCGGCTCGGCGACCGCGTACTCGGGCGTGGTGCCGCGGCTGGGGGTGGGCTCGAAGCGCGTCCAGCCGGCGCCCTCGAAGTACAGCTCGGGCCAGGCGTGGGCGTCCTTGGACCCGACGGACACCGAGCCGTCCGCCAGGGGCGTGCCCGGCATGAAGCCGACCGCCACGCGCGCGGGGATGCCCAGCGTCCGTGCCATCGCCGCCATCGAGAAGGAGAAGTGGATGCAGAAGCCCCGCTTGGCCTCCAGGAAGCGGACGACGGCGTCCGTGCCGGTGCCCGAGGCGACCTGGGTGTCGTACTGGAAGCCCCCGCCGACCGAGAACCAGTCCTGCAGCATGACCGCCTGCTGATAGGCGTTCGCCGAGCCCGCCGTCACCTTCCGGGCCGTCTGCGCCACCACCGGCGGCAGCGACCGGGGCACCTGGGTGTAGGCCCGCAGCACCTGCTCCGGGGGAGCGGGGGCGCTCGCGAGCTGCGCCGCCGTGGGCTCCACCTGCAGGCTGGCGACCTGGTAGCGGACGCCCCGGGTGGTCTGGCCGCGCTCGCCGGCGAGGATCCGGCCCTCCGGCTCGTACCGCCAGCGGCCCTCGGTGCGCACCTCCTCGGCGGGGTAGGGCAGCGGCAGGTAGTTCTGCGCGTAGCCGGCGGAGGCCGTGACGGTGGTGTCGAGGCGCGTGGTGCGCACGCCGGGGGTCAGTCCCGCCGGGGTGGGCAGGACCGCGGGCAGCGCCGCCAGGGGGCGCTCGGTGGTCTGCCACGACGCGCCGTCGAAGCGGTCGAGGGCGACGATGCGCAGGTAGAGGTCGCGGGTGTTCTCGGCGGAGGTGCGCAGGCGCAGCAGCTCGCGGTTCGCCGGCTGGTTGAGGTTGTCCTGGAGGGCGACCAGCGGCTTGACGGAGGTGAGCCCGCCGCGGCCGGATCCTGCGGCCTCGCTCCGGCCCCGGGGCTCGAAGAGCCCGCTGTCCATGGAGGGCAGCACGGCCGGGACCACCAGGGCGATGCCGAGGGCCAGTGCCCCGATGCGCCGGCCCGTACGGAGGGGGCCGGTGGAGGCGCGGCCCGGCGCGGGCCCGGGTGCCGGGGGAGCCGTCCGGCGGCCGGCGAAGACCCGGCCCCACTCGGCGAGCCGCTCCCTGCCCTCGGCCAGGAGGAGCAGCAGATAGCCGCTCGCCGCCGCGAGGAACCACAGCCACCCCGAACCGCCCTGGCCGAGCCCGGCGGCCACGGAGTACAGGGCGAGCAGCGGCAGCCCGGCGGGGGCGGCGCTGCGGTACGTGACCGCGACGGCGTCCACCGTCAGGCCCACGACCAGCACGCCCCCGACGAGCAGCAGCCGGATGCCGGCCGTCGCCGGCGCGGGGATGGCGTACCGGCCGACGTCCTCGGTGCCCTCCTGCACCAGCTGGCCGAACTCGCGGAAGACGTCGGGGCCCGGCAGCAGCCCGGCGACCGCCTGGTCGCCGGCGAAGGCCACGGTGAGCAGGAGCAGGGACACCAGGGCCTGTGCGGCCACGGTCACCGGCCTGGCCAGCGGCACCCGGCGGGCGAGGGCGCCCACCACGCTCTGGAGGGCCAGCAGGAAGGCGGCCTGCAGTATCCAGGCGGACTTGTCCACCAGCGGCAGCATCGCGCAGGAGGCGGCGAGCGTGGCCACCGCGGCGGTCACCGCCAGCCGGGTGCGCCCGGTCATACCCGCCCTCCCGCCGTGCCCGCCCCGGGGAAGCCGGGTGAGCCCGCAGGGGCGGCGGGGCCGGGCCCGGCCGCCAGCCTCCACAGCTCGGGCAGCGAGGCCCCGGGGCCGGCGGGCAGCGCCGTCCAGCCCGCGCCGCGCAGCGCCTGCAGCCGCAGCCCGGCCGCGCCGTGGCCCCGGGGATCCCCCCGCCAGGCGGCCGGATCGAGGACGAAGCCGACGGCGGTGCCGCCGCGCCCGCGCATCCGGGCCGCCAGGGCCGCCTGCTGCTCGTCGAGGCCGCCGAAGAACGCCACGAGCAGCCCGCCCTCGCCGCGCAGGGAACCGAGGGCGGGGGAGAGGCAGGTGCCCTCCGAGTGCTCCACGGCCGCGAGGGTCTCCAGCAGCAGGCCCGCCGCATCCGCGGACTCGTGGGGGAGACCGACGAGCTCGCCGGGGGCGCCCGGGCCGGGGATCGCGGCCCCGGTGTCGGTGAGCAGCTGCACGGAGAAGCCGCGCCCCAGCAGATGCAGCGCGGCGGAGGCGGCCGCCGAGACCGCCCACTCGAAGGACGAGCCGGGGCCCCTGCCCTCGTGGGCGGTGCGGCGCGTGTCCAGCAGCACGGTGCAGCGGGCCCGGCGCGGCTGCTCCTCGCGGCGCACCATGAGCTCGCCGTGGCGCGCGGTGGAGCGCCAGTGCACGCGGCGCAGGTCGTCCCCGTGGCGGTAGCCGCGGGGGATGACGTCGTCCTCACCGGCCAGGGCGGGGGAGCGCCGCAGGCCGTCGCCGTGGCCCGCGCCCGGGCCGCCCAGGCGCACCGGGGGCAGCGGCTCGGTGTGCGGCACGACCGTCAGCGTGTCGTACGCGCTGAAGCCGCGGGTCAGCTCGCACATGCCGAAGGGGTCCGTCAGCCGCAGCTGCAGCGGGCCGAGCGGATAGCGGCCGCGCAGATCGGAGCGGACGCGGTAGGAGACCTCGCGCCGGCCGCCGGGCTCGATCCGGTCGAGCACGAAGCGGGGGCGCGAGCCCAGGACGTAGGGCACCCGGTCCTGGAGCATCAGCAGGCCGGTGGGCAGCCGGGAGACGCTGTCGATCCGCAGCTGGACGCGGGCCTCGGCGCCGGCGGGAACACGGGAGGGCGTCAGGCGGCGGCTGGCCGTGACGCGGTGGCGGGTGCGGTGCAGCACGGCCACGCAGAGCAGGGGCAGCACGGCCAGTAACAGCCCGACCCGCAGCAGATCGGCCTGGCCGAGCACGTAGGAACAGGAGGCGGCTGCGATGCCGGCGGCCAGGAAGGAGCGGCCGCGGGTGGTCAGCCCGCCCAGCGCCGCCCACAGGCTGCCGCCCGCCGCGGACGGACCGCCTTCCCGCCCGGGATCCGCGCCGTCCCCCGGGGCCATCACAGCCTCCGGGCCTGCCGCCAGGCAGCCTGCGCCGACGGGTCGGGCACGGGGGTCCGCCGGAGGAGGTCGAGAACGGCCTGCTCGGCGGTGCGCCCGCCCAGCTGGGCCTGGGCCGTGGGCAGCAGCCGGTGGGCGAGGACGGGGACGGCCAGCGCCTGGACGTCGTCGGGCAGGACGAACTCGCGGCCCGCCAGGGCGGCCGCCGCCCTGGCCGCGCGCACCAGGTGGAGCGTCGCCCGCGGGGACGCCCCGAGCCTGAGGTCGGGGTGGTGCCGGGTGGCGGTGACGAGATCCACGGCATAGCGCCGGACGGAGTCGGCCACGTGCACCGAGCGGACCGCTTCGACGAGCTTGACGACCTCGTGGGCGTGGGCGACCGGCTGCAGGTCCTCCAGCGGGGAGACCTGGCGGGAGCCGTCGTGCACGTCCAGCATGCGCAGCTCGGCCTCGGGGCTGGGATAGCCCATGGAGACCCGGGCCATGAAGCGGTCGCGCTGGGCCTCGGGCAGCGGGTACGTGCCCTCCATCTCGACGGGATTCTGCGTGGCCACCACCATGAAGGGGCTCGGCAGCTCGTAGGTGTGCCCGTCGACGGTGACCTGGCGCTCCTCCATGGACTCCAGCAGCGCCGACTGGGTCTTGGGCGAGGCGCGGTTGATCTCGTCGCCGATGACGATCTGCGCGAAGACGGCGCCCGGCTTGAACTCGAAGTCGCGCCGCTGCTGGTCGAAGACGCTCACGCCCGTGATGTCCGAGGGGAGGAGGTCGGGCGTGAACTGGATGCGGCGCACCGAGCAGTCGACGGAGCGCGCCAGGGCCTTGGCGAGCATCGTCTTGCCGACGCCCGGCACGTCCTCGATGAGCAGGTGGCCCTCGGCGAGGAGCACCGTAAGAGCGAGCCGCACGACCTCCGGCTTGCCCTCGATCACGCCCTCCACCGCCCGGCGGATCCGCTCCGCGGTGGTGCTCAGGTCTCCCCCTGCGCTCGGCTCCGCCCGCGTGGGGGGACCCCCAAGGCTCCCCGGCTCGCCATAGGTCGTCACCCGGCCCTCCTCGGCCCGTCCTGCGGGCTTGCGGTCCGCTGGTCGCGAACCGGCCCGCCCCCGAATACGGACACCGCGCCCCGCTCGTCACACGAGGGCGGCGTCCTCTCCGCATTCTGGCCGCCCGCGCGGCGCCGCGTCACCGCCTGTGGACAATCAGTGCTGCGGGTCGATCTCGCGCAGCAGACCCGTCGTCACATCGAAGATGAAGCCACGGACGTCGTCGGTGTGGGGCAGGAACGGCGAGGTCCGTACGCGCTGCATGGACTGCCGGACATCCTGCTCCAGGTCCTTGAACGCCTCCACCGCCCACGCCGGGCGCTGCCCGACCTCCGCCTCGATCTCGTGGCGGAAGTCCTCGGTCAGGGTCAGCAGACCGCAGCCGGTGTGGTGGATGAGGACGACGGAGCGGGTGCCGAGCGCGCGCTGGCTGATGGTCAGCGAGCGGATGATGTCGTCGGTGACGACGCCGCCCGCGTTGCGGATGGTGTGGCAGTCGCCGAGCTGCAGGCCCAGCGCCGCGTGCAGGTCGAGCCGGGCGTCCATGCAGGCGACGACGGCGACCTTCAGGACGGGGCGTGCGTCCATGCCCGGATCGGAGAAATGGGAGGCGTACTCAGTGTTGGCCTGAACCAGACGGTCCGTGACCGTCGGCTGCCGGGCGCTGTCGGAGCTCTGGGGCGCCGGCTGGGACGCGGATATCGACATACGAACGACGGTAGTCGGCGCAGCGCCCCCAGGCCCGTTACGCCCGCCACAAAACCCCGCTCACAGGGGCCTCTGTGACGTAAGCCACAGGGGTGGCGGCCCTTCGGCCGTCCGGGTGAACGGAATGCTTCCCGCCATTTGTGACCGGGTCCACCCCGCGCCGCGCCCGTCCCGGGACGCGCTGGCCGGTTGATTGACCGGGGGGACGAGTGGACTAAAGTGACGCGAAGTGGGAGGCCCGATGCTCCCCCTGGACACCGAAAGAACCCGCATGCGCGCGACGCGGACGTACCCCTCGGCCTCCTCCCGCTCCCCGGTCGTCCGGCGCCCCTTCCCCGGTGCCGGGCAGGCCGCTTCCCCTTGGAGCGGGTGGGGACCCGGGGATACGGACGCCTGTGCGCGTCCCGGGTACCCCTAACTCAGAAGGGCGCATGAGCAGCAACGCGCGACACGTCCCCGTCATGCTCCAGCGCTGCCTGGACATGCTCGCTCCCGCTCTCACCGAGCCCGGCGCCGTCGTGGTCGACTGCACCCTGGGCGCCGGCGGGCACAGCGAGGCGCTGCTCAAGACCTTCCCCGAGGCCCGGCTCGTCGCCCTCGACCGCGACCCCACCGCCCTCGACCTCGCGGGCGCGCGCCTCGCCCCCTTCGGCGAGCGCGCCACCCTGGTGCGCGCCGTCTACCACGAGCTGCCCGAGGTGCTGGAGCGGCTCGGCATCCCCAAGGTCCAGGGCGTCCTCTTCGACCTGGGCGTCTCCTCCATGCAGCTGGACGAGGCCGACCGCGGCTTCGCCTACGCGCAGGACGCCCCGCTGGACATGCGCATGGACCAGACGACGGGCATCAGCGCGGCCGAGGTCCTCAACACGTACGCCCCCGGCGACCTGGTGCGCATCCTGCGCGCCTACGGCGAGGAGAAGCAGGCCCGCAGGATCGTCGAGGCCGTCGTCCGCGAGCGCGCCAAGGAGCCCTTCACCAACAGCGCCCGCCTCGTCGACGTCATCCGCGAGGCCCTGCCGCAGGCCGCCAAGCGGCACGGCGGCAACCCCGCCAAGCGCACCTTCCAAGCCCTGCGCATCGAGGTCAACGCCGAGCTCGCCAGCGTCGAGGCGGCCATCCCCGCCGCCGTCGCCGCGCTCGCCGTCGGCGGCCGCATCGCCGTGCTGTCCTACCAGTCCCTGGAGGACCGCATCGTCAAGCAGGTCTTCGCGGCCGGCGCCGCCACCACCGCGCCCCCCGGCCTGCCCGTCGTCCCCGAGCGCTACCAGCCCCGCCTGAAGCTCCTCACCCGCGGCGCCGAACTGCCCACCGAGGAAGAGGTCGCCGAGAACCGGCGCGCCGCCCCCGCCCGGCTGCGCGGCGCCGAGCGCATCCGCGAGGACATCCCGTGACCCCGGCCGCCCGCCGGGGCCTCCGGCTGGGCCGCCTCGTGGGCGGGCCGGCCGGAGTCAAGCGCACCCCCTTCGTCCTGCTGGTGGTCGTGCTGCTCGGCTCCGGCCTGATCTCCCTCCTGCTGCTCAACTCCGCCCTCAACCAGGGCTCCTTCGAACTCTCCCGCCTCCAGCGCAAGACCACCGAGCTCACCGACGAGCAGCAGGCCCTCCAGCAGGAGGTCGACCAGCTCGCCGCCCCCGACGCCCTGGAGCGCCGCGCCCGCGAGCTCGGCATGGTCCCCGGCGGCAACCCCGCCTTCCTCGGCCCCGACGGCACCGTCCGCGGCTTCCCGTCGCCCGCCGCCGACCCCGCGGCCTACCGCGCGCCCGCGCCGGCCGTCCCCGCGCCTCCGCCGGCCCCCGTGCCGGCCCTGATGCCCGCCCCCACCGCAGTGCCGACCACCCCGACCACCGGCAGGTGACGCTGTGCCGCAGAACCCCGGGGGCCGGCCCCCCAGGCAGTCCGGGCCCGCCCGCCGCCGCGTCCCCGAGCCCGCCCGCCCCCAGGCCCGCCCCCGCCCGGCGCGCCTGAAGACCGCCGGGGACCGGCCCCTGAAGCTCGGCAACCCCCGGCCGCGGCTGCGCCTGGTCGGCTTCGGTCTCACGCTCGTCCTGCTCGTCTTCACCGTCCGGCTGCTGCAGGTGCAGGCCTTCGACGCGAGCGCCTACGCGGCCCGCGCCAACGTCAACCGGTACATCCCGGTCACCCTCGCCGCGGAGCGCGGCACCGTCACCGACCGCTCCGGCATCGACCTGGCCACCACGGTCGACGCCTACGACATCACCGCCGCGCCCGACCTGCTGACCCCCGAGCGGATCAAGGCCGAGGGCGCGGCCCGGCGGGCCGCCGCCCTGCTCGCGCCCGTCCTCGGCGAGCGCCCCTCGGTGCTGGAGCAGAAGCTCACCGCCAACCCCAAGTCGAAGTACGTCGTCCTCGCCCGCCGGCAGACCCCCAAGGTCTGGAACCGGATCAAGGAGCTGAAGAAGGCCTCCGCCGCCGGGGCGCAGCGCAAGGAGGGCGCCGACGTCCTCGCCGGGGTCAACAGAGAACCGCACAGCAAGCGCGTCTACCCCAACGGCGGCCTCGCGGCCGGGATACTGGGCTTCGTGAACGCGGAGGGCCGCGGGGGCGGCGGTATCGAGGCGCAGTACGACCGCGTCCTCGCGGGCCAGGACGGCAAGCTCGTCTACGCCCAGTCCGGCGGCCGCCAGGTGCCCACCGGGGACGTCAAGGAGCAGCCCGCCGTGCCCGGCTCGGACATCGAGCTGACCATCGACCGGGACGTCCAGTGGGCCGCCCAGAGCGCCATCACCCGGCAGGTGCAGGAGTCCGGGGCCGACCGCGGCTACGTCGTCGTCCAGGACAACCGCACCGGCGAGATCCTGGCCATGGCCAACGCCCCCGGCTACGACCCGAACGACCTCGCCCACGCCGACAGCGCCGCCCTCGGCAACGCCGCCCTGCAGGACGCCTACGAGCCCGGCAGCGTCAGCAAGGTGATGACCATGGCCGCCGTCCTGGAGGAGGGCGCGGCCACCCCCGGGACCCACGTCGAGGTGCCCAACCGGCTGCCGCGCGCCGACCGCTCCTTCGCCGACGACGTCGACCACCCGACCTGGCACCTGACCCTCAACGGCGTCCTCGCCAAGTCCAGCAACATCGGCACCATCCTCGCCGCCGAGCAGCTGGGCAAGGACCAGGGCCGGGCCAACCAGGTCCTCTACTCCTACCTGCGGAAGTTCGGCATCGGCGAGCCCACCGGCCTCGGCTTCCCGGGCGAGACGCCCGGCATCCTCGCCCAGCCGGCCAAGTGGCAGGGCTCCCGGCAGTACACCATCCCGTTCGGCCAGGGCCTGTCCCTCAACGCCGTCCAGGCCGCCTCGGTCTACTCCACGATCGCCAACGGCGGCGAGCGCATCCGCCCCACCCTCGTCCGCGGCACCAAGGGCCCCGACGGCCGCTTCACCCCCGCGCCCGTCCCCGAGCGCACCCGGGTGATCAGCGACCGCACCGCCCGGGAGCTCTCCACGATGCTGGAGTCCGTCGTCGACGACCGCGAGGGCACCGGCACCAAGGCCAAGATCCCCGGCTACCGCGTCGCGGGGAAGACCGGCACCTCCAACCGGGTGGACCCGCGCACCGGCCGCTACCACGGCTACACCGCCTCCTTCGCCGGCTTCGCCCCCGCCGACCAGCCGCGCGTCACCGTCTACTGCGCCATCCAGAACCCCACCAAGGGCAGTTACTTCGGCGGCCAGATCTGCGGACCCGTCTACAAGCAGGTGATGGAGTTCGCCCTGAAGACCCTGCAGGTACCCCCCTCCGGCACCCAGCCGCCCCGGCTGCCGGTGAGCTACGACGACCAGTGAGCCCGGGGCCGGCCGTGACGACCATCACTCCCGATCCCGGGAACCGCGGCCCGGGGCGCCCCTCGCTTCGCGACGGAGCGGGTGCGCCCGGTACGCTCACCGCCGTGCCACACGCTGATCAGTCCCACACCAGCCCCCAGGGCGCCCCCGCCGTTCCCGCGGGTGCGCCCCGTCCCACCCATGTCCGCCCCGCGCCCCTGGCGGAGCTGGCCGGTCAGCTGGGCATCCCCGCGCCGCAGGGCTCCGGGGCCGCCGTCACCGGCATCACCCACGACTCACGGGCCGTGCGGCCGGGCGACGTCTACGCCGCCCTGCCCGGCGCCCGCTTCCACGGCGCCGACTTCGCGGCCCAGGCCGCGAGCCTCGGCGCCGTCGCCGTGCTGACCGACCCCGCCGGCGCCGAGCGCGCCGCGGCCACCGGGCTGCCCGTGCTCACCGTGGCCGGCCCGCGCGCCGTCATGGGCGAGCTGGCCGCCACGATCTACGGCCGTCCGGGTGAGGAACTGCTCCAGATCGGCATCACGGGCACCTCCGGCAAGACCACCACCGCGTACCTCATCGAGGGCGGGCTGCGGGCGGCCGGGGCGATGACGGGCCTGATCGGCACCGTCGAGTCCCGGATCGGCGACGAGCGGATCAAGTCCGAGCGCACCACCCCCGAGGCCACGGACCTGCAGGCGCTCTTCGCCGTCATGCGCGAGCGCGGCGTCCGCTCGGTGGCCATGGAGGTCTCCAGCCACGCCCTGCGCCTGGGCCGCGTCGACGGCTGCGTCTTCGACGTCGCGGTCTTCAACAACCTCAGCCCGGAGCACATGGAGTTCCACTCCGGCATGGAGGACTACTTCCAGGCCAAGGCGGAGCTCTTCACCAAGACCCGCAGCCGCGCCGGCGTGGTCAACCTCGACGACGAGTACGGCCGCCGGCTCGCCTCCGGCGAGTCCGAGGTGCCCGTGACCACCTTCTCCGCCGAGGGCCACCCGGACGCCGACTGGCGCGCGGACGCCGTCGAGATCGGCCCGTTCGACTCGGTCTTCACGATCCTCGGCCCGCAGGGCGAGCGCGTCCGCGCCAAGGCGCCGCTCGCCGGCCCGTTCAACGTCGCCAACACCCTGGCGGCCGTCGTGGCCCTCGTCGCGGCCGGGATCGACCCGCAGACCGCCGCCGACGGCGTCGCCGCCGTGCCCGGCGTGCCCGGCCGCCTGGAGCGCGTCGACGCCGGCCAGCCCTACCTGGCCGTGGTCGACTACGCGCACAAGACGGACGCCGTCGAATCGGTTCTCCGCGCGCTGCGCAAGGTCTGCAGCGGCCGCATCCACGCCGTCCTCGGCTGCGGCGGCGACCGCGACACCACCAAGCGCGCCCCCATGGGCGCGGCCCTCGCCCGGCTCGCCGACACCGCCGTGCTGACCTCCGACAACCCCCGCTCCGAGGACCCGCTCGCGATCCTCGCCGCCATGCTCACGGGCGCCGCCGAGGTGCCCGTCCACGAGCGCGGCACCGTCCTGCTGCTGGAGGACCGGGCCGACGCGATCGCCGCCGCGGTCGCCCGGGCCGAGCCCGACGACATCGTCCTGATCCTCGGCAAGGGCCACGAGCAGGGCCAGGACATCAACGGCGTCGTCCGCCCCTTCGACGACCGCCAGGTGCTGCGCGAGGCCGTCGAAGCCGCGCTGCGCTCGTTGACCACGCACCGGAACGACCAGGGATGACAGACCGCCATGCGCGCACAACCCTCCCCCCGGAAGCTCTCCCGAACGGCCGGAGGTAAATCTCAGTGATCGCTCTGTCCCTCGCCGAGATCGCCGCCATCGTCGGCGGGCAGCAGCACGACATACCGGACCCCGGCCGCATGGCCGAAGGCCCGGTCGTGCGCGACTCCCGCGACGTACGGCCCGGCAGCCTCTTCGCCGCCATCGCCGGCGAGCGCGTCGACGGCCACGACTTCGCCGAGCGCGCCGTCGCCGACGGCGCCGTGGCCGTCCTGGCCACCCGCCCCGTCGGCGTCCCCGCCATCGTCGTCCCCGACGTCGTGGCCGCCCTCGGCGCCCTCGCCCGCGCCGTCGTCGACAAGCTCGGCACCGACGTGGTGGCCCTGACCGGCTCCGCCGGCAAGACCAGCACCAAGGACCTGATCGCCCAGCTGCTGCAGCGGCTCGGCCCCACCGTGTGGACCCCCGGCTCCCTCAACAACGAGATCGGGCTGCCGCTGACGGCCCTGACCGCCGGCCCCGAGACCCGCACCCTCGTCCTGGAGATGGGCGCCCGCGGCATCGGCCACATCCGCTACCTCACCGAGCTGACCCCGCCGCGCATCGGCGTCGTCCTCAACGTCGGCACCGCCCACGTCGGCGAGTTCGGCGGCCGCGAGCAGATCGCCGTGGCCAAGGGCGAGCTCGTCGAGGCGCTGCCCCCGGCGGACGCCGGCGGCGTCGCCGTGCTCAACGCCGACGACCCCCTGGTGCGCGCCATGAGCGACCGCACCAAGGCCCGCACGGTCCTCTTCGGCGAGGCCGCCGACGCCCACGTGCGCGCCGAGGACGTCCGCCTCACCGCGACCGGACAGCCCTCCTTCACGCTTCACACACCCACCGGGTGCGCCGCCGTGACCATGCGGCTGTACGGTGAGCACCACGTGTCGAACGCGCTCGCCGCCGCCGCCGTCGCCCATGAGCTGGGCATGCCCGTGACAGAGATCGCCACCGCGCTCTCCGAGGCGGGCCAGCTCTCGCGCTGGCGGATGGAGGTCACCGAGCGCGCGGACGGCGTGACGATCGTCAACGACGCCTACAACGCCAACCCCGAGTCCATGCGAGCCGCGCTGCGCGCGCTGGCCGCCATGGGCGCCGCCGCCACGGCGAAGGGGGCCCGCACGTGGGCGGTGCTCGGTCGGATGGCCGAACTCGGCGAGGAGTCACTCGCCGAGCACGACGCGGTCGGACGGCTCGCCGTCCGGCTCAATGTCGGCAAGCTCGTGGCAGTCGGGGGCAGGGAAGCGGCCTGGCTGCAGATGGGCGCCTATAACGAGGGTTCGTGGGGTGAGGAGTCGGTGCACGTGTCCGACGCGCAGGCGGCGGTCGACCTGTTGCGCAGCGAGCTGCGCCCGGGTGACGTCGTGCTGGTGAAGGCGTCCAGGTCGGTGGGGCTGGAGCGGGTGGCCGAGCAGCTGCTCGCCGTCGACGGTGAGGTCGCCGGCTGATGAACCAGATCCTCTTCGCGGGTGTCATCGGTCTCTTCCTGACCCTCATCGGCACCCCGCTGCTGATCAAGTTCCTCGCCCGCAAGGGCTACGGCCAGTTCATCCGCGACGACGGCCCGCGTGGCCACGCCGGGAAGAAGGGCACGCCCACCATGGGTGGCATCGCCTTCATCCTGGCCACGCTGATCGCCTACGCGCTGACGAAGGTCATCACCAGTCACGAGCCGACCTTCTCCGGTCTGCTGGTGCTGTTCCTGACGGCGGGCATGGGCCTCGTCGGCTTCCTCGACGACTACATCAAGATCGTCAAGCAGCGGAGCCTGGGCCTGCGGGCCAAGGCGAAGATGGCCGGCCAGCTGATCGTCGGCATCGCCTTCGCCGTCCTGGCCCTGCAGTTCGCGGACACCCGCGGGCAGACCCCGGCCTCCACCCGGCTCTCCTTCACCCAGGACTTCGGCTGGTCCGTCGGCCCGGTCATCTTCGTGGTGTGGGCGCTGTTCATGATCCTCGCGATGTCGAACGGCGTGAACCTCACCGACGGCCTCGACGGCCTGGCCACCGGCGCCTCCGTGATGGTCTTCGGCGCCTACGTCTTCATCGGCACCTGGCAGCACGGCCAGTCCTGCGGCAACCCGCTGACCGCCGGCTCCGGCTGTTACGAGGTACGCGATCCACTCGACCTCGCCGTCGTCGCCTCGGCCCTGATGGGCTCCTGCTTCGGCTTCCTGTGGTGGAACACCTCGCCCGCCAAGATCTTCATGGGCGACACCGGCTCGCTGGCCCTCGGCGGCGCCCTCGCGGGCCTCGCGATCTGCTCGCGCACCGAGCTGCTGATCGCCCTCCTCGGCGGCCTCTTCGTGCTGATCACCCTGTCGGTGGTCATCCAGGTCGGCTCGTTCCGCCTCACCGGGAAGCGGGTCTTCCGGATGGCCCCGCTCCAGCACCACTTCGAACTCAAGGGGTGGAGCGAAGTCCTCGTGGTGGTCCGCTTCTGGATCATCCAGGGCCTGTGCGTGGCCGTCGGCCTCGGAATCTTCTACGCGGGATGGCTGGCCATCAAGTGACGCTCCCCTCCGCCTCCGCCGCCTGGAGCGGCAAGAACATCACCGTCGCCGGCCTCGGCGTGAGCGGCATCAGCGCCGCCCGCGCCCTGGCCGGCCTCGGCGCCCGGGTGACCGTCGTCGACGGCGGCGACGGCCCGAAGCTGCGCGAGCGCGCCGCGGCCCTGGAGGCCGAGGGCATCGCCGTCCGCCTCGGCGACGCGGAGACCCTGCCCGAGGGCACGGAGCTCGTCGTGACCTCCCCCGGCTGGAAGCCGTCGAGCCCGCTGTTCGCGGCCGCCGCCGAGGCGGGCGTGGAGGTCGTGGGCGACGTGGAGATCGCCTGGCGCCTGCGCGGCGAGAACGGCCGCGAGCCGGCCGCCTGGCTCGCGGTCACCGGCACCAACGGCAAGACCACCACGGTCCAGATGCTGGCCTCGATCCTCGAGGCCGCGGGCCTGCGCACGCGGGCCGTCGGCAACATCGGCACGCCGATCATCGACGTGGTGCTGGGCGAGGAGGAGTACGACGTCCTCGCCGTCGAGCTCTCCAGCTACCAGCTCCACTGGGCGCCGTCCGTCCGCGCCCACTCCGCGGCCGTCCTGAACCTCGCCCCCGACCACCTCGACTGGCACGGCTCCATGCGGGAGTACGCCGCCGACAAGGGCCGGATCTACGAGGGCAACCAGGTCGCCTGCGTCTACAACGCCGCCGACCCCGCCACCGAGCACCTGGTCCGCCAGGCCGACGTCGAGGAGGGCTGCCGCGCGATCGGCTTCACCCTCGGCGCCCCCGGCCCGTCCATGCTCGGCGTCGTCGAGGGCATCCTCGTGGACCGGGCCTTCGTGGCGGACCGGCAGACGACCGCGCAGGAGCTCGCCGAGGTCGCCGACGTGAAGCCCGCGGCCCCGCACAACGTCGCCAACGCCCTCGCGGCCGCGGCCCTCGCCCGGGCCTTCGGCGTCGAGCCCGCGGCCGTCCGGGAGGGCCTGCGCGCCTTCCGGCCGGACGCCCACCGCATCGCCCACGTCGCGGACGTCGCCGGCGTCGCCTACGTGGACGACTCCAAGGCCACGAACACCCACGCCGCCGAGGCGTCCCTCGCGGCCTACGAGTCGATCGTGTGGATCGCCGGCGGGCTCGCCAAGGGCGCCACCTTCGACAGCCTCGTCACCAAGGCCGCCAAGCGGCTGCGCGGCGTCGTCCTCATCGGGGCCGACCGCGCCCTGATCGCGGAAGCGCTGGCGCGACACGCCCCGGATGTCCCGGTGGTCGACCTCGACCGGACCGACACTGGGGCGATGGCCGCGGCGGTGCGGGAAGCCGCACGGCTCGCCGGGCCGGGGGACACCGTGCTCATGGCCCCGGCCTGCGCCTCGATGGACATGTTCACCGACTACAACAAGCGCGGCGAGGCCTTCGCCGAGGCGGTCCGGGACCTGGCCGGCCAGGAGCCCGGCGGCGCAGGCGCCTAGCGGCACGGCTCCTTGTGGCGGCCGGAGGGTTTCGCGGATCCGGGAAACCCTCCGGCCGGTCCCGACGGAACGGTGCAGCCGTACGCCGCCGGAGACCAGCGAAGGGGACACCCGGATGCACGCGGACGACACCCTGAGGCCGTCCGGCCCTTGGACGGCCCTGCGCGGCCCCGTCGCACGCTCCGGACCCGCACGGACGGCCCGTCCGCGCCCGGCAGCGGGCCGTGGAGGCGGCGCGGGCCGCGGCGGGCCCGGCGGCCCCAGGCCGCCCCGCGGCAGCCTGCTGGGCGGCCTCAGGCAGCTGCACAGGCGCGCCAAGCGCGCCTGGGACCGCCCCCTGACCGCGTACTACCTGGTGATGGGCGGCTCCCTGCTGATCACCGTGCTCGGCCTCGTCATGGTCTACTCGGCCTCCCAGATCAAGGCCCTGCAGAACGGCCTGCCGCCGACCTACTTCTTCCGCAAGCAGCTCCTGGCCGCCGCGATCGGCGCCGTCATGCTGCTCCTGGCCGCGCGCATGCCCGTGCGCCTGCTGCGCGTCTTCGCCTACCCCGCGCTCGCCGGCTCGCTCTTCCTGCTCTGCCTGGTGCAGGTGCCGGGCATCGGCGAGACCATCAACGGCAACACCAACTGGATCTCCCTCGGCGGCCCCTTCCAGCTCCAGCCGAGCGAGTTCGCCAAGCTCGCGCTGGTGCTGTGGGGCGCGGACCTGCTGGCCCGCAAGCAGTCCAAGAAGCTGCTCACCCAGTGGAAGCACCTGCTGGTGCCGCTGGTGCCCGTCACCTTCGTGCTGCTCGGCCTGATCATGCTGGGCGGCGACATGGGGACCACCGTGGTGCTCACCACGGTGCTGCTCGGGCTGCTGTGGGTGGCCGGGGCGCCGACGCGGCTGTTCGCCGGGGTCTTCGGCGTCACCGCCGTGCTCGCCGTCCTGTTCATCAAGACCAGCGCCAACCGGATGTCCCGGCTGGCCTGCATCGGGGCCACCGACCCCGGCAACCACGACCAGTGCTGGCAGGCCGTGCACGGGATCTACGCGCTGGCCAACGGCGGCTGGTTCGGTGCCGGGCTGGGGGCGAGCGTGGAGAAATGGGGCGAACTCCCCGAACCCCACACCGACTTCATCTTCGCCATCACCGGCGAGGAGCTGGGCCTGGCGGGGACGCTGTCGGTACTCGCCCTCTTCGCGGCTCTAGGCTATGCGGGTATCCGCGTGGCCGGACGCACGGAGGACCCCTTCGTGAGGTACGCCGCGGGAGGTGTGACCACCTGGATCACGGCCCAGGCCGTGGTCAACATCGGTGCGGTGCTCGGCCTGCTGCCGATCGCCGGTGTCCCCCTGCCGCTGTTCTCCTACGGAGGGTCCGCCCTGCTGCCGACCATGTTCGCCATCGGGCTGCTGATCGCCTTCGCGCGCGACGAACCCGGTGCACGGGCGGCGCTGGCCATGCGGCAGCCTGGGGTGAGATGGAAGACGATGAGACGGCGCGTCAAGAAGCGACCGTCCGGAGAGCGGTGAATTTCGGTGCATGTCGTACTCGCCGGTGGGGGGACCGCCGGCCACATCGAGCCCGCGCTCGCCCTCGCGGACGCCCTGCGCAGGCAGGACCCGACCGTGGGGATCACGGCGCTCGGCACGGAGCGGGGCCTGGAGACCCGGCTCGTGCCCGAGCGGGGCTATGAGCTCGGTCTCATCCCCGCCGTACCGCTGCCCCGCAAGCCCACACCCGAGCTGATCACCGTCCCCGGGCGGCTGCGCGGCACGATCAAGGCGGCCGAGCAGATCCTGGAGCGCACCAAGGCGGACTGCGTGGTCGGCTTCGGCGGCTACGTGGCGCTGCCCGGCTACCTGGCCGCCAAGCGGCTCGGCGTGCCGATCATCGTGCACGAGGCCAACGCCCGGCCCGGCCTCGCCAACAAGATCGGCTCGCGCTACGCCGCCGGGGTCGCGGTGTCCACCCCGGACAGCAAGCTGCGCAACGCCCGCTACGTGGGCATCCCGCTGCGCCGCACCATCGCCACCCTGGACCGCGGCGCCGCCCGGCCCGAGGCGCGGGCGTACTTCGGGCTCGACCAGAACCTGCCCACGCTGCTGGTCTCCGGCGGCTCGCAGGGCGCCCGCCGCCTGAACGAGGTCGTCCAGGCCGTCGTCCCGTTCCTGCAGCGTGCCGGCATCCAGGTGCTGCACGCGGTCGGTCCGAAGAACGACCTGCCGCGCGTGGACAACATGCCCGGAATGCCGCCCTACATCCCGGTACCGTACGTGGACCGGATGGACCTCGCGTACGCCGCGGCCGACATGATGCTCTGCCGCGCGGGCGCGATGACCGTCGCCGAGCTGTCCGCCGTCGGGCTGCCCGCCGCCTACGTCCCGCTGCCCATCGGCAACGGCGAGCAGCGGCTGAACGCCCAGCCGGTGGTCAAGGCCGGCGGCGGACTGCTGGTGGACGACGCCGAGCTGACGCCCGAGTGGGTGCAGAGCCACGTGCTCCCGGTGCTCGCCGACCCGCACCGGCTGTACGAGATGTCCCGTGCCGCCTCCGAGTTCGGCCGCCGGGACGCCGACGACCTGCTCGTCGGCATGGTGTACGAGGCGATTGCCGCCAAGAGAGCGGGCTGACGCCCGGAGCAGGAGGCTGGAGCGTGGCCGGACCGACGACCGCACGGCGCGGTGGCGCGAGGAGCAGCAAGTCGGTGCGGCCCGGCGGCGGCGCTCCCTCCCGGCCGGCCAGGAAGCCGGCCGGGAGGCCGCCCGGGCGCGGTCCGCGCCGCGGCGGCCTGCGCTCCAGGCTGCCCCGCGGCCGCCGGCTGGTGCTGTGGGCGGTGGCCGCCGTACTCGCCGGCGGTGCCGCCGGATGGGCCCTCTACGGCTCCACCTGGCTGCGCGCCACCCGGGTGGAGGTTTCCGGCGCCCGCGTGCTGACGCCCGCTGAGGTGCGGGCCGCCGCCGACGTCCGGCTCGGCGGTCCGCTGGTCTCCGTGGACACCGACGCCATCGAGGAACGGCTGCGGGACGCCCTGCCCCGGATCGCCTCGGTCAGGGTCGAGCGGTCCTGGCCGCACACGGTCGGCCTGAAAGTGGTCGAGCGTCAGCCCAAGGCGATCGTCCAGGACGCCGCAAAGGGTGGAAGATTTATCGAAATCGACGGCGAGGGCGTACGGTTCGCCACAGTCGATCAAGCTCCGGGCGGCGTGCCCCGGCTGTCCGTGGAGCCCTCGGGCGCCGCGGCGGCCAGTCTGCGCCGGTTCGGCCCCGAACGGCTGGAGCGCGAGGGCGTCCGGGTCGCCGAGGCGCTGCCCGAGGCCGTGCGGGCGGACACCCGAACCATCCGCGTACGCTCGTACGACTCCATCACCCTGGAGCTGACGGGCGATCGGACGGTCGTGTGGGGCAGCGGGGAGCGGGGCGAGGCGAAGGCCCGTGCGCTGACGGCTCTGCTGAAGGCCGCGCGGGGTGCCGATCGCTTCGACGTGAGCGCTCCCAGCGCTCCCGCGGCGTCGGGGAGTTGACGGCCGGGGTGGCCGGGCAGCACCCTGGCTGGCTACGGCTATGGGTGATCACATAGGGTGAAAAGAAAAACGGGAGGTTCGGCGTGTTCGTTGAACGCGCGCGGCTTGTCGACTTAGTGTCCTGTTCGGAGAACCCCAGCGAACAGCGGCACCGGTAACCCTAAACTTCACGTTGAGGGTTCGGGTCGGCACTGAACCGTCCCCCAGGCATACGTAACTCGAGGCGAGAGGCCTTCGACGTGGCAGCACCGCAGAACTACCTCGCAGTCATCAAGGTCGTCGGCATCGGCGGCGGTGGCGTGAACGCCATCAACCGGATGATCGAGGTCGGTCTCAAGGGCGTCGAGTTCATCGCGATCAACACCGATGCACAGGCCCTGCTGATGAGCGACGCCGACGTCAAGCTCGACGTCGGCCGTGAGCTCACCCGCGGCCTCGGCGCCGGCGCCAACCCCGACGTCGGCCGCAAGGCCGCCGAGGACCACCGCGAGGAGATCGAGGAGGTCCTCAAGGGGGCCGACATGGTCTTCGTGACCGCGGGCGAGGGCGGCGGTACCGGCACCGGCGGCGCCCCCGTCGTCGCCAACATCGCCCGTTCGCTGGGCGCCCTGACGATCGGTGTGGTCACCCGGCCGTTCACCTTCGAGGGCCGCCGCCGTGCGAACCAGGCGGAGGACGGCATCGCGGGTCTGCGCGACGAGGTCGACACCCTCATCGTGATCCCGAACGACCGGCTGCTGTCCATCTCGGACCGTCAGGTGAGCGTGCTCGACGCGTTCAAGTCCGCGGACCAGGTGCTGCTGTCGGGCGTCCAGGGCATCACCGACCTGATCACCACCCCGGGCCTGATCAACCTCGACTTCGCCGACGTCAAGTCCGTGATGTCCGAGGCGGGCTCGGCGCTCATGGGCATCGGCTCGGCCCGCGGCGACGACCGCGCGGTGGCCGCCGCCGAGATGGCGATCTCCTCGCCGCTGCTGGAGGCGTCCATCGACGGCGCCCGCGGCGTCCTGCTCTCCATCTCCGGCGGCTCCGACCTCGGTCTCTTCGAGATCAACGAGGCCGCCCAGCTGGTCAGCGAGGCCGCCCACCCCGAGGCCAACATCATCTTCGGTGCCGTCATCGACGACGCCCTGGGTGACGAGGTCCGGGTCACCGTCATCGCCGCCGGCTTCGACGGCGGCCAGCCGCCGGCCAAGGGCAGTCGCGACAAGGTGCTCGGCTCCTCCTACGGCTCCGGCCGCGAGGAGACCCCGGCCGCCTCGGCCCCGCGCCCGGCCACCCCGGCCGAGCCCTCGCGTCCGTCCTTCGGCGGCCTCGGCAGTGTGACCCCGCGCACCGAGGAGCCCGCGGCCGACCCGGTGCCGGTCAACGAGCTCCCCCCGCCGCCGGTCTCCTCCCCGCAGGTCCCGCCGGCCCGTCCGTACCAGGACTCGACCGCCGAGGAACTGGACGTTCCGGACTTCCTCAAGTAGGACGTACGAGCGAGTGAGCGGCATAGGACAACAGCACGCAGTGACATCGGAAGCTGTGTCGCACGATCAGCACGGAAGCGGCGCGCACTTCGCCTTCACCGACAGGTGGGGCGGGGTGAGCGCCGCTCCGTATGACGAGCTCAACCTCGGCGGCGCGGTCGGCGACGACCCGGCCGCCGTCCGGGCCAACCGGGAGCGCGCGGCGAAGTCGCTCGGCCTCGACCCGGCGGACGTCGTCTGGATGAACCAGGTGCACGGCCGGGACGTGGCCGTGGTCGACGGCCCCTGGCGGAGCGCCGACATCCCCGCGGTCGACGGGGTGGTGACCGCCCGTCGGGGTCTGGCCCTCGCGGTCCTGACCGCGGACTGCACCCCGGTACTCCTCGCCGACCCGGTCGCCGGAGTCGTGGGCGCGGCCCACGCCGGCCGCCCGGGTCTGGTCGCGGGAGTGGTTCCCGCGACCGTCGAGATGATGATCACTCTCGGCGCGGACCCCGCCCGGATCCTCGCGCACACCGGCCCCGCGGTCTGCGGCCTGTGCTACGAGGTGCCCGAGGCGATGCGGGCCGAGGTCGCCGAGACCGTGCCCGAGGCCTGGGCCACCACCCGGCAGGGCACCCCGGCCGTGGACGTGGCCGCGGGAGTGCGCGCCCAACTCGCCCGGCTCGGCGTGACGATGAGCGGACAATCTCACATCTGCACGCTGGAGTCGGCTGATCACTTCTCGTACCGGCGCGAGCGCACCACGGGGCGACTCGCCAGCTATGTCTGGTTGGACTGAGAACTGTGACGGACCGGAGAACGGAACTCGCCGACAACCTGGCCCGCGTGGAGGAACGTATCTCCGCGGCCTGCGCCGCGGCGGGCCGCCCGCGCGAGGACGTGACCCTGATCGTGGTCACCAAGACCTACCCCGCGAGTGACGTGCGACTCCTCGCCGAGCTCGGGGTGCGCCACGTCGCCGAGAATCGCGACCAGGACGCGGCGCCGAAGGCGGCCGAGTGCGCGGATCTGCCCCTCACCTGGCACTTCGTCGGACAATTGCAGACGAACAAGGTGCGTTCGGTGGCCGGTTATGCCGACTTTGTGCATTCGGTCGACCGGACCCGGCTCGTCACCGCACTCTCCACGGCGGCCGCCAAGGCCGGCCGGACCCTGGACTGCCTGATTCAGGTGGCACTTGACGCAGAGTCGGGCGAACCCGGAAAACGCAGCGAAAGGGGCGGAGTCGCTCCTGACGGTGTGGCAGAACTCGCCGATGCGCTCGCCGGAGCCGAAGCGCTGCGCCCCGCGGGCCTGATGACGGTCGCTCCGCTCGTCGGACCATATGCAGGACGGCCGAGGGCCGCCTTCGACCGGCTGATGGAAATCTCAACGGGCCTGCGCGCGGCCCATCCTGCTGCGAACATGGTGTCAGCAGGGATGAGCGCGGATCTGGATGACGCCGTGGCCGCCGGGGCGACACATGTACGTGTCGGATCGGCGGTACTCGGAGTCCGACCCAGGCTCGGGTAACGTCGCCAAGAAGTCGGACCACAGCAAAAAATATGGTCATTCCCGCCAGAAGGCGGGCAGACCGCGTGGATCCAAGGCGCCGTTGACGGAGCCGATCCACCACAGAGCGGAGGACGCAGAGAATGGCCGGCGCGATGCGCAAGATGGCGGTCTACCTCGGCCTCGTGGAGGACGATGGGTACGACGGCCCGGGGTTCGACCCCGACGACGAGTTCGAACCCGAGCCGGAGCCCGACCGACGCAGGCAGCAGCATCAGCAACACCTCGCACAACAGACGCAATCGGACGAACCGGTTCGAGTCGCCCAGCCGCCTGCACAGCGCGAACCCGCTCCGCTCACAGCGGAAACGGGACGACCCGCCCGAATCGCCCCCGTGGCGTCCATCACACCCGAACGCCACTCTCTGGAGAAGAACGCACCGGTGATCATGCCCAAGGTTGTGTCCGAGCGGGAGCCCTACCGCATCACGACGTTGCACCCCCGGACCTACAACGAAGCCCGTACCATCGGGGAACACTTCCGCGAGGGCACCCCGGTGATCATGAATCTGACGGAGATGGACGACACGGATGCGAAGCGACTTGTCGACTTCGCCGCCGGCCTCGTCTTCGGTCTCCACGGCAGCATCGAGCGGGTGACGCAGAAGGTGTTCCTGCTGTCTCCTGCTAACGTCGATGTCACGGCGGAGGACAAGGCCCGCATCGCAGAGGGTGGGTTCTTCAATCAGAGCTGAGACGCAATACCTGGCGATACCGGGAGAATGACGGCCGAACAGGCCGGGTACGAGCAAGGGGAGAGGGAAGCGCGGGAATGAGCATCGCACTGCAGGTGATCTACGTCGCGCTGTATTGCTTCCTGTTTGTACTGATCTTCCGGCTGGTGATGGATTACGTCTTCCAGTTCGCTCGCTCATGGCAACCCGGTAAGGCGATGGTGGTCATCCTTGAGGCCACCTACACTGTCACCGATCCGCCACTCAAGCTTCTGCGGCGGTTCATTCCGCCGCTGCGTCTCGGGGGCGTGGCGCTCGACCTGTCCTTCTTCGTATTGATGATTATCGTCTTCATCCTGATCCGCGTCGTGGAGCAGGTGTGAACGATACGGTCTTGCCGATTGCCGACGACTACGTTGAGGTGAAGAAGAGATGCCGTTGACCCCCGAGGACGTGCGGAACAAGCAGTTCACGACCGTCCGTCTCCGAGAAGGCTATGACGAGGACGAGGTCGATGCCTTCCTGGACGAGGTCGAGGCCGAACTGACCCGTCTGCTCCGCGAGAACGAGGATCTGCGCGCCAAGCTGGCCGCCGCCACGCGTGCCGCCGCGCAGAACCAGCAGCAGGGCATGCGCAAGCCCGAGCCGCAGGACCAGCGACCCGGCGGGGCTCCGGTGCCCGCCGCCATATCCGGACCGCAGCCGGTGCCGCAGCAGCAGCAGATGGGCGGCCCGCCGCAGCTGCCGGGCGGTGCCCCGCAGCTTCCGGCCGGCCCCAGCGGTCACGGCCACGGTCCCCAGGGTCCGCACGGTCCCGGCCCGATGGGTCAGAACGGTCCCGGCCCCATGGGTCAGAACGGTCCGATGGGCGGCCCCATGGGCGGTCCCATGGGTCAGAACGGTCCGATGGGTCAGAACGGAATGGGGCAGAACGGTCCCATGGGGCAGAACCCCATGGGTCAGAACGGCCCCATGGGCGGCCCGCAGCTGCCGCAGCCGGGCCAGGGCCCGGGCGGTGACAGCGCCGCCCGTGTGCTCTCGCTCGCTCAGCAGACCGCCGACCAGGCGATCGCGGAGGCCCGTTCCGAGGCCAACAAGATCGTCGGCGAGGCGCGCAGCCGGGCCGAGGGCCTGGAGCGGGACGCCCGCGCCAAGGCCGACGCCCTGGAGCGGGACGCGCAGGAGAAGCACCGCGTCGCGATGGGCTCCCTGGAGTCCGCCCGCGCCACGCTGGAGCGCAAGGTCGAGGACCTGCGCGGCTTCGAGCGCGAGTACCGCACCCGTCTGAAGTCCTACCTGGAGAGCCAGCTGCGTCAGCTGGAGAACCAGGCGGACGACTCGCTGGCCCCGCCCCGTAACCCCAACACCCCGTCGCTGCCCGCGGCCCCCTCGATGAGCGGGTCGATGGCTCCGGCAGGTGCGGGCATGGGCGGCCACAGCATGGGCGGCAACCCGTCCATGGGTGGCAACACCTCGATGGGCGGCAACTCCTCCATGGGTGCCCCGTCCTACGGTGGCCAGCAGCAGATGTCCCCGGCGATGACCCAGCCGATGGCACCGGTGCGGCCGCAGGGCCAGCAGCCGATGCAGCAGGCGCCGTCCCCCATGCGGGGCTTCCTCATCGACGAGGACGACAACTGAGGCGCCCGTACGGCCGCTAGTCGGCAGTCGGTCGGTCGGCAGTCATAAAAGGGCCGGGCCCCTGGGATTCCCCAGGGGCCCGGCCCTTTTATTCGCTCTGCATTTCCGTACGGATGTCGGTCAATACGACATATGGCAATGGCCGGGCGAGGGAATCCCTCGCCCGGCCATTGCCGGTTTTATCAGGCCTCGGTCGTCTTGCGGAGACGGAACGTCAGCGAAAGCGCCTCGTCGGTGAAAGGCTCACCGTAGGATCCGTCGGCCTCGCCCGTGGCGAAGTCCGTGGCCAGGACCTCGTCCGCAATCAGGGAGGCGTGCTCCGAGAGGGCGGTACGGACTTCCTCGGCCGCCGACTCCCAGCGCACGGCGATCCGGTCGGCGACGTCGAGGCCGCTGTTCTTCCGGGCCTCCTGGATGAGCCGGACGGCATCGCGGGCGAGGCCCGCGCGGCGCAGCTCCGGGGTGATCTCCAGGTCGAGGGCCACCGTCGCACCCGAGTCCGAGGCCACCGACCAGCCCTCGCGGGGCGTCTCGGTGATGATGACCTCGTCGGGGGAGAGGGTGACCGTCTCGCCGTCCACCTCGACCGAGGCCGTGCCCTCGCGCAGGGCCAGCGACAGCGCCGCGGCGTCGGCCCCGGCGACGGCCTTGGCGACCGCCTGGACGCCCTTGCCGAACCGCTTGCCCAGGGCACGGAAGTTGGCCTTGGCCGTGGTGTCGACCAGGGAACCACCCACCTCGGAGAGCGAGGCGAGGGAGGAGACGTTGAGCTCCTCGGCGATCTGGGCGCGCAGCTCGGCGCCCAGCTCCTCGAAGCCGGCCGAGGCCACCAGCGCGCGGGAGAGCGGCTGGCGGGTCTTGACGCCGGACTCCGCGCGGGTGGCGCGGCCCAGCTCGACCAGGCGCCGCACGAGCAGCATCTGCTGCGACAGCTTCGGGTCGACGAGGGCGGCGTCCGCCACCGGCCAGGTGGCCAGGTGGACCGACTCGGGGGCCTGCGGGTCGACGGGGACCACGAGGTCCTGCCAGACGCGCTCGGTGATGAACGGCACCAGCGGGGCCATCAGGCGGGTCACCGTCTCGACGACCTCGTGGAGGGTGCGCAGCGCGGCCGCGTCACCCTGCCAGAACCGGCGGCGCGAGCGGCGCACGTACCAGTTGGACAGGTCGTCGACGAAGGAGGACAGCAGCTTGCCGGCCCGCTGGGTGTCGTAGGCCTCCATGGCCTCGGTGACCTGGCCGACGAGGGCGTTGAGCTCGCCGAGCAGCCAGCGGTCCAGCAGCGGGCGGTCGGCCGGGGCCGGGTCCGCGGCGCTGGGGGCCCAGCCGGATGTACGGGCGTAGAGGGCCTGGAAGGCGACCGTGTTCCAGTACGTCAGGAGCGTCTTGCGGACGACCTCCTGGATGGTGCCGTGACCCACGCGGCGCGCGGCCCACGGGGAGCCGCCGGCCGCCATGAACCAGCGGACGGCGTCGGCGCCGTGCTGGTCCATCAGGGGGATCGGCTGGAGGATGTTGCCCAGGTGCTTGGACATCTTCCGGCCGTCCTCGGCGAGGATGTGGCCCAGGCAGACGACGTTCTCGTACGACGACTTGTCGAAGACGAGGGTGCCGACGGCCATCAGCGTGTAGAACCAGCCGCGGGTCTGGTCGATGGCCTCGGAGATGAACTGCGCCGGGAAGCGCTGCTCGAAGAGCTCCTTGTTCTTGTACGGGTAGCCCCACTGCGCGAACGGCATCGAGCCCGAGTCGTACCAGGCGTCGATGACCTCCGGCACGCGCACGGCCGTGTGGGCGCAGCCCTCGGCGGTGCAGGTGAAGGTGACGTCGTCGATGTAGGGGCGGTGCGGGTCCAGGCCGCTCTGGTCGGTGCCGGTGAGCTCGGTGAGCTCGGCCAGGGAGCCGACGCAGGTGAGGTGGTTCTCCTCGCAGCGCCAGATGGGCAGCGGCGTGCCCCAGTAGCGGTTGCGGGAGAGCGCCCAGTCGATGTTGTTGTTCAGCCAGTCGCCGAAGCGGCCGTGCTTGACCGACTCGGGGAACCAGTTGGTCTTCTCGTTCTCCTCGAGCAGCCGGTCCTTGACCGCGGTGGTGCGGATGTACCAGGACGGCTGCGCGTAGTAGAGCAGCGCGGTGTGGCAGCGCCAGCAGTGCGGGTAGCTGTGCTCGTAGGCGATGTGCTTGAAGAGCAGGCCGCGCTCGTCGAGGTCCGCGACGAGCTTCTCGTCGGCCTTCTTGAAGAACTGGCCGCCGACGAGGGCGAGGCCCTCCTCGAAGGTGCCGTCCGGGCGGACCGGATTGACGACCGGCAGGCCGTAGGCGCGGCAGGTCCTGAGGTCGTCCTCACCGAAGGCGGGCGCCTGGTGGACCAGACCCGTGCCGTCCTCGGTCGTGACGTACTCGGCGTTGACGACGAAGTTGGCGCCCTCCAGCTCGACCAGGTCGAACGGGCGGCGGTAGGCCCAGCGCTCCATCTCGCGACCGGTGAAGGACTGCCCCGTCGCGGTCCAGCCCTCGCCGAGGGCCTTCTCCAGCAGCGGCTCGGCGACGACCAGCTTCTCGGAGCCGTCGGTGGCGACGACGTAGGTGACGTCGGGGTGTGCGGCGGCGGCCGTGTTGGAGACCAGCGTCCAGGGGGTGGTCGTCCACACCAGCAGCGAGGCCTCGCCCGCGAGCGGGCCGGAGGTCAGCGGGAAGCGGACGAAGACGGAGGGGTCGACGACCGTCTCGTAGCCCTGGGCCAGCTCGTGGTCCGACAGGCCGGTGCCGCAGCGGGGGCACCAAGGGGCCACGCGGTGGTCCTGGACCAGCAGGCCCTTGTTGAAGATCTCCTTCAGCGACCACCACACGGACTGGACGTAGTCCGGGTCCATCGTGCGGTAGGCGTCGTCCAGGTCGACCCAGTAGCCCATGCGGGTGGTGAGCTCGGCGAAGGCGTCCGTGTGGCGGGTGACGGACTCGCGGCACTTGTCGTTGAAGGCCGCGATGCCGTACGCCTCGATGTCCTGCTTGCCCGAGAAGCCCAGCTCCTTCTCCACCGCGAGCTCCACCGGCAGGCCGTGGCAGTCCCAGCCGGCCTTGCGGCCGACGTGGTAGCCCTGCATCGTGCGGAAGCGGGGGAAGACGTCCTTGAAGACGCGGGCCTCGATGTGGTGCGCGCCCGGCATGCCGTTGGCCGTGGGCGGGCCCTCGTAGAACACCCACTCGGGGCGGCCCTCGGACTGCTCGAGGCTACGGGCGAAGACCTTGCTCTCGCGCCAGAACTCGAGCACGGCGTGCTCCAGGGCGGGCAGGTCCACCTGGGCGGGTACCTGGTGGTACTGCGGCTGGGGACTCATATGAGGCTTCCTCCGGCGGAACGTCATTGCGCTGTCCGTCGGAGGGACGAGATGCGCCGTGCGGTGCGCTTCCCGCGGTACCACCCTCCTTGGCCGCGGGCGCTCGCGCCCGGGGCCCCCTCATTGGGCCGCGATGCCGGCTCTACTGACCCGCCGGGGTGTCCGGGGGCGTTCTTCCGGCGGCTCAGGGGTGATCTTCACACCGCGCACGCCCCCGGGCTCCCACCGTCCCCGGGTCGCTACAGGCTGCGTGCGGCGCTACTCGTCCCTTCCACGCCTTTCGCTGCGCCCCAGTGTACGGGGCCGGACCGGACGCGGCCCACCGGTTTCGGCCGGGGCCGGGCGGGGGACGGGTGCAGTCCGATTACAGGGCCGGGGGCGGGGCACAACCGAGGAGACCGGCGTGCCCCGTTGCCGCGTGCCCGGTGGAGTTTTATCGTTCCGGCACGATTCGCGCGCAAGATCATAAAATGTGAAGGGGCCGCGGTCATGGTGGCGAAGAGAGCGGCGGCGGACGTCGCTTCCGCGAAGGGGAAGGCCCACGGGGCCGCTGCCGCCAGGGCCGCCGCTGCCGCCGGGGGCGGCGGGAAGGCGGCGAAGACGGCGCCGTCGGCGAAGCCCGCCGGGGGCGGCGGAAGCGCGGCCAAGGGATCCGCGCCGGCGAAGACGTCGTCCGCCGCGGGCAAGGCCGCCAAGGCGGCGGACGGCGGGAAGGCTGCGGAGGAGGCTGCGCCGGCTCAGAAGACGGCTGCAGGGGGTGCGACCAGGGCGTCCCGGAAGGCGCCGTTGCCGGCGGGCGGGGCCGCGGAGGCCGCCGGGGGCGGGGGGAGGCCGGTCAAGGCGTCCGCGGCGGCTGAGAAGGAAGCCGCCGGGAGTGTGTCCGGGTCGGCGAAGAAGGCGGCCAAGACGTCTGCTCCGGGCAAGGCGTCGTCGGCCGCGGGCGAGGCTGCCAAAGCCGCGGACGGCGGCAGGAAGGCTGTTCCGGCCAAGAAGACGTCGCCGTCGGCGGGCAAGGCCGCGAAGACGGCCGCCCCGGCCGGGAAGGCGGCGGACAAGCCGCCTGCGGCGAAGAAGGCGGCCGCTCCGGCGAAGAAGGCGGCGGCGAAGAAGGCCGCTCCGGCGAAGAAGACGGCCGCCAAGAAGACGGCTGCCAAGACGGCGGCCGCCAAGAAGACAGCCGCCAAGAAGACGGCGGCGGCCAAGACGGGGGCCACCAAGGCGGCGGCCACCAAGGCGGCCACCAAGGCGGCGGCCCCCAAGAAAACAGCCGCCCAAAAGGCGGTGGCCTCGGCCAAGGAGGTCGTCGGGAAGAAGGCGGCGCCCGCCGAGAAGCGTGCCGCCGTCGCGGTCGCGGCGTCTTCCGCCAGGACGTCCGCGGAGAAGGCCGCAGGCAAGAACAAGAAGGCGGCGCCCGCCCCGGCGGGTTCCCCCGCCTCCGGCGGCACGGCGGCACCCGCCGAGGAGAGTGCCACCCGGGCGGTCGGCAAGCGCGCCGCAGGCGAGAAGGCCGCCCCCATCGAGAAGGCCGCACCTGCCCAGAGGGCGGTGCCCGCGAAGAAGACGGGAGCCAGGACGGTGGCTGCGAAGAAGACGATGGACGGGACACAGGCCGCCGGGAAGGTGCCGGGGGCCCGTACGGGACCCGTGGAGCCCGGCGAGCTGGCCGTGCGGCCGGGGGAGGAGCCCTGGTCGCCGGGCGAGGTGGCCGAGGCCCGGACGGAGCTGCAGAGCGAGGTACTGCGGCTGCGGGCGGAGATCGCCCACTCGGAGGAGGCGATCAGCGGCCTGATGCGGGACTCGGGCGACGGCGCGGGCGACGACCAGGCCGACACCGGCACCAAGAACATCACCCGGGAGCACGAACTGGCCCTGGCGGCCAACGCCCGGGAGATGCTGGACCAGACCGAGCGGGCGCTGGAACGGCTCGACGCGGGCACGTACGGGCTCTGCGAGAACTGCGGGAGGCCCATCGGCAAGGCCCGCATGCAGGCGTTCCCGCGGGCCACCTTGTGTGTGGAGTGCAAACAGCGCCAGGAACGCCGCTGACCCCCTCGCACGGGCGTGCCGTACCCTCGTCCTCAGCCAGGCAGGCCCTGGCGACCTGGACGACGTCGAAGGACTCACGTGACAGAGGCGGAACAGACCACCACCGGCACGCCGGAGGCCGCGGAACCGACCACGGCCAAGGGCGGGCGGCGCATCGGGGTACTCCTGGCGGTGGCCGCCTTCGCCTATGTCCTGGACCTCGGCAGCAAGCTGTTCGTGGTCGCGAAGCTGGAGCACCACGATCCGATCGAGGTGTTCGGCACCTGGCTGCAGCTGGAGGTGGTCCGCAACCGCGGTGCCGCCTTCGGCATCGGCGAGGCGATGACGATCGTCTTCACGGTGATCGCCTCCGCCGTGATCGTGGTGATCGCGCGGATCGCCCGCAAGCTCTACAGCCTGCCGTGGGCGATCGCGCTGGGCCTGCTGCTCGGCGGCGCGCTGGGCAACCTCACGGACCGCCTGTTCCGCGCCCCGGGCGGCTTCGAGGGCGGTGTCGTCGACTTCATCGCGCCCGCGCACTTCGCGGTCTTCAACCTCGCCGACTCCGCGATCGTCTGCGGCGGCTTCCTGATCGTGATCCTGTCCTTCCGCGGTCTGGACCCGGACGGCACGGTCCACCAGGACTGAGCCCGGGGCGGGGGTGTCGCACCCGTCCGTCATACTCGACGGGTGAGCACCATTCCCGAGATCCGCGCCCTGCCCGTACCCGACGGCCTGGAAGGCGAGCGCGTCGACGCCGCCATCGCCCGTATGTTCGGCTTTTCCCGCACCAAGGCGGCCGAGCTGGCGGCCGCGGGCAAGGTCCAGCTGGACGGGGCGGAGGCCGGGAAGTCCGACCGCGTGACCGGCGGGGCCTGGCTCGAGGTCGAGATGCCCGCCGCGCCCGCCCCGGTGCAGATCGTCGCCGAGCCCGTCGAGGGCATGGAGATCGTCCATGACGACGACGACATCGTCGTGATCGTCAAGCCGGTCGGCGTGGCGGCCCACCCCAGCCCCGGCTGGACGGGCCCGACGGTCATCGGCGGCCTGGCCGCCGCGGGCTACCGCATCTCCACCTCCGGCGCCGCCGAGCGCCAGGGCATCGTGCACCGCCTGGACGTGGGCACCTCCGGCCTGATGGTCGTCGCCAAGTCCGAGCGCGCCTACACCCTGCTCAAGCAGCAGTTCCGCGAGCGCACGGTCGACAAGCGCTACCACACGCTGGTCCAGGGGCACCCGGATCCGATGAGCGGCACCATCGACGCCCCCATCGGCCGCCACCCCAACCACGACTACAAGTGGGCCGTCACCGCCGAGGGCAAGCCCTCGGTCACCCACTACGACCTGATCGAGGCCTTCCGCGCGGCCAGCCTGCTGGACGTGAAGCTGGAGACCGGCCGTACGCACCAGATCCGCGTGCACATGGCCGCCCACCGCCACCCCTGCGTCGGCGACCTCACCTACGGCGCCGACCCGACCCTCGCCAAGCGCCTCAAGCTCACCCGCCAGTGGCTGCACGCCGTGCGGCTCGGCTTCGAGCACCCCGAGGACGGCCGCTGGGTCGAGTTCGAGAGCTCCTACCCCGAGGACCTGCAGCGCGCGCTGGACACGGTGCGCGCCGAGAGCGCCTGAGCACCGTGGGCGCCGCGCAGGGGATCACGGTCCGCGTCGTCGGCCCCGGCGAGCTGCCCGGCTGCCACGCCGTGCGCCGCGAGGTCTTCGTCGGCGAGCAGCGCATCCCCGAGGCCGAGGAGATGGACGCGTACGACGTCCACGCCGTCCACCTCCTGGCCACCGGGCCGGCCGGCCCCGTCGGCACGGTCCGCTTCCTGCACGGCGCCCCGGCCCGGAAGAAGTACGGCCCCGCGGGCGTCGAGGACGACGTCACGGCCGTCCTCGGCCGGCTCGCCGTCTCCCGTGCCGCGCGCGGCACGGGCCTGGGCGCCGAGCTCGTCCTGGCCGTCGAGGCGGAGGCCCGCCGGCTGGGCCTGGCCCGGGTCTACCTGGAGGCCCAGACGCACGCCCTCGGCTTCTACGAGCGGCTCGGCTATGCGGCCCACGGGCCCGAGTTCGACGAGGGCAGCGGCATACCGCACCGCGCGATGACGAAGGCGCTGTGAGCAGCACGCGCTGACTCCGTCCGGAATCTCCGGAAGATCCGGGTTCGTCCGGTTCGTGGCAGGCTGGGAAAACGATCGCCTGCCCGATCCGCCCGGAGGACGTCCGTGGACCAGCTCGCCCTGCTGTTCGTGCTGCTCATCGGATCGCTGGTCATGGTGCCCGTCGCGGACCGGCTGCGCCTGCCGGCCCCCGTCCTCATGACGCTGGGCGGCATCGTCCTCGCGCTGCTGCCCTTCGTGCCCAACGTGGAGATGCCGCCGGAGTTCATCCTCCCGCTGGTGCTGCCGCCCCTGCTCTACGCGTCCGTGCAGCGCACGTCCTGGCGGCAGTTCCAGGCCAACGTCCGGCCCATCCTGCTGCTCGCGGTCGCCCTGGTGTTCGTGACCACCGCGGCCGTGGCCGCCGTCGCCGACGCCATCGTGCCCGGCATCTCCCTCGCCGCGGCCGTCGCGCTCGGCGCCCTCGTCGCCCCGCCCGACCCGGTGGCCGCGACGGCCGTCGCGGGCTCGCTCGGGCTGCCGCGCCGCCTGATCTCCATCCTGGAGGGCGAGGGGCTCTTCAACGACGTGACGGCCATCGTGCTCTACCACGTGGCCATCGCCGCGGCCGTCAGCGGCAGCTTCTCCGCCCCGAAGGCCGCGGGCGAGTTCGTGCTGTCCGCCGTGGTCGCCCTCGCGGTCGGGCTCGCGCTCGGCTGGGCGGCCAAGAAGCTCATGGACGTCCTCGGCGACGCGACCCTCCAGATCGGCCTCACCCTGCTCGTCCCCTTCGTCTCCTACGTCCTCGCCGAGGAGCTCAAGGGCTCCGGCGTGCTCGCCGTGCTCGTCACCGGGCTCTTCCTCGCCGAGTACGCCGGTGACGCCGACGACGTGCTCGGCCGGCTCGCCCGGCACTCCTTCTGGGAGGTCATCGACACGCTCGTCACCGGCGTCGCCTTCGGCCTCATCGGCCTCGAACTCCACCACGTCCTGCGGACCGCCTCCGGCCGGTGGGGCGAGATGCTGGGCATCGGCGCCGTCGTCGTCGCGGTCGTCGTCGGCGTACGGCTGCTGTGGCTGCTGCCCGCCGCGTGGCTGGCCAAACAGCTGCACAGCCGGCGGGACATCGACGAGGACGTCCCCATCAGCTGGCGCGAGACGGTCGTGATGTGGTGGTCCGGGATGCGCGGCGTCGCCTCCGTCGCGCTCGCCCTCGCCATCCCGCACACCCAGGACGACAAGACGCCCTTCCCCGCCCGCGACGAGATCGTCTTCGTCGCCTTCGCCGTCATCCTCGCCACGCTCGTCCTGCAGGGCCTCACCCTGCCGTGGCTCGTGCGGAGGCTGGGCGTGCAGTCCGACTCCGACGCCGAGCGGGAGCTCGCCCGCCTGCTCGCCGTCCGCGCCGCGAAGGCCGCCAAGCGGCGGCTGAAGGAGATCCAGGAGACCGAGGAGATCCCCGACGACATGGTCGAGCAGCTCACGCGGCGCGCGTACGACGTCGGCGCCCGCATCAGCCCCGACATGGTCGACGAGGAACGGCGCGAGGCGCACGCCCAGCGGGTGGAAAGGATCCGGGCGACCCAGCGCATCCAGGCCGAGATGCTCTCGGCCGCCCGCCGGGAGGTCCTGTCGGCCCGCAGCGAACCGGGAGCGGACCCGGAGATCGTGGACCGGGTCCTCCGCCACCTGGACGTCCGCAGCCTACGGGGAGGCTGACGCCGCGGGGCTCCACGGCCGGGGCGGCCAGGGCCCGGCCCGGCCTGCCGGGCTGCGCCGCGGTGGCCGGCCGCGGCGGCTTCTTCCTGCCCGGCGGCGGTTCCTTTGCCCGGGAGGGCGACCCCGGGGGGCGACCCTGGGGCGGCTGTCCGCCGGGGGCCACGCCCCGCGGCCGGGGCCCGGGCCGGCACCGCCGTGCGACGCCGTGGTGGCTGATCGCCGCCGCGGCGGGGTTTTTCCGCCGGACGGCGGCCCATTTGTCCAGGGCGGTCGACCGCCGGGGGCAACGACCAGTGGCCGGGTCCCGGCCCGGCACCGCCGGGCTGCGGCTCCGGTGGCTGATCGCCTTTGCGGCGGAATTTTCTGCCTGGGGAGACGTGCCAGGGGGCGCCCGACCGGGCTCCATCCGTCGTCGCCGGGCAACAATCCTCCGCCGCAACGGCGATCCGCCACGACGGCGCCCTCCGGCGGTGCCGAGCCGACCGTACGACCTGGTGGCCGACAGGCCGAGAGGCCGGCGGCCGCGAGGCCGGGCCCGGTGGAGCCGGAAGCGGGCGCACCCCCGGAGCCCCGAACCCAGGCGGAGCCTACGTCGTGCCGGGGCCCGGGCCGATGTCCTCCGACGTCGGCGGAGCCTGGCGGCGGTCCGGAGCCTGCTCCAGGCCCGGGGCCGGCGCCGTGTTGATGCGCGGCAGTGCGTACGGGTGCTCCCGCCGCAGCCACTCGATCAGCTGCTCCCGCACCACGCACCGCAGCGTCCAGATGTCGTCGGCGTCCTTCGCCGTCACCAGCGCCCGCACCTGGATCGTCGTCGGGGTCGTGTCGGTGACCACCAGGCTCCAGGACCGCCCGTCCCACTCCGGCAGGCCCTTGAGGATCCCGTGCAACTGCTCCCGCATGAGGTCTATGGGCGTGGAGTGGTCGAGGTGGAAGAAGACCGTGCCGGTCATCCGGGGGTTGCTGCGGGACCAGTTCTCGAAGGGACGGCTGGTGAAGTACGACACCGGCATGGTGATGCGCCGCTCGTCCCAGGTGGTCACCACCAGATAGGTGAGCGTGATCTCCTCCACCCGGCCCCACTCGCCGTCCACGACGACCGTGTCCCCGATGCGCACGACGTCGCCGAAGGCGATCTGCAGCCCGGCGAAGAGGTTGGCGAGCGTGGACTGCGCCGCCACACCGGCGACGATGCCGAGCAGACCGGCCGAGGCCAGCACGGACACCCCGGCGGCCCGCATGGCCGGGAAGGTGAGCAGCATCGACGCCACCGCGACCACGCACACGACGGCCGTGACGATCCGCCGGATGAGCGTCACCTGGGTCCGTACCCGGCGCACCCGGGCCGCGTCCTCCGCGCGCGCGGCGTAGCGCGCGTAGGCCGCCTCCACTATGGCGACGGCGACCCGCACCACCAGCCACGCGCAGGCGCCGATCAGCACGAGCGTCAGGACCTGGCCGACCACCTCCTCGTGGTCCGGCAGGATGCCGGCCGAGCGGTAGCCGCCGCGCAGCAGCGCCGTGCACAGGACGACCTGGAGGGGGAGCCGGCACCGGCGCAGCAGGTCCCACAGGGGCGTCTCGGGGTGGCGCTCGTCGATTCTGCGCACGACCTGGTCGGCCACCCACCCCACGACCAGGGTGACGATCAACGCTCCGCCGATGACGGACAGCGGACGCAGTACGCCCTCCATGGACACCTCAGCTCCTTCCGGCCGGCTGCTGGCGGGGCACTCACCGGGTGGCGCTTCACCCCGACCGTAGCTGGCACGATGGGAGGCACGCGATCCACCTGTTAGGAAGTGACTCCAGTGGCGTCCTCTACCACGATTGTCCTTTTTCATTCGGCCTACGGCCTGAGGCCGGCCGTGCACGCCGCTGCCGAGCGCCTGCGCGCCGCCGGGCACGAGGTGCACGTACCGGACCTCTACGAGGGCCGGACCGCGGACACCGTGGAGGACGGCATGGCCGTCAAGGACGGGATCGGCCGCGAGGAGCTGCTGCGCCGCGCCGTCACCGCGGTGGCGCCGCTGTCGGACCGGGGCCTGGTCTACGCCGGCTTCTCGCTCGGCGGGTCGATCGCGCAGAACCTGGCGCTGGGCGACGAGAAGGCGCGCGGCCTGCTGCTCCTGCACGGCACCTCGGACCTGGCCGACGACGCCGCCGTGGACGAGCTGCCCGTCCAGCTGCACGTCGCCGACCCGGACCCGTTCGAGCCGCACGACTGGCTCAACGCCTGGTACCTGCGCATGGGCCGGGCCGGGGCGGACGTGGAGGTCCACCGGTACCCCGGGGCGGGGCACCTGTTCACGGACCCGGACCTCGCGGACTACGACGAGGAGGCCGCGGAGACGGCCTGGCGCGTCGCGCTGGCCTTCCTGGAGGAGATCGGCGACCAGGCCGGGGGCCGGGCGCGGATCACCGCACCGGCGTCCTGACCCGCTCGACCTGCTGCGTGCCCGAGCGCGTCCGGTACGAGCGGCTCCACTCGGTCGTCGCCTTCGGGTCGGCCTTGTCGGAGAGGACGTAGTAGTCCATCTGCGCCTGCTCGGGGGTGATGTCGAGGACCCCGTAGCCGTGGGAGTCCATGTCCACCCACTTCGCGTGCCGGTTGGCGGCCTTGATGGCGGTGACCGCGGCGAGCGAGACGGTGTGCGGGGCCACGCCCAGGAGGTCGTCCAGGTTGTCGGAGCTCACCGACGTGACGACGAACTCGGTGGCGACGGACGGCGACAGCGGGTACGTGGCGGCCTTCTTGGGCACGTCGTTGGCCCAGGACATGTGGATGTCACCGGTCAGGAAGACGGTGTTGCGGATCCCGCGGTCGCTCAGGTGGGCGAGGAGCTCGCGCCGGTCGTCGGTGTAGCCGTCCCACTGGTCGGTGTTGGCGGCTATGCCGCCGGCGGGCAGGCCCAGCAGCTTGGCGAGCGGCTCCAGCAGGTGGGCGGGCAGGGCGCCGAAGGCGAACGGGGAGATCATCACGGGGTTGCCGACGAGGCGCCAGGTGGTGTCGGAGGAGGCGAGCCCGGCCTTCAGCCAGTCGAGCTGGGCGCGCCCGGTGATCGTGCGCTCGGGGTCGTCCACCTTGCCGTTGCCCGGCTTGACCTGCTGGGACCGGAAGGATCTGAGGTCCAGCAGGTGCAGGTCTGCGAGGTTGCCGAAGCGCAGGCGGCGGTACGTGGTGCCCTCGGTGGACGGGCGCACCGGCATCCACTCGAAGTAGGCCTGCTTGGCGGCCGCCATGCGCGCGGCCCACTCGCCCTCGGCGCCGGGGGTGTGGTTCTCGGCCCCGCCCGTCCAGGTGTCGTTGGCGAACTCGTGGTCGTCCCAGATGGCCACGAAGGGGTGGGTCCGGTGGAGGGCCTGCAGGTCGGGGTCCGTCTTGTAACGGCCGTGGCGGGTGCGGTAGTCGGCGAGGGTGACGATCTCGTGGGCCGGCGCGTGCGGGCGGACGACCTGCTTCGCGGGCGGGTAGGTGCCCGAGGCGTACTCGTAGATGTAGTCGCCCAGGTGCAGGACGGCGTCCAGGTCGCGGCGGTCCGCGAGGTGGCGGTAGGCCGCGAAGTGACCGGACTCCCAGTTGGCGCACGAGACGACGCCGAAGCGGACGCCGGCGACGGCCGCGCCGGCCGCGGGTGCCGTACGGGTGCGGGCGGCGGGGGAGTGCGCGCCGCCGGCGGCGAAGCGGTACCAGTAGCCGGTGGCCGGGCGCAGGCCGCGGACGTCCGCCTTGACGGTGTGGTCGCTCGCGGCCGTCGCGGTGACCGTGCCGCGGGCGACGACCCTGCCGAACGCCTCGTCCTCGGCGACCTCCCAGGCGACCTCCACGTCCGCGCCGCGGCCCGAGCCGGGCACGGCGTCGGGGGAGGGCGTGACGCGCGTCCACAGCAGGACGCCGTCGGGCAGTGGGTCGCCCGAGGCGACGCCGTGCAGGAAGAGGGAGGGGTCCGCGGCGTGTGCCGGGGCGGCTGCGGCCAGCGGCAGGAGGGCGACGGTCGCGGCGCCGGCGACGGCCGTGACGGCGGTGCGGCGCGATATGCAGGAGTCGATGGTCACGGACCATCACCTTACTGCCCGGTAAGCCCCGGGGCGGACGAAACCTGACAGTTCGTCCGCCCCTCACCGGCCCGTCACTACTTCTTCGGGCCGAATTCCTTGTCGATCGCCGCGATGAAGGACTCCTTGGCCATCGGCGGGTTGCCGTTCGGGCCCTTCAGCTGCTTGTCGCCGTGGAGCAGGGCCGGGGTGCCGCCGATCTTGTTCTTCTCGAACAGCGTGCCCATCTCGACGGCCCACTTGTCGTAAGTGCCCTCGTTGACGGCCTTCTCGAAGTCCTTGTTGCCCTTCAGGGCCGGGACCTGCTGCGCGATCTCGATCAGCCGCGAGTCCTTGGCGAAGGCGTCGTCGCGCTCGTCGGGGTGGTTCTTCGGGGAGTAGAGCGCCTCCTTGTACGCGACGAAGGCGTCCGGGCTGACGTTGAGCGCGGCGCCGAGGGCGCTGACGGCGTTCTTCGAGCCGGTGCCCTTGGCCAGGTCGTCGATGAAGTTCACCATGACGAACCGGACCTTGTAGCGGCCGTCCTTGACGTCCTGGCGCAGCTGGGCGCCGGACTCGTTCTCGAAGGCGGCGCAGGACGGGCAGCGCGGGTCCTCGTAGACCGTGAGGGTCTCCTTGGCCTTGGCGTCACCGAGGACGATCTCGTTGCCGTTCTCGCCGGTGGTGTTGGCGGGCTTGACCAGGGTCTTGTCGCTCGCCCAGCTGCTCGCGCCGTCCTTGCTGTCGTTCATGTTGGTCACGGCGTAGCCCACGCCGCCGGCTATCGCGAGGACGACGACGATGGCGCCGGCGACGACGAGCTGACGGCGCGTCTTGTCCCGGCGGGCCTGGCGCTCGCGCTCGGCGCGCAGCCGCTCGCGCGCGGCCTGCTTGTTCTGCTGGTTGTTGCGGTTGCTCATGATGTCTTCTCCGGTGTGGACGTACGGGAATGGGGGGACCGCGGGCTCAGGCAGCTGCCGGAGCGAGGGGCGGTCCGCGCCGTACGACGGAGTGGACGAGGAGGGGGAGGCCGCGCGCCCGGAGCGTGCGGCGCGCGGGGCGTACGCGCGCGCCCGGGGCGGCGGGCGCCGCCGGGGAGGCGAAGGCCAGGAGCAGGGGGCCGAAGGCGAAGGCGGCGGCCGTGCGCAGCAGCTGGGCCAGGGCGGCCTCGCCGCGGCGCAGCCAGGCGGCGGCCAGCAGGCCCACCGCGACGTGGCCGGCGAGCAGCAGCCAGGGCAGTGCGGAGCCGGCGACCGGCCCGGCGTCGCCCTCGGCGGCCATGCGGGCCAGCGGGGTGCCGACCTCGCCGCGGCAGGCGAGGTCGAGGCCCAGGGAGTGCAGGGGGCCCGCGACGGGCCCGCCGGCCCGCCCGTAACAGGCGTGCTGGCCCACCGTGAACACGGTGTCCGCCGTGAGCTCCAGGGGGACCATCAGCGCGGCGATCGACCCGAAGCCGCGCTCGCGGCCCGCGAGGGCGTAGGCGACGGCGAAGAACACCGCCGACAGCACGGCGACGGTGACGGCGGGAAGGGGCGTACGGGAGAGCAGGACGTGCGAAGCGGCGGACAGCGTGACACAGAGCGCCGTGAAGAGCGCTGCGCGCAGCGCCCTCAGTCGAACTCCCGTCCCCTCCATGAGGCCGAAGTCTGCCACGGCAGCCGTTAAGTGTCGTGTCAAGATTCGGCATCGCTGGACGCCGCCGGAGGGGACGGGAACCCGGGCGGAAACCCGGACGGAATCCCGGACGGGAGGACCGTCAGGACTTCAGGGCCGCGTCGACGGCCTTGGTGTACTGCTCGGGGGTGATCGGGACGTTCTTCCCGTCCTCCGCCGTCAGCTTCTTGCCGTCGAGCTTGAGGGTCGGCGTGCCGGTGACGTCCTTGGCCTTGTCGAACTCGTCGGACACCGTCAGCGCCCACTTGTCGAAGGTGCCGTCCTTGACGTTCTTCTCGAAGTCCTTGTTGCCCTTGAGCGCCGGCACCTCGTTGGCGACCTTCAGCAGGACGTCGTCCTTGGCGTAGTCGTCCTTCGTCTCGTTGGGGTGGTTGGCCTTGGAGTAGAGGGCCTTGTTGTAGGCGCTGAAGGCCTCGGGGCTCACGTCGAGCGCGGCGCCCAGCGCGCTGAGGGCGTTCTTGGAGCCGCTGCCGCCGAAGTTGCGGTCGAGGAACGTGGCGACGTGGTACGAGACCTTGTACTTGCCGTCCTTGACGTCCTTGTCGATCGTGCCGCCGACGCTCTGCTCGAAGACCGAGCAGATCGGGCAGCGCATGTCCTGGTAGAGGTCCAGGGTGTGCTTGGCGTTCTTGTCGCCGATCGTGACCTCGGTGCCCTTGTCGCCGCCCGTGTTGGCGGGCTTGACGAGCTCCTTCTTGGACGCGGCCTCCCACGCCGCGTTCAGCCCGCTCTTGCCGTCCTTGCCCAGCTGGGAGACGGCCACGACGATGCCCGCACCGACGGCCAGGACCGCGGCGACGGCCCCGCCGACGACGAGCTGGCGGCGCGTCCTGTCCTTCTTGGCCTGCCGCTCCCGCTCGGCGCGCAGGCGCTCGCGTGCGGACTGCTTGTTCTCCCAGTTGTTGCGCTTGCTCATGGTCTTGCTCTCCGTGCTCGGTCGTGCGTGATGCGTGGTGGGTGTGCTCAGGCGGGGGCGGGCCCGGGCGGCGGTCCACGGCGGACGACGGAGTGCACGAGGAGGGGAAGGGCCGGTGCCCTGCGGGCGGGCCCGGCGGCCCGCACGGGCGCGGTGCGACACCGCCCGCCCGCGGCGGCCGTTGTGGGGGCGGGCAGCAGGCGGCGCAGGGCCGCCCCGGCGAGCGTGCCCAGCAGCCGGGCCAGCGCCGCCTCGCCGAGCCGCAGCCATGCGGCGGCCAGGAGGCCGACGGCGACGTGGGCGGCGAGCAGCAGCCACGCGGCGGTGTCGGGGCCCGGCGCGGGGGCGAAGGGTCCGCCGACCGTGCCACCGCCGCACAGGGCGGTCAGCGCGCCCGGCACGGCGTGCCCGCCCGTGCCGTAACAGCTCTCCTGGCCGGTGGAGAAGAGGGCGTCGGAGGCCAGCTCCAGCGGGACGAACAGCGCGGCGATCCGCGCGAAGCCGCGCTCGCGGCCCGCCAGGGCGTACGCGAGCGCGAAGACGGCGGCTCCGGCCACCGCGACCGTCGCCAGGGGCAGGCCGGTGCCGGACAGCAGCACGTGGGAGCCCGCGGACAGCGTCACGCACAGCGCTGTGAACAGCGCCGCGCGCAGTGCCCGCAGCCGTGCCGCCGATATGTCCATGGGGAACGAGTCTGGCACGACCCGCCGTAAACCGTGCCTAAAGGCGGCCCGGAGCCGGTCCTAGAGGCCGGGGATGCGGCCGTTGCGGAAGAGGTCCACGAAGATCTGGTGGTCCGCGCGGGCCCGGGCCCCGTAGGAGTGGGCGAAGCCGGTCAGGAGCTCCGCGAAGCCCTCCTCGTCGGCGGCGATCACAGCGTCGATGGCCCGCTCGGTGGAGAAGGGCACCAGGGAGTGGCCGCTCTGGTCGTCCGCCGCGGCGTGCATGGCGGCCGTGGCGCGGCCCAGGTCGGCGACGACCGCCGCGATCTCGGCCGGGTCGTCGATGTCCGACCAGTCCAGGTCGACCGCGTACGGCGAGACCTCGGCCACCAGCTGCCCGGTGCCGTTCAGCTCGGTCCAGCCCAGCCACGGGTCGGCGTGCGCCTGCAGCGCGCGCTGGGAGATCACCGTGCGGTGGCCCTCGTGCCGGAAGTAGTCGCGCACGGCGCGGTCGGCGATGTGCCGGGAGACCGCCGGGGTCTGCGCCTGCTTCATGTAGATGACGACGTCGTTCTCCAGGGCGTCGCTGTTGCCCTCCAGGAGGATGTTGTACGAGGGCAGGCCGGCGCTGCCGATCCCGATGCCGCGGCGGCCGACGACGTCCTTGACCCGGTAGGAGTCGGGGCGGGCGAGGCTCGTGTCCGGGAGGGTCTCCAGGTAGCCGTCGAAGGCCGCGAGGATCTTGTAGCGCGTGGCCGCGTCCAGCTCGACGGCGCCGCCGTCGGCGGCGAAGCGGCGGTCGAAGTCCCGGATCTCCGTCATGGAGGCGAGCAGCCCGAAGCGCGTCATCGAGCGGGCCTCGCGCAGGGCGCCGAGCAGGGGGCCGTCGGCGGTGTCGAGGGTGAAGGGCGTGTGGCCGTCCTCCGCGGTGCCGGTGGCCAGGGCGTGGATGCGCTCGCGGTAGGCGGCGGCGTAGGTCCGCACCAGCTCGGTGATCATCTCGTCGCTGAGGGCCTTGGTGTAGCCGATCAGGGCGACGGAGGCGGCGAAGCGCTTGAGGTCCCAGGTGAAGGGGCCGACGTAGGCCTCGTCGAAGTCGTTGACGTTGAAGACCAGGCGGCCGCCCGCGTCCATGTACGTGCCGAAGTTCTCGGCGTGCAGGTCGCCGTGGATCCACACCCGGCTCGTGCGCTCGTCCAGGTACGGCCCGGCGGCGCCCTCGGGCGCCTCCGCGGCCAGGTCCCGGTAGAAGAGGCACGCCGTGCCCCGGTAGAAGGCGAAGGCGGAGGCCGCCATCTTCCGGAACTTCACCCGGAAGGCGGCGGGGTCGGCCGCGAGCAGCTCGCCGAAGGCGGTCTCGAAAACGGCGAGGATCTCCTCGCCGCGCTGCGCGGCCCGGTCGTGCTCGGTCGCCATCGCGGGGTCCTCCTGGGGTGGGGCATGGAACGAACATCAGTGCTGTGGTGCTCAACGCGTGAGGCTACCGGCGCGTGCCCGCGGCTGTCGGTGGGGGCCGGTAACCTTCAAAACTGTCCCGCCCGACCCGCAGCCACCACCGCCGGAGGTCTCCCACCGTGGCCACGAAGCCGCCCTTCACGCACCTGCACGTCCACACCCAGTACTCCCTGCTGGACGGTGCCGCGCGGCTCAAGGACATGTTCAATGCCTGCAATGAGATGGGCATGACACACATCGCCATGTCCGACCACGGCAACCTGCACGGCGCGTACGACTTCTACCATTCCGCCCAGAAGGCCGGGGTCGTCCCGATCATCGGCATCGAGGCCTACGTCGCCCCCGAGTCCCGGCGCAACAAGCGCAGGATCCAGTGGGGCCAGCCGCACCAGAAGCGGGACGACGTCTCGGGTTCGGGTGGTTACACCCACAAGACCATCTGGGCGGCGAACGCCACCGGTCTGCACAACCTCTTCCGGCTGTCCTCCGACGCCTACGCCGAGGGCTGGCTCACCAAGTGGCCCCGCATGGACAAGGAGACCATCAGCCAGTGGTCCGAGGGCCTGATCGCCTCCACCGGCTGCCCCTCCGGCGAGCTGCAGACCCGGCTGCGCCTCGGCCAGTTCGACGAGGCCCTGAAGTCCGCCTCCGAGTACCAGGACATCTTCGGCAAGGACCGGTACTTCCTGGAGCTGATGGACCACGGCATCGAGATCGAGCGCCGCGTCCGCGACGGCCTGCTGGAGATCGGCAAGAAGCTCGGCATTCCGCCCCTGGTCACCAACGACTCGCACTACACCTACGCGCACGAGGCCGAGGCGCACGACGCCCTGCTGTGCATCCAGACCGGCAAGAACCTCTCCGACCCGGACCGCTTCCGCTTCGACGGCTCGGGCTACTACCTGAAGTCCACGGACGAGATGTACGCCATCGACTCCTCGGACGCCTGGCAGGAGGGCTGCGCCAACACCAGGCTGGTCGCCGAGCAGGTCGACACCGAGGGCATGTTCCAGTTCCGGAACCTGATGCCCAAGTTCGACATCCCCGAGGGCTACACCGAGGTCACCTGGTTCCGCGAGGAGACCATGCGGGGCATGCACCGCCGCTTCCCCGGCGGCATCCCCGAGGACCGCATGAAGCAGGTCGAGTACGAGATGGACACGATCATCTCGATGGGCTTCCCGGGCTACTTCCTCGTGGTCGCCGACTTCATCATGTGGGCGAAGAACCAGGGCATCGCGGTCGGCCCCGGCCGAGGCTCCGCGGCCGGCTCGATCGTCGCGTACGCCATGGGCATCACCGACCTCGACCCGATCCCGCACGGCCTGATCTTCGAGCGGTTCCTCAACCCCGAGCGCATCTCCATGCCCGATGTCGACATCGACTTCGACGAGCGCCGGCGCGCCGAGGTGATCCGGTACGTCACCGAGAAGTACGGCGCCGACAAGGTCGCCATGATCGGCACCTACGGCACCATCAAGGCCAAGAACGCCATCAAGGACTCCGCCCGCGTCCTCGGCTATCCGTACGCGATGGGCGACCGCCTCACCAAGGCGATGCCCGCCGACGTCCTCGGCAAGGGCATCCCCCTCTCCGGCATCCTCGACCCGCAGCACCCCCGCTACGGCGAGGCCGGCGAGATCCGCGGGATGTACGAGAACGAGCCGGACGTGAAGAAGGTCATCGACACCGCGCGCGGCGTCGAGGGCCTGGTCCGGCAGATGGGCGTGCACGCGGCCGGCGTGATCATGTCCAGCGAGACGATCACCGACCACGTCCCGGTCTGGGTCCGGCACACCGACGGCGTGACCATCACGCAGTGGGACTACCCGAGCTGTGAGTCGCTCGGCCTGCTGAAGATGGACTTCCTCGGCCTGCGCAACCTCACGATCATGGACGACGCCGTCAAGATGGTGAAGGCCAACAAGGGGATCGACATCGATCTCCTCAGCCTGCCCCTCGACGACCCCAAGACCTTCGAGCTGCTCCAGCGCGGCGACACCCTCGGCGTCTTCCAGTTCGACGGCGGCCCCATGCGGTCCCTGCTGCGGCTGATGAAGCCCGACAACTTCGAAGACATCTCCGCCGTGTCCGCCCTGTACCGGCCGGGCCCGATGGGCATGAACTCGCACACGAACTACGCGCTGCGCAAGAACGGCCAGCAGGAGATCACGCCGATCCACCCGGAGCTGAAGGAGCCCCTCGAAGAGGTCCTCGGCGTCACCTACGGTCTGATCGTCTACCAGGAGCAGGTGCAGAAGGCCGCGCAGATCGTCGCCGGGTACTCGCTCGGCGAGGCCGACATCCTCCGCCGCGTCATGGGCAAGAAGAAGCCCGACGAGCTGGCGAAGAACTTCGTCTTCTTCAAGGAGGGCGCACAGAAGAAGGGCTTCTCCGACGAGGCCATCCAGGCCCTGTGGGACGTGCTGGTCCCCTTCGCCGGCTACGCCTTCAACAAGGCCCACTCCGCCGCGTACGGCCTCGTCTCGTACTGGACCGCCTACCTCAAGGCGAACTACCCCGCCGAGTACATGTCCGGGCTGCTCACCTCCGTGCGCGACGACAAGGACAAGTCGGCGATCTATCTGAACGAGTGCCGGCGCATGGGCATCAAGGTGCTCCCGCCGAACGTCAACGAGTCCGAGGCCAACTTCGCCGCCCAGGGCGACGACGTGATCCTCTTCGGCCTCACCGCCGTCCGCAACGTCGGACAGAACGTGGTCGACTCGATCATCCGCTGCCGCAAGGCCAAGGGGAAGTACGGCTCCTTCCCCGACTTCCTCGACAAGGTCGAGGCCGTCGTCTGCAACAAGCGCACCGTCGAATCGCTGATCAAGGCCGGCGCCTTCGACGAGATGGGCCACACCCGCAAGGGCCTCACCGCGCACTACGAACCGATGATCGACAACGTGGTCCAGGTCAAGCGCAAGGAGGCCGAGGGACAGTTCGACCTCTTCGGCGGCATGGGCGACGACACCGGCGACGACGGCCCCGGCTTCGGGCTGGACGTGGAGTTCTCCGACGTCGAGTGGGAGAAGGCCTACCTGCTCGCGCAGGAGCGCGAGATGCTCGGCCTCTACGTCTCCGACCACCCGCTCTTCGGCATCGAGCACGTCCTCAACGACAAGGCCGACGCCTCGATCTCCCAGCTCACCGGCGGTGAGCACGCCGACGGCGCGATCGTCACCATCGGCGGCATCATCTCCGGCCTGCAGCGCAAGATGACCAAGCAGGGCAACGCCTGGGCCATCGCCACCGTCGAGGATCTGGCCGGATCCATCGACTGCATGTTCTTCCCCGCCACCTACCAGCTGGTCTCCACCCAGCTCGTCGAGGACGCCGTCGTCTTCGTCAAGGGCCGCCTCGACAAGCGCGAGGACATCCCCCGCCTGGTCGCCATGGAGCTGATGGTCCCCGACCTGTCCAACGCGGGCACCAACGCCCCCGTGATCATCACCATCCCCACGGTGAAGGTCACCCCGCCGATGGTCGAGCGGCTCGGCCAGGTCCTCACCCACCACCGCGGCTCCACCGAGGTGCGGATCAAGCTCCAGGGCCCGCGGAAGACCACCGTCCTGCGCCTGGACCGGCACCGGGTCACCCCCGACCCGGCGCTCTTCGGCGATCTCAAGCAGCTGCTCGGCCCGTCCTGCCTGGCCGGCTGAGCACCGGCCGAACCCGCACCCGCGCACGAGGGGCGCGCCCGGATCCTCCGGGCGCGCCCCTCGCTGCATCAAAGCGCCGCCGGGCGCCGTCGCTTATCGGCCGGATGCCGTGCGGGCACCGCTCAGTTGTGCCCGAAGCGCTTCTGCTTGCTCTTGCGAGCCATGTCGCCCGGGGTGACCTGCGTGGCCCGCTGGTCGCTCTGGGACTCGATCGAGGAGCTCTTGGCCTGCTGCTGTCCGCGCTCCGCGGCGCTGCCCCGCTGCTGGCTCCTGTCCTGCTTCTTGTTCTTCGCCATGCTCAGCCTCCACTCGGGGTGTCCCCCCGCCGAACACACTCGCACGCACCGGCGAATGGCGCATTTCGGGTAATTACCGTGCGTGATCCGTGCACTTACCGCCGGGAAGGCGTATCCGCCACGCCGAAGATCCAGTTCGGACTGATAACCCCCGCACGGTCGGGCAGACTCCAGGGAAAGCCGAGGAGAACCGGGGCACTGCTTGCCGTGCCGGGGGGCGACCGCAATTTCTGCACGCACAGAAAGAGGGTGGAACGTGGACCGCTGCGTCGTCCTGGTGGACGCCGGGTACCTGCTGGGCGCCGCCGCGAGCCTGCTGGCCGGCGAGCCCGCCCGGTCCCGTATCTCCGTCGACCACGCGATCCTCATCCGGGGGCTGCGTGAGCGCGCCGAGGCCGAGACCGAGCAGCCCCTGCTGAGGATCTACTGGTTCGACGGCGCGCCCGACCGGGTGCCCCAGCCCGAGCACCGCAGGCTGCGCGTCATGCCCCGCGTCACCGTCCGGCTGGGGGCCCTGACCCGCAGCGACGGCCGCTGGGCGCAGAAGGGCGTCGACGCCGCCATGCACGCCGAGCTCACCGAGCTCGCCCGCAACCGCGCCTGCTCCGACATCGTGCTCGTCACCGGCGACGGCGACCTCCTCCCGGGCCTGATGTCCGCCAAGGAGCACGGCGTCGCCGTCCACCTGTGGGCCGTCCAGGCCGCCGACGGCGACTACAACCAGTCCGAGGACCTCGTCGCCGAGGCCGACGAGCGCCGCGTCCTCGACCGCACCTGGATCACCCGCGCCGTCCGCGCCAAGGAGCTCACCGGGCCCTGCGCCCCGCAGCCCGCGCCCCGCCCCGAGATCGCCGCGATCCTCTCCGCCCCCCTCCCCGAGACCGCCGCGGCGGGCGCGGCCCCGTCGCCCCGCCCGGCCGAGCCGGTCCCCGCCGAGCGCAACGGCTCCCGGCCCGCTCAAGGTGGCGCGGATGTGCGTAGGGCTGTACTGGGCACCCTGCAGCTCGTCAGTCTGCCTGTGCATTGTGGATTCTCCAGTCGCTTTCAAATTGGCGCTGCCTATATGGCGCCAGTAGGTTCCGGAACCTACTGGCGCCATATAGGCAGCGCCAATTTGAAAGCGACTGGAGAATCCACAATGCACAGGCAGACTGACGAGCTGCAGGGTGCCCAGTACAGCCCTACGCACATCCGCGCCACCTTGAGCGGGACGGGGAGCGTGGAGGACGCGTCCAAGGCCCTCGGGATCTCGCGGGCGAAGGGCTACGACCTGGTCCGTCAAGGCGAGTTCCCCTGCCGCGTGACACGCATCGGCCGTAAGACGCGTGTTGTCACCGCCTCCCTGCTTCGCGTGCTCGACAGCGGAGAGCCGGAGTACGGCGGCGCCCGCATCGCACGCTGCACACCGTCGTAGTCCGTGAGACGGCGAACCCCCGCAGGGAGGTCTCCCTGCGGGGGTTCGCCGTCTCACGGACTATCACACAGCTGTCACCGACTGCACGGGCTCCCCGAGACAAGAAGGCCCTGACCTGGCTTTCAGCGCCTCTCCTGGATCTGCTGGACACCCGTGGACGGCCTATACGACCTGTGCCATGTAGTGCCCAGGCAGTGGCCAGTTTCGGGGGAAGTCATTGCCGAGAGCAGCCAGGGCCGCATCGTCGTCACCAGCGTCTGCCGCACGGCGCAGCACCCTGTGGAGTCGGGCTTGGTCGGAGGGGCTGGTCAACACCGCCGCCCTGGCCCGGCTGCCCGCCGGGGCCGGACTGGGCCGCGGCCCCGCCGGCCAGCCCGCCGCGGCCCAGTCCGGCCCCGGCGGGCAGCCGGGCCAGGGCGGCGGCCAGGGCGGCACCCTCGCCGCCAACGCCACCCTGCGCTGGTCCTCCGACAAGGGCTGGATCGAGCGCGGCACCGGCACCGGGCTCGGCGAGCCCCCCGAAACCGCCTCCCTGCCGATGCTCGCCCAGCTCACCAGCGCCGAGCAGCGCTGGGCGGACCGCGAGGAGGACATCACCACCGTCGGCGGCGACCCCTTCGAGGTCGGCCAGGTCTTCGCCCGGCGCTGGGCCGAGCGGCTCCCCGACGCCGTCCACCTGCAGCACCTCTCCACGGAGTACCCCCGCATCCCGCACCGCATCGACGGCGAGCTGCTCCGCTACGCCGCCCGGTTCGGGCTCCTCGCCCACAAGGACGACCAGATCGACGAGCACGACCGCTATGCGATCCGTGCCGGGTTCTGGCGCGAAATCGACGCGCGCACGGCCGCGGAGAAGGCGCCGGTGGGCGACTGACGGCACCACGCCCCGCCTTCGGGCGCCCCAACGGCCGGGGCGCGAGCCCAACCGCGTACCCTCATAGCTCGTGAGGACGGGCGTGAAAGAGGCGGCGGCAGCCGCCACGGTGTGCACCGTGCGCGGCCTGGTCAAGACCTACCCCGCCGCGCGCGGCCGCCGCGGTGCGCCCGGGACCGCGGCCGTGCGCGCCAGCGACGGCATCGACCTGGAGGTCCGGCGCGGCGAGATCTTCGGACTGCTCGGCCCCAACGGAGCCGGCAAGTCCACCCTGGTGCGCCAGCTGACCGGCCTGCTGCGGCCCGACGAGGGCAGCGTCGAGCTCCTCGGCCACGACCTCGTGCGCCACCCCGAGCGCGCCGCCCGGCTCGTCGGCTACCTCGGCCAGGAATCGACCGCGCTCGACGAGCTGACGGTCTCCCTCGCCGCCGAGACCACCGGCCGGCTGCGCGGCCTCGGCCTGCGCGCCGCCCGCGCCGAGCGCGACGCCGTCCTCGAGGAGCTGGGCCTCACGGACATCGCCGGGCGCCCGCTGAAGAAGCTCTCCGGCGGCCAGCGCCGGCTGGCCTGCTTCGCCGCCGCGCTCGTCGGCGACCGGCCCGTGCTCGTCCTCGACGAACCCACCGCCGGCATGGACCCCGTGGCCCGCCGCGCCGTCTGGGCCGCCGTCGACCGGCGGCGCGCCGAGCGCGGGGCGACCGTCCTGCTCGTCACCCACAACGTCATCGAGGCCGAGACCGTCCTCGACCGCGTCGCCGTGCTGGAGCGCGGACGCATCATCGCCTGCGACACCCCCGCGGGGCTGAAGGAGCTCGTCGGCGACGAGGTCCGCGTCGAGCTCGTCTGGCGCGACGAGGCCCCGCTGCACGTCCCCGAGGTCGCCGCGCTGCGCGACGCCGCGCACGCCGCGGGGCGCCGCTGGACGCTGCGGCTCGCCCCCGCCGAGGCGCGCGCGGCCGTCGCCGCCGTGACCGGCGGGCCCGCCTTCGCCGCGCTCGACGACTTCACACTGACCACGCCGAGCCTGGAGGACGTGTACCTGGCGCTCGGCGGCCGCGCGGACGGGCTGGTGAAGGCGTGACGGGGACGACGGCGAGACGGGGTCACCGGACCCGACCGAACAGGAGCTGTGCCGGGTGAGTGCTGTATCCGCAGAGGCGGTGTCCGGGGCGGTCCGGACCGGGAGCGACTCCCGGCCGCGGTCCGGCGGCGAAGAGGCCGCCCCGCTCGCGCCCAGGGCGAAGCTGCTGCCCGCCCTGGCCGCCGTGTACCGCGCGCAGCTCTCGCGGGCCAAGGTGGCGCGGATCCCGCTGCTCTTCGTGGCCACGTTCCAGTCCGTCGGCATCATGATCATGATGCGCGGGGTGGTGGACGGCGGCGACGAGGCGCGCGCCGTCGTCGCGGGCTCCAGCGTGCTCGTCGTTGCCTTCGTCGCCCTCAACCTCCTCGCCCAGTACTTCGGGCAGCTGCGTGCCGGCGGCGGCCTCGACCACTACGCGACGCTGCCGGTGCCGCCCGCGGCCGTGGTCCTCGGCGCGGCCGGCGCGTACGCCTCCTTCACCGTGCCCGGCACGGCCGTCACCGCGGTCGTCGGCAGCGTGCTCTTCGACCTGCCGATGGGGCACCTGTGGGTGCTCGTCGCGGTGGTCCCCCTCTCCGGCGCCGCCCTCGCCGGGCTCGGCGCGGCCCTCGGGCTGCTCGCCCCCCGGCAGGAGCTGGCCACGCTCTGCGGGCAGCTGGGCATGTCGGCCGCGCTGCTGCTGGGCGTGCTCCCCGCCGCCCACATGCCCGCGCCCATCGCCTACGCCCGCGACCTGCTGCCCTCCACGTACGGAGTGGAGGCGCTGGCCCGCAGCTTCGACGCGAGCCCCGACTGGGCCGTGGTCGCGGCCGACCTCGGCGTGTGCGCCGCCGTCGGCGTGGTGTCGCTGGCCGCGGCCACCTGGGCGTACCGCCGGGCGGCCGTGCGGTGACGCGCCAGGACCGTCCTGCCGCGGGCCCGGCGGCCCCGACCTGGCACGATGACAGGGTGACCGCACCCCTGACGCCGCATGACCAGCCCGCCGACGAGCAGCCCGCCGCGGACGGGCCCGCCGTTCTCCCCGCCGACCGGGAGGAGCTCCGCACCGAGGCGCGGGAGGCCGCGGTCGTCGCCGCGGTGGTGGCCGTCGCCGGAGTGCTGCTCGGGCTGCTGTGGATGTGGCTGGCGCCGCGCGTGCCGCTGATCTCGGACGGCAAGGCGGTGTACCTCAAGAACAGCGAGGGGGAGCAGGCGATCGGCGCCGACGGCATGTTCGTGCTGCTGGCGCTCGGGTTCGGCGCGGTGAGCGGCGCGGTCGTCTTCCTGCTCCGCCGCCGCGGGGGCCTCCCGCTGGTCATCGGCCTCGCCGCCGGTTCCCTGGTCGCCTCGGTGATCGCCTGGCGCGTGGGCGCTGCGCTCGGCCCGACGACGGACGTGGTGGCGGCGGCCCGCGCGGCGGGACGCGGGGTCGTCTTCGACGCCCCGCTGAAGCTCGCGGCCAAGGGCGCACTGCTGGCGTGGCCGCTGGCGGCGCTGGCGGTGCACCTGGTCCTGACGGCCGTCTTCGGCCCCCGGGACCCCGAACCGGACTGGTCCGTCCCGGCAGACCCGGACCCCTCGGCCTGACGCCCGGTCCGGCACCGCCGGATTCGTCCGTAGTGGTTGCGCGCCGCTGCGGCGGGGAAGAGGACCGGCTTCGGCAATCCGTGCCCGCCGGGGCGGAAGCTGCCTGCTTGGGCGGAAGCGTTGAGCAATGGTGCAGCTACGGGCACACCCTCCCGCCGCGACGGTGAGTAGCCACAGTGGCGAGAGTCCGGCGGAATCCGCAGATGCCCCGCGGCACCGAGCCGGGCCCCGGCGTGGTGCCGGTCCGGCGCCGCCGGGTCGTCCGTAGTGGTTGCGTGCCGCCGCGGCGGAGAGAGCGTGCGGCTACGCCGGCCTGCGGCCGTGGTTGGCGCGGTTTTTCTTCAGGCGCCAGCGGCGCTTGCGGGTGCGCTTCGACATGGGCGTCCCTCCCGGGTCGCGGGCCGCACGCGCGGCGGCCCGCTCCTGACGGTCGTAGTCGAGGGACGGCCGGCCGTCCAGACCCCCGGCGCCCGCGGCGTCACGCGCGGGCGATGGGGGCGATCACCGCGTCCGTGAGGGCGGCCAGGTCGGCGGGGGAGAGTTCGATCTCCAGGCCGCGCCGCCCGGCCGAGACGCAGATGGTCGCGTGGGAGCGCGCGGAGGCGTCCAGCGCGGTCGGCAGGCGCCGGCGCTGCCCGAGCGGGGAGATGCCGCCCCGTACGTACCCCGTGGTGCGCTCGGCGGCCGCCGGATCGGCCATGGCGGCTCGCTTGCCGCCGACCGCCGCCGCGAGCGCCTTGAGGTCGAGCGAGCCGGAGACGGGCACGACGGCCACGGTCAGGGCGCCGTCGACCTCGGCGACGAGCGTCTTGAAGACCTCCGCGGGATCGCGCCCGAGCGCCTCCGCGGCCTCCTCGCCGTAGGACGGGGCCGCCGGGTCGTGGGCGTAGGAGTGCACGGAGAAGGCGGCTCCGGCCTTCTCCAGGGCGACGATCGCCGGGGTCGAGCCCGCCTGCTGTTTGCCGGCCTTGCGTGCCAAGGGTCCGTCCCGTCGGGTCAGTTGGGGTTCGTGGGCCGCCGGGTGAAGTCGACGGCCGGCAGCGAGGGGAGCTTACCGATCACCGCGGTCTCGGTGCGCAGCAGTTTCAGCTCGCGCGCGAGCCGCGTGGCCGTGTCCGGCGTCTCCAGGAGCCGCTGCTTGGCGGGGGTGTCGAGCATCGCCGCGGCGGCGACCAGGTAGGAGAGGACGGACGGCTCGCCCGGCAGGTCGCTCTGTCCGGCGAGCGTGCGCTCGGTCGCTCCCGCGAGCCGCTTCTGGTAGGCGCGGAAGGCGCGGACGACCCCGGAGGCGAGCGCGCCCGCCCCTTCGCCCTGCTCCTCCTCGATGTCCTCGACCTCGCCGGTCAGGTAGGGGCCGGAGGTGTCGACGGACAGCAGGCGGAAGCGGGTGGTGCCGGTGGAGAGGACCTCGTACGTGCCGTCGGAGCGCTCGCGGATCGTCGCCGCCTCGGCCACGCAGCCCACGGCGTGGAACGCCTTGCGGGGGTCGGGGCCGAAGCCGGAGGCGGGGCCGGGCTCGGGGCGGGCGCCCTCGGGCAGCCCGGGCGCCGTGGGCGCGACCTCGCTGCCGTCGCGGATGGCGACGACGCCGAAGCGGCGCGGTTCCTCCTCCGGGAGCGCCGACAGGTCGCGCATCAGCGCGCGGTACCGCTGTTCGAAGACGTTCAGGGGCAGGACGAGCCCAGGGAACAGCACCGAGTTCAGCGGGAAGAGGGGCAGGCGCGCGGTGGTCACAGCCGGTAAGCCTAATGGCCTGTGCAGCAATGCCGCCCCGGCGTTCACTGCCGGCGCAGCAGCCGGGACGCCCCGGCCGCCACGGTCGTCGCGAGCACCCAGCCCAGCAGGATGAGCGCGGTCACCACCCACTGCGCGGCGCCGGTGGGCCGCCAGGCGCCGCCCTGTCCCAGGTCGATGACGGGGACGAGCAGGTCGAGGGCGTAGAGCTCGGGGCTCCAGGCGGGGCCTTCGCCCTCCTTCAGCGGCGGCACGGGCCGCCAGGCGAAGTAGACCGTGGCGGCCGCCCACAGCACGGCCATCCACACGGCCGCCCGCCCGGGGCGGTAGCCGTAGGCCACCGTCCAGTCCTGCAGATAGCCCCAGGCCTTGCCGGCCGGGGGGAGCGTCTCGCGGCGGCGCCGCTGCTTGGCGAGCAGGACGGCGCGGGCGTCGGCGTCCTCGCCGCTGCCGCGCAGGGCGCCGGCCAGCCGCTCGTACGGCTCGGGGGCGTATTCGGGGGTGGCCGCGGCCACCCATTCCAGGCGCAGGGCCAGGGGGAAGTGGCCGAGCGGTATCAGCGTCTCGTAGGAGAAGCCGGCCATCACCAGATTGCCCGGGCCGGGCCAGCTCGCGTAGCGGTCGACCAGGTTGGAGACGCGGGCCCCGGAGAGGACCACCCGGCCCCGCTGGACCCATTCGCCGAGGAAGCGCAGCTCGGGGGTCTGGACGCGGCGCAGCGACAGCTCCTGGTCGGACTCCAGGACGAACCGGGCCTGGCTGAAGTCGACGGCGTCGCCGAACCGGCCGTCGTCGAGGCGGACTCCGCCGCGGCACTCGAAGGCCTGGGTGCGGATGCCGTGCTGCGGGGTGGTGGTGATGCCGTACGGGGGAGTGGCGCCCGTGGCGAACGGATAGCCGCCGACCCCGGCCCCGGTCAGATAGAGCGTGCGCTCCACGGTCAGCTGCGGGGCGTTGAGCGCGCGCCGCCCCTGCGGATTGCTCAGCGTGGAGCCGCGCAGGCTCAGCGAGACCCCTATCGTCGCGGCCCGCATGCTCAGCTCGCCGTACGAGCGCATCATCTCGGCCTGCAGGTCCTGCCCGACGCTGATGCCGTCGGCGGCGATGGACACCCCGCGCCGGTCCGCGCGCACCACGAGCTGGTTGAGCAGCAGGTCGGTGCCTATCTGGGCGTCGGTGAGCCGTATGCCGCGCTGGACGGCGCACCGCGGCAGGTGCAGATCGCCCTCGGTGTGCAGCCGGGCGGCCTCCAGCCGGGGCAGGGCGCAGGCGACCAGCCGCAGCGTCGTGAAGTGGCTCTCGGGCAGCAGCACCTCCTGCTCGAAGCGGCAGTTGTGCATCTCGACGTACGGCACGACCGTGCCCCCCGACAGGTCGAGCTGGCCGGTGATCTGCACGCCGTTGAGCTTGAGGGCGCAGACGCGGCCGGGCAGCGCGGGCGGGCCGTCCAGCAGGAGGAGGGCCACGAGCCGGGCCCGCACGCTGCGCTCGGGCCCCCACGCGTGCGGCGCGCGCGGATCGTTCCACTCGGGGCGGGGGGTGCGCAGGTCGTGGGTGGCGCCGCGGCGGAAGGCCTCCCACATGGCCCGCTCGGGGGGTGTCAGCTCGAGCTCCGCCGGCGGGTCGCCGTCCGTCGGGTCGGTCACGCTCCGTACCCCCTCCCGTCCCGTACACCTCGGTGTACTGTCCCCTTTCCCAAACGTGTGACCGATTGAACACTCTCGGTGAAACTCCCGTACCACTGAGTGGTACGGGGCGCCGTGCGACGGTACGGGTCTGAGACAATTACCGTGTGATCTCCCGAATCGATCTGCGTGGTTCCGCCTCCGCCCCGGGCTCCCCCGAGGCCGGCGTCGACCGCGACCTGCTGCCCCGAGCCGAACTCGACGTCGAGGCCGCCCTGGAGAAGGTGCGGCCCATCTGCGAGGACGTGCATCATCGCGGTACCGCGGCCCTGATCGACTACGCGCATCGGTTCGACGGCGTCACGCTCGACCGGATCCGGGTCCCCGCCGAGGCGATCACCCGCGCCCTCGAGGAGCTCGACCCCGCCGTGCGCGCCGCGCTGGAGGAGTCCATCCGCCGCGCCCGGATCGTCCACCGCGAGCAGCGCCGCACCGACAAGACCGTCCAGGTCGTGCCCGGCGGCACGGTCACCGAGCGCTGGGTGCCCGTCCAGCGCGTCGGGCTGTACGTCCCGGGCGGCCGGTCCGTCTACCCCTCGTCCGTGATCATGAACGTGGTGCCGGCCCAGGAGGCCGGCGTCGGCTCCATGGCCGTCTCCTCCCCGCCCCAGGCCGGCTTCGGCGGCCTGCCGCACCCCACGATCCTGGCCGCCTGCGCGCTGCTGGGCGTCGACGAGGTGTACGCCGCGGGCGGCGCCCAGGCCGTCGCCATGTTCGCCTACGGCACCGAGGAGTGCCGCCCGGTCAACATGGTCACCGGCCCGGGCAACATCTGGGTCGCCGCCGCCAAGCGGCTGCTCAAGGGCCGCATCGGCATCGACGCCGAGGCCGGCCCCACCGAGATCGCCATCCTCGCGGACGCCACCGCCGACCCCGTGCACGTCGCCGCCGACCTGATCAGCCAGGCCGAGCACGACCCGCTGGCCGCCTCCGTCCTCGTCACCGACTCGGAGGACCTGGCGAACGCGGTGGAGAAGGAGCTCGAGACCCAGGTCGCCATGACCCGGCACGTCGAGGACCGGATCGTGCCCGCGCTCGGCGGCCGCCAGTCCGGCATCGTCCTGGTCGACTCCGTCGACCACGGCCTCGCCGTCGTCGACGCCTACGGCGCCGAGCACCTGGAGATCCAGACCGCCGACGCCGCGGCCGTCGCCGCCCGCGTGCAGAACGCCGGCGCGATCTTCGTCGGCCCGTACGCCCCCGTCTCGCTCGGCGACTACGCGGCCGGCTCCAACCACGTGCTGCCCACCGGCGGCTGCGCGTGCCACTCCTCCGGCCTTTCCGTCCAGAGCTTCCTGCGCGGCATCCACGTCGTGGACTACACCCGGGAGGCCTTGGCCGAGGTCGCGGGCCACGTGGTGACGCTCGCCGAGGCGGAGGACCTGCCGGCGCACGGGGCCGCGGTCAAGGCAAGGTTCGACTGGAAGGTTCCGGACGGCAAGTGACGCACGTGACCCGTATCGACGATCTCCCCATCCGGGACGAGCTGCGCGGCAAGTCCCCGTACGGCGCCCCCCAGCTGGACGTGCCCGTACGCCTGAACACCAACGAGAACCCCTACCCGCTGCCCGAGCCCCTCGTCGCCCGCATCGCCGAGCGCGTCGCCGAGGCCGCGCGGCACCTCAACCGCTATCCCGACCGGGATGCGGTCGAGCTCCGCACCGAGCTGGCCAAGTACCTCACCCGCACCGCCGGGCACGAGGTCACCATGCGTCAGGTGTGGGCGGCCAACGGCTCCAACGAGGTCCTCCAGCAGCTGCTGCAGACCTTCGGCGGCCCCGGCCGCACCGCGATCGGCTTCGAGCCCTCGTACTCGATGCACGCCCTGATCTCGCGCGGCACCGGCACCGGCTGGATCTCCGGCCCCCGCCGCGACGACTTCACCATCGACGTGGAGTCGGCCGAGCGCGCCATCGCCGAGCACCGGCCGAACGTCGTCTTCGTCTGCTCGCCCAACAACCCCACGGGCACGGCGGTCGGGGCGGAGACGGTCCTGCGGCTGTACGAGGCCGCGCAGGCGGCCGGGCCCTCGCTGGTGGTCGTCGACGAGGCGTACGGCGAGTTCAGCCACCGCCCCTCGCTGCTGCCGCTCATCGAGGGCCGCCCGAACCTCGTCGTCTCCCGCACCATGTCCAAGGCGTTCGGTGCGGCCGGGCTCCGGCTCGGCTACCTCGCCGCGGACGCGGCCGTGGTCGACGCCGTCCAGCTCGTCCGCCTGCCGTACCACCTGTCGGCCGTCACCCAGGCCACGGCGCTGGCCGCCCTGGAGCACACGGACACGCTGCTCGGCTACGTCGAGCAGCTCAAGGCCGAGCGCGACCGCCTGGTCACCGAGCTGCGCGCGATGGGCTGCGAGGTGACCGACTCGGACGCCAACTTCGTCCAGTTCGGCCGGTTCGAGGACAGCCCCACCGCGTGGCGGGCCATCCTCGACCACGGCGTGCTGGTGCGGGACAACGGCGTACCGGGGTGGCTGCGGGTCACCGCCGGCACCCCGGAGGAGAACGACGCGTTCCTGGACGCGGTCCGCGCAGTACTGAAGGAGACCAAGTCATGAACCGCGTGGGCCGCGTGCTGCATCTCCCGGGGGCTCAGACATCAGCGGCTGACGCCGCGGGCCCCCGGACCCCCGGCCGGGTCCGGTTCGACGCCGACCGTATTGCGCGCCGCGGACGGCGCAACCGCAAGGAGACCACCGTATGAACCGCGTGGGCCGCGTAGAGCGCACCACCAAGGAGACCTCCGTTCTCGTCGAGATCGATCTCGACGGGACCGGGCAGGTCGACGTGTCGACCGGGGTCGGTTTCTACGACCACATGCTCGACCAGCTCGGCCGCCACGGCCTCTTCGACCTCACCGTCAAGACCGACGGCGACCTGCACATCGACACCCACCACACCATCGAGGACACCGCCCTCGCGCTGGGCGCCGCCTTCCGGCAGGCCCTCGGCGACAAGGTGGGCATCTACCGCTTCGGCAACTGCACGGTCCCGCTGGACGAGTCCCTCGCCCAGGTCACCGTCGACCTCTCCGGCCGCCCCTACCTGGTGCACACCGAGCCCGAGAACATGGCGCCGATGATCGGCACGTACGACACGACGATGACCCGGCACATCCTGGAGTCCTTCGTCGCGCAGGCGCAGATCGCCCTGCACGTGCACGTCCCGTACGGGCGCAACGCGCACCACATCGTGGAGTGCCAGTTCAAGGCCCTCGCCCGGGCCCTGCGCTATGCCTCCGAGCGCGACCCCCGCGCTGCCGGAATCCTCCCCTCCACGAAGGGTGCCCTGTGAACGGCCTGTCCACCACGCTCATCGTCGTCGGCCTGTTCCTGGTCGGCGGCATCATCTCCTTCCTCAAGCAGGGCATGCCCAAGGGCATCGTCGTGCTGCTCGGGATAGGCGCCGCGATGTGCCTGACCGCCGGAACCCTCCGGATCGAAGGACTGTGGTCATGAGCGCCCCGAAGAAGAAGGTCGTCGTCTTCGACTACGGCTTCGGCAACGTCCGCTCCGCCGAGCGCGCCCTCGCCCACGTCGGCGCGGACGTCGAGATCACCGGCGACTACGACAAGGCCATGAACGCCGACGGCGTCCTCGTCCCCGGCGTCGGCGCGTTCGCGGCCTGCATGCAGGGCCTGCGCGCCGCCCGCGGCGACTGGCTCGTCGGGCGCCGGCTCTCCGGCGGCCGCCCCGTGATGGGCATCTGCGTCGGCATGCAGATCCTCTTCGAGCGCGGCATCGAGCACGGCGTGGAGACCGAGGGCCTGGACGAGTGGCCCGGCGTCGTCGAGCCCCTCAAGGCGGACGTCGTCCCGCACATGGGCTGGAACACCGTCACGCCCGCCGCGGACTCGCAGCTCTTCGCCGGCCTGGACGCGGACACCCGCTACTACTTCGTGCACTCCTACGCGGTGCGCGAGTGGAGCCTGGAGGTGACCAACCCCCACATCCGCGCCCCCAAGGTCACCTGGGCCACGCACGGCGAGCCCTTCGTGGCCGCCGTGGAGAACGGCCCCCTGTGGGCCACCCAGTTCCACCCCGAGAAGTCCGGCGACGCCGGCGCCCAGCTCCTCACCAACTGGATCGGAACCCTGTGAGCAAGCTCGAACTCCTCCCCGCCGTCGACGTCCGCGACGGCCAGGCCGTGCGCCTCGTCCACGGCGAGTCCGGCTCCGAGACCTCGTACGGCTCCCCGCTGGAGGCGGCCCTCGCGTGGCAGCGCTCGGGCGCCGAGTGGCTGCACCTGGTCGACCTGGACGCCGCGTTCGGCACCGGTGACAACCGCGAGCTCATCGCCCAGGTGGCCGGGGCCATGGACATCAAGGTCGAGCTGTCCGGCGGCATCCGCGACGACGCCTCGCTCGCCGCCGCCCTCGCCACCGGCTGCACCCGCGTCAACCTCGGCACCGCCGCCCTGGAGACCCCCGAGTGGGTCGCCAAGGTCATCGCCGAGCACGGCGACAAGATCGCGGTCGGCCTGGACGTCCGCGGCACCACCCTGCGCGGCCGCGGCTGGACCCGCGACGGCGGCGACCTCTACGAGACCCTCGCCCGCCTCGACTCCGAGGGCTGCGCCCGCTACGTCGTCACCGACATCGCCAAGGACGGCACCCTCCAGGGCCCCAACCTGGAGCTGCTGAAGAACGTCTGCGCGGCCACCGACAAGCCGGTCGTCGCCTCCGGCGGGGTCTCGTCCCTTGACGACCTGCGCGCGATCGCCAACCTGGTACCGGAGGGTGTCGAAGGCGCCATCGTCGGAAAGGCCCTCTACGCCAAGGCGTTCACCTTGGAAGAGGCCCTGGAGGCTGTGTCCGTATGACCGAAGCCGTGCAGCGTGTGCAGAGCGACAGTCCCTGGGAAGAGGCCTTCGGTTGTGCGCGCGCCGTCGCGGCGGGAGACCGGGTGCTCGTGGCCGGCACCATGCCGTTCACCGGCACCGTGCTGAACGGCGAGGGCGATCCGTACGAACAGGCCAGGTCGGCCTTCGGCAACGCCCTCGCCGCGCTGGAGCGGTTCGGCCTCGGCCCCGAGGCCGTCGTCCGCACCCGGATGTACCTGACCCACGCGCGAGACGTGGACGAGGTGGGCCGTGCCCACAAGGAGCTCTTCGACGCGGTCCGCCCGGCGGCGACCCTGATCGTCGTCTCCGGCTTCGTCGACTCGCGCGTGCTGGTCGAAGTAGAGCTGGAAGCGTACCGAGGAGCAACGAGCACATGACCCTGGCGGTCCGAGTCATCCCCTGCCTGGACGTGGACAACGGCCGTGTCGTCAAGGGCGTCAACTTCCAGAACCTGCGCGACGCGGGCGACCCGGTGGAAATGGCCAAGGTGTACGGCCGGGAGGGCGCCGACGAGCTGACGTTCCTCGACATCACCGCCTCCTCCGGCAACCGCGAGACCACCTACGACGTGGTCCGCCGCACGGCCGAGCAGGTCTTCATCCCGCTGACCGTCGGCGGCGGCGTGCGCACCGCGGCCGACGTCGACAAGCTGCTGCGGGCCGGTGCCGACAAGGTGGGCGTCAACACGGCGGCCATCGAGCGGCCCGAGCTCGTCCAGGAGATCGCCGAGCGCTTCGGCCGGCAGGTCCTCGTCCTGTCGGTCGACGCCCGCCGCACCCCCTCCGGCAGCTTCGAGGTCACCACCCACGGCGGTCGCCGCGGCACCGGCCTCGACGCCGTCGAGTGGGCCCACCGCGCGGCGGAGCTCGGCGCCGGGGAGATCCTGCTGAACTCCATGGACGCCGACGGCACCAAGGACGGCTACGACACCGAGATGATCCGGGCCGTGCGCAAGCACGTCACGGTGCCGGTCATCGCGAGCGGCGGCGCGGGACGCTTGGAGCACTTCGCTCCGGCGGTGGCGGCAGGCGCGGACGCGGTCCTGGCCGCGTCGGTCTTCCACTTCGGTGACCTGCGGATCGCCGACGTCAAGAGCGCCTTGCACGAGGCGGGCCACCCGGTCCGGTAGGCCCGCGGTGGGTCCGGCACCGCCGGTCCGCACCGTCGTGGTGCCTCGCCGTTGCGGCGGGCAATCCTCTTCCGCCGCAACGGCGACACGCCACGACACGGCAGCCCGGCGGTGCCGGACCGCGCTGTAGCCGGGTGAAGATCCGCCGGAGGCTAGTCACGGATCAGCAGGAAGATCGCCCCCGTCACCAGGGCGAGGGCGATCGCCGCGATCCCGTAGGACAGCCGGTGCTGCCGCAGGACCGGCAGGTGCGCGTCCGCCGAGTACCTGCCGGGGCCCGTGAGCGCGAGCGCCGCCGCCGTGACGGCGACCAGCAGGGTGAACTCGATGCCCTTCGGGAGGAAGAACCCGCCCCACGTCACCCCGAGCGCGTTGACCATCGTGCCCAGCACGGCGGCCGCGGCCAGTGGGGTGAGGAGGCCGAGGAAGAGGCCGGCGCCGCCCAGCGTCTCGCTGAGGCCCGCGATGACGGCCATCGCCTTGGGCGCGGGATAGCCCCAGGCCTGGAAGGCCTTCGCGACCGCGTCGAGGCCCGGCTCGCCGAACCAGCCGAACAGCTTTTGCGTGCCGTGCCCCATCATGATGAGGCCGAGCATCATCCGGAGCAGCAGGATTCCCAGCGAGAAGCCGGTCAGGGGTGGTGCGGGCGACGGGGCGGAGTGGGCGGGTCTGCTGGTGTACGCCATGGCAGGGCACCTCTTCGGAGTCGGGTCCGGCACGGAACCTCAGATTCCCAGCTTGGCCGCCTCTACCTTGGCCACCGCGTCCTTTTCGCCGTCCAGCTCCACCCGGGCGGCCGCCTGGCGGCCGAAGACGAAGAGGGTCAGCTCGCCGGGCTCCCCGGTGACGGTCACCACCGGCGCGCCGCGCTGGGCGACCGCCGTACGGCCGTCCGGGCGGCGCAGGACCAGGCCGACGGGCGATCTGCGGCCGAGCATCCGGGCCACCCGCTCCAGCCGGGTCCACAGGGCGTCCGCGAAGACGGGGTCGATCTCGCGCGGGGCCCAGTCCGGCTGGGCCCGGCGGACGTCCTCGGCGTGCACGTAGAACTCGACCGTGTTCGCGGCCTCGTCGATCTGCTTGAGGGCGTAGGGCGACAGCCGCGGCGGCCCGGTGCGGATGAGCTGGATCAGCTCCTCGTAGGGCTTGGCGGCGAACTCCGCCTGCACCCGCTCCAGGCGTGCGGCCAGGGGCTTGAGCACGATCCCGGCGGCGGCGTCGGCGCGGCGCTCGCGCACCACGACGTGGGCCGCGAGGTCACGGGCCCGCCAGCCGCCGCAGAGCGTCGGGGCGTTCGGGCCCGCCGACTCCAACAGATCGGCGAGGAACAGACGTTCGCGCTGGGCGTGGGTCGACATGGCGCCACCCTAAGGCCGGCCCCCTGCCGGTGCCACGCCCCCGCGACTACTCGGGCAGCGGCTTGTCCATCTTCTGGCCGCCCTGCGAGACGCTCAGCGTCATCGAACACGTGATCTGGTCCTGGCCCCGGGCGTAGGTGGTCGGGGTCGGGTAGAGCACGTACGAGTAGTAGTTCTTGCCGTCGGTTATGGAGCGCATGCGGTCCTGCGCCCTCTTCTTGCACAGCTCCCGGGCCTTGGTCTGGATGTCCAGCTCGGTGTCGAACTTGCCGGTCAGGGTCTCGTTGGCGATGACCTCGCCGTCGTGCGGACCGCTGCACGGCTTCGTCTTCACCTCGGTGAGCCCGATGCTCATGCGCGGGTGGTCGAAGCACTGGCCGGGCTTGAGCACCACGTACGGCACGCGGGAGATCGACGGCAGGCCGGAGGAGGACGGCTCCGGGCCCGAGGGGTCGGTGCCCGGGGCGCTCGGGTCCACGGCCGGCGCGGAGGGCGCCGCCGACGGGGCCGACGAGCTCTTCGGCTTGGCGGTCGGCTTGTCCTCCTTGTCGCCGCCGGCGGTCAGCATGATGCCGCCCACGATGAGGCCGACCACCAGGACGCAGCCGATGACGATCGCGGCGACCTTCGCGCCGTTGCCGCCCGAGGGCGGGGGCGGCGGAGGCATGGGCTGGCCGAACTGCTGTCCGTACTGCTGTTGCTGGCCGTACTGGCCGTACTGGCCGAAACCCGGCTGCTGACCGAAGCCGGGCTGCTGGCCGTATCCCTGCGGCGCTTGGGGCTGTCCGTAGGGCTGGGCGGGCGGCTGGGCCGACGGCGGCCCGAACTGCTGCGGCGGGCCGAACCCACCGCCGCCACCGGGGGGCTGCGGGGGGTTCGAGGGCGGAGTACTCATGGGCGAAGCATGCCGTACGCCACTGACAGGCCCGTTCGGGGGGTCCCGGCCGGCCCGCGCGGCAGAATGGACCCCATGACCGGCAACACCGCCCCCGCGTCCTCCCTCGACCCCGCCATCGCCGCGCGCCTCAAGCGCAGCGCCGACGGGCTGATTCCCGCCATCGCCCAGCAGTACGACACCGGCGAGGTGCTCATGCTCGGCTGGATGGACGACGAGGCGCTCCACCGCACCCTGACCACCGGCCGCTGCACCTACTGGAGCCGCAGCCGCCGGGAATACTGGGTCAAGGGCGACACGTCCGGACACGTCCAGCACGTGAAGTCCGTGGCCCTCGACTGCGACAAGGACACCCTCCTCGTCAAGGTCGACCAGGTGGGCGCCGCCTGCCACACAGGCGACCGCACCTGTTTCGATGCCGACGTCCTCCCGCTGGGCAAGTAGGCTCCGCTGCCATGGCTGCCACGACCACCGGTGACATCACCCCGGACGCCGACACCTTCCGTACGCTCGCGAAGGACCGCCGGGTCATCCCGGTCACCCGGCGGTTCCTCGCCGACGGCGACACCCCCGTCGGCCTGTACCGCAAGCTCGCCGCCGAGCGCCCCGGCACCTTCCTGCTGGAGTCCGCGGAGAACGGCCGCACCTGGTCGCGCTACTCGTTCGTGGGCGTCCGCAGCGCCGCGACCCTCACCGCGCGCGACGGCCGGACGCAGTGGCTCGGCACCCCTCCCGTCGGCGTCCCCACCGAGGGCGACCCGCTGGAGGCGCTGCGCGCCACCGTGGCCGCCCTGCACACCCCGCGCGACCTCATAGAGGGTGCCGGACTGCCGCCCTTCACCGGCGGCATGGTGGGCTACCTCGGCTACGACGTCGTCCGCCGCCTGGAGAAGATCGGTGAGCACGGCGGCGAGGACCGCGACCCCCTCGGCCTGCCCGAGCTCACCATGCTCCTCACCTCCGACCTCGCCGTCCTCGACCACTGGAACGGCACGGTCCTGCTGATCGCCAACGCGATCAACCACAACGACCTCGACACCGGCGTGGACGAGGCGTACGCCGACGCCGTCGCCCGGCTGGACGCGATGGCCGCCGACCTGCACCGGCCCGCGCCCTCGGCCCCCACTGCCCTGCCCCCCTCCGAGCTGCCCGGGTACACCGCCCGCTGGGGCGGCCCGGACTACATGGCGGCCGTCGAGGACATCAAGGAGCGCATCCGCGCCGGCGAGGCCTTCCAGGTCGTGCCCTCGCAGCGCTTCGAGACGCCCTGCACGGCCTCCGCGCTCGACGTCTACCGCGTGCTGCGGGCGACGAACCCGAGCCCGTACATGTACCTGTTCCGGTTCGACGGGTTCGACGTCGTCGGCTCCAGCCCGGAGGCGCTCGTCAAGGTCGAGGACGGGCAGGCCATGGTGCACCCCATCGCCGGCACCCGGCCGCGCGGGGCCACCCCGCAGGCGGACGCCGCGCTCGCCGAGGAGCTCCTCGGCGACGCCAAGGAGCGCGCCGAGCACCTGATGCTCGTCGACCTCGGCCGCAACGACCTCGGGCGGGTCTGCGAGCCCGGCAGCGTCGAGGTCGTCGACTTCATGTCGATCGAGCGCTACAGCCACGTGATGCACATCGTCTCCACGGTCACCGGCCGCCTGGCCGCCGGGCGCACCGCCTTCGACGTGCTCACCGCCTGCTTCCCGGCCGGCACGCTCTCCGGCGCGCCCAAGCCGCGCGCCATGCAGATCATCGAGGAGCTGGAGCCGTCGCGCCGCGGCCTGTACGGCGGCTGCGTCGGCTACCTGGACTTCGCCGGGGACTCCGACACCGCCATCGCCATCCGCACCGCCGTCCTGAAGGAGGGCACCGCCTACGTCCAGGCGGGCGCGGGCGTCGTCGCCGACTCCGACCCGGCGGCGGAGGACGCGGAGTGCCGCAACAAGGCGGCGGCGGTGCTGCGCGCCGTGCACACCGCGAACCGGCTCGCCTAGCCGCCCCCCGGCGGCGCCGACAAACCACCCACAAGGGATAGTGGACCCGTGAGCACTGGAAGAACCGTAGGCACCGCGCTGCTCCTCGGCGCGGCCGGCGCCGCCCTCGCCCTGCTCGCGGGCGGCCGCACCTGGGCCGAGGGGACGACGACCGTCGCCCAGAGCACCGTCGCCAAGCACGTCAGCGGCCAGGACGTCACCGGCCTGCCCGGCGCCCTCGCCGTCGTCGGCCTCGCCGCCCTCGTGGCGGTCTTCGCCGTCCGCGGCGTCTGGCGCACCGTGGTGTCCGCCGGGCTCGTCCTCGCGGGCGCCGGGGTCGTGGCCGGCGCGGTCACCGGTGCGGGGGACACCTCCGCCCTGGACGAGCAGGCCGCCAAGGCCAACGGGCTCACCAGCGGCGCCATCGACAACGTCACCCACACGGCGTGGCCGTGGGTCGCCCTCGCGGGCGGCGTCCTGCTGATGCTCGCGGGGCTCCTCGCCCTGCGTTACGGCCGCCACTGGCCGGCCATGTCCGGGCGGTACGAGCGCGACGGCACTCCGCGCCCGCGCCGCACCCGCACCGCCCCCGACCCGGAGCGCCCCGAGGAGCTGTGGAAGGCCCTCGACCGCGGCGAGGACCCCACCAGGGCGTGACACGCCCCGGCGGCGCCCCCCGGATCGAGGCGGCCCCGGCCGTCGGGGACAATGACCATGAGCGTTCTCCGCGCCCGCGGGCGCGCCACAGCAACGAGGAGTCTTAGTCATGGCGGGTACCAGCCACGGACACACCCCGGCCGCCTGGACCGGTGTCACGATCGCCTTCATCGGCTTTTGCGTCTCCGGCGCCTTCATGGTGGCCGCGAAGCCGGCCGGCTTCTGGGCCGGCATCGCCATCATCGCGATCGGTGGTGTCGTGGGCGGCGTCATGAGCATGATGGGCATGGGCATGCCCAAGAGGGCTCCTCTGAAGGTGGCCGGCGAGTCCGGCCGGAGCTGACGCCCCGCGTCCTCCACGCCATCCCTGCCCCGAGGCGCGGCCCCGGGCCCGTACGGTCCTCCGTACGACGGCCCTGAGCTGCGCCTTCGTGCTGTCCGGCGGAGACTTTCGGTGTGATTGCCGCTGTGAGGGACCGTGCGCGCCTGCTGGCCGCCCCGCTGGGCGTCGCGGCCGGCCTCGCCGCGGCCTTCGGCTACGTCGGCGCCGTGGACCCCGGCCGCCCCGGCCACTACCCCGCCTGCCCCCTGCTGCGCTGCACGGGCCTGTACTGCCCCGGCTGCGGCGGGCTGCGCGGCGTCCACGCCCTCGCCCACGGCGACCTCCCGGCCGCGCTCGGCGCGAACGCCCTGGCCGTCGCCGGGTACGCCGCCTTCGCCGTCCTGTGGTGCGTGTGGATCACCAGGGTCCTGCGGGGACACGAGGGCGTGCAGCTGTCCCCGCGCGCCCGCCACTGGTGGGCCCTCGGCACCCTCGTCCTGCTCTTCACGGTCGTGCGGAACCTGCCCTTCGGCGCCGCCCTGACCCCCTAGACGGACGCCCGGTCGGGCAGCGGAGGGTGTCCACCGGACGTCCACGACGTGGGACCCGCGTCAACCGGATGCGAAACCTTCGCCCCGCGGCAGATACCATCGCAGTGCCTGGTGGGGGAGGATTCCTGCCTCACCAGCCCAGACCATCCGAGTCCGGAAGGGGGCCGCTCGCGTGAGTGTGCTCGACGAGATCATCGAGGGCGTCCGTGCCGACCTCGCGGAGCGGCAGGCGCGCGTCAGCCTCGACGAGCTCAAGGAGCGGGCCGCCAGGGCGCCACAGGCGAAGGACGGCGCCGCCGCCCTCCGCGGCGAGAACGTCAGCGTGATCTGCGAGGTCAAGCGCTCCAGCCCCTCCAAGGGCGCGCTGGCCGCGATCGCCGACCCCGCCGGCCTCGCCGCCGACTACGAGGCGGGCGGCGCGGCCGTGATCAGCGTGCTGACCGAGCAGCGGCGCTTCGGCGGCTCCCTCGCCGACCTCGAAGCCGTCCGCGCCCGGGTCGACATCCCGATCCTGCGCAAGGACTTCATCGTCACCGCCTACCAGCTGTGGGAGGCCCGCGCCTACGGCGCCGACCTGGCCCTGCTGATCGTCGCCGCCCTGGAGCAGGAAGCCCTCGTCTCCCTCATCGAGCGGGCCGAGTCCATCGGGCTCACCCCGCTGGTCGAGGTGCACGACGAGGAGGAGGTCCAGCGCGCGGTCGACGCCGGCGCCCGGATCATCGGCGTCAACGCCCGCAACCTCAAGACCCTCGAGGTGGACCGCGGCACCTTCGCCCGGGTCGCCCCCGAGATCCCGGACGGCATCGTCAAGATCGCCGAGTCCGGCGTGCGCGGCCCGCACGACCTCATCGCCTACGCGAACGACGGCGCCGACGCCGTCCTGGTCGGCGAGTCCCTGGTCACCGGCCGCGACCCCAAGGGCGCCGTTGCCGACCTGGTCGCGGCGGGTGCCCACCCGGCGCTGCGGCACGGGCGGGGCTGACGCCCCGGATGACCAGCCGCCGCACCTGCCGCACCGGACCGGGCCGACGCCCGGCTCCCGCGTGTGCGCCAGCGGCCGGGCTGTCCGCCCCGGAGCCTTACGCACGTCTGGCCCGGGGCTGCCGCCCCCGGGGCTGCCGCGCGCCTGCGCGACGCATCCTCGGGCGTCGCGTGCGGTACCACATCGGCTGTGAGCCGGGTCAGATCAACGGGATGCGATGGCGCTGAGCGCTGCGCTCCAGCCATCCACCCGTCACCCATAACCTCACAGTCGTCCGAGGAGTACGTACGTGTCCTCTGAATTCTTCGTCCCGGACCCGGAGGGTCAAGTTCCCAGCGCCGAAGGCTACTTCGGCGCGTTCGGCGGCAAGTTCATCCCCGAGGCCCTCGTCGCCGCCGTCGACGAGGTCGCCGCCGAGTACGAGAAGGCCAAGGCCGACCCCGCCTTCGCCGCCGAGCTGGCCGACCTGATGGTCAACTACACCGGCCGGCCCAGCGCCCTCACGGAGGTGCCGCGCTTCGCGGAGCACGCCGGCGGCGCCCGGATCTTCCTCAAGCGCGAGGACCTCAACCACACCGGCTCGCACAAGATCAATAACGTGCTGGGCCAGGCGCTGCTCACCAAGCGCATGGGCAAGACCCGCGTCATCGCGGAGACGGGCGCCGGCCAGCACGGCGTCGCCACCGCCACCGCCTGCGCCCTCTTCGGCCTCGAATGCACCATCTACATGGGCGAGGTGGACACCCAGCGGCAGGCGCTGAACGTCGCCCGCATGCGGATGCTCGGCGCCGAGGTCATCGCCGTGAAGTCCGGCAGCCGCACCCTGAAGGACGCCATCAACGAGGCGTTCCGCGACTGGGTCGCCAACGTCGACCGCACGCACTACCTCTTCGGCACCGTCGCGGGCCCGCACCCTTTCCCGGCCCTCGTCCGCGACTTCCACCGGGTCATCGGCGTCGAGGCGCGCCGCCAGATCCTGGAGCGCGCCGGCCGCCTGCCGGACGCCGCCGTGGCCTGCGTGGGAGGCGGCTCCAACGCCATCGGCCTGTTCCACGCCTTCCTCCCCGACGAGGGCGTGCGCCTGATCGGCTGCGAGCCCGGCGGCCACGGCCTGGCCACCGGCGAGCACGCGGCCACCCTCACCGCCGGCACGCCCGGCATCCTGCACGGCTCGCGCTCCTACGTCCTGCAGGACGAGGACGGCCAGATCACCGAGCCGTACTCGATCTCGGCGGGCCTGGACTACCCCGGCATCGGCCCGGAGCACTCGTACCTGAAGGACACCGGCCGCGCCGAGTACCGCGCCGTCACGGACGACGACGCCATGCAGGCCCTGCGGCTGCTCTCCCGCACGGAGGGCATCATCCCGGCCATCGAGAGCGCGCACGCGCTGGCCGGGGCGCTGGAGGTCGGCAAGGAGCTGGGCAAGGACGGGCTGGTCCTGGTCAACCTCTCCGGCCGCGGCGACAAGGACATGGACACCGCAGCCCGCTACTTCGGGCTGTACGACCCGACCGATGAAAGCGCGGGGGAGCAGTAATGGCGGGCAACATCGAACTCCTCAGCTCGGTCCTGGCCGCCGCCAGGGCCGAGAACCGCGCCGCGCTCGTCGGCTACCTCCCCGCCGGCTTCCCGACCGTGGACGACGGCGTGCGTGCCATCACCGCCATGCTCGACGGCGGTTGCGACGTCGTCGAGGTCGGCCTGCCGCACAGCGACCCCGTCCTGGACGGCCCGGTCATCCAGACCGCCGACGACATCGCCCTGCGCGGCGGCATCAAGATCGTCGACGTCATCCGCACGGTGAAGGAGGCGCACGAGATCACGGGCGCGCCCGTGCTGTGCATGACCTACTGGAACCCCGTCGACGCCTACGGCCCCGAGCGCTTCGCCGCCGACCTCGCCGCGGCGGGGGGAGCGGGCTGCATCCTGCCCGACCTGCCGGTCGAGGAGTCCGAGGCCTGGCGCAAGGCCGCCGAGCAGCACGGGCTCGCCACCGTCTTCGTGGTCGCGCCCAGCAGCCGCGACGAGCGCCTCGCCAAGATCACGGCAGCGGGCAGCGGCTTCGTGTACGCGGCCTCGCTGATGGGCGTCACGGGCACCCGGGAGTCCGTCGGCAACGAGGCGCAGGACCTGGTGCGCCGCACGCGCGCGGTCACCGAGCTGCCGGTCTGCGTCGGCCTGGGCGTCTCCAACGCAGCCCAGGCTGCGGAGGTGGCGGCCTTCGCCGACGGCGTGATCGTCGGCTCGGCCTTCGTCAAGCGGCTCCTGGACGCCCCCGACCTGGAGGCCGGCCTCACCGCCGTCCGCGCCCTCGCGGGTGAACTGGCCGAGGGCGTGCGCAAACGCGCGTAACTCTTTTGAAGGAACCGACGACCGGGGGCGCGCATGGGCGGGCCCCCGGTTCGTTGTAGGGGGATGTGAGCCAGAAGAACTCGGATGGGAAGCGCAGCGCCCGTGAGCGGCTGCAGGAACAGCGGCAGCGCGAAGAGGCCCGGGCCAAGCGCAAGCGCACGCTGATCGCCGGTGTCGTCGTCGTCGCGGTCCTCGGCGTGGGCGGCGGCATCGCGGCGCTCGTGGCGAACATGGGCGGCGGCAAGAAGGAGGCCGCCGGGCCCCTGGTCGCCCCGCAGGGCGCCACAGGAAAGGACAGCGTCACCATCCCGGTCGGCAAGCCCGCCGCGAAGGCGACCCTCACGGTCTACGAGGACTTCCGTTGCCCCGGCTGCGGCGGCTTCGAGAACGTCTTCCGCGACACGGTCAACGAGCTGGAGCAGAAGGGCCAGCTCAAGGCCGAGTACCACCTGGTCACCCTGATCGACAACAATCTCGGCGGCAGCGGCTCGCTCAACGCCGCCAATGCGGCGGCCTGCGCGCAGGACGCGGGGAAGTTCGCCCCGTACCACGACCTGCTCTTCAAGAACCAGCCGCAGGAGACGGACGACGCCTACGGCAAGAAGGCGCGCCTGCTGGAGCTGGCCGGGCAGGTGCCCGGGCTGGACACCCCCGCCTTCCGCACCTGCGTGGACGACGGCACCCACGACAGCTGGGTGAAGAAGTCCCACGAGGCCTTCGGCAAGTCCTCCTACCGCGCCACCCCGACCGTCCTGCTCAACGGCAAGAGCATCTACGGCGACCAGAAGAACCCGCTCACCCCGGACAAACTCCGGCAGATGGTCGCCGAAGCCGCGAAGGGCTGAGGCCCGGGGCGTTACTCAGCTGTTGCGCCGGGTGGGTTGCCGTTCCGTCGCCCCGGCAGGGTAGCGTCGGGGATGTCATGGAACTCGCATACATTCCCAGCCCGTCGACCGGCGTGATCCACCTCGGACCGGTCCCGCTGCGCGGCTATGCCTTCTGCATCATCATCGGCGTCTTCGTGGCGGTCTGGCTGGGCAACCGGCGCTGGATCGCCCGCGGCGGGCGGGCCGGGACGGTTGCCGACATCGCCGTCTGGGCGGTTCCCTTCGGGCTCGTCGGCGGCCGGCTCTACCACGTCATCACCGACTACGAGCTGTACTTCGGCGAGGGCCGCGACTGGGTCAACTCCTTCAAGATCTGGGAGGGCGGCCTCGGCATCTGGGGCGCCGTCGCGCTCGGCGCGGTCGGCGCATGGATCGGCTGCCGCCGCCGCGGCATCCCCCTGCCGGCCTGGGCGGACGCCCTCGCCCCCGGCCTGGCCGTCGCCCAGGCGATCGGCCGCTGGGGCAACTGGTTCAACCAGGAGCTGTACGGCAAGCCGACGACGCTGCCGTGGGGACTGAAGATCGACGCCGATCCGGCGATCGGCCGGGTCGCCGGGACCTACCACCCGACGTTCCTGTACGAGTCGCTGTGGTGCCTGCTGATCGCGGGCCTGGTGATCTGGGCGGACCGGCGCTTCACCCTCGGGCACGGGCGCGCGTTCGCGCTGTACGTGGCCTCGTACACGGTGGGCCGCTTCTGGTTCGAGTACCTGCGCGTGGATGATACGCACCACGTGCTGGGCCTGCGGCTCAACGGGTGGACGTCGATCGTGGTCTTCATCGCGGCCGTCGCCTACATGATCATCTCCGCGAAGCGGTGCCCCGGCAGGGAGCTCGTGGTGGAACCGGGGGCTATCGGGGAAGCCGGCGAGGGGCCGACTTCCCTGACAAAGCCGGGGAGTGACGGTGACTCGCCCGTAGAGGGCTCGTCCCCCAAACCGAAGAAGGTCTGAGCTTCGCTCGGCACCTCGCCCAGCTAGCGCTGGGGGGACCCCCAAACCCGCCGCAGTGGCTGATCGCCGCTGCGGCGGGATTTTTGTGCCTGCGGCACAGGTCGCTGCAGCGGACCGGACCGGCAACCGGATGGCCTTCCCCGACCCCGCCAGAAGGACCCATACGCCCAGGTCAGCCAGGCCTTCCTTGCTAGCGGATCATCGTGTTCGTGCGTACCTTCGAATCAGCGGGGGCGGGCGGACGAGGCGCCACCCCCAGGGGAAGGGAGCCCACCGGAGATGTCTGTCCTGGAAGCCGTTGCCGCACCGCACGCCGCGCACCGCGACAACCACACGCACCGCGACGTGAACGGCGGCTGGCTGCGCCCCGCGGTGTTCGGTGCCATGGACGGGCTGGTCTCCAACGTCGCCCTGATGACCGGTGTCGCGGGCGGCTCCGCCTCCGCGCAGACGGTCGTCATCGCCGGCCTGGCCGGCCTCGCCGCGGGCGCGTTCTCCATGGCCGCCGGCGAGTACACCTCCGTCGCCTCGCAGCGCGAACTCGTCCTCGCCGAGCTGGACGTGGAGCGCCGGGAGCTGCACAAGCACCCGGCCGACGAGCTGGCGGAGCTGGCCGCGCTCTACGAGTCGCGGGGCGTCGAGCCCAAGCTCGCGCTCGAGGTCGCCATGCAGCTGTCCCGCGACCCCGAGCAGGCGCTGGAGATCCACGCCCGCGAGGAGCTCGGCATAGACCCCTCCGACCTGCCGTCGCCCATGGTCGCGGCGGTGTCGTCGTTCGGCTCGTTCGCGCTCGGCGCGCTCCTGCCCCTGCTGCCGTACCTGCTGGGAGCGACCGCGCTGTGGCCCGCCGTGCTGCTCGCGCTGCTCGGTCTCTTCGCCTGCGGGGCCGTCGTGGCGCGGGTGACGGCCCGCTCCTGGTGGTTCAGCGGCCTGCGCCAGCTGTTCCTGGGCGCCGCGGCCGCGGGTGTGACTTACGCCCTCGGTATTGCCTTCGGCACCGCCCTGGGGTGATGCTTTATGCGGGCTCCCGCATAACGTACGGATGACATCGCGGTTTCAGGCCCTCGACGGCCGGGCACAATCCGGTAGCGCAGCGGGCAACGCCGCCCGCTCTGTGCTGTGTCCGGCGGGGCCGGGCCGGGCGATCCCCAGTGCTTCCGGCAGCTCGCCGCCTTCACCGCAGTGTCCACATGCTGGACCGGTGCTTCCGCTTTTCGAGAAGCGCCCCATCATGTAACCTGCACCAAATTTCTTCCGCAGAGGGCCAACGTCGTCCCTCGGCACATGCACCGGCCGCACCGGCCGGGACTGCCAAGACGACGACGGGAGCCGCCGATGCGATCCGCATCCCACCCCGCCCAGCAGGGTATGTACGACCCGCGGAACGAGCACGACGCCTGTGGCGTCGGCTTCGTCGCGACCCTCACCGGCGAGGCGAGCCATGCGCTCGTGCAGCAGGCGCTCACCGTCCTCCGCAACCTGGAGCACCGCGGCGCCACGGGCTCCGAGCCCGACTCGGGCGACGGCGCCGGCATCCTGATGCAGGTCCCCGATGCCTTCCTGCGCGAGTCCGCCGGCTTCGAGCTCCCCGAGCCCGGCGCGTACGCCGTCGGCATCGCCTTCCTCCCCGCGGACGGCGCGGACGCGGACGCCGCCGTCTCGTCCATCGAGACGATCGCCCGCGAGGAGGGCCTGACCGTCCTCGGCTGGCGCGCCGTCCCCGTCGCCCCCGAGCTGCTCGGCGCCAGCGCCCGCGCCACCATGCCGGACTTCCGCCAGCTCTTCGTCGGCGACGGCGAGAACACCGGGCTCGCCCTCGACCGCAAGGCGTTCGTGCTGCGCAAGCGCGCCGAGCGGGAGGCCGGGGTCTACTTCCCCTCGCTCTCCGCCCGCACCATCGTCTACAAGGGCATGCTGACCACCGGTCAGCTGGAGCCGTTCTTCCCGGACCTCTCCGACCGCCGCTGCGCCACCGCCATCGCGCTGGTCCACTCCCGCTTCTCCACCAACACCTTCCCCAGCTGGCCGCTCGCCCACCCGTACCGGTTCGTCGCCCACAACGGTGAGATCAACACCGTCAAGGGCAACCGCAACTGGATGCGGGCCCGGGAGTCGCAGCTGGCCAGCGAGCTGTTCGGCTCTGCCGACCACGGCGGGGGCCGCGGCATCGACCGCATCTTCCCCGTCTGCACCCCCGACGCCTCCGACTCGGCCTCCTTCGACGAGGTCCTGGAGCTGCTCCACCTCGGCGGCCGGTCCCTGCCGCACAGCGTCCTGATGATGATCCCGGAGGCCTGGGAGAACCACGCCTCCATGGACCCGGCCCGGCGCGCCTTCTACCAGTACCACTCCACCCAGATGGAGCCCTGGGACGGCCCGGCCTGCGTCACCTTCACCGACGGCACCCTCGTCGGCGCCGTCCTCGACCGCAACGGCCTGCGCCCCGGCCGCTACTGGGTCACCGACGAGGGCCTCGTCGTGCTCTCCTCCGAGGTCGGCGTCCTCGACATCGACCCGGCGAAGGTCGTCCGCAAGGGCCGCCTGCAGCCCGGCCGGATGTTCCTGGTCGACACCGAGCACCACCGCATCATCGAGGACGACGAGATCAAGGCCGGGCTCGCCGCCGCGGCGCCCTACGGCGACTGGCTGGAGGCCGGCCTGATCGACCTGGCCGACCTCCCCGAGCGCGAGCACATCGTGCACACCCACGCCTCGGTCACCCGCCGCCAGCAGACCTTCGGCTACACCGAGGAGGAGCTGCGCGTCATCCTCGCGCCCATGGCCAAGGCCGGGGCCGAGCCCATCGGTTCGATGGGGACCGACTCCCCGATCGCCGCGCTCTCCGAGCGGCCCCGGCTGCTCTTCGACTACTTCACCCAGCTGTTCGCGCAGGTCACCAACCCGCCGCTGGACGCCATCCGCGAGGAGCTCGTCACCTCGCTGATCTCCTCCCTCGGCCCGCAGGGCAACCTGCTGGAGCCCACCGCGGCCTCCTGCCGCAGCGTCACCCTGCCCTTCCCCGTCATCGACAACGACGAGCTCGCCAAGCTCATCCACATCAACGCCGACGGCGACATGCCGGGCCTGAAGGCCGTCACCCTCTCCGGCCTCTACCGCGTCACCGGCGGCGGCGAGGCCCTGGCCGCCCGCCTGCAGGAGATCTGCGCCGAGGCCGACGCCGCCATCGCCGACGGCGCCCGGCTCGTCGTCCTCTCCGACCGCCACTCCGACGCCGAGCACGCGCCGATCCCGTCGCTGCTGCTCACCTCCGCCGTCCACCACCACCTCATCCGCACCAAGCAGCGCACCCACGTGGGCCTGCTGGTCGAGGCCGGCGACGTCCGCGAGGTCCACCACGTCGCGCTGCTCATCGGCTACGGCGCGGCGGCCGTCAACCCGTACCTGGCGATGGAGTCCGTCGAGGACCTCGTCCGAGCAGGGACGTTCCTGCAGGACATCGAGCCCGAGGCCGCGATCCGCAACCTCATCAAGGCCCTCGGCAAGGGCGTCCTGAAGGTCATGTCCAAGATGGGCATCTCCACCGTCGCCTCCTACCGCGGCGCCCAGGTCTTCGAGGCGATCGGCCTGAACGAGGAGTTCGTCGAGACCTACTTCCACGGCACCGCCACCAAGATCGGCGGCGCCGGCCTGGACGTCGTCGCCCGCGACGTCGCCGCCCGCCACGCCAAGGCCTACCCGGCCACCGGCATCGCGGCCACCCACCGCCGCCTCGACATCGGCGGCGAGTACCAGTGGCGCCGCGAGGGCGAGCCGCACCTCTTCGACCCCGACACCGTCTTCCGGCTGCAGCACGCCACGCGCGCCCGCCGCTACGACATCTTCAAGCAGTACACCGAGCGTGTGAACGAGCAGTCCGAGCGGCTGATGACGCTCCGCGGCCTGTTCTCGCTCAGGACCGACCGGGAGCCCGTCCCCCTCGACGAGGTCGAGCCCGTCAGCGAGATCGTCAAGCGCTTCTCCACCGGCGCCATGTCGTACGGCTCCATCTCCCGCGAGGCCCACGAGACCCTCGCCATCGCCATGAACCGGCTGGGCGGCAAGTCCAACACCGGCGAGGGCGGCGAGGACCCCGAGCGCCTCTACGACCCCGAGCGCCGCTCCAGCATCAAGCAGGTCGCCTCCGGCCGCTTCGGCGTCACGAGCGAGTACCTGGTCAACTCCGACGACATCCAGATCAAGATGGCCCAGGGCGCCAAGCCCGGCGAGGGCGGCCAGCTGCCCGGCCACAAGGTCTACCCCTGGGTCGCGAAGACCCGGCACTCCACCCCGGGCGTCGGCCTGATCTCGCCGCCTCCGCACCACGACATCTACTCCATCGAGGACCTCGCCCAGCTGATCCACGACCTCAAGAACGCCAACCCGGCCGCCCGCATCCACGTGAAGCTGGTGTCCGAGGTCGGCGTCGGCACGGTCGCGGCGGGCGTCTCCAAGGCCCACGCCGACGTCGTCCTGATCTCCGGCCACGACGGCGGCACGGGCGCCTCGCCGCTCACCTCCCTCAAGCACGCGGGCGGCCCCTGGGAGCTCGGCCTCGCCGAGACCCAGCAGACGCTGCTGCTCAACGGCCTGCGCGACCGCATCGTCGTGCAGACCGACGGCCAGCTGAAGACCGGCCGCGACGTGATCGTCGCCGCCCTCCTCGGCGCCGAGGAGTTCGGCTTCGCCACCGCCCCGCTGGTCGTCTCCGGCTGCGTCATGATGCGCGTCTGCCACCTGGACACCTGCCCGGTCGGCATCGCCACCCAGAACCCCGTGCTGCGCGAGCGGTTCTCCGGCAAGGCCGAATTCGTCGTCAACTTCTTCGAGTTCATCGCCGAGGAGGTCCGCGAGATCCTCGCCGAGCTGGGCTTCCGCACCCTTGAGGAGGCCGTCGGCCAGGCCGAACTCCTCGACACCGGCCGGGCCGTGACCCACTGGAAGGCCCAGGGACTGGACCTCGCCCCGCTGCTGCACGTGCCGGACCTGCCCGCCGGGGCCGTCCGCCACCGCACCACCGAGCAGGACCACGGCCTGGCCAAGGCCCTCGACAACGAGCTCGTCAAGCTGGCCGCCGACGCCCTCGAGGTCTCCTCCGCCGAGGACGCCCGCCCCGTCCGCGCCCAGGTGCCCATCCGCAACATCAACCGCACCGTGGGCACGATGCTCGGCCACGAGGTCACCAAGCGGTTCGGCGGCGCCGGACTGCCCGACGACACCGTCGACATCACCTTCACGGGCTCCGCCGGCCAGTCCTTCGGCGCCTTCCTGCCCCGCGGCGTCACCCTGCGCCTGGAGGGCGACGCCAACGACTACGTGGGCAAGGGCCTCTCCGGCGGCCGCATCGTCGTCCGCCCCGACCGCGGCGCCGACCACCTGGCCGAGTACTCGGTCATCGCCGGCAACACCCTCGCCTACGGCGCCACCGGCGGCGAGATGTTCCTGCGCGGCCGGGTCGGCGAACGCTTCTGCGTCCGCAACTCCGGTGCCACCGTGGTCTCCGAAGGCGTGGGCGACCACGGCTGCGAGTACATGACGGGCGGCCGGGCCGTCGTCCTCGGCGAGACCGGGCGCAACTTCGCGGCCGGCATGTCCGGCGGCGTCGCCTACGTCGTCGACCTCGACCCCGACAACGTCAACAAGGAGCTGGCCGGCGCCGTCGAGACCCTCGACGCCGACGACCGGCAGTGGCTGCACGACGTCGTGCGCCGCCACCAAGAGGAGACCGCCTCCACCGTCGCGGCCGGGCTCCTCGCCGACTGGGACACGGCCGCCGGCCGCTTCCGCAAGGTCGTCCCGGCCACCTACAAGGCAGTGCTCGCCGCCAAGGACGCCGCCGAGCGAGCCGGTCTCTCCGAGACCGAGACCCACGAGAAGATGATGGAGGCGGCGACCCATGGCTGACCCGAAGGGCTTTCTGACCGAGGACCGCGAGGTCGCCCGCACCCGTCCCGTCGCCGAGCGCGTCCGCGACTGGAACGAGGTCCACGTCCCCGGCTCGCTCCTGCCGATCATCAGCAAGCAGGCGAGCCGCTGCATGGACTGCGGCATCCCGTTCTGTCACAACGGCTGCCCGCTCGGGAACCTCATCCCCGAGTGGAACGACTACGCCTACCGCGACGACTGGCAGGCCGCGAGCGAGCGGCTGCACGCGACCAACAACTTCCCCGAGTTCACCGGCCGCCTGTGCCCCGCGCCCTGCGAGTCCGCCTGCGTGCTCGGCATCAACCAGCAGCCCGTCACCATCAAGAACGTCGAAGTCACCATCGTCGACAAGGCGTGGGCCGCGGGCGACGTCACCCCCCAGCCGCCCGAGCGGCTCTCCGGCAAGACCGTCGCCGTCATCGGCTCCGGCCCCGCCGGCCTGGCCGCCGCCCAGCAGCTGACCCGGGCCGGGCACACGGTCGCGGTGTACGAGCGCGCCGACCGCATCGGCGGCCTGCTGCGCTACGGCATCCCCGAGTTCAAGATGGAGAAGCGGCACATCAACCGCCGCATCGAGCAGATGCGCGCGGAGGGCACCAAGTTCCGCACCGAGGTGGAGATCGGCCGCGACATCGACGCCGCCAAGCTCCGCAAGCGCTACGACGCCGTCGTCATCGCCGCCGGCGCCACCACCTCCCGCGACCTGGCCGTCCCCGGCCGCGACCTCAAGGGCGTCCACTTCGCGATGGAGTACCTGCCCATGGCGAACAAGGTGCAGGAGGGCGACCTGACGGTCTCCCCGATCACCGCCGAGGGCAAGCACGTCGTCGTCATCGGCGGCGGCGACACCGGCGCCGACTGCGTGGGCACCGCCCACCGCCAGGGCGCGGCCTCCGTCACCCAGCTGGAGATCATGCCCCGGCCGGGGGAGGAGCGGAACGAGGGCCAGCCCTGGCCCACCTTCCCCATGCTCTACAAGGTCACCTCGGCCCACGAGGAGGGCGGCGAGCGCGTCTACTCCGTCTCCACCACCCACTTCGAAGGGGACGAGGACGGCAACGTCCAGTGGCTGCACCTCGTCGAGGTGGAGTTCGCCGGCGGCAAGCTCACGCAGAAGCCCGGCACCGAGCGGAGGATCCCGGCCCAGCTGGTCACCCTCGCCATGGGCTTCACCGGCACCGACGTGCAGAACGGCCTCGTCGAGCAGTTCGGCCTGGAGCTGGACGCCCGCGGCAACATCGCCCGCGACGCCGACTACGCCACCAACGTCCCCGGCGTGTTCGTCGCCGGTGACGCCGGGCGCGGCCAGTCCCTCATCGTCTGGGCCATCGCCGAGGGCCGCTCCGCCGCCCGCGGCGTGGACCGCCACCTCACCGGCACCAGCACCCTGCCGGCCCCGGTCCGCCCGACGGACCGCTCCCTGACGGTCTGACCCTCCCCGAAAAGCTCGCGGCGCCTGCCCCACCCCGACCACAGGTGGCAGGCGCCGCGCTGTCGTACCCGCGCCGTACCGGCCGTCACCCGGTCCGGCGCACCAGCAGATCGCGGAACTCCACCTTCGCGTCCTCGGTGTACACCCCCACGCTGCCCTCCCGGTAGGGCCGCTCGTGGTCCTCGTAGGCCACCAGGCCCCGGCCGTCGACGCTCACCTCCATGCGTGCGCCGCGCTGCGCGACGCGGACGGAGGACCACTCGCCTACGGGGAAGCTCCCCTGGCCGGTCGCCAGGAAGCGCTGCCCGCCCTCGTAGGCCGGGTCGCGCTTGCCGAGCTCCCAGCCGTTGGGCTTGAGGGTGACGTAGTAGAAGTGCTCGGGGTCGGTGTACGCCCACAGCAGCCACGGCACCTCCCACGGATTGGGCTCGGGCGTGCGCAGCTGGGCGACGGTCCGCATGCGCGCCTCGTAGTCCAGATCCCCGAAGCGGTCCGTGGAGACGATCAGTCCGGCGTGGGTCTCGTCCGGCACCCGGGCGGGCAGGGGGGCGAGGAAGAGGCCGTCGTGGCGGCCGATGTTCTCGCCGTGGCCGTCGAAGACCGACCGCCACGGGCCGTGGACCGAGCCCTCGGCCCACGGCCGCTCCGGCTCGCCGTCGCCGGACCAGAGGCTGCTCGCCGCGAGGGCGGCGCCCGCCACCACGACGGCGGCGAGCAGCGCGAGACCGAGCAGCCGCTGAACTCTCGTCATGCCGTCGAGTATGACCCCGGCCCCTCGGTGCGGGAGGCGACCAGTTCGGGCCCGCCGCCGTCGTCCGGGTCGGCGCCGAAGTCCTCCGCGAGCTGGGCGATGATGCGGTCGGTGGCGTGTCCGTCCCCGAAGGGATTGCCCGCCGTGGCCATCCGCTCGTAGGCGGCAGGATCATCCAAAAGGTGGACGGCGGCCTCCAGGATGCACTCCGGTTCGGTGCCCACGAGCCGGGCCGCGCCGGCCTCGACCGCCTCGGGGCGCTCGGTGGTCGTGCGCAGCACGAGGGCGGGCTTGCCGAGGGTGGGGGCCTCCTCCTGGATGCCGCCGGAGTCGGTGAGGACCAGGTCGCATCCGGCGAGCGTGGCGGAGAAGTCGAGGTAGCCGAGCGGTTCGACGACCTCGATGTGCGGGTGGCCGGTCAGCTCCGGCAGGAGGGCCTCGCGGACCGCGGGGCTCTTGTGCAGCGGCACCACCATCTCCACGTCGCCGCGGTCGGCGAGCCGGCACAGGGCCCGGCCCATGGAGCGCATCACCGCGCCCTGGTTCTCGCGGCGGTGCAGGGTGACCAGCACGCGCCGCAGGCCGGTGCGGAAGAGGCAGCGGCCGGTGCCCTCGGCCAGCACCCACAGCAGGTTGTCGATGACGGTGTTGCCGGTGGTGAACACTTCGGCGTCCGGGACGCCTTCGGCCGCCAGGTGGGCCGCGGCGCGCTCCGTGGGCGCGAAGTGCCAGCGGGCCATACGCCCTATCAGGCGCCGGTTGAGCTCCTCCGGGAAGGGGTTGTCGAGGACGCCGGTGCGCAGGCCGGCCTCCACGTGGGCGATGGGGACGTGCTCGTAGAACGCGGCGAGGGCGCCGGTCAGGGCGGTGGTGGTGTCGCCCTGGACGACGACGAGGTCGGGGCGCCCGGCACGGATCACCTCGCCGAGGCCGTCCACGAGGCGGGCGGTGAGGGTGGACAGCTGCTGCCGCTCGCGCATGACGTCGAGCCCGGTGTGGACCGGTACGCGCAGCAGGTCCAGCATCTGGTGGAGCATCTCGCGGTGCTGGCCGGTGGTGACGACGAGCGGCTCGAAGAGCGGGGAGTGCGCCATGGCACGGGCCACGGGCGCCAGTTTGATGGCCTCGGGTCGGGTGCCCAGTACGAGCATGGCGCGTACGGGCGCGGTGATGAGGTCAGCGGACATGGTTCTCCCTGGGAAAGGCCTGTCGCGGGGAAGGCCTGACGGGCGGGTGGAGTGCGGGGGTTCGGGTGCGCGCGGTCGCTTCAGGTGCGCGCCGTCTTCAGCCACGTCTGCTTGCCGGTGAGCATCCGCCACAGTCCCCACCAGCCGGCCGCGAACCAGATGTAGCCGTAGAAGATGAAGACGTGCGAGAGCAGGATCGAGCGCACGAGCCCGAGGCCGCGTTCGCGCCGGCGGTAGACGAATCCGTACGCGTAGGCCGCGGTGAAGGAGAGCACGTACGGGCCGATGATCCACATCGGGGAGATCAGGGCGCGCCCGGCCTGCACGGAGCCGATGACGGTGCCGGCCACCGCGACCAGGAAGGACAGCGGCAGCAGGGAGGTGAGCAGGATCAGGACCGGGCTGGAGAGGTGGTAGAGCAGGTCGACGGCGGCGCGGGTGGGGACGGAGCGCAGGATCAGCGGCACCAGCCCCGCCGACTGCAGGTGGCCCTGGAACCAGCGGGAGCGCTGGCGCACCAGGCGCCGTACGTCGAGCACGGCCTGCTGGGAGACGGCCGCCGCGGTGCAGTGCTGGTTGGTCCAGCCGCGGGCGATGAGGCGGACCCCGAGGTCGAGGTCCTCGGTCAGCGAGTCGCTCCAGGGCCCGCCGGCCGTCTCGCCGGGCGGGGCGAGGGAATCCAGCGCGGCGAGCCGCATGAACTGTCCGTTGCCGCCCATTCCGACGCTGCCGATATAGCGCCGGGCGCACTGGAAGATATCGCCGTAGATGACGAATTCCATGTCCTGGAGCCGGGCCAGCAGCCCTTGGTGGCGGTTGTACATCCGTACGCCGACCTGGGTGGCGCCGGTGCGCGGATTGTCGAAGAAGGGGTCGACGGACTGGACCACGTGTTCGTCGAGGCGGCCGTCGGCGTCGACGACGCAGACGATGACGTCGCGCGGGTCGTAGCCGTCGAGCAGGCCCGACTCGCGCAGGTGCCGTATTCCGGCGTTGAGGGCGGCGCCCTTGCCCCGGCGGGCATCGGGCAGGGTGCGCTGCAGCAGCCGGACGCGCTCGGGGTCGGCGGCGCGGGCGACCTCCGCGGTCCCGTCGTCGGAGCCGTCGTCGATCACCAGGGCGAGGAAATTGCCTGCGGGCAGGGCAGTGATGCGGGCCAGGCTCTCGGCGAGAACCTTTTCCTCGTTCAGACAGGCGAGCAGAAAGACGTACAGACGCCGTTGGCGGGGGCCGCGGACGCGGCGCACCCGGCGCCGGGAGAGCAGGAAGAGAGCGGTGTTGTAGCAGCCCGCCATCACGATGATGGCGATGGCGGATCCCAGCAGGATCTCGCCGGTCAAGGCCGGCCGCCGGGGCTGTGGTCCATGGTGGTGGCGCGGACGGCGAACCAGAGTTTGACGGCGATGATGACGAAAGCGCTCGCACAGTACAAGAGGAATCCGGCCCCGGCCGCCTCCTGCAATCCGCGGGCAAATGGAATGCCCGGTAGCACTTCCGGTGCCGCAGTGAGCCCGGCCATGGGCAGGACGGATCCCAGAGCGGGTTTTCCGTACATGAGTTCTCCCCCGTATGTCGCCTCGATGCGAGGCAAGGCATGCGCAGGGAAGGTATCAGATCAGACAGGTACTACTGTCGGACTTGATGAGAATTGTTGGAGCGGAATCTCAAATTCGGTGAACGTACCGGTAATTATGCCTGGTGATCGCTTATCTGTGACGGGTGTGACCTCTGGTCTGCACCAGGATGGCTGCACGGAACTGCACATTCGAGATCGAAGTTGTCTATTGACATACATCCTTCCCGGCCAGAAGAATCTGGCGCCTGTCGGGCCCCCGAAGGAACGGGGGTGGCGACCGCTGCATTACCCAGGGGGAATTTCATGCAAAAGAAGTGCTGGAGATCCAGGAAAGTCCGGATCTCCGCCGTCGTCATGCTCCTCGCCGCCCTGCTGGGCGGCGTCGTGCTTTCCCGGAGCGCCGAGGGCGCGATATCCCGGCCGCGCGCCACCGACGCCGTGAACCCGGTCTCGCTCTCACCGAACAGCACCAAGGACCTCGCCGCCGCGGTGAAGGCCCGGATCGGCTCGGACCGGCTGCGCCGCGCGGGCAGGCTGGCCCTGACCCTCGCGCCCCTCACGAAGGCCCCCGCCGCCCAGGCGGCCGCCGCTCCGGCCGGCACCTCGGCCCTCGTCCTGTACGACAACGCCGGCCCCTACGGGCAGCTGGGCGAGCTCTACGCCATGGCGACGGCCAACCTCGCCGGCCACTTCGGCACCGTCACCGCCAAGCCCGTCTCGGCCTACACCGCCGGCATGGTGAACCAGTACACCGCCACGGTCTACCTCGGTTCGACCTACTACGGGGGCACCATCCCCGACGCCGTCCCCGCCGCCTTCTACCAGGACGCGCTGGCCACGAGCCGGCCCGTGACCTGGATCGGCGACAACATCTGGAACATGGCGGGCGCCGTCGGCGTCACGCAGTTCAAGCAGAAGTACGGCTGGGACCCCACCAACTCGTACTACGAGTCCGGCGGTTCCGTCGGGAACATCAACCAGGTCACGTACAAGGGACGGCAGCTGACCCGGAAGATCCCCGCCGGCCAGGACGGGGGAGTGCTCCACCCGGACATCCTCACCGGGCCCGGCTACCCGGCGGTCACCCGCCTCGCCGAGGCCAAGGACGGCACCTCCGGCGCCGTCAGCCCCTGGGCGATCCGCTCCTCGAACCTCACCTACCTCGGCGAGATGCCCTTCGCCTACGTCTCCGAGAGCGACCGCGTCATCGTCTTCGAAGACCTCCTCTTCGACGCCCTCGCCCCCGCGACCGCCGAGCGCCACCGGGCCTTCGTGCGGCTGGAGGACATCAGCCCCAAGGCCGAGCCCGCCCAGCTGCGGGCCATCGCGAACTACCTCAAGTCGCAGAACATCCCGTACGGGATCAACGTCATCCCGGTCTACAAGGACCCCAAGGGCACCTACAACAACGGCGTCCCCGAGACCGTCACCCTCGCCCAGGCCCCGGCCGTCGTCGCCGAGCTGAAGCACATGCTCGCCAACGGCGCCGTCCTGATGAACCACGGCTACACCCACCAGTACGGCACGGCGAACAACCCCTACAACGGCGTCACCGGCGACGACTTCGAGTTCTTCCGCGCCCACGTCGACACCTCGGACAACGTGATCCTCGACGGGCCGCCCGCGGAGGACTCCACCGTCTGGGCCCAGAGCCGGGTCACCCAGGCCCTGGCGGGCTTCGCCGCCGCCGGACTGCCGAAACCGGCCTTCTGGACCACTCCGCACTACGCGGCCTCCGCCACCGACTACCGTGTCTTCGGCCAGAACTACTCCGCCCGCCTGGAGCGCTCGTTGTACTTCTCCGGCACGCTCACCGGTGGCACACCGGACACCGGCCGCTACATCGGCCAGTTCTTCCCGTACGCGGTCAAGGACGTCTACGGGACGACCGTCCTGCCCGAGAACATCGGCAACTACGAGCCCGACGCGTACAACAACCACCCGCCCCGCTTCCCCGCCGACCTGATCGCCTCGGCCAAGGCCAACCTGGCCGTCCGCGACGGCGTGGCGAGCTTCTTCTACCACCCCTACTACCCGGTGGCGCCGCTGCAGCAGACGATCGAGGGCATCAAGGCCCTCGGCTACACCTTCGTCGGCCCCGCGGACCTGAAGCAGTGAACGCCCGGAGGAGGGCGGCCGGCGCGCTGCTCGCGGCCGCCCTCCTCCTCGCCGGGTGCTCCTCCGGCCGGGGAGGGGAGGGCGGGGAGGAGGGGCCCGGACCGAGCACGGGCACCCGCCCCGGGGACGGAAAGGCGGCGGGACTGCGCGGCATCACGCTCCCCTCGTGGAACACCGGCGACTACAGCAGCCCCGACGCCGCGGCGTACCTGCGGCAGATCGCGGCCACCGGCGCCCGCTGGGTGACCTTCACCCCCACCTGGTACCAGGACGGCGCCGCCGAGGCGGACATGCACACCACCGGCGAGACCGCCGGCGACGACAGCCTCCGGCACATCATCGGGCTCGCCCACCGGACCGGCCTCAAGGTCATGCTCAAACCCCACGTCGACCTCGCGCAGGGCGGCGACCGGGCGGGCATCCGGCCGCACGACCCCGGCGCCTGGTTCAGCGCGTACGAGCGCTTCATCACCCACTACGCGAAGCTCGCCGAAGACACGGGGGCCGAACAGTTCGCCGTCGGCACCGAACTGGCCGGCACCTCCCGCGACGGCGCCCGCTGGAGCAAGGTCGTCCGGGCCGTCCGCGCGCAGTACCGCGGGCCGCTGACCTACGCCGCCAACTACGACGAGTACCGCACCGTCCCCTTCTGGGACGACCTCGACGTCATCGGCATCGACGCCTACTGGCCCCTCGCCGACCGCCCCACCGCCGACGCCGCCCGGCTGCGCGACGCCTGGAAGCCCATCACGCGGGAGCTCGCCGCCTTCTCCGCCCGCCACCACCGCAGGATCCTCTTCACCGAGGCCGGCTACGTCAGCCAGCGCGGCGCCACCACCGCGCCCTACTCCTGGACCGTCAGCAAGAGCGCCGGGGAGGACGAACAGGCCGCCGCCTACGAGGCGCTGCTCACCGCCCTCGACGGAAAGCCCTGGTGGGCGGGGGTCTGCTGGTGGATGTGGGACGACTGGCCCGACAGCGGCGAGACCCCGCGGCGCCTCGCCTACACCCCGCATGGCAAGCCGGCCGAGAAGATCCTGCGCGGGCACTGGCGCAACGGCGGTACGGGTTGAGGGCAGCCGGGCGCGGCCCTACGTGTCGCAGTCGAGCACGGTGCGGCAGAGCCCGCAGCGTGCTCGTACCTTTCCCCGTACCGGCACCCGGATGCGCTGGTGGCACGTCGGGCACGGGAAGCTGACCCGCAGCGGGCCGTCGCCCTCGAAGGCGTAGTCCCGCTCGCCCGGCGTGCCGGGCCTCGCGCTCTGCACGGCGCGCCGGTCGCGGGCGTAGCGGTGGCGGCCGAGCCGCCCGGCCGCCGCGAGCGGGGGCCGCCGGCCGTCGCGCCGGGCCTCCGCCAGGCCCTTCACGTAGGCCTCGTACGCCTGGGGGCTGGTGAACCACGGGGAGGGGTCCTCGCCGAAGGCCAGCGCCCGCTTGGCGATGACGTAGCCGAACTCCTCCGGGGTGAGGTAGCCGAGCTTCTGCGTGGAGACCGACGACTCGCGGTAGGCGTCCAGCAGCAGCCAGCCCGCCCCCAGGTAGGCCGCCGCGGTGTCGGTGAGGATCTCGTTGTCCCGCGTGCCGGGGAAGGCGAGGCCGAGCCGGTGCAGGTAGACGTGCATGACCTCGTGGGAGAGGGCCGCGCCGATGTCCCTGCGGTGGGTCTTGAAGCGGGAGTTGAGCTCGATGAAGTACTCCGGGCCGGCGGCGAGCTCGATGCTGCCCGCGTGCCGCATCTCGCGGAAGCTGACGATCATCCGGGCGTCCGGCAGCCGCAGGTGCCGCACCATCGCGCCGGCGACGCGCTGCACGCCGAGGTAGGGATTCTCCTCGTCGGAGAAGGCGACGTCGGACGGGGGCACGCTGAGCCCGAAGCTGTGCACCGTGTCGTAGGAGAGGCGCTTGTACAGCGCGGTGATCGCGGCGCGCACCGTCGCGATGTGCGGAAAGCCGTGCACGATCTCGATGCCGGTGCCCACGCGTGACCACCCCCTGGGGTCCCCCTGCCGGCCGCTGCGCCCCCTGTCCACTGTACGGGCGGGGCCCCGCCGGCGGGCAGTGCGCCGGGCTGGCCGAAACGGGGTGCTTGTCGCACGTTCGTCCGATCCTCATAATCGCACCGCGCATCGAAGGTTCGATTCCGGTAATCGGACGGCCGGGATTGTCATGAGCCTGACATTCGTGCGTAACCTCCCACGAAAGGAAGACCGTTGCGCTCCTTCCTCTTCACGCTCAGGAGAACCGTCGCCGTCGGCGCGGCCACCGTCGCCGCGCTCGCCCTCACCGCCACCGCCGCCCTGGCCGACGACCCCACCCCGCGCCCGGGCGTGGTCGGCGGCACCCCCGCCCAGCAAGGCGAATTCCCCTGGATGGTGCGGCTGTCCATGGGATGCGGCGGCTCGCTCTACACCCAGCAGATCGTCCTCACCGCGGCCCACTGCGTCAGCGGCAGCGGCGCCAACACCTCCATCACCGCCACGGCCGGCGTCGCCGACCTCGGCTCCTCCCAGGCGATCAAGGTGAAGTCCACCCGGGTGCTCCAGGCCCCCGGCTACAACGGCTCCGGCAAGGACTGGGCGCTGATCAAGCTCGCGCAGCCCATCAACCTGCCGACCCTCAAGACCGCCGACACCTCCGCCTACAACAACGGCACCTTCACCATCGCCGGCTGGGGCGCGGACCGCGAAGGCGGCAGCCAGCAGCGGCAGCTCCTCAAGGCCACCGTCCCCTTCGTCGACGACACCGCCTGCCAGAAGGCCTACGGCAACCTCATAGCCGGCGAGGAGATCTGCGCCGGGTACCTCGACCAGGGCGGCGTCGACACCTGCCAGGGCGACTCCGGCGGCCCGATGTTCCGCAAGGACGCGGCCGGCGCCTGGATCCAGGTCGGCATCGTCAGCTGGGGCGAGGGCTGCGCCCGGCCGCACTACCCCGGCGTCTACACCGAGGTGAGCACCTTCGCGGCGAACATCAAGAGCGCCGCCGCGAGCCTGGGCGGCTGACGACCGGCCTGCCCGGCGGATCCCGCCACGTCCCGCCGGGCAGGCCCCGCCCCCCCGGCCCGCTGGGCCGTCCGGATGGTCCCGCGAACCCGTACGGACCAGTCCCGGTACGGCCCTCCCCGGCCCGCCCGCCCGACTCCGGTATGACGTGGGCGGGCCTCCGTCATCCTTTCGGCCGAGGCGGGAATGGTCGGACAGTCGAGGTGTGGGCGCGATAAAGGCCCGTAACGTGAGGAGCGTGGCCCGCCGGCCCCGGAGGACGACACGAATCCGGGGCGCCCGCGGCGGCCGCAGACCGAGCCGTCCGTTACGGAAAGGGACCACCTCCGTGTCCGCCAAGACCCGCATCGCCGCCGCCACCGTCCTCGCCGCAGCCGTCGGCGCGGTGGCCTGGCCCACGGCGAGCGCGTTCGCCGCGGACCTGCGCACCGCCGGCGACACGGACGGCGGCAGCGGCCGCCCCACCCGCCCGGACCGCCCCGTCGTCGTGCAGCAGGTCCAGCTGCCCGACGGCAGCCGGGCCCGGCTGACCTCCGGCGAGCGCGGCACGACCGTCACCGTGACCAAGCACGGCAAGCAGCGCCACACCTTCGACACCGCCCGCCCCACGGCCGACCTCGACCGGCTCCACCTGCGCATCCTCGGCGGCGACACGCACAAGCCCACCCTGCGCGCCTCCCTCGACGGCACCGGGCTGACGAACTACTACGACTTCGCCTCCGGCACGCTGCGGCACACCCCCGACGGGGCCGAGGGCACCACGGTCACGAGCAGCGGCGCCGGCCACGACAAGGGCGCCAAGCACGCCCGCGGCGTGGTCACCGTGCGCAACGGCTCCGCGGAGGGCCACGAGCAGCAGGCCACGCCCCCCGCGCGCACCCTCCACGCGGCCTCCAGCAACCCCGTCAAGCGCGTCGTCGAGGCCGGCGAGGTCATCAAGGTCCGCCACGACATCGGCACCCCCGCCCTCGCGGGCGGCGCCGGGCTGCTCGCCCTCGGCGGCGGCGCCTACGGCATGCGCCGCCTCGCCGCCCGGCGCGCCGCCGCCCGCACCGGAGCCTGACCCGCGGTTGCGGCGGCCCAGCGGCCCCGCTGACATGGAGGGGCGGCCGGAGGCGGCACCGGCCCGTCACCCGCACACACCAGGCCCCCGCACGGCCGGCACAGCGCAAGGAACGAGTATGGCGATCACCGTGGTCATCGCGGACGACCAGGAGATGGTCCGCACCGGCTTCCGCATGATCCTGGAGAGCCAGCCCGACATCGAGGTCGTCGCCGACGTCGTGGACGGCGAGGCCGCCCTCACCGCCGTCGAGCAGTACGAGCCCGACGTGCTCCTCCTCGACATCCGCATGCCCAAGCTCGACGGCCTGGAGGTCACCCGCCGCCTCTCCGAACGCGCCGCCGACCGCCCCGGCACCGGACGGCGCCCCCGCATCGTCATCGTCACCACCTTCGACCTCGACGAGTACGTGCACACCGCGCTCCGCAACGGCGCCTCCGGCTTCCTGCTCAAGGACGCGAGCCCCGCCATGCTCGTCGAGGCCGTGCACGCCGCCGCCGTCGGCGACTCCCTCATCTCGCCCGCCATCACCGTCCGCCTCCTGCGCGACATGGCCCCCGCCAACCCGGCGGGCCCCGCCCGGGCCCCCTCCGAGCCGCTCACCGACCGCGAGGCCGACGTCGTGCGCTGCCTGGCCCGCGGCGCCACCAACGCCGAGATCGCCGCCGAGCTCTTCGTCTCGCTGTCCACGGTCAAGACCCACCTGGCCAACGTGCAGCTGAAGCTCGACGCCCGTAACCGCGTCGAGATCGCGGCGTGGGCCTGGGAGAGCGGACTGGCCACGGGCAGCGCATGAACAGAGTGGCCGGATGGGCCGCCCGGCACCCCCGGCGCGCCGCCGCCGCGAAGGTCGCCCTCGCGGTCGCCCTGCTCTGCCTGGTCGTCTCCGAGAGCATCGTCCTCGCCCGGCAGCCGAGCCGCCCCCACGCCATGGTGCTGGCCTCGGGCGTCGCCGTCTGCCTGTGCGCCGTCCCCTACAAGTGGATCCCCCTCACCGTCCGGGCCTCCGCCGCCGTCGCCGTCTCCTGGACCACCAGCCTCGTCCTGATGACGGGGCAGCACCCCGAGACCGTGTGGGGCATGGGCGAGGCCATCGCCCTGCTCGCCCTCCTCACCTCCGTCCTCCAGCGCGCCTCCACGCGCGTCGCCGCGATCCTCGGCCCCACGCTCGCCCTCGCCTGCCTCGCCGCCCCCATGCGCGACCTCGACCCCGGGCCGTTCACCGCCGTCTTCTGCACGCTCACCGTCGTCGTCACCGCGTACTCGATGCTGCTGCGCAGCCAGTCCGGGCAGCGCGTCCGCGACCTCGCGGCCGTCCGCAACGCCGAGCGCCTCGAACTCGCCCGCGAGCTCCACGACCTCGTCGCCCACCACGTCACCGGCATCGTCGTCCAGGCCCAGGCCGCCCGCTTCACCGCCCTCGACGGGCCCGCCGCGGCGGCCGCCTTCGAACGCATCGAGGTCTCGGCCGGCGAATCCCTGAGCTCCATGCGGCGCCTGGTGGGCATCCTGCGCGAGGGCGACGCCGAGACCGAACCGGTGGCGGGCCTGCCGGAAGTGCGCGCCCTCACCGAGGCCTTCGCCCGCACCGGGCCGCCCGTCACCCTCTACATCGAGAAGGGGATGGAGAACTGGATCCCCGCCGAGGTCGCCGCCGGCGTCCACCGCGTCGTCCGCGAGGCCCTCACCAACATCCGCAAGCACGCCGCCGACGCCACGGCCGTACGGATCGGGATCCGCGGCGTCCCGGCCGGCGTCGAGCTGCGCATCGCCGACGACGGCAAGCACGCGGCCGTCCTCTCCGACAAGGCCCGCGGCGGCGGCTTCGGGCTCGTCGGCCTCAGCGAGCGCGCCAAGGCCATGGGCGGCATCCTGCGCGCGGGCCCCGCACCGGAGGGCGGCTGGGAGGTCACGGCGCTCTTCCCGGCGGACCGCAGGCGGTAGGGCGGGCCCGGGACCACGGGCGGTACCGCCCGCGGCAGGCACGACGCCGTCGCCCGGCGGCCCGTTCGCCCCGCGCTCAATCCGCCACGGGCGCAAAACCCCGGGCGCGCGCCCTCCGCGTGCCTACGGTGGGCGTCATGAAGATCAGCAAGGAAGCCGCCATGGAGACCTCCCAAGTCACCGACCGCATATGGATGTTCCGCTTCCCCGTCGGGCAGGCCTACGCCCTCCGCCTGCCCGACGAAAGCTGGACCCTCGTCGACACGGGCCTGCCCGGGTACGCGCAGCAGATCCTCGCCGCCCTGCGCGGTCTCGGCGCCGCTCCCGGAGACCTCCGCGAGATCGTCCTCACCCACTCCCACGGCGACCACACCGGCTCCGCCGCCGCCCTCGCGGCCGCCACCGGCGCGCGCGTCCTGGCGGGTGCCGGCGACGCCCCGGTGATCCGCGGCGACGTCCCCGAGCCGCCGCCCGCCTTCCTCGACTGGGAGGTGCCGCTCTTCGAGTCCGTGCACGAGCTCGTCCCGGAGCTCGCGCACACCACGGTCACCTGCCCCGTCGACGGCGAACTCGCCGACGGCGACACCCTCGACTGGGGCGAGGCGGCCACGGTCGTCCACGTGCCCGGGCACACCGCCGGCGGGATCGCGCTCCACCTGCCAGCCTCCGGCGTGCTGTTCACGGGCGACACCATCGCCAACGTGCAGCAGCTGATGCCGGGCGTGTTCAACACCGACCGGCCGCAGCTGTTCGACTCCTTCCGTCGCCAGGCCGCCCTCGACGTCGAAACGGCGTGCTTCGGCCACGGCGACCCCCTGGTCGGGGGAGCGGGGAAGGCGTTGCGCGCGGTGGCGGCGGGTCTGGACCGACAGGTGTAGGGCTACGGGTAAGGGACAAGTCCTAGAGCGACTGCCCGTAGCAGAGGCAGAAGGGGTGCCCCGCAGGGTCGTTGAACACCCGGAACCCCTTCCGCTCGCCGCCGCTGTCGTGGAGGAAGGTGGCCCCCAGTGCGATCACCTCGCGCTGGGCCCGCTCCACGTCCTCGATCGTGTCGACCTCGAAGTCCAGGTGGAACTGCTGCGGGAACTCCGGGTCCGGCCAGCGCGGCGGGCGGTGGTCCTTCGCCTCCTGGAAGGCGATCTGCTGCCCCGTGGAGGACGTCAGCCACACCCACTCCGGGTCGGAGGCGTCCACCTCCCAGTCCAGGATCCGGGCGTAGAAACCGGCCAGGGCGGCGGGATCCGGGCAGTCGACGACGGGATACATCAGTTTTGCGATCATGAAACGATCCTGCCCTCTTCCGGACAGGAGTCCAAGAGCCGCCGCACTTTTGTCCATGGGCGTCGCAGCCCGCGCCCTCCACTGTGAGCCGTGACCACAGGTACGGAGGGGTACGGAGGAGGAGCACGGCGTGGATGTCGACCCAGGGACGCGGCAGCAGCCCCCGCACGGCGGCAGCGGAGCGCCCACCCGGCGCACCGTGGTCACCGCCGGCACCCTCGCAGGAATCGCAGGCATCACCGGCATCGCCGGAGCGGCCGGTGCCACCGCACTCGCCGGGACGGCCGCGGCCGCCACCCCCACCCGGCCCGCCGCCGAAGCCGTCCTGCGCTCCGCCGACCTCGACGTCCGCATCGACACCGCCTTCCCCCGCATCATCGCCTACACCCACCGCCCCACCGGAGACGTCGTCCACGCCCAGGAGGACCCCGTCACCTCCCTGCTCGTGGACGAGAAGGAACACACCCCCCACGTCACCTCCACCGTCCGCGGCGACCGCGCCGCCTACGCCCTCACCCTCGACGGCGGCACCCGCATCGACGCCGAGATCCACGTCGACGGCCTGCTCGTCCACTGGCGGATCACCCGCATCGCCGACACCCCCGCCCTGCGCGTCGGCACCCTGCGCATCCCCGGACTCGCCCTGCTCAGCGTCCGCAGCAGTCAGCCCGGAGCCGCACTCCTCGCCGCCCGCATCCAGCTCGACAAGGCCAAGAACGGCGACACCCTCGTCCGCCCCGGCCCGGACACGCCCGCCGACGAGGCGCCCATCGGCTGCGCCTACGCCGTCGTCAGCACCGGCCGGCTCGCCGCCGCCGCCGACACCAACACCGTCCAGGACCGGCCCGACGCCGCCACCGCCTGGGAGAACGGCCGCTTCCGCCGCCAGACCCTCACCCGCACCGGCTACACCAAGACCCAGCTCACCTGCGGCCAGTGGACCCACCGGGCCGCGGGAGCCGCCCCCACCGACACCGAACCCCTGCCCCGCGCCACCGTCATCCTCACCCGCGACCGCAACGGCGACGGCGACGCCGACTGGCAGGACGCGGCCATCGCCCTGCGGGACATCACCCCCGAGCCCCTCGGAGCCGCCGAACAACACCTGCGCGTCGTCCCCCACATAGCGTTCAACTTCGCCAGCCAGGCCACCAACCCGTTCCTCGCCACCCTCGACGACGTCAAACGGATCGCCCTGGCCACGGACGGACTGCGGCAGTTCACCCTCCTCAAGGGCTACCAGTCCGAAGGCCACGACTCGGCCCACCCCGACTACGGCGGCAACTACAACACCCGCGCCGGCGGCCTCGCCGACCTCAACACCCTGCTGCGCGCCGGAAAACGCTGGAACAGCGACTTCGCCGTGCACGTCAACACCACCGAGTCCTACCCGGTGGCCCACGCCTTCTCCGAGACCCTCGTCGACAAGAACGACAGACAGTGGGACTGGCTCGACCAGTCCTACAAGATCGACGCTCGGCGCGACCTCCTCTCCGGCGACGTCGTCCGCCGCTTCCGGCAGCTGCGCGACGAGACCGACCCCGCCCTGACCACCCTCTACATCGACGTCTTCCGCGAGTCCGGCTGGAACTCCGACCGGCTCCAGCGCGCCCTGCGCGAGCAGGGCTGGCAGATCACCACCGAATGGGGCCACGGCCTGGAGCGCTCCAGCCTCTGGGCGCACTGGGCGAGCGAGACCGACTACGGGCCCGACACCTCGCGCGGCATCAACTCCCGGCTCATCCGCTTCGTCCACCACCACCGCAAGGACGTCTTCGCCGACAAGTGGCCGCTCCTCGGCACCGCGAAGCTCGGCACGTTCTCGGGGTGGCAGGGCAAGACCGGCTGGGAGCCCTTCCATCGCCTGCTGTGGACCGAGAACCTCCCGGCCAAATACCTCCAGGCGTACCCCGTCCGCACCTGGGGCGAGCACGAGATCACCTTCGAAGGGCCGACACGGACCGCCGTCGCCGACGCCGACGGCACGCGGACCATCACCACGGACGGGCGCGTGGTCTACCGCGGCGGCACGTACCTCCTGCCCTGGGAACCGCGCGAGGCCCGCGACCCCGCCAAGCTCTACCACTACAACCCGCAGGGCGGCACCACCCGCTGGCGCCTGCCGCGCGGCTGGGCCGGGCGGCGCACGGTCGTCCTCCACCGGCTCACCGACCAGGGCCGCGCCGACGCCCTCGAACTGCCGGTCAGCGGCGGCGAGGTCACGATCGGGGCCGCGGCCGGGCAGCCGTACGTCCTCACCCGCGGCCACGGCCGCTCGCCGGACCCCGCCTGGGGCGAGGGCACCCCCCTGTACGACCCCGGCTTCCACTCGGGTGGCCTCGGTGGCCTCGGTGGCCTCGGCGGGTGGCAGGTCACCGGGCCCGCGGCCATCGAACGCAGCCCCCTGGGCGACTGGGAGCTCGTCGTCCGCGCCGGGGGAGCGGCCACGGCCGGCCAGCGGCTCGCCCGCCTCAGGCCCGGCACCTACGCGGCGTCCGTACAGGTCGAAGTCGGCGACACCGCGGGGGAGCGGCGCCGGGCCGGCCTGGAGATCCGCACCGCCGACGGCGTCACCGCCGCCAACTGGACGGACACCTCGACCGCCGTCAATCACGTGGCCGCCGACCGCAAGCACGGCACCCGCTTCCAGCGGATGTTCACCCGGTTCACCGTGCCGCCGGGCGGCGGTCCCGTCACCCTGACGCTGACCGCCGCCGAGGGCGGCGCGCGCGTCCGCTTCGACGCGCTGCGGGTCGTCGCCACGGAAGCGCCGGCCACTCGTGCCGGCGCGCTCGTCTTCGAGGACTTCGAGCACGTCCCCCAGGGGTGGGGCCCCTTCGTCAAGGGCGACGCGGGCGGCGCGACCGACCCCCGTACCCACATCGCCCAGCGGCACGCGCCCTTCACCCGGCGCGGCTGGAACGGCAAGGCCGTCGACGACGTCATCGACGGCACCCAGTCCCTCAAGTCGCGCGGCGAGAACACCGGCGTCGTCTACCGCACCGTGCCGCACACCGTCCGCTTCCGGCCCGGGCACCGCTACCGCGTCTCCTTCCGCTACGAGAACGAGACCGCCGGGCAGTACGCCTGGATCACCGCCGTCGACACGCCGGAGACCCGCGAGCTGCACCGCACCCCGCTGCCCGCCGCCCACGCGCCCGCCACGCACACGTACGAGTTCACCGCGCCGGAGGCGGGGGAGGCGTGGGTGGGGCTGCGCAAGACGGGCGACGGCAGCACGGCGGAATTCGTCCTCGACGGCTTCACGGTGCACGAAGCGGACGGGGCGGACGGGGCGGCGTAGGGGCCGCCGATGCGGCCGTCGGTGGGGCCGTCGATGGGGCTGTAGAGGGGGCCGCCGCCCCCTGGTGAAAGCGCGTCGCCATGCGCGAAGATCGGCACACGGGGCCGACACCGCGGGAGGCCGGGACCCATGTACCAGACATGGATGCGCTACTTCACCCCCGGCCCCGTCCACCACCGCCTCGGCCTCGTCTGCCTCGGCGTCGGCCTGCAGCACGGGGCGCTCCCCGCGGTCGGCCCCCGCACCCTCGACCACCACGTCGCCGTCGTCGTCCACGCCGGCAGCGGCTGGCTGCGCACGCCCGACGGGCGCACCCGCACCGTCACCGGCCCCGCGCTCCTGTGGCTCGCCCCCGGGGTCCCCCACCACTACGGGGCCGCGGGCGGGACCGGCTGGGACGAGAGCTTCGTCGACTTCACCGGCCCGGCCGTCGCCGCCTATACGGAACTGGGCTGCATCGAGCCCCACCGGCCCCTCGTGCCCCTCACGGACACCACCGCCGTCCGCGCCGTCGTCCACCGCATCGCCCGCGCCGCCCGGCGCGCCAATCCGCTCCTGGAGGTCGAGACCTCCGCGGCCGTGCACGAACTCCTGGTCGCCCTGCGCCGGGCGCGGGCCGACACCACGCGTGGCGGAGAACCGATTCTCCAGGCGCTCGCCCGGGACGCCTTCCTGCCCCTGTCCGTCGCCCAGCACGCCGCCCGGCACGGCATGACCACCGCCGAACTGCGCGCCGCCGTACGCCGCGGGGCCGGCTGCAGCCCCAAGGACTACCTGCTGACCATCCGCCTCGGCCGCGCCAAGGAACTCCTCGCCGCCACGGAACTGCCCGTCGCCGCCGTCGCCCGCCGCGTCGGGTACGCCGACCCCGCCTACTTCAGCCGCCTCTTCACCCGCCGCGTCGGCACCGCGCCCGTCCGCTTCCGCGCCCGCCAAGGGCGCGCCGTGCCCGGCGGATGGAGCGCGCGCATCCCCGACCCGGACCACCCACCGGTGATCGCACCCCGCCCCTCCGCATAGGCTCGGTGACCATGAGCAACAGTTCCATGGACGAATCCGTACGGGCCGAGCTGGGCCGGCTGCGCGACAGCATCGACAACATCGACGCAGCGGTGATCCACATGCTCGCCGAGCGCTTCAAGGCCACCCAGCAGGTCGGCCACCTCAAGGCGGCCCACAAACTGCCCCCCGCCGACCCGGCCCGCGAGGCCCGCCAGATCGCCCGCCTCCGCGAACTGGCCGAGAACGCCAAACTCGACCCCGCCTTCGCGGAGAAGTTCCTGAACTTCATCGTCGCCGAGGTCATCCGCCACCACGAAACCATCGCCCGCGCGTAGCGCTTCCAGCGCGTGCAGCACGACGCGCACGGACCCGGCCCACCCCTGGGCCGGCACCGCGGCTGCCGCACGCCCCTTCCACCGCAGCAGCACCCAGCCGCAATGACGCGGCCCGGCGGCGCCGTACTCACCTCCAGGCCGGCTCGGCACCGCCGGTCTCCGCCGCGGGGGTTGGTCGCCGTGGCGGCGGGGGCGTGGTGCGTGGCACGGGCCCCGGAGCGGAACCCTGTCCGGGCGAGACAGCCGCTGCCCTCTCCCGCCGCAGCGGCGCCCAGCCGCAATGGCGCGGCCCGGCGGTGCCGTGCTCGCCTGCCGGCCGGCTCGGCACCGCCGTTCTCCCCTGTGGGGATTGTCCGCCGTCGCGGCAGGGGCGTGGTGCGTGGCACGGGCCCGGAGTGGAGCCCTGTCCGGGCGGGGCAGCCCGCTGCCTTCTCCCGCCGCGGCGGCGCTCAGCCGCGATGGCGCGGCCCGGCGGTGCCGTGCTCACCTCCAGGTCGGCTTGGCACCGCCGGTTTCCGCCGCGGGGGTTGTCCGCCGTCGCGGCGGGGGAGAGGCTGCAGGGCACCCTCATGCGTAAGCCGCGAGTCTTCTCCCGCCGCGGCGGCGCTCAGCCGCGATGGCGCGGCCCGGCGGTGCCGTGCTCACCTGCTGGCGGCTCGGCGCCGCCGGTCTCCGCCGTGCGGGCCGCCCGTCGCCGCGGCGGAGAGGAGCCCACCCCGCACCGCGCCCGAACCCCCAATTCCCGCCTCGGCACAGCGCCAGCGATACGGCAGCATGGACCCATGCCCGTACTCACACGCGATGAAGCCCAGGCCCGCGCCCGTCTCCTCGACGTTCACCGGTACACCGTCGACCTCGATCTCACCCGTGGCGACGAGCTCTTCGGATCCACGACCCGTATCCGGTTCACCGCGCGCCACGCGGGCGACACCTTCGTCGAGCTCCGGCCGGCCGCCCTGCACCGCGCCGTCCTCGACGGCCGGCCCCTCGACACGGCCGCGCTCGACGACAACCGGCTCGCCCTCGCCCTGACCCCGGGCGAGCACGAGCTGCTGATAGAGGCCGACATGCGCTACTCCCGTACGGGCGAGGGCATGCACCGTTTCACCGATCCCGCCGACGGCGAGACCTACCTCTACACCCAGACCTTCATCGACGACGTCCAGCGCGTCTTCGCCGCGTTCGACCAGCCCGACCTCAAGGCGGTCTTCGACGCGACGGTGACCGCCCCGCCGCACTGGACCGTCCTCGGCAACGCCGTGGCCACCCGCACCGGCGACCCGGCCGAGGGCCGCTGGACGCTCGCCACCACGCAGCCCCTGAGCACGTACTTCGTCGCCTTCGCCGCCGGCCCCTGGCACTCCGTCCGCACCGAGCACGCCGGCCTGCCCTTCGCCCTGCACTGCCGCCGTTCCCTCGCGCCTCACCTGGACGCCGACGCCGAGGAGCTCTTCGACATCACGCGCCGCTGCTTCGACCGCTTCCACGAGATCTTCGACGAGCCCTACCCCTTCGACTCCTACGACCAGGCGTTCGTCCCCGAGTTCAACGCCGCCGCGATGGAGAACCCGGGACTGGTCACCTTCCGCGACGAGTACATCTTCCGTTCGGCGGTCACCGACACCGAGCGCGAGACCCGCGGCGTGACGGTCGCCCACGAGATGGCCCACATGTGGTTCGGCGACCTGGTCACCCTCCGCTGGTGGGACGACATCTGGCTCAACGAGTCGTTCGCGGAGTACATGGGCTACCAGATCCTCGCCGAGGCCACCCGCTTCGACGGCACCTGGACCGACTTCGCCTGCGCCCGCAAGGGCTGGGGCTACGACGCCGACCAGCGCCCCTCGACCCACCCCGTCGCCCCCGACGCGGAGGCCGTCCGGGACACCGCCTCCGCACTGCTGAACTTCGACGGCATCTCCTACGCGAAGGGCGCCTCCGCCCTGCGCCAGCTCGTGGCCTGGCTCGGCGAGAAGGACTTCCTCGCCGGCATCAACGACCACTTCGCCCGCCACCGCTTCGGCAACGCCGCACTCGCCGACTTCCTCGACTCCCTGGCCCGCAACACCGACCGCGACGTGCACGCCTGGGCGGCGACCTGGCTGCGCACCAGCGGCGTCGACACCCTCACCCCCACGGTCGCCGACGACGGCCGCGGCGGCTGGCGCCTGGACGTCCGCCACGACGGCACCCGCCCGCACCACCTCGCCGTCGGCCTCTACGACCGCGCCCCGGACGGCTCCGGCGCCCTCGTCGCCCGCGACCGCCTCACGGCCGACCTGCCCGTGGGCGGCGGCACCCGCACCGTCGAGGGCACCGGCCCCCGCCCGGCCCTCGTCCTGCTCAACGACGGCGACCTCACGTACGCCAAGGTCCGCCTGGACGCCACGTCGTGGGAGACCGCCCTCGGCTCGCTGCCGGCGCTGCCCGACCCCCTCACCCGGGCCGTCCTGTGGAACGCCGCCCGCGACATGGTCCGCGACGGCGAGCTCGCCCCCGCCGCGTACCTGGACGCCGCCCGCGCCCACCTGCCCCACGAGACCGACGTGGCCGTCACCCGGGGCGTCCTCGCGTTCGCCCGCGGCCAGGTCGCCGACCGCTACGTGACCCCCGCCGACCGCCCCGCGGTCCTGGCGGGCCTCACCGCCCTCGCCCAGGACCTGCTGGACCGCACCCACGACCGGGAGGAGGACGGCACGGCCCAGGGCCTGCGCCTGACCGCCGTCCGCACCCTGATCGACAGCGCCACGACCCCGGACACGCTCGACGCCTGGCTCCGGGACGGCACCGTCCCCGGCGGCCCGGCCCTCGACCCCGAACTGCGCTGGCGCGCCCTCGCCCGCCTCGCCGTCCTCGGCGCCACCACGGCCGCGGCCGTCGACGCCGAGCTAGCCCGCGACCCGAGCGCGACCGGCCAGGAGGGCGCCGCCCGCTGCCGGGCCGCCCTCCCGCACCCGGCGGCCAAGGAAGCCGCCTGGCGGGCCATGTACGACGCGGAGCACCGCCCGGAGCTCTCCAACTACCTGTTCACCGCCACCGCCGAAGGCTTCTGGCAGCACGAGCAGCTCGACCTCGTACGCCCCTACCTCGACCGCTACCACCCGGCCGCCGTCGCCCTCGCGGCCCGCCGCGGCCCCGCCCTGGCCGCGGCCGCGGGCGCCGCCGGCTTCCCCCGCCCCTTCGTCGAGCAGCACACCCTCGACCTCGGCGAGGAGTGCCTGCGCACGGACGGCCCGACCCCCGCCCTGCGCCGCCGGCTCGACGACCAGCTCGACGACCTGCGCCGCGCCCTGCGCATCAGGGAACGCCAGGGGTAACCGCCCCGGGAAGCCGGGAAGCCGGGAAGCCGGGAAGGCCTGGAACACCCGGGAACGCCGAAGGCTCCGCACCCGGAAAGGGGTGCGGAGCCTTCGGCGTCCGAGATGTGTCGCAGCGGCGGCCTGCCGCTGTCAGCCGCGCGCCTCGCGGGCGGCGTCGGAGGCCTGCGCGGTGCGCAGCTCCTCCATGAAGCGGTCCACCGTGCCGTTCTCGCGGGCGGACTGGGCGACGTCCTCACCGACGATGCGGCCGGCCAGCTCCGTGGCCAGCACGCCGACCTGCTCGCGCAGCTCGGCCTCGGCGACCGCGCGCTCGGCGTCGATCACGGCGTGGCCCGCGGAGATGATCTCCTCGCGCTGGCGCTGGCCCTCGGCACGCAGCTCGGCGATGATCGCCGTGCCCTGCTCGAGCGACTCCTGGCGCAGGCGCGCGGCCTCGTGCCGGGCCTCGGCCAGCAGCTCCTGGTACTCGGTGTGGACCCGGGCGGCCTCCGCGCGGATCTCCTCCGCCTCGTCGAAGCGGCCGTCGGTGGCCTTCTCGCGCTCGACGAGGACCTTGTTGATCCGGGGCAGCAGCACCTTCGCCATCACGGCGAAGACGATGAAGAACAGCACGGCGCCGAGCACGAGCGGCGCGGGCTCGGGCTTGAGCGGCCCTACGTCGAGAGCGAGAAAGTTCATGGCCATGGGGTGCAGATTAGTCGACGGAACGGGGTGCGTCCGCCCCGGACCCCATTAGCAGACACATCTCACCCCGGTTGCACGGCCTTCCCCCCATCGAGCGAAACCCGCCGCTACGCCGGTCACCGAACGTGCGCCGAACGTAACTTGTTGCAGTTGCCGCTCGTCACAGCCCGGACCGACCCCACAGCATGCGCTCGAAGTCAACCCAAAAGGGGCAAAGTTAAATGCCTGCGCCCGCCGGCCCCACCGTCGCCTCCCCCCACGACGCCGCAGACCGCACCCCAGCCCCCCTCGCCGGCGGCACCCGAGGGCCCGAGGCCCTGCGCCCCCTCCTCGGTACCGTGCTCGACGCCCTCGCCGAAGGCGCCGCCACCCGCCGGGGCCCCTTCCCGCCCGGCGGCCCCGAAGCCGTCACCGCCCGCGTCCGCGCCCGCGCCGCCCCGGTCCTCCCCGAGACCGGCACCGGGGCCCACGAAGCGCTCCACACCCTCGTCGGCGCCCTGGCCGAGGGCGCCGCCGACCCGGCCCACCCCCACTGCGCCGCCCACCTGCACTGCCCGCCCCTCGCGGTGGCCGCCGCAGCGGACCTCGCCGCCGCCGCCCTCAACCCCTCCCTCGACTCCTGGGACCAGGCCCCGGCCGCCACCGCCCTCGAAACCCTCACCACCCGGGCCCTGGCAGCCCTCGCCTACCCCCGGCACCCGGCCCCGGACGCCTTGGTCACCACCGGCGGCACCGAGTCCAACCAGCTGGCCCTCCTCCTGGCCAGGGAGACGGCCGGAGAGACGGCCCGGGCAGCAACCGGAGACGCGCCCCGGGGGCCGTCAAGGCAGCCGGCTCCCGAATCCGCCACACAACCCCCCGGGCGAGCCGCCCACCCGCTCCGCATCATCTGCGGAGCCAACGCCCACCACAGCATCCACCGCGCCGCCTGGCTCCTCGGACTGCCCGCCCCCCTCACCCTCCCCACCCCCGCCGGCATCCTCGACCCCACCCTCCTCCACACAGCCCTCACCGACCCCGCCACCACCGGCACCCCCACCCTCGTCGTCGCCACCGCCGGCACCACCGACACCGGCCGCATCGACCCCCTCCCCGCCATCGCCGACCTCTGCCACACCCACGGCGCCCGCCTCCACATCGACGCCTCCTACGGCGGCCCCCTCCTCTTCAGCGACACCCTCCGCCCCGCCCTCGACGGCCTCGACCGCGCCCACACCATCGCCGTCGACCTCCACAAACTCGGCTGGCAGCCCGTCGCCGCAGGCCTCCTCGCCGTCCCCGACAGCGCCGCCCTCCACCCCCTCGCCCACCACGCCGACTACCTCAACGCCCCCGACGACACCCGGGCCGGCCTCCCCGACCTCCTCGGCCGCTCCCTGCGCACCACCCGCCGCCCCGACATCCTCAAGATCGCCGTCACACTCCGGGCCCTGGGCCGCCGCGGCCTCGGCGACCTCGCCGAACGGGTCTGCACCGCCGCCCGGCACTTCGCCGACCTCATCGACGCCCACCCCGGCTTCGACCTCTACGCGCGCCCCACCCTCAGCACCGTCCTCTTCCGCCCCACCCCCACCGACGACCGCACCACCGCCGCACTCCGGCGCACCCTCCTCCACCACGGCCACGCCGTCCTCGGCCGCACCACCACCCCCGAGGGCCTCTGGCTCAAAGCCACCCTCCTCAACCCCCACACGACACCCGACGACCTCCGCACACTCCTCACCCTCGTGGAAGGCCAGGTACGCCGATGAAAACCCCGCCACCCCCGAAGAACCCCCCGCAGAACACCCCCGACACCCCGCCGCCCCCCAAGCCCGAAACAGCCCCCGAAACACCGGCCTCCCCCCAGACCACACCCGACCGCCCACTCGACATCGCCGGCATCGGCATCGGCCCCTTCAACCTCTCCCTCGCCGCCCTCGCCCACGGCATCCCCGGCCTCCGCACCGCCTGCTACGACCAGAACCACACCTTCCGCTGGCACGCGGGCCTGCTCATCGACGGCACCACCCTCCAGGTCCCCTTCCTCGCCGACCTCGTCACCCTCGCCGACCCCACCAGCCCCTGGAGCTTCCTCAACTACCTCAAGTCCCGCGAACGGCTCTACCCCTTCTACTTCGCCGAGCGCTTCCACATCCAGCGCGCCGAATACGACGCCTACTGCCGCTGGGTCAGCCAATCCCTCCCCGGCCTCCACTTCGGCCACCAGATCGACGCGATCCGCTGGAACCCCGAACGCAACCTCTTCGAAATCGACTTCACCCAGCTCGACACCGACGGCGAAGCCGAAGCCCTCGGCCGCACCTACACCCGCAACCTCGTCCTCGGCGTCGGCACCGCCCCCTACGTCCCCGACCCCCTACGCCCCCTCGTCGACGCCCCCGCCGTCCCCGTCATCCACTCCGCCGACTACCTCGACCACCGCGAACGCATCCTCGCCGCCGAACACATCACCGTCATCGGATCGGGCCAGTCCGGCGCCGAAGTCTTCCTCGACCTCCTCCGCAACCGCCCCGCCGGCCGCGAAAAACTCCACTGGCTCGCCCGCACCCCCGCCTTCGCCCCCATGGAATACAGCAAACTCGGCCTCGAACAATTCACACCGGACTACACCCGCTACTTCCACGCCCTCCCCGAAGCCGTACGCAACCAACTCCTGCCCCAGCAATGGCAACTCCACAAGGGCATCGCCGCCGACACCCTCGCCGCCATCCACGACGAGCTCTACCGCCGCAGCCTCCACGGCGGCTGGCCCGACACCGTCCTCACCCCCGGCGTCTTCGTCCGCACCGCCGGCCGCGTCGGCACCACCCGCGTCGAACTCCACCTCGAACACGCCCAGCAAGGCACCCGCTCCCGCGTCACCACCGACGCCGTCATCCTCGCCACCGGCTACCGCGAACGCCCCGTCGACACCCTCCTCGCCGCCCTCGACCCCTACATCCGCCGCGACCACAGCGAACGCCCCCGCATCGACGAGAACCACCGCCTCGTCCTCGACCCCCTGGTCCGCGGCGCCATCCACGTCCAGAACGCCGAACGCCACACCCACGGCATCGGCACCCCCGACCTCGGCCTCGCCGCCTGGCGCAGCGCCACCATCCTCAACGCGATCACGGAAAAGGCGGCCTACCCCCTGCCGGAGCGGACCGCCTTCACCACCTTCGGCCTGGAGCCACGGCCTCAGCCACGACCCCGCGCCACCGCATCAGAAGACCGGCGCACCATCCCGCGTCAGCTTCCAGTCCACTGAGGCGAACTTCGCCACATCGATCGTCCCCTGAGCCTTCACCCAAGAAATGATCGTGTTACGGATCTCCTCCGGATTCGCCCACACCTGCTTCGCCCGAGCCACGTGCGGGAAATTCCCCCCACCACTCGCCCGGTAATTGTTCACCGCCAGCACGAACTGCGCCGCGTCGTCCAGCGGCTTCCCGTCGAACATCAGCTTCGCGATCCGCGACCCCGGCGCCTTCGCGATGTCGATCTCGTACGAGAGGCCGCTGACCGCGTCATAGTTGTAATCCGGAATGCTCTCCGCATTCGTCAGCCTCGCCGGATCCACCGGCGCACCCGCAGCCGTCCGGACGAAATACCGCGCCGAGAACTCCAGATACTCCCGCAGCTGCGCACCCGTCAGCACCCGGGCCTCCAGCGTGTTCTCGAACGGATACAACCCGGCGACCTCACGGATCGTCACCTTCCCCGCCGGCACCGCCGCCGTCCGCGAGAAACACGACGCCTGCGACAACACCGGCAACGCCGCATGAGCCGTCCCGGCCAGCGCCGCCTTCACCGTCTCCTTCTGCACATGATTGATGAAGTCGATGATCGGCGTGTCCTTGTACGCCGCCTCGGCCGCGCTCATCGCCCCCGTCGACGTACCGATCACCTGGTTCACGTACGCCACGACCTTCTCGTGCTCGTCGCGCAGCAACCGGGTGATCTTCTTGTCCTCGGCCACCGTGTTCGAATTCAGCACCTTCGCCGAAACCGACTCCACCTGCCAGCGACCCCGCTCCCACACCAGACCGAAGTCGAAGAGCGTCAGCCGCTGACCCCACTTCAGCGGCTCCGACAGCACGACCTGCTTGCCCGTCTTCTTGTTCGCCACCCGGTACTCCGGGATCTCCGTGTGCGCATGGCCCACCAGGATCGCGTCGATCCCCGGCACCTGCTCCGCAACCAGCGCAGCCGCATTCTCGATGTGCGGCAGCTGGTCACCGTACGAAGAGGTCCCGCTCGAACCCGAGTGCGCCGAGACGATCACCACGTCCGCACCCATCGAACGCAGCCGCGGCACCCACTTCGCCGCCTGCTCCTCCAGACCCGGGAACACCATCTTCCCCTGGACATTCGCCTTGTCCCAGATCGCGATACCCGGATTCGTCAGCCCCAGGATCGCCACCTTCACATCACGCCCGAAAGGCGTGCACACCCGCTTCATCACATAAGGCGCAAAAGCCGGCCGCAGCGACTTCGCATCGAGCGCATTCGCCCCCAACAGCGGGAAGTCGCACTGCTCCTCGAACTTCCGCAGCACCGGGATGCCGTAATTGAACTCGTGATTCCCGAGCGCCGCGGCGTCGTAGCCGATGGCATTCATCGCCTGGGCCATCGGATGCACCGGACCGTGCGCCTTGGTGATCGGGTCCACCTTGGCGTAGTAGTACGACAACTGGGTGCCCTGGATCGTGTCACCCGCGTCGATCAGCAGGGTGTTGCGGCGCCCCTTCTCCGCACGGACCTGATTCACGAGCGTCGAGATCTTCGCCAGACCCACGTCATTGTGCGCCTTGTCGTCGAACTCGGCGTCCGTGAAATAGTCCCAGTTGAAGACGTTCCCGTGCAGGTCCGTCGTCCCCATGACAGTGAACGAGTACTTCCGCTTCCCCCGGCCGCCCGTCAGGCCCCCATCCACCTCCCGCGCCTCGGCCGACCCGGCACCCACCGCCCCCACGAGCGCGACCCCCGCGCCCGTCGCGGCAGTACGCCCCAGAAAGTTCCTCCGGTTCAGCGGCACTTCTTCTCCCCAAGTCACAGTGCAAGTCACAGCGCAAGTCACAATGCTGACAACGCGCGTAGATTCTGACCCGGGCCACCCCGCCCGCGACACCCTCCCAAGGTTGCGATCCGGTGACTCCCCGGTAACTTCGCCCGGAGAGCCCGGAGAGCCCGGAGAGCCCGGAGAACCGGGAGGTCACACTGATCACATGACCGCACCCACACCCCTGCCCTACGGCACCCCCGAAACCCCCCGCGTCTCCGTCCGCGGCGAAGCCCGCCTCGAAGCCGACCCCGAAATCGCCCGGCTCCGCATCACCGTCACCGCCCGCGGCACCGACCGCACCACCACCCTCCACGACCTCACCCAGCGCAACTCCCGGGCCCTCGACCTCCTGAAGTCCTATGGCGAAGCCGTCGAAAAGACAGAGACCGGATACATCAGCATCACCCCCCAGCTCACCGAAAAGGGACGCGGCGAACGCATCAGCGCCTACAACGGCAGCATCCACCTCACCGCCACCGTCAACGACTTCACCGTCCTCGGCGAACTCACCACCCGCCTCGCCGACCTCCCCCTCACCCGCATCGGCGGCCCCTGGTGGGCCCTCCGTCCCGACTCGCCCGCCCACGCCGAAGTCCGCCGCAAGGCCGTCCGCGAAGCCGTCCAGCGCGCCCGCGAATACGCCGCCGCCCTCGGCGCCGACCTCACGGCCCTCCTCGAACTCGCCGACGACGGCGCCGAGCACACCGGCTTCTCGGGCCCCGGCGGCGCCATGCCCCGCCGGCCCCGCGCCGCCGCCGGCGCCGCGGGAGCCGCCGCCTCCGCGCCCGAACTGGATCTCGAACCCCAGCGACAGACCCTCCGCGCCCAGGTCAGCGCCCGCTTCACCATGACCCCGCCCCGACTCTGACCCCGCCGGGCGAGGACCCCGAGGGTGCTCATCGGAGCGCGCGCACGCACATTCACTCGTTGTCAAAAACCTTTTACCGAAAGGCCGTTGGGCTGTCACGGCCGACGGATTCGCTACCCACTGGTAGGTCGTAAGGTCGAGACATGCGCCGAGCAAAAATCGTCTGCACCCTCGGGCCCGCCACCGACTCGTACGAGCAGATCAAGGCACTCGTCGACGCCGGCATGGACGTCGCCCGCTTCAACCTCAGCCACGGCACCTACGCCGACCACGAGGCCCGGTACCAGCGCGTACGCAAGGCCGCCGAAGAAGCCGGCCGCAGCGTCGGCGTCCTCGCCGACCTTCAAGGCCCGAAGATCCGCCTCGGCCGGTTCCACGAGGGCCCCGTACTCCTTGAACGCGGCGACGAATTCACCATCACCGTCGAGCCCGTCGAAGGCGACCGCCACACCTGCGGCACCACCTACGACGGCCTCGCCGCCGACGTCAGCAAGGGCGAACGCATCCTCGTGGACGACGGCCGCGTCACCCTCGAGGTGACCGAGGTCGACGGCCCGCGCGTACGGACCATCGTCATCGAAGGCGGCATGGTCTCCGACCACAAGGGCCTCAACCTCCCCGGCGTCGCCGTCTCCGTCCCGGCCCTCTCCGACAAGGACGTCGAAGACCTGCGCTGGGCCCTGGACATCGGCGCCGACATCATCGCCCTGTCGTTCGTCCGCAGCGCGGACGACGTCGTGGACGTCCACCGCGTCATGGACGAGGAAGGCCGCCGCCTCCCCGTCATCGCCAAGATCGAGAAGCCGCAGGCCGTCGAGAACCTCGACGGCATCGTCGCCGCCTTCGACGGCATCATGGTCGCCCGCGGCGACCTCGGCGTCGAAATGCCCCTGGAAACCGTCCCGATCGTGCAGAAGCGGGCCATCAAGCTCGCCAAGCGCAACGCCAAGCCCGTGATCGTGGCGACGCAGATGCTCGACTCGATGATCGACGCGTCCCGCCCCACCCGCGCGGAGGCCTCGGACGTCGCGAACGCCGTCATCGACGGCACGGACGCGGTGATGCTCAGCGGCGAGACGAGCGTGGGCAAGTATCCCGTGGAGACGGTCAAGACCATGGGCCGCATCGTGGCCGCCGCGGAGGAGGACCTCCTGGCGAAGGGTCTGCCGCCGCTCACCGAGCGGAGCAAGCCCCGCACCCAGGGCGGCTCGGTGGCGCGCGCGGCCGCCGAGATGGGTGACTTCCTGGAGGCGAAGTTCCTGGTCGCCTTCACCCAATCCGGCGACACGGTCCGAAGGCTGTCGCGCTACCGCTCCCCGATCCCGCTGCTGGCGTTCACGCCGGAGGCGGCGACGGCGGCCCAACTGAGCCTGACGTGGGGAGTGGAGACGTTCCTGGGGCCGATGGTGCAGACGACGGACGAGATGGTCGACCAGGTGGATGAGTACCTGCTGCGGATCGGGCGGTGCCGGCGGGGGGATCGGGTGATCATCACGGCGGGTTCGCCGCCGGCGACGCCCGGCACGACGAATATGGTGCGGGTGCACCACATCGGGGAGGAGTAGCCGCACTCCGGTCAGTACTTGGGGCCTATGTAGGCGTCCATGAGGGCGACGGATGCTTTGCGGGCTACGGAGATGCTCTGAGCTCTTCGGCTCTGGCGAGTGGACTTCCAGTCGACGCCGACCCTGTCGAGGGTGTCGGTGAAGAGCTTCAAGATGTCTGTAGACGCGTTGGTGAAGAAGTACCGCGGGTATTCGTAGCGCTTGGGCTGGCCGTTGATGATGCGGGACGTCCAGTTGGTGATGCGTGAGCCGTCCGAGTGGATGAGCCCGCGGATGAACGGCCAGGGATGCGCCTCTACGAGCTCCTGCTGCCACGGCTCCAGCCTGATGGGGCGCTCATGCTTCTTTCCGGGGCCGTGCTGCGGAAAGAGACAGGGCCAGTGCTTGCTGGAGCTGGTGACTGCGACACAACCCTGCTTGCGGACGATGCAGACGCTGTTCGTCGGGCGAACCCTCGCCATGGCATCCCGGCAGGACTCGATGAGGCCGGGCCACGCATCCGCGCAGGCAATGCGTAAGGCGTAGACGCCGCGTCGACCGGCGCTCAGGCAGCCGTCGCCGAGGTATAGGCCGAGCAGGTAGCAGTAGGTGGCGTGATCCGCTGGTGGCTGGGGATCGCCGTCACACATGGAGCACTCGGTCGTGCGTGGGAGGGGTTCGGTCCCGGCTTGCCATCCGCGTATCGCGGACCGGGATACCCCGGTCTGTTTACTCACCGAGTTAAGGCTGCGGCCCTGGTTGACGAGTGTGAGCGCGTACCGACGCGTTCGGATGTCGTACATGCCAACGAGCCTGGTCGAGCGGTCGCGTCTCGCAGGCTAATTCGAAGCAATGTTCACCATGGCGAGTGAAGATCGCCAACGGTTTAGAGCTTCGGCTGACCTTCGAATCGAAGGTGAAGTGCCCCGGGTCGGACTCGAACCGACACTGGATGGGTTTTGAATCCATGGCCTCTAACCAATTGGGCTACCGGGGCCTTGCAATCTAAGGGAAGTGTATACCCCCTCGGTGCTCAAAACTACATGACGTAGGTAGGCTCGTGCAGCAGCACCTGCCCTAACGAGGAGACCCGTGACCGCCGCCGAGCCCACGCCGCCCGTCGACGACGAGCCGCAGCACACCCCTCCGCATGTCACCCGTGTCGTGATCGCCGAGGACGAGGCCCTGATCCGTCTCGACCTCAAAGAGATGCTCGAGGAAGAGGGCTACTCCGTCGTGGGCGAGGCGGGCGACGGCGAGACCGCGGTCGCGCTGGCCCGGGAGCACCGTCCCGACCTGGTGATCCTCGATGTGAAGATGCCCGTCCTGGACGGGATCTCCGCCGCCGAGCAGATCGCCCGCGATTCGATCGCGCCCGTGCTGATGCTGACCGCGTTCTCCCAGCGCGAGCTGGTGGAGCGGGCCCGGGACGCCGGGGCCATGGCCTATCTGGTGAAGCCCTTCAGCAAGAGCGACGTCGTCCCGGCCATCGAGATGGCCGTCTCCCGCTTCACGGAGCTGAAGGCTCTGGAGAAGGAGGTCGCGGATCTCTCCCAGCGGCTGGAGACGCGCAAGCTGGTCGATCGTGCGAAGAGCATTCTGCAGACGCAGTACGGGCTGACGGAGCCGGCCGCTTTCCGCTGGATCCAGAAGACGTCCATGGACCGCCGTCTGTCGATGCAGCAGGTGGCCGAGGCCGTCATCGAGGACGCCGAGGAGAAGAAGGCGGCGAAGGGGCAGTAGCCCGGCCGTGATGTGAGAGCGAGGGCCCGTGTCCGTACCGGACACGGGCCCTCGTCAGTCCTCGCCGAGGTACGCCTTGCGTACCGACTCGTCGTGGAGGAGGTCCGCCCCCGTCCCGGAGAGGACGATCTTCCCGATCTCCATGACGTGCGCGCGGTCGGCGAGGGAGAGCGCGGCCCGGGCGTTCTGCTCGACGAGCAGGATCGTGGTGCCGGAGGCCCTGAGCTCGGTGATCGTGGCCATGATCCGCTGCATCATGATGGGCGAGAGGCCCATGGAGGGCTCGTCCAGCATGAGGAGCTTGGGGCGGGACATGAGGGCCCGGCCCATGGCGAGCATCTGCTGTTCGCCGCCGGACAGGGTGCCGGCGGCCTGGCGGGCGCGTTCGCCGAGGATGGGGAAGAGGTCGTAGACGCGGCGTACGTCCTGCGCGATTCCGGTCGTGTCCTTGCGGAGGAACGCTCCGAGCTGGAGGTTCTCGGCGATGGTGAGGCGGGGGAAGATGTGCCGGCCTTCGGGGGAGTGGGCGAGGCCGAGGGCGACGACGCGGTGGGCGGGGACTCCGGTGAGCGGCCGGCCTTCGAAGCGGATGGTGCCGTCGAGGGGTTTGAGGAGGCCGGAGAGGGTGCGCAGGGTGGTGGTCTTGCCGGCGCCGTTGGTGCCGATGAGGGTGACGACCTGGCCGGCTTCGACGGTGAACGAGATGCCTTTGACGGCTTCGATCTTGCCGTAGGCGACGCGGAGGTTCTGGACTTCGAGGAGGGCGGTCATTGCTCGTCCCCTTCCTCCGTGCGGGCTTCGGCGGCGGCCACTTCGGCCGCTTCTTCCTGTCCCGGGGCGCCTTCGAAGGGGGTGCCGAGGTAGGCGGCGATGACGCGTTCGTCGGCTTGGACGGCTTCGGAGGTGCCTTCGGTGAGTTTTTCGCCTTGGACGAGGACGGCGACGCGGTCGCAGAGGTTGAAGATGAACCGCATGTCGTGCTCGATGACGAGGACGGCGGTGTCCTGGGCGCGGATGGCGCGGACGAGGGTCTCGGTGGCGCGGGTTTCCTGGGGGTTCATTCCGGCGGTGGGTTCGTCGAGGAGCAGGAGGCCGGGGTCGCTGGCGAGGGCGCGTGCGATTTCCAGCTTGCGTTGTTCGCCGTAGGGGAGGTTGCGGGCGAGGTGGTCGCGTTTGGCGGCGAGTCCGGTGAAGGCGAGGAGTTCCATGGCGCGGTTTTCGGAGGCTTGTTCGGCGCGGCGGAATCCGGGGCCTCGTAGGAGGGCGGAGAAGAGGCCTTCTTTGGTGCGGGTGTGGCGGCCGACGAGGACGTTTTCCAGGACGGTCATGTTGGCGAAGAGCCGGATGTTCTGGAAGGTGCGTGCGATGCCGGCTTTGGTGACGAGGTGGGGTTTGGGCGGGAGGGTGGTGCCTTTGTAGGCGACGGTGCCTTCGGTGGGGATGTAGAGGCCGGTGAGGCAGTTGAAGAAGGTGGTCTTTCCTGCGCCGTTGGGTCCGATGAGGCCGACGATTTCGTTGCGGTGGACGGTGAGGTGGACGTCGCGTACGGCGGTGAGGCCGCCGAAGCGCATGGTGACGCCGGTGGCGGTGAGGGCGGGTGTGTCGGCGGGGGCGGGGGCGGCGGTGGTGGTCATGGTGTGGACGCCTCCGCGTGCGTGAGGGTGCTGCTGCCGGTGGTGCCCTCGTGGAATTCGAGTTGTCGGCGGCGGTCGGGGATGAGTCCTTCGGGGCGGAAGCGCATGAGGAGGATGAGGGCGGCGCCGAAGGCGAGCAGTTGGTAGTCGTGGAGGAACTGGAGTTTGGCGGGGATGAGGTAGAGGAGGGCGGCGCCGAGGAGGGGGCCGCTGATGGTGCCCATGCCGCCGAGGATGACGGCGGCGAGGAGGAAGGCGGAGTTGGGTGGTACGGGGCCTGCGAAGACGTATTGCTCGGGGACGACGGTGTAGGCGACGTGGGCTTGGACGGTGCCGGCGAGTCCGGCGAGGGTGGCGCCGAGGGCGAAGGCGAGGAGTTTGAGGCGGAAGCCGTTGATGCCCATGGCGGTGGCGGCGGTTTCGTCCTCGCGGATGGCGATCCAGGCGCGTCCGATGCGGGAGTCGCCGGCGCGGCTGAAGACGAGGACGACGAGGACGGTGAAGAGGAGCATCAGGAGGTAGTAGTTGGCGAAGGGGTTGAGGGTGATGCCGCCCAGGGTGTGGGTTTCGCCGAAGTTGTAGCCGAAGAGGGCGAGGTCGGGGATGTTGGGGATGCCGTTGGGTCCGTTGGTGAGGGAGGGGCCGGATTCGCCGTTGAGGTTGCCGACGGTGATGCGGAAGATTTCTCCGAATCCGAGGGTGACGATGGCGAGGTAGTCGCCGCGCAGGCGCAGGGTGGGGGCGCCGATGACGACGCCGAAGACGAGTGAGGCGGCGGCTCCGGTGAGGACGGCGGCCCAGAAGGGGAAGCGGATGTCGAGGGTGGATGCGGTGGTGCCGGAGACGAGGGCGGCGGTGTAGGCGCCGACGCCGAGGAAGGCGACGTAGCCGAGGTCGAGGAGGCCGGCGAGGCCGACGACGACGTTGAGGCCGAGGGCGACGGTCGAGAAGATCAGGATGTTGACGGCGATGAGTGTGTACTGGTCGGTGTCCTGGGTGAGTGGGAAGAGGGCCGCGGCGACGAAGGCGGCGGTGACGGTGGGGGTGCGGTGCCTGGCGGTGAGGGCGGTGAGCCGCCCGATGAGCCCGGCCCGGGCGAGGGCTGCGGCGCCGAGGCCGGCCAGGAGCAGGAATCCGGTGAAGAGCTCTCCGTAGGCGGTGCCGATGCCGTAGGTGACGAGGCCCAGGGCGAGGCCGAAGGATGCGGCGATGATGAGGATCTCGGCCCAGGCGGGCAGGGGCCGGGCGGGTGGTGTTCGCCGGTCGGGGCGGCCGGGGCGGATGGTGCGCAGTACGGAGCGGAGGGCGGTTCCGGTGCGGGTGGTGCTGAGGCGGCTGGTGGGTGGGAAGGAGGTGGTGGTGCGTCGGTCGAGGGGGAGGGCGAGGGTGCCCAGGAGGGTGGTGAGGGTGGTGAGGGCGGCGGCGTATCCGCCGGGTTCGAGGTTGACGATGCCGCCGAGTTGTACGGCGATGGCGATGAGTGTGTACCAGGTGGTGGCGAGGGTGGCGGTGGCCAGGAGTGCGGTGGCGTTGTGGCTGCCGGCGGGGTTGAGCCAGCGGAGGCCTGGGAGGTTCCAGGTGGTGAGGGCGTAGAGGAGGGTGAGGAGGGCGCCGGTGAGGGTGAGGAGTTGGAGGCCGCCGGGGTAGCCGGTGACGGTGAGGTTGCCGGGGAAGGCGGTGGTCCAGGTCCAGGGGAGGAAGGTGGAGGCGGCGCTGAGGGCGGCTCCGGTGGCGGTGAGGGTGCGGGCGGTGCCGAGGGGGAGGGGGATGACGGGGGTGGTTTCGGTGGTGGGTGCTGCCGTCCCGTTCCCGTTCCCGTTCCTGTTCCCGGGTCCGTTGCTGTTCGCGTCGTCGCCTGCGGTCTTCTGTGGGTTCATCGCGTTCACGCCCGATCCGCGACACGTTCGCCGAGCAGGCCTTGGGGCCTGATGAGGAGGACGAGGATGAGGAGGGCGAAGGCCCATACGTCCTTCCAGCCGCCTCCGCCGAGTTGTTGCATTCCGGGGATGTGCTGGATGTAGGTGGAGGCGGCGGCTTCGGCTATGCCGAGGACGACTCCGCCGAGCATGGCTCCGTAGATGTTGCCGATGCCGCCGAGGACGGCGGCGGTGAAGGCTTTGAGGCCGAGGATGAAGCCCATTTCGAAGTTGATCTGTCCGGCGCGGAGGCCTGCGGCGACTGCGGCGACGGCGGCGAAGGCGCCGCCGATGGCGAAGGCCAGGACGATGATGCGGTCGGTGTTGATGCCCATGAGTTTTGCGGTGTCGGGGTCCTGGGCGGTGGCCTGCATGGCGCGGCCGGTGCGGCTTCTGGCGACGAAGAAGCCGAGGGCGAGCATGCACAGGGGTGCGGCGATGAGGACGAAGACGTCGTCGCGCTGGATGTGGAGGTTGCCGGCGAGTTCGAATGCGTCGCCTTGGAACTGGGGGAAGCCGCGGGATTTCTTGGCGTCGGGGTAGAAGGCCCAGACGAGTTGCTGGAGGGCGATGGACAGGCCGATGGCGGTGATGAGGGGGGCGAGCCTGGGGGCGTCGCGCAGTGGCCGGTAGGCGAAGCGTTCGGCTGCGGTGGCGACGGCGACGGAGGCGAGGGCGCCGCCGATGAGCATGAGGGGGAGGGCGGCGGAGAGGGGTGTGCCGGCGGGAAGCCACAGGTGGACGCTGAGGGCGCCGAAGCCCCCGATCATGACGATCTCGCCGTGGGCGAAGTTGATGAGCTGGACGATGCCGTAGACCATGGTGTACCCGATGGCGATGAGGCCGTAGAGGGCACCGAGGGCGAGACCGTTGACCAGCGTTTGCGGCAGTTGGTGCACCGCTGGGCCTCCGATGCGGGTGTCGGATGTGGGTCCGCGCGAGGGCGTGGGTTGCGTCCTCGCGCGGTGGGTGCGGTTTCCGCGGGGCCTGTTGCGGGCCCTTCGTTCTTTGCGGTCCTGCTCAGTCCTCTTCGGTCCTCTTCAGTCCCTGGGAGGGCTGTTCAGTCCTTGAAGGTGGCGCTCTTGAGGGACTGCCAGGTGTCGCCCTTGACCTGGTAGACGGTCAGTTGTTTGTTGGTGGTGTCCCCGTATTCGTCGAAGGAGACTTTTCCGGTCACGCCTTCGAAGGAGACCTTGCCCATGGCTTCGGTGACCTTGGCGCGGGCGTCGGCGGGGAGTTTTCCGTTGTTGTCGGCGACGACTTTCTTGACGGCTTGGACGATGGCCCAGGCGGCGTCGTAGGAGTAGCCGCCGTAGGCCGCGTAGGGGTCTTTGTAGGCGGCGTCCTTGTAGTTCTGGACGAAGGCCTTGGCGGAGTCGAGGCCTTCGACGGGGTAGCCGACGGAGGTGCCGAGGTCGCCGTCGTTGTTCTCGCTGGAGGCTTTGATGAAGGCGGGGTCGTAGACGCCGTCGCCGCCCATCAGGGGGATGCGGGCTCCGGTCTTCTTCACCTGGTCGGAGAGGAGGCCGCCTTCGGGGTACTGGCCGCCGTAGTAGACGATGTCCGCGCCGCTGGTCTTGACTTTGTTGGCGACGCTGGAGAAGTCGGTCTCCTTGACGGTGATGTGGTCGGTGCCGACGACTTCGCCGCCGAGGCGTTTGAATTCCTGGGCGAAGATGGAGGCGAGGCCGACGCCGTAGGTCTGTTTGTCGTCGACGACGAAGACTTTCTTCTTCTTGGCGTCCTTGTAGGCGTATTGCGCGGCGAAGCGGCCTTGGATGATGTCGGTGGTGGCGGTGCGGAAGTAGGTTTTGAAGGGGCGTTTCTTCTCTCCCTTGAGCCAGTTGTCGCCCTGGCTGAGCTCGGGGCTGGTGTTGGCGGGGGAGACCTGTGTGAGGTCGGCTCGGGCGAAGACGCCCTGCATGGACTGGGACACGCCGGAGTTGAGGGGGCCGACGACGCCGAGGACGGTCTTGTCGGCGACGAGTTTGGTGGCGTTCTGCTGGCCGGAGGCCGGAACGGCCTGGTCGTCCAGGGCTTCGGTCTTGAAGGTGATGCCCTGGACCTCTTTGTTCTTGTTGGCGGTGCGGGCGGCGAGGTCGACGGAGTTCTTGATGCCCTGGCCGAGGGCGGACAGGGAGCCGGTCAGCGGGGCGTCGACACCGATCACCACGGTGGTCTGCTTGCCGCTGCCCTCGTTGTCGTCGCTCTTGCCGCCGTCGCGTGAGCCGCAGGCGCTCAGGGCGAGTGTGCCGGCGGCGAGGGTGCTGGTGAGGATGAGCAGGGGACGGTGGCGCACGGTGTGTCCTTTCCCCGGCGGGGTGGTGACTGGCCGTGACTCTAAGGGGGTGCGGCTGCGGGGGGCAGAGGTGCTGGCCATGATGTGACTGTCTTGTTATGACGCAGATCACTTCTGGGGAGTTTTGTGTAGCAGCCGTGAGCGAATGATCTTCGCGGATGGGGATTTGTCCCCCGAGTGCGGAGCCAGAAAGTGCAGTTCCGCTAAGCAGTCGGGGGCGCGGGAAGGGATGGACGGGCCGCGAGGAGCGCGGTCCTGCCGACGGTGCTACGTTTCCCGTCCTACGTGACGATTACACACGGTCACGTGGGAGGCCGCCAGTTCTCCGAGCTGCGGGTGGCCCCGCCCGCGGCCTCGCAGCGCTGCCGCGCCTGGCGGCGGGCCAGTTCGAGGGCCGCGGCGGTCCCGTGTCTGCGCTGTTCGCCGCGGGCCGCCTGCACGATGTCGTCGTAGAGGGCGAACTGCTCGTTGGACAGGCCTTTCTGCTCCCAGTCGAGCCCGGCCCACTTGCTGCCGATGAGGTCCTGCTCGGCCCAGTAGGAGATGAGCTTGGTGCACAGCTGCACGGGGGAGTCGGGTGTGGGGGAGCGCGGGGCCGGGCCGGCCGCGGAGTCCCCGCAGCCGGCCAGGAGCGCGGCCGTCAGAAGCAGCGATGCGCCGGCCGGCCGGCGGCGCGAAGGTGCCCGCATGCGGGCACGGTAGAGCGCCCCGGCGGGCGCGGGAAGGTGCTGCGGGACGCGGAGGCGGTTGTCAGGACCGCTCCGGCGTCGGTCAGGCCGCTTCGGCGTCGCGCAGGACGCAGGTCAGACGCGCGGAGCACACGCGCTTGTCGTTCTCGTCGGTCACGACGATCTCGTAGGTGGCGGTGGTGCGCCCGCGGTGGACGGGGGTGGCGACGCCGGTCACCATTCCGGAGCGGACGCCCCGGTGGTGGGTGCAGTTGAGGTCGACGCCGACGGCGATCCGGGAGGGACCGCCGTGCAGCATGGCGCCGATGGAGCCGAGGGTCTCGGCGAGCACGGCGGAGGCGCCGCCGTGCAGCAGGCCGTACGGCTGGGTGTTGCCCTCGACGGGCATGGTGCCGACCACGCGCTCCGGGGAGGCCTCGACGACCCGTACGCTCATGCGCTCGCCGAGGTGCCCGGCGGAGAAGAGGGCGGGCAGGTCGAGCCCGCTGCCGGACCACTGGTCCAGGACCTCCTGCGGAAACGTGGTCTTGCCGTGCTCGCCCATGCGTCGTGCTCCGATCACCCTCGGCCGTTGTGGTGTGAACGTTTTTTCAGTTCAACGGCCTTGCCGTCAACCGGTCCGGTCGTCCTTCCGCCCGGTCCGTGCCGCCTGCTCCGCCTTTTCGATCCTGATGACCAGGGACTTGCTGGCGGGGGTGTTGCTGATGTCGGCGGTGTGGTCGAGCGGGACCAGGACGTTGGTCTCCGGGTAGTAGGCGGCGGCGCAGCCGCGGGCGGTCGGGTAGTGGACGACGCGGAAGCCGGCGGCGCGGCGTTCGGTGCCGTCGGTCCACTCGCTGACGAGGTCGGCGTAGGAGCCGTCGGCGAGGTCGAGCTCGCGGGCGTCCTCGGGGCTGACGAGGACGACGCGCCGGCCGTTCTTGATGCCGCGGTAGCGGTCGTCGAGGCCGTAGATCGTGGTGTTGTACTGGTCGTGCGAGCGGAGCGTCTGCAGCAGCAGGCGGCCTTCCGGGAGGCGGGGGTACTCGACCGGGGCGGCGGTGAAGTTGGCCTTGCCGGTGGCGGTGGGGAAGCGGCGCTCGTCGCGGGGCGCGTGGGGCAGGGTGAAGCCGCCGGGGTGGGCGACGCGGGCGTTGAAGTCCTCGAAGCCGGGGACGACGCGCGCGATGCGGTCGCGGATCGTGGCGTAGTCCCGTTCGAAGGCCTCCCACGGGGTGGCGGAGGCCGCGCCGAGCACGCGCCGGGCCAGGCGGCAGACGATGGCGGGCTCGGACAGGAGGTGGGGGCTCGCGGGCTTCAGGCCGCCGCGGGAGGCGTGGACCATGCCCATCGAGTCCTCGACGGTGACGAACTGTTCGCCGCCGGCCTGCCGGTCGCGTTCGGTGCGGCCGAGGGTGGGCAGGATGAGGGCGCGGGCGCCCGTGACGACGTGGGAGCGGTTGAGCTTGGTCGACACGTGCACGGTGAGGCGGGCGCGGCGCACGGCGGCTTCGGTGACGTCGGTGTCGGGGGTGGCGGAGACGAAGTTGCCGCCCATGGCGAAGAAGACCTTGGCCTGTCCGTCGCGGAGCGCACGGATGGCGCGGACGACGTCAAGGCCGTGCTCGCGCGGCGGGGTGAAGCCGAATTCCTTTTCCAGGGCGTCGAGGAATGCCGGTGCGGGGCGCTCGAAGATGCCCATGGTGCGGTCGCCCTGGACGTTGCTGTGGCCGCGGACGGGGCAGACGCCGGCGCCGGGGCGGCCGATGTCCCCGCGCAGCAGCAGGAGGTTGACGACCTCCTTGATGGTGGGCACGGCGTGCTTGTGCTGGGTGAGGCCCATGGCCCAGCAGACGATGGTGCGCTTCGAGGCCAGGACCATGCCGAGCGCCTGCTCGATCTCCGCCCGGCTCAGGCCGGTGGCCCGCAGGGTCTCGTCCCAGTCGGCGGCGAGTGCGGCGTCGCGGAAGTCCTCGAAGCCGTGGGTGTGTTCGCGGACGAACTCCGTGTCGACGGCGCCCTCGGTCTCCAGGACGAGCTTGTTGAGGATGCGGAAGAGCGCCTGGTCGCCGCCGAGGCGGATCTGCAGGAACAGGTCGGTCAGGGCGGTGCCGCCGCCTGCGAGGCCGCGGGCGTTCTGCGGGTTCTTGAAGCGTTCCAGGCCCGCTTCGGGGAGCGGGTTGACCGTGATGATCTTCGTCCCGCCGCGCTTGGCCTTCTCCAGGGCGCTGAGCATGCGGGGGTGGTTGGTGCCCGGGTTCTGCCCGGCGACGATGATCAGGTCGGCTTTGTAGAGGTCCTCCAGGAGGACGCTGCCCTTGCCGATGCCGATGGTCTCCGACAGCGCCGAGCCGGAGGACTCGTGGCACATGTTGGAGCAGTCGGGCAGGTTGTTGGTGCCGAATTCGCGGGCGAAGAGCTGGTAGAGGAAGGCGGCTTCGTTGCTGGTGCGGCCGGAGGTGTAGAAGACGGCCTCGTCGGGGGAGCCGAGGGCCGCCAGCTCCTCGCCGATGATGTCGAAGGCGCGCTCCCAGCTGACCGGCTCGTAGGCGTCGGACCCCTCGGCCAGGTACATGGGGGTGGTCAGGCGGCCCTGCTGGCCGAGCCAGTAGCCGCTGCGCCCGGCGAGGTCGGGGACCGGGTGCCGGGCGAAGAAGTCGGGGGTGACGCGGCGCAGCGTGGCCTCTTCGGCGACGGCCTTGGCGCCGTTCTCGCAGAATTCGGCGGCGTGGCGCTTGTCCGGCTCGGGCCAGGCGCAGCCGGGGCAGTCGAAGCCGTCCTTCTGGTTGACCTTGAGCAGGGTGAGGGCGGTGCGGCGCGCGCCCATCTGCTGGTGGGCCATGCGCAGGGAGTGGGCGACGGCGGGCAGCCCGGCGGCGGCGTGTTGCGGGGCCGTGACGTCCGGTGCGTCCTGGACGGGATCGCCGGTGGGTGGCCTGCCTGCCATGTCGCTCCCCCTTGAGCGGTCGGTGGTGCGCTGTCGCGTACGGGTCTCCCGTACGGATCTCCACGTCGGATCTCTGCGTACGGCTCCGATCCTGTCACGGGGCGGCGGGGGGCGCCGGGGCGAGGTCGCCGTGGCCGGGATTGTCAGTGGGCCGTGGCAGGATCGGGGGCGTGGCAGCAAAGGCAGTGAAGACGAACGAACCGACCGGCACCGAGGCAGCGGAGGGAGGTCGCCCCCGCCTGCTCCTGATGGACGGGCACTCGATGGCGTACCGGGCGTTCTTCGCGCTGCCCGCGGAGAATTTCACGACGGCCGCCGGTCAGACGACGAATGCGGTGTACGGCTTCGCGTCCATGCTGGCGAACACCCTCCGTGACGAGCAGCCCACGCACTTCGCCGTGGCGTTCGACGTGTCGCGCAAGACGTGGCGCTCCGAGGAGTTCCCGGAGTACAAGGCGACGCGCTCCAAGACGCCGGACGACTTCAAGGGCCAGGTGGAGCTGATCGGCGACATGCTGGACGCGATGAGCGTGCCGCGGTTCGCGGTCGACGGCTTCGAGGCCGACGACGTGATCGCCACGCTTGCCACGCAGGCGGAGGCCGAGGGTTTCCACGTCTCGATCGTCACCGGCGACCGCGATTCCTTCCAGCTCGTCTCCGACGACGTCACGGTGCTGTATCCGACGAAGGGCGTCTCGGAGCTCACCCGCTTCACTCCGGAGAAGGTGCAGGAGAAGTACGGCCTGACCCCCTCGCAGTACCCGGACTTCGCGGCCCTGCGCGGCGACCCGTCGGACAACCTGCCGGGCATCCCGGGCGTGGGCGAGAAGACCGCCGCGAAGTGGATCAACCAGTTCGGTTCCTTCGCCGATCTCGTGGAGCGCGTCGAGGAGGTCAAGGGCAAGGCCGGGCAGAACCTCCGCGATCACCTGGAGGCCGTCAAGCTCAACCGCCGCCTGACGGAGATGGTGCGTGACGTCGAGCTGCCCGTGCGCCCGGAGGGGCTGCGCCGCGCGGCGTACGACCGCAAGGCGCTGATCGCGTTCCTGGAGGGTCTGGAGATCCGCAACCAGGGCCTGCGGGACCGGCTGCTGGCCGCCGACCCGGGTGCGGAGGCCGCGGAGGAGATCGTCCCCGAGGCCGGTGCGGAGGTGGACGGCTCGGTGCTGGGCGCCGGCGAGCTCGCGCCGTGGCTGGCCGGGCACGGCTCGGTTCCGCTCGGTGTGGCCGTGGTCGACTCGTGGTCGCTGGGCAGTGGCCGGGTCGCGGAGATCGCGCTGGCGACGGGTGAGGGCCCGGCCGCCTGGTTCGATCCCGCCGAGCTGGACGAGGCCGACGAGCGGGCGTTCGCCGCGTGGAGCGCGGATGCGGGTGCGCCGAAGGTCATGCACGACGCCAAGTCCGCGATGCGGGTCTTCGCCGAGCACGGCTGGACCGTCGAGGGCGTCAGCATGGACACGGCGCTGGCCGCGTATCTCGTGAAGCCCGGGCGTCGCTCCTTCGCGCTGGACGCGCTGTCCGTGGAGTACCTGGGCCGCGAGCTGGCCACGGCCGCCGCGGGCGACGGTCAGCTGGCCTTCGGCGCGGACGAGCAGGCCGAGGCCGATGCGCTGATGGGCCGGGCCCGTACGGTCCTGGACCTGGGCGCGGCGTTCACCACGCGCCTGGAGGAGGTCGGCGCGGCGGAGCTGATGCGCGACGTGGAGCTGCCGACGAGCGCGCTGCTGGCCCGTATGGAGCGGGCGGGCATCGCCGCCGACCGCGGCTGGCTGGAGCGCATGGAGCAGCAGTTCGCGGCCGCGGTGCAGCAGGCCGTGCAGGAGGCGCACGCCGCGGCGGGCCGCGAGTTCAACCTGGGCTCCCCGAAGCAGCTGCAGGAGGTGCTCTTCGGCGAGCTGGGCCTGCCCAGGACCAAGAAGACCAAGACCGGGTACACCACGGACGCCGACGCCCTGGCCTGGCTCGCGGCGCAGACGGAGAACGAGCTCCCGGTGATCATGCTGCGGCACCGTGAGCAGTCGAAGCTGCGCTCCACGGTCGAGGGGCTGATCAAGGCGATCGCGCCCGGCGGCCGTATCCACACCACCTTCAACCAGACGGTGGCGGCCACGGGCCGGCTCTCCTCCACCGACCCCAATCTGCAGAACATCCCGGTGCGGACGGACGAGGGCCGGGCCATTCGCCGCGGTTTCGTCGTCGGCGAGGGCTTCGAGTCCCTGATGACGGCCGACTACAGCCAGATCGAGCTGCGCGTGATGGCCCACCTGTCGGAGGACGAGGGCCTGATCGAGGCGTTCAACTCCGGCGAGGACCTGCACACCACCGTCGCCTCCCAGGTCTTCGGCGTGGCCAAGTCCGAGGTCGACCCGGAGATGCGCCGGAAGATCAAGGCGATGTCGTACGGCCTCGCGTACGGGCTGTCGGCCTTCGGCCTGTCCCAGCAGCTGAACATCGCCCCGGGCGAGGCCGGCAAGCTGATGGACACCTTCTTCGAGCGTTTCGGCGGCGTGCGGGACTACCTCCAGCGGGTCGTCGTCGAGGCCCGCGCCACGGGCTACACCGAGACGATGCTCGGCCGCCGCCGCTACCTCCCGGACCTCAACAGCGACAACCGCCAGCGCCGCGAGATGGCCGAGCGGATGGCGCTGAACGCCCCGATCCAGGGCACGGCCGCCGACATCGTCAAGATCGCGATGCTGCGGGTGGGCGAGGCGCTGGAGGCGGAGGAGCTCTCGTCCCGGATGCTCCTGCAGGTCCACGACGAAATCGTGCTGGAGATCGCGCCGGGCGAGCGGGAGGCCGTCGAGGCGCTGGTCCGCCGCGAGATGGCGGGGGCGGTGTCGCTGAGCGCTCCGCTGGACGTGTCGGTCGGCGTGGGCCGGGACTGGGAGTCCGCCGCGCACTGAGTGCGTCCGCGTGTGTGCGTACGGCCCTTCTCCTTTCACGGGAGAGGGGCCGTACGCGTGGTTCTCATCTGCCGCGTGCGTTGCTACCGTGCCCACTCCTGACGCCTCGTCAGGTCCGGGTGATCCCGCCGGGAGGCTTCGCATGCGCGCACTGGCCGCCGCGGCCGTCGGACTGGCCGCCGCCCTCGCCCTGGTCCTCGCCGTCACCGGGATCGGCCCGCCCGAGGGGACGACCTCCCCCGGGCCCCTGCTCACCTCCGCACCCGCGCACCCCTGACGGGCCGGCCGCGCCGTGCGCCGCAGAGCGAGCCTCGTCCTTCTCGCGGTGGCCGTGTTCCTCGCGGCCCTCGCCCCGCTGCTGCGCTGGTACGCCTTCCCCCGCCTGGCCAAGGTCCCGGCGGGCAGCTACCAGACCGCCGTCCTGGAGGCGAAGGACGCGACCCTCCTCGACTACGCCCGTATGGAGCCGCGGACCGTCCCCAAGGTGACCCTCGTCCAGACCCTCAAGGGCAACGCCGAAGAGGCCCGCAAGGTCCGCCGCGAGACCGGCCGCGACGTCGTCGTCTGGGACACCCTCACCCACATGGCCGGGCCCGACGGCGCGATGATCTCCCAGATACCCGAGCGCTACGTCTTCGACGCCCACAGCCAGCAGCCCGTGCACGCCGGCGGCGAGCACGTCGACGACACCCCCGTACGGCGCGACGGCATCGCGTACAAGTGGCCCTTCCTCGCGGAGAAGCGCGACTACCGCTACTTCGACATGCAGACCCGCACCTCCGCACCCATCCACTACCGGGGCACCCGCTCCTTCCACGGCCTCGACGTCTACTACTTCGAGCAGACCGTCCCCTGGACCCGCGTCCCCCTGCCCCGGCGGATGCCCCTCGGTGTGACGCCCGAGACCGTCCGGCAGCTGGGGCTGGAGCGCTGGTACACCACCCGGCGCATGTTCTGGGTCGACCCCGTCACCGGCGCCCCCGTCAACGGCGAGGAGATCCACCGCGAGGAGCTGCGCTGGACCGGGCACCCGGAGAAGAAGCCGATCACGGCCTTCGCCGGGCACGTGAAGATGCGCGCCGACTACATCGACTCCACCGTCGCCCTCGTGACCTCCCAGCGGCGGCTCGTGCTCCTGCTGACCTCGTGGCTGCCGTGGGGGAGCGCGGTCCTGGGCGGCGCCCTGCTGACCCTCGCCCTGTTCCTGGAGGCCCGCGCCCGCCCTCGTCGTGCATTTACCGGACAAAAGGAACACGATGGAGGGAAAACCGAGCGGCAGGCCCCGGGGAAAAGGGCCGCATGGAGCAGAGGAGGCTCGCCGTGAAGGAGAAGACGACGAAGGAGAAGACCGAGGACGGATCCACCGCGTCCCGGCCCAGGCGGCTGTACACCGGGGGCGAACGGCCGTTCGACCCCGAGGACCTCGTCATGGCGTCCGGCCGGGACGTGACACCGAAGCGGGTGGAGCGGGCGAAGCGGCTCATCGAGGAGAAGGGCCCGGCGGCGGTCGAGCGCTACCTCCCCTGAGACGCCGTCGCCCTCCGGGCCGCTCCCGGAGGGCGACACCGGGGCCCGCCGTCCCGGCGGAGGAGAAAGGTGCGCGGGGCCTTCTTCCACCGGGACGGCGGGCCGCGGTGCTGTCGGCGGCGCCGACCGCCCACTGCCGGTGGCGAGCCGACTGCCAGGCGCCGGGTGTCCCGGCCGGGCCAGGCACCTCTTTCGGCCCGGCCGAATTCTTCCGCCGCAGCGGCGGGTAACCGGATACGGGCTGTCCGGCGGTGCCGACGGGCCTCTTCCGGCAGGGGCGAGTGCGCAGGTGCCGGGTGTCCCGGCCGGGCCAGGCACCCGTTTCGGCCCCGCCGAAATCTTCCGCCGCGACGGCGAGCAACCGGATACGGGCTGTCCGGCGGTGCCTCGCCGGGCCCGGCCGGTGAAGTCTGGGGCGTGGGGCGCCGTGGCCGAGCCGTGCCGGACCGCGGCGTATCCCGTACCCCCTAGTGACCCCCCGTCGCCCGCCGCGTAGGCGGCGCCGTCGTCGGGTCCTCCGGCCAGGGGTGGCGGGGGTAGCGGCCGCGGAGTTCGGCGCGTACCGAGCGGTAGCCGTCGCGCCAGAACGACGCCAGGTCCGCCGTGACGGCCGCAGGCCGCCCCGCGGGGGACAGTAGGTGGACGAGCAGCGGGACCCGGCCGCCCGCGAGCCGCGGCGTCTCCTGCCAGCCGAACAGTTCCTGCAGCTTCACGGCCAGCACCGGCTGCCCGCCGCCGTAGTCCACGCGGATCCGCGAACCGCTGGGCACCTGGATCCGCTCGGGCGCCAGCTCGTCCAGGCGTGCCGCGTCCCCGGACGCCCATGGCAGGAGCCGCTGCAGCGCCTTGCCGCCGTCCGCCCGTTCCAGGTCCGACCGCCGGCGGGCGCGGGCCAGCTCCCAGCCGAGCCAGTCGTCCAGGCGCTCCAGCAGAGCGGCGTCGGACACGTCGGGCCACGGCTCGCCCAGCTCCCCGTGCAGGAACGCCAGCCGCTGCCGCAGCCCCGCCGCCTCGGCCGTCCAGCGCAGCAGGCCCGGGCCCTCCCGCCGCAGCCCCTCCTCCAGCGCGGCCCGCAGGAGCTCCGGTCCGGGCTCCGGCAGCGGACGGGACGCCAGCTCGACGGCGCCGAGCCGCTCGACGCGCCGCGCCACCACGTCCCGCCGCTCCTCCGACCAGCGGACCTCCTCGCCCTCCGCGTGCAGGGCCCCGGCGGCGGCCCGCGCAGTGTCCTCGTCGATCACCGCACCGAGCAGCACCCGCGCCGAGGCCGCCGTGACCGGCCGGTCGGCGACGGCGATCGCGAGCCAGGGCGCGCTGCGCAGCCGGGACCCGTCGCCGAGCTGAGCCCCCGTGCCGGACACCATGAGGTACGAGCCCTCGCCGCGCAGCCTGGCCACCCGCTCGGGGTAGGCGAGCGCGGTGACGAGCCCGGCCACGGCGTCGTCCGACAGCGCACAGGGACCGGGCGACCCGGCCGAGCCGGTCGCGCCTTCCTCCGCCACCCCCTTCAGCGCTCCTTCGAGCCTGCGTGCCTCCGCGCGCCACCGCGCCCCGTACGCGTCGCCGCCGCGCCGCGCCGTACGCCAGGCGGCCGCCAGGTCGTCGCCGTACTCCCGGGGCGGTTCCTCGCTCAGGAGGGCCACCACCTCGGCCGCGCGGCGCGCACCGGCCTCCCGGGCCCCGTCGAGGAGGGCGCGCGCGAGGCGGGGGTGGACGCCGAGGCGGGCCATGCGCCGGCCCCGGTCCGTGGGCCGGCCGTCGGCCGAGACGGCGCCCGTGGCCGTCAGGACCTCGCGGGCGGCGGCCATCGCCCCGGACGGCGGCGGGTCGAGCAGGGCGAGCCCGGACGCGTCGGGATCGCCCCAGCACGCCGCCTGCAGGGCGAAGGCCGTCAGGTCGGCCACCGTGATCTCCGCCGCCGGAAACGCCGGCAGCCGTACGTCGTCGGCCTCCGACCAGCAGCGGTACACCGTCCCCGGCGCCTCGCGCCCCGCACGCCCGGCGCGCTGCCTGGCCGAGGCCCGCGAGGCCCGTACGGTCGTGAGCGCGCTCAGCCCGCGCGCGTGGTCGGTACGGGGCTCCCGGGCCAGGCCCGCGTCCACCACGACCCGCACCCCGGGGACCGTCAGGCTGGACTCGGCCACGGACGTCGCGAGGACGACCCGCCGGCCCCCGCTCGCCCCGGCCAGCACCGCGTCCTGCACCGCGGCCGGGGCCCGCCCGTGCACCTGCAGCACCTCGGCCCCCAGCGCCTCCCGGCCGCCCAGCCGGCCCGCCACGCGCGCGATCTCCCCGACGCCGGGCAGGAAGCACAGGACGTCGCCCTCCCGCTCCCGCAGCGCCCGCCGCACGACCCCGGCGACGTGCTCCAGCAGGGCGGGGTCCACCCGCATCCCGTGCGGCGGCCGCACCGGCCGCTCCGGCGGCGTCCACACCGCCTCCACCGGGTGCGAGACGTCCTCGGCCGTGATCACGGGCGCGTCGCCGAGCAGCCGGGCCCAGCCCTCGGCGTCCGTCGTCGCGGACGCCGCCACCAGGCGCAGCTCGGGGCGGAGCGCGGCCCGTACGTCCAGGAGGAAGGCGGCGGCGGTGTCCGCGTCGAGGTGGCGTTCGTGGCACTCGTCCAGCACGACCGTGCTCACGCCCGCGAGCTCGGGGTCGCGCTGGAGCCGCTGCAGCAGCACGCCGGTGGTGACGACCTCGACCACGGTGCGGGGCCCGGCCCGCCGCTCCCCGCGCACGGTGAAGCCGACCTGCTCGCCCACGCTCTCGCCCAGCAGCCACGCCATGCGGCGGGCGGCGGCCCGCGCGGCGATCCGGCGCGGCTCGGCGACCACGACGCGCCGGCGCGGGCCGCCCCCGGTGAGCCCGGCGAGGACCAGCGGCACGAGGGTGGTCTTGCCGGTGCCGGGGGGCGCGCACAGCACGGCCGCGCCGTGCGCGTCGAGCGCGCGCGTCAGGGCGGGGAGGGCGGAGCGGACGGGCAGCCGGTCGAGGGCGTCGCTGTGGATCACACGCCCAGTCTCGCCCAGGGGCCCGCGGGCCCCCGAACGGTCCTGCTAGTCCCGCTCGCAGACGAAGATCGCCGTGCCGGGGATGAGGTTCCCGCGCAGCGGGGACCAGCCGCCCCACTCCTGCTGGTTCCAGGCGGGCCACTCGGGCTCGACGAGGCCGGTCAGCCGGAAGCCGGCGGTGACGACGTCCTGCACGCGGTCGCCGAGCGTGCGGTGGTGCTCCACGTAGACGGCGCGGCCCTGGTCGTCCTGCTCCACGTAAGGGGTGCGGTCGAAGTAGGAGGCCGCGACGGAGAGGCCCTCGGGGCCCGGCTCGTCGGGGAACGCCCAGCGGATGGGGTGGGTGACGGAGAAGACCCAGCGGCCGCCGGGCCGCAGCACGCGCCGGACCTCGCGCATCACCTGCACCGGGTCCGCGACGAAGGGGACGGCCCCGTAGGCCGAGCACGCCAGGTCGAAGGAGCCGTCGGCGAAGGGCAGGGCGCACGCGTCGGCCTCGACCAGCGGAACGTCACCGCCGATGCGCAGGGCGTGCTGGAGCTGGCGGTGGGAGAGGTCCAGGGCCACCGGGCGGGCGCCCTGCGCGGCGAGCCAGCGCGAGCACTGGGCCGCGCCGGCGCCGATCTCCAGCACGTCGAGCCCCTTGAGGCCGCTCGCCGGGCCCAGCAGGGCGGCCTCGGCCTCGTCCAGCCCCTCGGGGCCCCAGACGAAGCGGTCGTCGCCGAGGAAGGCGCCGTGCTCGGTCTGGTACTCGTCGGCGTTGCGGTCCCACCAGCCGCGGCTCGCCCGGCTGCTCTCGGCGCCGCCCGTGGTCCGCCGGACCGCTTCCGGCTCGTGCTCTTCGATCATCGGCGGCGTGCCCCCCGCGGTAGTGTGCGCGAGGCCCTCGTGGCCTCGCAAAACATAAGTTGTGCCCGGTATGGGGAGATTCGTCCCGGGTGTGCGCCTTCGCGCATTGACCGTGCCCGGCTGCCCCCGTATGCTACAAGTTGCGCTGCGGGCCTGCGCGCCTCAGACGGAGCAGGCCGCGCTCGCACTTGTTGTATGTCCCCTCGGTTGCCGAGGCGTGAGCGGTGATCTTCGGATCCCAGAGCCTGCGCCTCCAAGGCTGTCCGGCTTCGGCAGTGCGATACGGGCTCTCGGCGTAGCAGTACCTACGACTCAATGTCCGTACCGGAGCCCTTTCCCACATGACGAGCAGCACCGAGACCACCGCCACCACCCCGCAGGTTGCGGTCAACGACATCGGTAACGAGGAAGCCTTCCTCGCCGCGATCGACGAGACGATCAAGTACTTCAACGACGGCGACATCGTCGACGGCGTCATCGTGAAGGTCGACCGGGACGAGGTCCTGCTCGACATCGGTTACAAGACCGAGGGTGTGATCCCCTCCCGCGAGCTCTCGATCAAGCACGACGTCGACCCGAACGAGGTCGTCAAGGTCGGCGACGAGATCGAGGCCCTGGTTCTCCAGAAGGAGGACAAGGAAGGCCGCCTGATCCTCTCGAAGAAGCGCGCCCAGTACGAGCGCGCCTGGGGCACCATCGAGAAGATCAAGGAAGAGGACGGGATCGTCACCGGTACCGTCATCGAGGTCGTCAAGGGTGGTCTCATCCTCGACATCGGCCTCCGTGGCTTCCTCCCGGCCTCCCTGGTCGAGATGCGCCGCGTCCGCGACCTCCAGCCCTACGTGGGCAAGGAGCTCGAGGCCAAGATCATCGAGCTGGACAAGAACCGCAACAACGTGGTCCTGTCCCGCCGTGCCTGGCTGGAGCAGACCCAGAGCGAGGTCCGCCAGACCTTCCTCACCACCCTCCAGAAGGGTCAGGTGCGCTCCGGCGTCGTCTCCTCCATCGTCAACTTCGGTGCCTTCGTGGACCTGGGCGGCGTCGACGGTCTCGTCCACGTCTCCGAGCTGTCCTGGAAGCACATCGACCACCCGTCCGAGGTTGTCGAGGTCGGCCAGGAAGTCACCGTCGAGGTCCTCGACGTCGACATGGACCGCGAGCGCGTCTCCCTGTCGCTCAAGGCCACCCAGGAAGACCCGTGGCAGCAGTTCGCCCGGACCCACCAGATCGGTCAGGTCGTCCCGGGTAAGGTCACCAAGCTCGTTCCCTTCGGTGCGTTCGTGCGCGTCGACGAGGGCATCGAGGGCCTGGTCCACATCTCCGAGCTGGCCGAGCGCCACGTGGAGATCCCGGAGCAGGTCGTCCAGGTCAACGACGAGATCTTCGTCAAGGTCATCGACATCGACCTCGAGCGCCGTCGCATCAGCCTCTCGCTGAAGCAGGCCAACGAGTCCTTCGGTGCCGACCCGTCCGTGGTCGAGTTCGACCCGACCCTGTACGGCATGGCCGCGTCCTACGACGACCAGGGCAACTACATCTACCCCGAGGGCTTCGACCCCGAGGCCAACGACTGGCTGCCGGGTTACGAGAAGCAGCGCGAGGAGTGGGAGCGCCAGTACGCCGAGGCGCAGCAGCGCTTCGAGCAGCACCAGGCGCAGGTCATCAAGTCCCGCGAGGCGGACGCCGAGGCTGCGGCCGAGGGCGCCCAGGCTGCCCCGCAGGCCGGTGGCGCCCAGGTCTCCGGCGGCTCGTACTCCTCGGAGTCGGCCGACAACTCCGGCGCCCTGGCGTCGGACGAGGCGCTCGCCGCCCTCCGCGAGAAGCTCGCCGGCGGCCAGAGCTGAGGCTCTGCACCACGGCAGCTGACAGCTGACTGAGTAAGGCCCGTTCCCCTTGGGGAGCGGGCCTTACTCGTGTTCTGCTGACAGCCGTTCGTTTCCGCCGGGCGCCCCTTCCGTGATGTGAGATGCGCCGGCGTGATCCGGAAGGCGGGAATGGCGGGGCCCTCCAGGCGCGTTCCCCCGTACGGAACATGAGGAGGAGCGGTCACTGTGTTGGATCCGCAGGGTTTGTACGAATGGGAGCCCAAGGGGCTCGCCGTGGCCGACCTGGCCTTGGCCCAGGACACGGCCGGCCTGGTCATGCTCTATCACTTCGACGGCTACATCGACGCGGGGGAGACCGGCGAGCAGATCGTCTCGCGACTCCTGGACACCCTGCCCCACCAGGTCGTGGCCCGCTTCGACCACGACCGGCTCATCGACTACCGCGCCCGCCGCCCGCTGCTGACCTTCCAGCGGAACCGCTGGAGCGCCTACGAGACCCCGGCGATCGAGCTGCGCATCGTGCAGGACGCGACGGGCGCCCCCTTCCTGCTGCTGTCCGGCCCCGAGCCGGACGTCGAGTGGGAGCGGTTCGCCGCCGCCGTGCGGCAGCTGGTCGAGCGCCTCGGCGTGCGGCTGTCCGTCAACTTCCACGGCATCCCCATGGGCGTGCCGCACACCCGCCCCGTGGGCATGACCCCGCACGGCAACCGCACCGACCTGATGCCCGGTCACCGCAGCTTCTTCGACGAGGCGCAGGTGCCGGGGAGCGCCGAGGCCCTCGTCGAGTACCGCCTCGCGGAGGCCGGTCACGACGTGCTCGGCGTCGCCGCCCACGTCCCGCACTACATCGCCCGCTCCGCCTACCCGGACGCGGCCCTCACCGCCCTCGAAGCGGTCACGGCCGCCACGGGCCTGGTGCTGCCCAACGCCGCCCACGCCCTGCGGTCCGAGGCGCTGCGCACCCAGGAGGAGATCGAGCGTCAGATCGCCGAGGGGGACGAGGAGCTCGTCTCCCTGGTGCGCGGCCTCGAGCACCAGTACGACGCCGTGTCCGGTGCCGAGACCCGCGGCAACCTGGTCGCCGAGCCGGTCGAGCTGCCCTCCGCCGACGAACTGGGCGCCGAATTCGAGCGCTTCCTCGCCGACAGGGAGGGCGACAGCGGTCACTGACCGCACGCCCGCTACCGTGGGGCCCATGCTGAGAGTGGGCCTCACGGGCGGAATCGGTGCCGGCAAGAGCGAGGTGTCGCGGCTGCTGGCTTCGTACGGAGCGGTGATCGTCGATTCCGACAGGATCGCCCGCGAAGTGGTCGAGCCGGGAACGCCCGGACTGGCCGCGGTCGTCGCCGAGTTCGGCGAGGCGGTCCTCACGCCCGAGGGCGCGCTCGACCGCCCCCGGCTGGGCGCCGTCGTCTTCGCCGACCCGGACCGGCTGGCCGCCCTCAACGCCATCGTGCACCCCCTCGTCCGGGCCCGCTCCGCCGAACTGGAGGCGGCCGCCGCCCCGGACGCGGTCGTCGTCCACGACGTCCCCCTCCTCGCCGAGAACGGCCTGGCCCCCCTCTACGACCTGGTCCTCGTGGTCGACGCAGGTACCGGAACCCGCCTGGACCGCCTGGTCCGCCTCCGCGGCATGACCCCGGACGAGGCCCGCGCCCGCATGGCGGCCCAGGCCACCCGCGAGGACCGGCTCGCGGTGGCCGACTTCGTCATCGACAACGACGGCCCGATCGAGGCGCTCCGGCGCCAGGTCGAGAAGGTCTGGGACGAGCTGCGCGAGCGCAGCGCCCGGCGTTAGTCATATCGGGTGAGGGCCCGCCGGCCCGGTGCGCGGGCGGCGGACAGGCGGGGCAAGGGCGCGGGGCCTGCGACCGGTGTCCCGTGCCGGCTTCGCCCGCCGTCGACGCCGTTGCCGCGTGCATAAGGTTTCCGCGATTCCGCTCGCCGAGCCGTTTCGAGGAGACCTTGCGTGGCCGTGCCCGAGTTAGCCGCGACGAGCCCGTTCTGCCCGCTGCCCGCACCACGGCCCCTGCCGCGACTGTTCGGTGTCGGCGTCGTCGTGTTGTCGTTGACCTGCATGGGGGTGATGGTCCGGCAGGCCGAGAAGGCCGCCGGGCTCGTGGCCGGCAAGGGCACGCTGACGGTGGAGAGATGCGAGCAACGCCGCGAGGGCGGCCAAGGGAGAGGCGCCTCGCGTTCGCACACCCTGTGCTTCGGCTCCTTCCGCGCCGACAGCGGCCGGGTCGTGCGCGACGGCTCCGCTCTCCGGGGCTGGTACGTGACGGGCGAGAAGGTGCGCGTCTACCGCGAGGGCCACGGCTACCACCCGGTCGGCCTGCGGTACTTCTGGGGCGGACTGGCCTTCTTCTTCGCCGGGCTGGCGGGGGTCGCCGTCGGAGTGATGACCGCGGTGGTCGGGTACCGCGTGAGGACCGTCGGGGAGAGCAGGGCCGCTTGGGCGATGCTGCGCCGGACCTCCGTGGCGCCCTACGTCACGTGGCTGTTCCGTGCCGCCGGAGCCGGAACAGCCGTGTGCGTCCTGCTGCTCCTCGTCTCGCCGTAGGAGGGGAAAGACATGGTCCTGAGGGTCGACCCCGGACAGCTCGAGGCGTTCGCGCGGCAGGTCGGCAGGGGCGCCGAGGACATGCGGGCGGTCCTGGCGTACGTCCGGCGGCACACTGCCCTGCCTCCGGGAGCGGGCGGGCTGTTCGAGGAGGCGTGCCGGCGGCACGGCTCCCTGCGCAGCGACGTCCTGAGCGCCGTGCAGCGCGTGGCCGAACTCCTGCAGAGCTCCTCGGAGGAACTCGCCACGGCGGCTTCCTATTACCGCCGTACCGACCGTGGTGCCGCCGCCCAGTTCGATGCGGCGGCCCGGGGACGGGGCGGGGAACGGTGACGCACTTCGCCGATGTGACGGATCCGGCGGCGTACCTCGTCCCGCCCGGGGAACCGGAGGACTTCCTCGATCCGATGAAGCCGCTCAACGAAGTGGCGGAATTCCTCAGCGCGTCCGGCTGGCTGTTCAAACTGGCGGAGCTGTACCTGCCGAAGGATCCCGTGAAGTGGGCCAAGGAGAGCTTCGCCGGTGACTGGAAGGCCTATGCCAGGTGTGTCTCGGCATGGCAGGAGACGGGGCGGGCCTGCGACGGCGTCGCGCGCAACCTCCGGTCCGGGAGCGCGCGCATCGACGCGACCTGGGACGGCAACGCCGCCGAGGCGGCCGCGCACTACTTCTCCGATCTCGCCGGAAATCTCGCGGACTTCCGCACCGCCCTCGACGCGATGGGCGTGGAATACCTCGGCATCGCCCAGTCGGTCTCCTCTGCCGGGGAAGCCGTCGGCGACTGCCTCGGGGCGATCGTGGACGCGCTGATCACCCTGGCTCTCGCGGCTGCGGTCGAAGCGGCCAGCGGCGGAACCGCCGCAGTCGCGGCCGCCGCGCTGGGCACCGAGGAACTGCTGACCATCCTGAGGGAGTGGGAGCGCATGGTCCGGTTCGTCGCCGCGGCCCAGGCGGCGATGCACGCCGGCCACGGCACGCTGGTCCGTCTCGGCACCGAGGCCCTGGCCGGGCTCAACGCCTTGCCGCTGCCCGGCGCGAGCTACGACCACCCCGCGGTCTGAGAGGAGAGGAGGACGACGTGACCGAACAGCACGTGGGATTCGAGGAGTTCGTGACGCCGGGGCGCAGCGCCGACCGGGCGCGGGCCCTCCACGGGGTGCTGCAGCGGCTCGCCGCCGGAAGCGCCGGGGGCGCGCTCCAGGAGATGGCCCGCGAGGTCCTCACGGGCCGCATCGGCCTGAGGGACGCCGTGCGGGTCGGGACGTACGCCGAGGCCCTGGGCGAGGGGACGCGGGCCCTGTGCGCGGCATGGCGGGCCCTGCCGGAAGAGGAACGCGCGCGGTACGCGGACGAGGCCCGGCGCACGCTCGGCGCGCCCAGGGGCGACGGGACCGTGCCCCCGTACCTGTGCTGACCGCGGCCTCCCCACGGGCCGGGTGGCCGGGCTGGGGGCCTACGGGCCGCGCCGGCCCTCCCCGGGGTCGCGGCGCTCGCTGACGGGCCGGTACGGCGGGACGTCCCGGCCCGGCTGGTAGTGCGGGCCCTGCCGGATGTGCCGGATCACCAGCGACAGGTCGACGGCGGTGACGGCGGTCAGGACGCCGCAGGCGACGGCCCAGCCGGGGTGGCCGGTGATCGCGAAGAGCACGGTGCCCGCGACGGCCCAGGCCAGGCCCCAGGCGGCCAGCCCGCAGCGCAGCCGCAGGGGGCTGCGGGCCGTGGCGGGTTCGTTGCCGGTGCGCATGGCGGTGCCTCCACCTCCAGCATCCACCCGGAAGGCGCCTTCGGCGTCCGCCAGGAAGGGGCGGCCTTCGGTGTCCGCCAGGAAGGGGCGGCCTTCGGTGTCCGCCAGGAAGGGGCGGAGGGCGCCGCCGGGCCCGGACCCCGCCGGGGATCAGACCAGGCGCCGGATCTCGCCCCGTACGCGGTAGAAGCCGCCGGCGGCGGGGGAGAGGGCGTCGATGACGTAACGGGCGCCGGGCTCGCGTATGTGACGCGGGAACTGAACGTTCCAGGTGGGGTCGTAGCCCTCGGAGACGACGTGCACGCGCAGCCGGCCGGCGTCCTGCACGCACTCGACCACGATGCCCGAGGCGGGCGCCGCGCTCACCGTGGAGAGCGTGCGGGCCGGGGTGTACGTGGGCACGGCGGCGGCCGACTTGACGTCCACCGGCACGGGGACGCTGCCCGCCTGCGCGGCGGAGACCGCGCCCTCACTGGCGTCGACGCAGACCAGCGAGCCGTCCGTGGTGACCATGTACAGCTTCTCGTTCAGGTACTGCATGGACAGCGCCGAACCGCTGCCCGTGCCGAGCTTCCACAGGCGGGTGCCGTCCGCCGCGAAGCAGTACACCGAGGAGGCGGAGTCGCCCGCGAAGACATAGCGGCCGCCGGGCGCGGTGGCGCAGGAGTAGACCACGGTGTCGCACTGGTAGGTGGCCTCGACGGCGCCCGTGGCCTTCGACAGGCGCTGGACGACGCGGCGGTTGGTGCCGGCGTAGACCGCGTGGTCCTCCTGCCAGCCGAACAGCACCGAGCCGGAGGTGGGGGTGTGCCACAGCTCGCCGGTGCCTTCGGGGGCGTAGGCGGTCACCCCGCGCGCGTGCCCGTGGTAGACGGCGTGCTCGTCGCGCCGGACCATCCAGGCGTGGTCGCCGCTGCTGCGGCGCGACCACTGGTGCTCGTCCTCGTGGTCGATGACGGTCAGTCCGCCGTTGCGGTCGGCGACGTCGAGGACGCCCTCGCGGATGTCGAGCCAGAAGATGTCGACGTCGGAGGCGATCTGGTAGGCGGCGAAGGGGAGCTTGGAGGACAGGTCGTAGACCGTGCCGTCGTCGCAGCCGGCGTAGATCCAGAAGTCGTCCGCCACCAGGCACTTGACGCCGGCGGGCAGCTGGTAGCGGGCCAGCACCTCGCCGTCGTGGCCGAGGGTGTGGACGTGGCCGGCCTGGTTGCCGACCCAGCAGCGGTCCTCGTCCACGTGGATGCCGAACGCGGAGGAGCCGGTGGCGAAACGCCACAGCACCGGGGCAACGGCCCGCGCGGTCGACGGCGCGGACGTCACCTCGCGGCGCGTCACGGGCCGGGCCGCCCGCTGCCCCGCCACCGCCGGGGCGTAGCCCTTGCGGACCTTCTCGCCCACCTTCTTCGCCGCCGCGGCCCGGGCCTTCTCCACGCTGGGGAACGACGAGGTCTGGACCTGGCCCGCGGCGCCGATCCGGCCGTAGCGCACCGTGACCGCCGTGCCGGCGACCGTGACCTCGTAGAACTTGTGCGCCCCGCCGCCGTCCTGCGACAGCTCCAGGTACGTCGTCTCTCCCGCCATGGCAAAGCCCCTCTCCCCGTCGGCCGCGCCGGCCGATCTCCGGTGCGCAGCACGCTAGGGGCAGCCACTGACAATGGGTCTCCGGGCCGCCTGCGCGAACGCCGGCGGGGCGGCGGTCAGAAGAGAGGCTCGGGAAGCACCCCTTCGAGGGACAGGAGCGAGCGCTTGATCTCCAGGCCGCTGCCGAACCCGCCCAGGCCGCCGTTGCTCTCGATGACGCGGTGACAGGGCACCACGACCGGCAGCGGATTGCTCCCCATGGCCACGCCCACGGCGCGGGCGGCGCCGCGCTCGCCGACGCGGTCGGCCAGGTCCTGGTAGCTGACCACCGTGCCGTAGGGGACGCCGCCGGCCAGCTCGCGCAGCACCTGGCGGTTGAAGCCCGAGATCAGCGACCAGTCCAGCGGGACGGAGAAGGTCTCCCGGCGGCCCGCGAAGTAGTCCTCGAGCTCGGCCGCCGTCTCGGTGAGGATCTCGCGCGAGGCGCAGGGCCCGGACACCGGGCCGGTCCCCATGCGGCGGGTGAGGGCGGCCACGGCCTCGGCGGACACCGCCTCGTCCGCACGGAAGGCGACCTGCAGCAGACCCTTGGGCGTCGCCGCGAGCCCCAGCGGTCCGATGGAGGTGCCGACCGTCGTCCACGCCCACTCCTGCGGGCGGGGCGACGGGGCCGGGGCAGCCGCCGGGGCGGTCGGTTCCAGGTCCGTCATGAGGCCCAGCGTAGGCCGTCCGGGGCCCCGCCGGACCCCGGACCGGACAAGTGATCCACGATCAAGTGATCCCCGGCCCCCGCGGGCTGCGGGGGTGCCGGTCTACAGGCCCAGGAAGCCCAGGATCGACAGGCCGTCGTCCTCTTCCTCGTCCTGCTCGTCCTGCTCGTTCTGCTCGTCGAGGTCCTCCTCCAGGGCGTCCTCGATCTCGTGCGGGGCGTTGCTGATGATGCCGTCGACCCCCATGCGCGCCAGGGCGACGGCCCGGTCGCCGTTGTCCACGGTCCACGCCGAGACCTCGAGCATCCGCCCGTGCGGCCCCCGCAGGGCGTGCACCGCCCGCACCCATGCCGCGGTGACGCTCCGGTGGTGCGGGTTGATCTGGTCGGCGAAGGCGGCGTACGAGCGCAGCTCCGAGGGCTTCGGGGCCCCGAGGAACCCCGTCTTCACGTCCGGCCGCACGCGGTGGAAGGCCTTGAGGGAGGCCGCGCTGAAGGACTGCACCACCAGGGAGCTCCGCACGTGGCGCGCGTTGAGCCACCCGGCGCGCTGCAGCTCGCTCGCCAGCTGCCGCTCGATGCCCGGGTAGAGCTCGGGGGCCTTGACCTCCAGCAGCAGCTTCTGCCGGTTGCGGTCGACGCGCTGCAGATAGCTGCGCAGCGTGGGCACCCGTTCCCCGGCGAACCTGCGGTCGTACCAGCTGCCCGCGTCGAGCTTGCGGATCTCGGCGAGGGTGAAGTCGGCGATCTTCCAGGGGGCGCGGCCGGGGAAGCGCCGCTTGACGTCGGTCGTCCGCTCCAGGGTGGTGTCGTGCATGACGATCAGGGCACCGTCCTTGGTGCGCTGCACGTCGTTCTCCACCCAGGTGATCCCCAGTTCGGCGGCTCTGTCGACGGAGGCCAGCGTGTTCTCCGGGGCCTGCACGGGCACACCGCGGTGGCCGATCGCGAGCGGCACGCGCGTGTGCGCGGCGGCCCGCACGGGGGCGGCCGCCCGGGCGTGGGGGGCGGCGAGGACGAGCGTGGACAGGACGAGCAGCGCGCTGGTCACGGCGGAGACGGGGCGGATGCGCATACGGGCTCCTCGCGGCGTCTGGACACGGACGGGCACGTACATCGGGGACCGGGCGTCCCCGGCCCTTGGTGTACGGGATGGGCGTACCTCAGACAAGTACGCGACGGGGGCGGGGGAAGGGAACGGGAACGGCTGTTCTTCGCCGGATCGACGCCACCCGTTCGCCCCGGGAACGGGGGCCGGACGCCGGGTGTCCGGCCGTTGTCAGTGGGGGGCCGTACCGTGGTCTCATGCGGCCCGTATCGAAGATCGAACGCAAGGTGGCGCCTTTCGAGGTCGTCAGCCCCTTCCAGCCCAGCGGTGACCAGCCGACGGCCATCGCCGAGCTGGAGCGACGTATCCGCGCAGGTGAGAAGGATGTCGTACTCCTCGGTGCGACCGGCACCGGCAAGTCCGCGACCACCGCGTGGATGATCGAGAAGCTCCAGCGGCCGACGCTCGTCATGGCGCCGAACAAGACCCTGGCGGCCCAGCTCGCCAATGAGTTCCGCGAGCTCCTGCCCAACAACGCCGTCGAATACTTCGTCTCGTACTACGACTACTACCAGCCCGAGGCCTACGTACCGCAGTCGGACACGTACATCGAGAAGGATTCCTCGATCAATGAGGAGGTGGAGCGGCTGCGCCACTCCGCCACCAACTCCCTGCTCACCCGGCGTGACGTCGTGGTGGTGGCCTCGGTGTCCTGCATCTACGGCCTGGGCACCCCCCAGGAGTACGTCGACCGCATGGTGCCGCTGAAGGTCGGCGAGGAGATCGACCGCGACGAGCTGCTGCGCCGCTTCGTGGAGATCCAGTACACCCGCAACGACGTCGCGTTCACCCGCGGCACCTTCCGCGTCCGCGGCGACACCATCGAGATCTTCCCGGTCTACGAGGAGCTCGCGGTCCGCATCGAGATGTTCGGCGACGAGATCGAGGCGCTCTCGACGCTCCACCCGCTCACCGGCGAGGTCCTCTCCGACGACCGGGAGCTGTACGTCTTCCCCGCCAGCCACTACATCGCCGGTGCCGAGCGGATGGAGAAGGCCGTCGCCGGCATCGAGGCGGAGCTGGAGGAGACCCTCGCCCGCATGGAGAAGCAGGGCAAGCTCCTGGAGGCGCAGCGCCTGCGCATGCGCACCACGTACGACATCGAGATGATGCGCCAGATCGGCTCCTGCTCCGGCATCGAGAACTACTCGCTGCACATGGACGACCGCGAGCCCGGCTCCCCGCCCAACACCCTCCTCGACTACTTCCCGGAGGACTTCCTCCTCGTCATCGACGAGTCGCACGTCACCGTCCCCCAGATCGGCGCCATGTACGAGGGCGACGCCTCCCGCAAGCGCACGCTCGTGGAGCACGGCTTCCGGCTGCCCTCGGCCATGGACAACCGCCCGCTGAAGTGGGAGGAGTTCACCGAGCGCATCGGCCAGACGGTCTACCTCTCGGCGACCCCCGGAAAGTACGAGCTCTCGCGCTCGGACGGCTTCGTCGAGCAGATCATCCGCCCCACCGGCCTGGTCGACCCCGAGGTCGTCGTCAAGCCGACCGAGGGTCAGATCGACGACCTGGTGCACGAGATCCGCACGCGCACCGAGAAGGACGAGCGCGTCCTCGTCACCACCCTCACCAAGAAGATGGCCGAGGACCTCACGGACTACTTCCTGGAGCTCGGCATCCAGGTCCGCTACCTGCACAGCGACGTCGACACGCTGCGCCGCGTGGAGCTGCTGCGCGAGCTGCGGGCCGGCGAGTACGACGTCCTGGTCGGCATCAACCTGCTGCGCGAGGGCCTCGACCTGCCCGAGGTGTCCCTGGTCGCCATCCTGGACGCCGACAAGGAGGGCTTCCTGCGCTCGGGCACCTCCCTGATCCAGACCATCGGTCGTGCCGCGCGCAACGTCTCCGGCCAGGTCCACATGTACGCCGACAAGGTCACCCCGGCGATGGAGAAGGCCATCGACGAGACCAACCGCCGCCGGGCCAAGCAGATCGCGTACAACAAGGAGCGGGGCATCGACCCCCAGCCCCTGCGCAAGAAGATCGGCGACATCGTCGCCACCCTGGCCCGCGAGGAGATCGACACCCAGGAGCTCCTGGGCTCCGGCTACCGCGAGAAGGGCGCCAAGGGCAAGGCCCCGGTGCCCACCGCGCAGGCCGGGAAGGCGGCGGGCAAGGGTGCCAAGGCCGCCAAGGGCAAGGCGAAGGCCGCCGTCGCGGTGACGGACCGTCCCGCCGCCGAACTGGCTCAGCAGATCGAGGACATGACCGACCGTATGCGGGCCGCGGCCGCGGAGCTGCAGTTCGAGGTCGCCGCCCGGCTGCGCGACGAGGTGAGCGAGCTGAAGAAGGAGCTGCGGCAGATGAAGGAGGCCGGGCTCGCCTGAGGTACGGGCGGGGATGTTGCAAGACCGCCACAAATCCCGTTCGGATTCGTGCGGGGTCGGGGTCCGTGCGTAGGGTCGGGGCGGAGGCCGTGCGGACGCCCGGCCCACGGGGATTAGAACGAGAAGGGACTGCGCGTGACGGTCAACTTGTCCAAGGGTCAGGGCATCAGCCTGCAGAAGGCAGACGGAGGCACCCTGACCGCCGTGCGGATGGGGCTTGGCTGGCAGGCCGCCCCCCGCCGCGGACTGTTCGGGTCGCGCACGAGGGAGGTCGACCTCGACGCCTCGGCGGTGCTCTTCGCCGGGGGCCAGCCGGTGGACGTGGTCTTCTTCCGCCACCTGGTCAGCGACGACGGCTCGGTGCGGCACACCGGTGACAACCTGGTCGGCGGCGCCGGCACGGGCGGCGACGACGAGGCCATCCTCGTCGACCTGCAGCGCGTCCCCGTGCACATCGACCAGATCGTCTTCACGGTGAACTCCTTCACCGGCCAGACGTTCTCCGAGGTGCAGAACGCCTTCTGCCGCCTGGTCGACGAGACCAACGGCCAGGAGCTCGCCCGCTACACCCTCGACGGCGGCGGCGCGTACACCGCGCAGATCATGGCGAAGGTGCACCGCTCCGGCAACGGCTGGGCGATGACCGCCATCGGCAACCCGGCCAACGGCAAGACCTTCCAGGACCTCATGCCGGCGATCCTGCCGAGCCTGTAGGCGTACGCATCCTGAGAACATCCCGGGCCCGGCGGAGAGCGTTTCCGCCGGGCCCGCGGGCACGACAAGCGCAGCACGAGCACGAGCACGAGCACGAACAACGAGGGGGCGCAGCAATGACGGCCGAGCTGGTGCGGGGGCAGAACCACCCGCTGTCCGGTACCCGCCTGGAGATCCGGGTCGCGGCGGGAGGCCCCGTCGTCGCGGGCGCCACGCTCGCCGGGGCTGACGGCAAGGTGGCCGGCGCCGACCGCGTCGCGCACCCCGCCTCCCACCGCCTCCCCGGCCTGGAGGTCTCCCGGCAGGCCGCGGCCGACCACCGGCTCGCCGTCGACCTGGAGGCCCTCCCCGAGGACGTGCACCGGGTCCACGTGATGCTCGCGCTGCCCACCGGAGCGGGCGGTCCCACGTCCTTCGGCACGCTGGCCGCCCCGTTCATCGCCGTCACCGAGCTCGACGGGGCCGAGATCGCCTCCTTCACGATCACGGACCTCGGCGAGGAGTCCGCCGTCGTCGCCCTGGAGCTGTACCGCAGGCAGGGCGCCTGGAAGGTGCGCGCCGTCGGCCAGGGGTACGCGGGCGGGCTCGCCGCGATGCTGCACGACCAGGGGCTGGAGCAGTCCTTCGAGACCGCCGCGGCCATCAACGAGGCCGTCACCCGGGGCATGGCCCGCGCGGTCGCACCGCCGCCCCCGCGCCCGGTTGCGGACCCCGCGCCGCAGGCCCCCGCACCGCAGGCCCCCGCGCCCGGCGGCGGCCCCGTCGACTACCGCCACCCCCGCCGCGCCACCGCGACGCCCCCGGACCCCGCTCCGGCCGCCGCCCCGCCCGCAGAGCCGGGGCAGCCGCCCCGCCCCGTCGCGGGCGACGCCAACGGCTGGACCATGAACGAGCGGCTCTACAACCAGGTGTGGGGCATGTTCGAGGACCTGGCCCGCTCGGCCGCGGCCTACCGCAGCGCCGTCGACTTCGCGGAGTCGCGCCTGGAGCAGGAGCTGGACAAGGTCCTCTCCGACCCGGCCACGCGCGTGGGTGCCGCGGCCGACGCGGCCCGGGCCGAGGCCCGGGCCCGGCAGGCGAGCCTCGTGGAGCAGGCCCGGGCGGTCCTCGACCGCGACCTCGCCCAGCTCGCCGCCGAGGCCGAGGTCGTCGAGCACGCACTGCCGCCGGCCTTCGCCCGCTGGGACAGCCCGGTCTGGCAGGGTTTCCAGGTGCCGCTGGAGACCCCGATGGCGCTGCGCCTGGGCGAGCTGCACCTGCCGGAGCGCACCGACCTGCGGATCCCCATGCTGGTGCGGCTGCCCCTGGAGCGCGGGCTGTGGATCGACAGCGGCCGCACCTCCGGCCTGCAGGCGGCGATCGTGGACTCCTCCGAGCTGCGCCGCCTGGCCATGGAGACGGCGGTCGCGCACGCCGCGCGGCTGCTGGCCGTGCACCCCGTCGGCGACTACACGGTGCACGTGATCGACCCGGCGGGCGCGGCCGGCGGGGCGCTCGCGCCGCTGCTGCAGTCCGGCGCGCTGAAGGAGGCTCCCGCGGCCGGGGCGCAGGGGGTCTCCGCGCTGCTGGACCGGCTGACGCGCCGCGTCGACCTGGTGCAGATGGCCGCGCGCAGCGGCGCCTCCGACTCCCTCCCGCCGGATGTGGACACCGCGGAGCAGCTGCTGATCGTCAACGACTTCCCGCACGGCTTCGACGACCGCTCGGTCAACCAGCTGCGGTACATCGCGGACGAGGGGCCGTCCGTGGGGGTGCACCTGATGATGGTCGCCGACCGGGAGGACGCCCGGGGGTACGGGCCGGTGCTCGACCCGCTCTGGCGCGCCCTGCTGCGCATCACGCCGGTCCCCGACGACCACCTCGCCGATCCGTGGGTCGGGCACACCTGGACGTACGAGCCCTCGCTCGTGCCGGTCGGCAGCGATGTGCTGGGGCAGGTGCTCCGGAGCGTGGGGCAGGCGCGGCAGGCGTATGGCATCTAGCAGGTAAAGGGCTACCGAGCTGGGGTTTTTGGTCTTTCTTTACTCTTCCTTGGCCTTTCCTGTACCGTTCTGAGGACTGCCGTACGCCCGTACGACGTACCGGAGGAACAGTGGACGTCTCCCTGACCCTGTGGGTGCTGACCATTCTCGGTCTGTGCGCCCTCGTCACCGCCGACTTCTTCATCGGAGGTCGCAAGCCGCACGAGGTCTCCCTCAAGGAAGCCGGGGTGTGGACCGCGGTCTGGGTCGCCCTCGCCGGCCTCTTCGGCCTCGGCCTGCTGCTCTTCGGCGGCGGCCAGCCGGCCGGCGAGTTCTTCGCGGGCTTCATCACCGAGAAGTCGCTCAGCGTCGACAACCTCTTCGTCTTCGTCCTGATCATGGCGAAGTTCGCGGTCCCGTCGGTGTACCAGCAGCGCGTCCTGATGGTCGGCGTGCTCATCGCCCTGGTCCTGCGGGCCGTGTTCATCGGCGCGGGCGCGGCGATCATCGCCAACTTCTCCTGGGTCTTCTACATCTTCGGCGCCTTCCTCATCTGGACGGCCTGGAAGCTCATCCAGGAGGCGCGCGCCGACGAGGAGGACGAGGAGTTCGAGGAGAATCGTTTCCTCAAGCTGGTCGAGAAGCGCTTCCCCTCCACGGACCGCTACCACGGCACCAAGCTCTTCATCGTGGAGAACGGCAAGCGTCTGATGACGCCGATGCTGATCGTCATGCTGGCGATCGGCACCACCGACGTCCTCTTCGCCCTGGACTCGATCCCCGCGATCTTCGGCCTGACCCAGGACCCGTACATCGTCTTCACGGCGAACGCCTTCGCCCTCATGGGTCTGCGCCAGCTGTACTTCCTGATCGGCGGACTGCTGAAGAAGCTCGTCCACCTCTCGTACGGCCTGTCGGTCATCCTGGGCTTCATCGGCGTCAAGCTCGTCCTGCACGCCCTCCACGAGAACGGCGTGGGCGTCCCCGAGATCAGCATCCCGGTGTCCCTCGGCGTCATCTGCGCGGTGCTGGTCGTCACCACGATCACCAGCCTGCGCGCCTCCCGGAAGCAGGAGCAGGAAGCCGCCCTGGAGGGCATGGCCGCTGCGGAGGCCGAGGAGGCCCCGGAGGGCAAGGACGAGGTCCGCGTCTGACGCAGGTCCCGCCCCTGCCGCCCGCGCTTCACCGGAGGCCGTCCCCGCTCAGGCGGGGGCGGCCTCCGCCGCGGTTGCGGGCGCCGCGGCCGGCCGGGTCTCGGGCAGCAGGGCGAAGCAGCCCAGGCTGACGAGGGCGACGACCCCGAGGTAGCCGGCGACCGCCCAGGGCGGACCGGAGCCCTGCGCCAGCGCCGTCGCCGCGACCGGGGTGAGGCCGCCGCCCACCACCCCGGCCAGGTTGTAGCCGACCGCCGCCCCCGTGCAGCGCACCCGGGTCTCGAACAGCTCCGGGAGATAGGCGGCGACGACGCCGACCACCGCCGAGAAGGGCACCGCCGCCCCCGCGAAGCCCAGCAGCATCCAGGCGGGCCGCCCGGTGTGCAGCAGGCCCATCAGCGGGACCATCCACAGGCCGAGGCCGGCGCTGCCGGCCAGGCACAGGGAGCGCCGCCCGTAGCGGTCGCCCAGCACGGCGAAGAACGGGGTGAGCAGGCTGGAGACGACGACGCCCGCCATGATGCAGCCGAGCATGGCCGTGCGGCCGACCTCCAGCTGCTCGGTGCCGTAGGCCAGGGCCCACGTGCTGATCGCGTAGTGGGTGGCGAAGACGAGGGAGAGCCCGCCCGCAGTGAGCAGGACCGGCCGCCAGTGCCCGCGCAGGAGCTCGGCGAAGGGCAGGGCGGCCCGGGTGTCCGTGGCCTCCAGCGCGCGGAACTGCGGCGTCTCCGGGAGCCGGGAGCGCAGCAGCAGGCCCACCGCCGCCATGAGGCCCGCGCCCCAGAACGGCACCCGCCAGCCCCAGGCCAGGTAGTCCGCCTCGGAGAGCCCCGCCGACAGGACGAGGGCGAGACCGTTGGCCAGCAGGAACCCCGTCGGCGCGCCGAGCTGCGGGAGGCTGGTCCACAGGGCGCGGCGGTGCGCCGGGGCGTGCTCCGCGGTCAGCAGCACCGCCCCGCCCCACTCCCCGCCGAGCCCCAGCCCCTGCGCGAACCGCAGGACGAGCAGGAGCAGCGGCGCGGCGATGCCGATGCTGTCGTAGGTGGGGACGAACCCCACCGCGACCGTGGCCAGGCCCGTCAGCAGCAGGGACGCCATGAGGACGGGCCGCCGGCCGTGCCGGTCGCCGATGTGGCCGAAGAGCACCGCGCCCAGCGGGCGGGCGAGGAAGCCGATCCCGAAGGTGCCGAAGGCGGCGAGGGTGCCGAGCAGCGGGGAGACGGTGGGGAAGTACAGCGGCCCGAGGACGAGGGCCGCCGCGGTGCCGTAGACGTAGAAGTCGTAGAACTCGACGGCGGTGCCGGCCATGGCGGCGAGCGCCAGGCGCAGCATGGACGGCCGGCGAGGGGGCGGGGTGCTGTGCGGTTGCATGTACTGCCCAACAGCCAGTCGGCAGGGAGGCAACGGGCGTGCGGTGGCGCAGCGGGGGGCGCGCGGGGCCGTGAAGGCCGCAGAATATTTTTCGTCCGGATTTGCGTAGATGTGGCCATCCGGCGCGAGGGGGAGTACCTTAAGAAATGAGGCCGCCGCATCCGGAGTGATTTGGATGGACGGCCTCACTGCATGCCCGGAGCATTCCGGTGCGGGGAGTGTCACCAGCCGCGTTCGCGCCATTCGGCGAGGTGGGGGCGCTCGGCGCCCAGCGTGGTGTCCGCGCCGTGGCCCGGGTAGACCCACGTCTCGTCCGGGAGCTCCCCGAAGAGCTTCGTCTCCACGTCGTGGAGGAGGCTCGCGAAGGCCTCGGGGTCGTCGTGGGTGTTGCCGACGCCTCCCGGGAACAGGCAGTCGCCGGTGAACACGTGCGGGTGGCCGTGCGGGTCGTCGTAGACCAGCGCGATGCTGCCCGGGGTGTGCCCCACCAGGTGCCGTGCGGTCAGCTCCACGCGGCCTACGCGGATGACGTCGCCGTCGGCCACGGGCACGGCGGTCGGCACGGGGATGCCCTCGGCGTCCTCGCGGCCCGCGTACGTGGTGGCGCCGGTGGCGTCGGCCACCTCCTGCAGGGCTCCCCAGTGGTCGCCGTGGCGGTGCGTGGTGACCACGGAGGCGATGCCGCTGTCCCCGATCAGGGAGAGCAGGGTGTGCGGCTCGGCGGCGGCATCGATCAGCAACTGCTCGTCCGTCGCGCGGCAGCGCAGCAGATAGGCGTTGTTGTCCATCGGGCCGACCGCGACTTTCGAGATCATCAGGTCGGTCAGCTCGTGCACGTCCGCCGGTCCGCCGACCTTCACCGCTCCGCTGTACGTCATGAAGCCAGCCTATTCCTTCGGGTCGTTCACAGCGGGGGGAGGGCGGGGAGCGGTGCGCCCGAAGTGCCGAGCGCCGCGCCCTTGTCGCCGCGGCCCGCGAGCCAGCCCAGGAGGTCCGCGGGCGCGCCGCTGACGGTGACCGGGGCGCCCTCCGCGGTGCCGCCCGTGTGCCAGCGCCTGCCGTCGTCGGCGACGACCGTGACGGCGGGGATGCCGGGCCGGGTCGACCAGCGCTCGGCGAGGAACTCGATCTCCCGTCCGGTGAACTCCTCCGGCAGGTCCTGCAGCTCGTAGCCGACGCCCAGGTCGACGAGGTGCAGTTCGAGCTCGATCCAGCGGCGGAAGGGGACGCGGGCGGCCCGGTCGGTCACGCCGTTGCGCATGGTGATCGTGCGGTCCCAGTCGGCGGGGACGGCGGCCTGGGCCCGCAGGCGCGCGGCGCTGTCGCGCAGGTCGGCGAGGTGCTCCGCCAGGGAGCGGCCCGCGCCCTTCTCGATGTCCTCGTCCCGGGCCTCGGCGGTCACGTACATCGGGCGGCCGGCCAGGACGTTGACGAGGGCGTCCGCGTTGCGCGCGACGTGCGCCATCACGTGCCCGCGGGTCCAGCCCGGGAGCCGGGACGGGGCGGTCACGGCGGCGTCGTCGAGGGCGCCGGCCGCGCTCAGGAACCGCTCGGTCGCTCGGTGTACAGAGGCCAGGTCGCGCACGTGGTCGATCATGCGGCCGACGATAGCGCCGCCACTCGTCCGGGTGAAGGTGTCCGGCTCCGGCCGTAAATCGAATGTGCGTGCTATAGGCTCGATGAGGCATCGGATCCGACATCCGCGCGGCGACCCCCATACCCTGGGTCGGGGGTGCGCGCCCCATTGCTCTCAAGAACCACTCTCAGGAACCACCCCCCTTCTTCGTTCTCAAGAAAGGTGCCGACCGGCGTGGCTGACCGTCTCATCGTCCGTGGCGCTCGCGAGCACAACCTCAAGAACGTCTCGCTCGACCTCCCCCGCGACTCCCTCATCGTCTTCACGGGGCTCTCCGGCTCGGGCAAGTCGTCCCTCGCGTTCGACACGATCTTCGCCGAGGGGCAGCGCCGCTACGTCGAGTCGCTCTCCTCCTACGCCCGGCAGTTCCTCGGGCAGATGGACAAGCCCGATGTGGACTTCATCGAGGGCCTGTCCCCGGCCGTCTCCATCGACCAGAAGTCGACCTCGCGCAACCCGCGCTCGACGGTCGGCACGATCACCGAGGTCTACGACTACCTCCGGCTGCTCTTCGCCCGCATCGGCAAGCCGCACTGCCCCGAGTGCAGCCGCCCCATCACCCGCCAGTCGCCGCAGGCGATCGTGGACAAGGTGCTGGAGCTCCCCGAGGGCAGCCGCTTCCAGGTGCTCTCGCCGCTGGTGCGCGAGCGCAAGGGCGAGTTCGTCGACCTCTTCTCCGACCTGCAGACCAAGGGCTACAGCCGGGCCCGGGTGGACGGCGAGACCGTCCAGCTCTCCGATCCGCCCAAGCTCAAGAAGCAGGAGAAGCACACCATCGAGGTGGTCGTCGACCGCCTCACCGTCAAGGACGGCGCCAAGCGCCGGCTGACCGACTCGGTCGAGACCGCGCTGGGCCTCTCCGGCGGCATGGTCATCCTCGACTTCGTCGACCTCCCCGAGGACGACCCCGAGCGCGAGCGGATGTACTCCGAGCACCTCTACTGCCCCTACGACGACCTGTCGTTCGAGGAGCTGGAGCCCCGCTCGTTCTCCTTCAACTCGCCCTTCGGCGCCTGCCCGGAGTGCACGGGCATCGGCACCCGCATGGAGGTCGACCCCGAGCTGATCATCCCGGACCCGGAGAAGTCCCTGGACGAGGGTGCGATCAGCCCCTGGTCGCACGGCCACACCAAGGACTACTTCGGCCGCCTGGTCGGCGCCCTCGCCGACGCCCTCGGCTTCCGCACGGACATCCCCTGGGCCGGCCTGCCCGCGCGCGCCAAGAAGGCCCTGCTCAACGGCCACAAGACCCAGATCGAGGTGCGCTACCGCAACCGCTACGGGCGCGAGCGCGCGTACACCACCGCCTTCGAGGGTGCGGTGCCCTTCGTCAAGCGCCGCCACTCCGAGGCCGAGAGCGACGCCAGCCGCGAGCGCTTCGAGGGCTACATGCGCGAGGTGAACTGCCCCACCTGCGAGGGCACGCGCCTGAAGCCGATCGTGCTCGCCGTCACCGTCCAGGGCCGGTCCATCGCGGAGGTCTCCGCGATGTCGATCAGCGAATGCGCCGACTTCCTGCGGGACATGAAGCTCACCGGCCGCGAGAAGAAGATCGCCGAGCGGGTCCTCAAGGAGGTCAACGAGCGCCTGAAGTTCCTCGTCGACGTCGGCCTGGACTACCTCTCGCTCAACCGCGCCGCGGGTACCCTCTCCGGCGGCGAGGCCCAGCGCATCCGCCTCGCCACGCAGATCGGCTCCGGCCTCGTCGGCGTGCTCTACGTTCTGGACGAGCCCTCCATCGGCCTCCACCAGCGCGACAACCACCGCCTCATCGAGACCCTCGTCCGCCTGCGCGACATGGGCAACACCCTCATCGTCGTCGAGCACGACGAGGACACCATCAAGGTCGCCGACTGGGTCGTGGACATCGGCCCCGGCGCCGGCGAGCACGGCGGCAAGGTCGTGCACAGCGGCCCCTTGAAGGAGCTCCTGCGCAACAAGGAGTCGATGACCGGGCACTACCTGTCCGGCAAGAAGGCCATCGCCATACCGGACGCCCGCCGGCCCGTCGACCCCGAGCGCCGGATCACCGTCCGCGGCGCCCGCGAGAACAACCTGCGGGACATCGACGTCTCCTTCCCGCTCGGCGTGCTCACGGCCGTCACCGGCGTCTCGGGCTCCGGCAAGTCGACCCTGGTCAACGACATCCTGTACACGCACCTGGCCCGCGAGCTGAACGGCGCCCGGGCCGTGCCCGGCCGTCACACGCGCGTCGACGGCGACGACCTGGTCGACAAGGTCGTCCACGTCGACCAGTCGCCCATCGGCCGGACGCCGCGCTCCAACCCCGCCACGTACACCGGCGTCTTCGACCACGTCCGCAAGCTCTTCGCGGAGACGATGGAGGCCAAGGTCCGCGGCTATCTGCCCGGCCGCTTCTCCTTCAACGTCAAGGGCGGCCGCTGCGAGAACTGCTCCGGCGACGGCACCATCAAGATCGAGATGAACTTCCTGCCGGACGTGTACGTGCCGTGCGAGGTCTGCCACGGTGCGCGCTACAACCGGGAGACCCTGGAGGTGCACTACAAGGGCAAGTCCATCGCCGAGGTGCTGGACATGCCCATCGAGGAGGCGCTCTCCTTCTTCGAGGCCGTGCCCACCATCGCCCGCCACCTGCGCACGCTCCACGAGGTCGGCCTCGGCTACGTCCGCCTCGGGCAGTCCGCGCCGACGCTCTCCGGCGGCGAGGCCCAGCGCGTGAAGCTCGCCAGCGAGCTGCAGAAGCGCTCCACGGGCCGTACGGTCTACGTCCTGGACGAGCCCACCACGGGCCTGCACTTCGAGGACATCAACAAGCTCATCTCGGTGCTGGCCGGCCTGGTCGACAAGGGCAACAGCGTCATCGTCATCGAGCACAACCTCGACGTGATCAAGACCGCCGACTGGGTCGTGGACATGGGCCCCGAGGGCGGCAACGGCGGCGGCCTGGTCATCGCCGAGGGCACGCCCGAGGACGTCGCGTCCGTGCCGTCCAGCCACACCGGCAAGTTCCTGCGGGAGCTGCTGGGGGACCGGGTGAGCGATGCGCCTGCGGTCTCCGCTCCGAAGGCACGGAAGAAGGCCGCGGCCAAGAAGGCGCCGGCCAAGAAGGCCGCTGCCGGGAAGGCGTGACCACGCCCTCCCGGGCGGAGGTCATGACGACAGCTCGGCGCCGTACGGCGGCTCCGCACCGGCCCTCGTGCAGGTGAGGGCCGCCGCGCGGGCCGCGAAGGACAGCGCGTCGCGCCAGGCGGGGCCGTCGAGCCGGGCGGGCCCGTCCAGCGCGCCCGGCAGCGCCGCGAGGCGGTGGAGCAGCGCGGCGTTCACCGTGTCCCCCGCGCCGATCGTGTCGGTGACCGCCACGCGGGGCGCGGGCACGCCGATCCGCTCGCCGGAGCGCGTGTGGACGGCGAGCCCCTCGCCGCCGTGCGTGATGACCACCGCGGCCGGGCCGGCCGCCAGCCACTCCTCCGGGGAGCCGCCCAGCCAGCGGGCGTCCTCGGCGGAGAGCTTCAGCACCGACACGTACGGCAGCCAGGAGCGGAAGCGGGCCCGGTAGGAGTCCGCGTCGGGGATCAGCCCCGGGCGCACGTTCGGGTCGAGCAGGGTGAAGACCCCGCGCTCCGCCTCGCGCCGCAGCAGGGCCTCGTACGCGCTCGCCCCCGGCTCCAGCACCAGCGAGCACGTGCCCAGGCACAGCGCCCGTGCCGGGCCCGGCAGCGGCCCGGGCAGCTCGAAGAGCCGGTCGGCGGTGCCCTGCGCGTAGAAGCCGTAGCCCGCGGAGCCGTCCGCGCCGATGTCGGCCACCGCCAGGGTCGTCGGCTCGGGCCCCCGCTGCACCAGCGCCGTGTCCACCCCCGCGGCCCGAAGGCCGGCCAGCAGCGCCTCCCCGAAGCCGTCCGTGGAGACCCGCGAGCAGAACGCGGCCGCCGTCCCCAGTCGCCCCAGGGCGACGGCGGTGTTGTACGGGCCGCCGCCGCGCCGCGGCAGCAGGGCCGGCAGGTCGCCGGCGGGGTCCCCGTCCGGCGCCTTGCCGGCCGGCACGAGGTCGATCAGGGCTTCTCCGGCTACGACGATCACGAAGCGGGTCCTCTCTGGCCGTGGCTCCTGCGGCTCAGCCTGCCAGGCGCAGGGCGGTCCCGGGGGCCGGGTAAGGTCGACGATCGGCAGTTCACCGTGAGTCCAGCGCTGGAGCCCCCCATGACCACCCCCTCGTGCCCGCAGAGCCCCGCCGAGCCCCCTTGTGCGTCGCGGCGCACCGTGCTGCTCCGGGGCGCCGCGCTCGCGGGCGCCGCCGGGCTGGGGGCCGCCGCCTGCGACGGCAAGACGGGCCCCAAGGCGTCCGCCACGCCCACCGCTCCGGTGGATCTCGGTGCGGCGGACGGCGTGCCCGTCGGCCAGGCGCGGCTCTTCCGGGAGGAGCGGCTGGTCGTCTCGCAGACCGCTCCGGGCGAGTACAAGGCCTTCAGCGCGGTGTGCACGCACGCGGGCTGCGTGGCCGACAAGGTGGAGAACGGCAAGGTCCGCTGCCCCTGTCACGGCAGCGAGTTCGACGCGAACACCGGCAAGGTCCTCCAGGGCCCGGCCGGCGCCCCGCTGCCGGCCGTGCCGGTCAAGGCGGTCGGCGGCAAGCTGATCGCGGGCCCGGAGGCCTGAGCCGCCGCCGGGCACGCCCTCCGGCCCCGGCCGGCCCTCGGGCGTCACCCCGGTCGTCCGGTCCTCAGGACCAGTCCCAGGCGATCCCCACGATCCCCGGGCGCACCGTCTGCTCCACCAGGTGCACCATGCGGTGGCGCCCCGCGAGCGTCAGCTCCTGCTGCCCGCCGCGGGGCGCGCCCGCCGAGGTGCGGGTGAAGCGCAGGCAGTGCGCGGGCAGCTCGGCGGCGTCGAAGCGGACCTGCAGCACGTACTGCCCGCCGGCGAAGCTGAAGCCGCGCACGTACTCGCTGCTGGGCCCCGCGGTGCCGTCCTCGAAGCCGTAGCCGAAGACGTACGTGTCCCCGGCCCGCAGCCGGGTGTCGAAGAGCAGCTCCGCGACGAGCACGCCGGCCGCCGTGTGCCACCGCACCCGGCCGACGCGGCAGTTCTCGTTCGCCCGCACGGTCACCCGGCCGGGGTCGCAGCCCCGGTCCCCGTGGTGGATGGCGAGGTAGCGGTCCACGCCGTCGCGGTGGGCGCGCACGACGTGGTGGGAGTCGCGCCCCTGCAGCTCCCGGCCGGCGCCTATGCGGACCCGCTCCAGGTGGCAGACGGTGTGCAGGCCGCCGTCGGAGGGGGAGCCCAGGTCGGCGAGGAGCCGTTCCAGGGCGCGGGACTCCTCGACCAGGGAGCGGTACGAGCGCGCGGCGGGCCGCTCGGCACCGGTGAGCGGGGAGGCCGGCTCCAGCAGCCGGGTCAGGGAGTGGGCGGGCAGCTCCAGGAGCTCTTCCAGCGCCCGCACCGCCCTGAGCGACTCCGCGCGCTGCGGCCGGCGCGCGCCCTGCTGCCAGTAGCTGAGGCTCGTCACGCCGACGTGCACGCCGCGCTGCGCGAGCCGGTGCTGCACGCGGTGCAGCGCGAGCCCCCGTGCGCTGAGCGCGGTCCGCAGTGCCACGTGGAAGGGCCCGGTGCGCAGGGCCAGGGCCAGTTCGGCCTCGGTCGCGTCGCCGTTCGCGCGTCTGCGTGCCATCCGTCCCACCCCTGCGCCTCTGTGAATATTCACCAGCGGTGAATGCGGCGGGGGCCGCCGGACCGCTGTGATCCTCATGGCCGGGCAGCGGACGTTCACATCCGGTACGCCTCGTTCACACCGTCGGCTCACCGAGCATTGAAGCCGGTTGACCATTCACTGACAACTCCCTGATGCTCCTGACCAGCGTCCGGACGCGCCTCCATCACCACCCCCCGCCTCGGGAGGAACGTCCATGTCCCGTGCATCGGCACAACCGAACAAGTCCGGAAGGACCCGCATACGCGGCAGACGGCTGTCCACCGCAGCCGCCGTGGCCGCCGCCCTGCTCCTCGCCGTCCCCACCACGGCGTCCGCAGCCGGCGGCGACCAGCCTTCCCTGCGCGCCTCGAAGAAGCTCGACATCACCATGCAGGCCCAGCAGAAGAGCAATTGGTGCTGGGCCGCCTCCGGCAACACCATCGCCACCTGGCTCGGGCGCAACTACACCCAGAACCAGTTCTGCAACGCGGCCTTCCGCCGCCAGATGGGCTCGGAGTGCCCCAACAACCAGGCCACGCTGGGCAATGTGCAGACCGCCTTCCAGTGGGCGGGCATCAACCCCGGTTCGTACGTGACCGGGTGGCTGCGCTACCCGACCGTCCAGAACGAGGTCAGCGCCAACAGGCCCATTGAGACGCGCATCCAGTGGTCCTCCGGCGGCGGCCACATGCACGTCATCTACGGCTACGACGACGCGAACCAGTTCGTCTACTGGGGCGACCCCTGGCCCTCCAGCAACCGCTACAACTGGGCGTCCCACAGCTGGTACGTGAACAACAACAACTTCTCCTGGACCCACTCGCTCTACCGGATCGGGGCGTGACGTCATGACCGACCGGATGCACCAGCAGCAGCACGTCCGGAGGAACGCGGCCCGTGCGGCGGCCGCCGGCGCGCTCACCGTCGCCCTCCTCGGCCTCGCACCCCTCGCGCACGCCGCCACGCCGGCGCCTCCCGCGGCCCCCACCGCCGCCGGAGTCTCCGCCGCGCACGAAGCGGCCGCCTCCTCCTCGACGCTCGGGACGCTGTCCCGCTTCTTCGCCCGCGACGGTGCGGTCGCCGCGGCGAAGGCGCAGCCGAGGATCGAGGGCGCGACGGTGCCCGTCTACACGCTCTCCCCGGAGTTCGTGGCGGGCAAGGACGGCGCCCCCGTCGCCACGCTCGAATTCCTCGCCAGCAAGGCCGTCTCGTCCGACGGGCAGAAGGCGTCGGTGTGGACGGCGCGCACCGGAGGCGACTGGAAGGTCGTCAACATCGCCACCGGTGACGACGAGACGCGCTACGCCGCCGAGGGGGCGCAGAAGCTCGGCGGCGGCACCGTCTTCCGTGAGCCGCAGATCGACGCCTGGTACGTCCAGCGCGGCGACAAGGTCCTGCCGCTGGACGCCGACGCCGTCCGTGCCGTCGGCGCGCAGGGCACTACGCTCGACGGCTACCGCGCCCGCGTCCACAAGGCGTACGGCGACAAGCTGCCCGGCTCCGCGTACGCGAAGGACGGCCGGGCGGGCGGCTACGGTCCGCAGCAGGACGCGGCCGCGGAGCAGCAGGCGGCCCCGGCGCCGCAGGACGGTTCCGGCCCGCTGAGCACCACCTCCGCCGCGGCGGCCGGCGGTGCGGCCCTGCTCCTCGGCGCGGGTGCGGTGGCCGCGCGGCGCAGGCTCCGGCGCCGCTGACCGCTCCGGGAGCCGGCCTCCGGGCCGGCTCCCTTCCGGCTCCGTCCCCGGCAGCCACCCCCCGCCGGGGCCGGAGCCGGTCCCTCCGCAGGCGGACGCGGATTGTCACTGCCCGCAAGTAGGGTGTGTGACATGGCCGACCCCAGCAGCTACCGACCCAAGCCGGGACAGATCCCCGACTCGCCGGGGGTCTACAGATTCCGTGACGAACACGGCCGGGTGATCTACGTCGGGAAGGCGAAGAGCCTGCGCCAGCGGCTCTCCTCGTACTTCCAGGACCTCGCCGGCCTGCACACGCGCACCCGCACGATGGTGACCACGGCCGCCTCCGTCGAGTGGACCGTGGTCTCCACCGAGGTCGAGGCGCTCCAGCTGGAGTACACCTGGATCAAGGAGTACGACCCCCGCTTCAACGTCAAGTACCGCGACGACAAGAGCTATCCCTCCCTCGCCGTGACCATGGGCGAGGAGTTCCCGCGCGTCCAGGTCATGCGCGGCCCCAAGAAGAAGGGCGTGCGCTACTTCGGCCCGTACGCCCACGCCTGGGCCATCCGCGAGACCGTCGACCTGATGCTGCGCGTCTTCCCCGTGCGCACCTGCTCCGCCGGGGTGTTCAAGCGCTCGGCCCAGATCGGCCGCCCCTGTCTGCTGGGGTACATCGGCAAGTGCTCCGCCCCCTGCGTCGGCCGCGTCAGCGCCGAGGAGCACCGTGAACTGGCCGAGGAGTTCTGCGACTTCATGGCCGGCCGCACCGGTGCCTACCTGCGCCGCCTGGAGCAGCAGATGCACGAGGCCGCCGAGGAGATGGAGTACGAGAAGGCCGCCCGGCTGCGGGACGACATAGAGGCCCTCCGGCGCGCCCTGGAGAAGAACGCCGTCGTCCTCGCCGACGCCACCGACGCCGACCTGATCGCCGTCGCCGAGGACGAGCTGGAGGCCGCGGTGCAGATCTTCCACGTGCGCGGCGGCAGGGTGCGCGGCCAGCGCGGCTGGGTGACCGACAAGGTGGAGGCCGTCGACACGGCGGGTCTCGTCGAGCACGCCCTGCAGCAGCTCTACGGCGAGGAGCGCGGCGACGCCGTGCCCAAGGAGGTCCTGGTCCCGGCCCTGCCGGAGCCGGTGGAGCCCGTCGCCCAGTGGCTGGGCGAGCGCCGCGGCTCCCGGGTCGACCTGCGCATCCCCCAGCGCGGCGACAAGAAGGACCTGATGGCCACGGTCCAGCGCAACGCCCAGCAGGCCCTCGTCCTGCACAAGACCAAGCGCGCCTCCGACCTGACCACCCGCTCGCGGGCTCTGGAGGAGATCGCCGAGGCCCTGGAGCTGGATTCCGCGCCGCTGCGCATCGAGTGCTTCGACATCTCCCACCTCCAGGGCCAGGACGTGGTGGCGTCGATGGTCGTCTTCGAGGACGGCCTGGCGCGCAAGAGCGAGTACCGCCGCTTCCAGATCAAATCCTTCGAGGGTCAGGACGACGTCCGGTCGATGCACGAAGTGATCGGCCGCAGGTTCCGCCGCTATCTGCAGGAGAAGCAGAAGGCGGGGGAGTGGTCCGAGGAGAACGCGGTCGAGGAGGAGAACGGGCGCGGCGAGGACGTCCGCGCCGGGGATCCCCGCACCGGGGAGGTCCCCGTCGGGGAGGCCCGCACCGAGGACGGGCGCCCCAAGCGCTTCGCCTACCCGCCGCAGCTGGTCGTCGTTGACGGCGGGCAGCCGCAGGTGGCGGCCGCCCGGAGGGCGCTGGACGAGCTCGGCATCGAGGACGTGGCGGTCTGCGGCCTGGCCAAGCGGCTGGAGGAGGTCTGGCTGCCCGGCGAGGACGACCCCGTCGTGCTGCCCCGCACCAGCGAGGGCCTCTACCTCCTGCAGCGCGTGCGCGACGAGGCCCACCGCTTCGCCATCGCCTACCAGCGCAGCAAACGCACCGGGACGCTGAGGGCCGGGCCGCTCGACGAGGTCCCGGGCCTGGGCGAGACCCGCAAGAAGGCGCTGCTCAAGCACTTCGGCTCGGTCAAGCGGCTGCGCGCCGCCACGGTCGAGCAGATCTGCGAGACGCCGGGCATCGGCCGCAAGACCGCCGAGACGATCGCCGCCGCGCTCGCGGCGGCCGCCCCGCCCGCCCCCGCCGTGAACACGGCCACAGGCGAGATCATGGAAGAGGCGGGGGAATGATGGGGCACGCAGTATGGAAGACGGGGCCGCACCCGCGGCACCGTCGGTGAGACGGGGGTAGGCAGTATGACCGGGACCGAGCGAGACGGAGCACAGGTGAGTACGGGCACGACGGCGGATGCGACCGGCGAGGGCACGGCCATCCCCGAACTGGTGATCATCTCCGGCATGTCGGGGGCGGGCCGCAGCACCGCCGCCAAGTGCCTGGAGGACCTCGGCTGGTTCGTCGTGGACAACCTGCCGCCCGCCCTGATCCCCACCATGGTGGACCTCGGCGCCCGCTCCCAGGGCAACGTGGCCCGGATCGCCGTGGTCGTGGACGTGCGCGGCCGGCGCTTCTTCGACAACCTCCGCGAGTCCCTGGCCGACCTGGCCGCCAAGAAGGTCAAGCGGCGCGTGATCTTCCTGGAGGCCTCCGACGACGCCCTGGTGCGCCGCTTCGAGTCCGTGCGCCGCCCGCACCCCCTCCAGGGCTCCGGGCGCATCGTCGACGGCATCGCCGCCGAGCGGGACCTGCTGCGCGAGCTGCGCGGCGACGCCGACCTGGTGATCGACACCTCCAGCCTCAACGTCCACGAGCTGCGCGCCAAGATGGACGCCCAGTTCGCCGGCGAGGAGGAGCCGGAGCTGCGGGCCACCGTCATGTCCTTCGGCTACAAGTACGGCCTGCCCGTCGACGCCGACCTCGTGGTGGACTGCCGCTTCCTGCCCAACCCGCACTGGGTGCCGGAGCTGCGCCCCTTCACGGGCCTCAACGAGGAGGTCTCGGGCTACGTCTTCAACCAGCCCGGCGCCAAGGAGTTCCTCGACCGCTACACCGAGCTCCTGCAGCTCATCGCCGCGGGCTACCGCCGCGAGGGCAAGCGCTACGTGACCATCGCGGTCGGCTGCACCGGCGGCAAGCACCGCTCCGTCGCCATGTCCGAGAAGCTCGCCCACCGCCTGGCCTCCGAGGGCGTGGAGACCGTCGTCGTCCACCGGGACATGGGGCGCGAGTGACCGGCCGCACGTCCCGGCTCCGCCGGGTGCGCCGCCTCGTCCCCGGACGGACCACCCGGGGGCCCGAGGGCCGTGCGAAGCGCGGCGCCCAGCCCAAGGTCGTCGCCCTCGGCGGCGGCCACGGCCTGTCCGCCTCGCTCGCCGCCCTGCGCCGGATCACCGGCGACCTCACCGCCGTCGTCACCGTCGCCGACGACGGCGGCTCCAGCGGCCGGCTCCGCGACGAGCTGGGCGTCCTGCCCCCGGGCGACCTGCGCAAGGCCCTCGCGGCCCTGTGCGGCGACGACGACTGGGGCCAGACCTGGGCCCGGGTGATCAAGCACCGCTTCACCAGCGAGGGCGATCTGCACGACCACGCCGTCGGCAATCTGCTGATCGTCGCCCTGTGGGAGCAGCTCGGCGACCCCGTGCAGGCCCTCGACCTGGTCGGCAAGCTGCTGGGCGCGCACGGCCGGGTGCTGCCCATGTCCGCCGTGCCGCTGGAGCTGCAGGCCCTCGTCAGGGGGCACGACCCCGCCGAGCCCGGCGCCCTCAGCACCGTCCGCGGCCAGGCCACGGTGGCGCTGACCCCGGGCGAGGTGCAGTCCGTGCACGTCGTGCCGGAGGATCCGCCGGCCGTGCCGGAGGCGGTCGCCGCCGTCCTCGACGCGGACTGGGTGGTGCTCGGCCCCGGCTCCTGGTTCTCCTCCGTCATCCCGCACCTGCTCGTCCCCGAGCTGCTGGAAGCCCTGCAGGAGACCAAGGCCCGCCGGGTGCTGTCGTTGAATCTCGCACCACAACCGGGTGAAACCGATGGCTTCTCCCCGCAGCGTCATTTGGAGGTTTTGGCCCGACACGCCCCTAAACTCGCCCTGGACGTGGTGCTGGCCGACGAGGCCGCCGTGCCCGACCGCGAGAGCCTCACCGATGCCGCTAAGCGGCTCGGGGCCGCGGTCGAGCTGGCGCCGGTCGCCGCGCCCGACGGCTCCCCGACCCACGACCCGGAGCTGTTGGCCGCCGCGTACGACCGTATTTTTCGGATGCATGGAAGGATCGGCCCATGGCGATGACGGCAGCGGTGAAGGATGAAATCTCCCGGCTCCCCGTCACCCGCACCTGCTGCCGGAAAGCGGAGGTCTCGGCGATCCTGCGGTTCGCGGGTGGTCTGCACCTGGTCAGCGGGCGCATCGTGATCGAGGCGGAGCTGGACACCGGGATCGCCGCCCGGCGGCTGCGCAAGGACATCCTGGAGATCTTCGGACACGCCTCCGACCTGGTGGTGATGGCCCCCGGCGGACTGCGCCGCGGCAGCCGGTACGTGGTGCGGGTGGTGGCGGGCGGTGACCAGCTGGCGCGCCAGACCGGCCTGGTCGACGGCCGCGGCCGGCCGATCCGCGGGCTGCCCCCGCAGGTCGTCTCCGGGGCCACCTGCGACGCCGAGGCCGCCTGGCGGGGTGCCTTCCTCGCCCACGGCTCGCTCACCGAGCCCGGCCGCTCCTCCTCCCTGGAGGTGACCTGCCCCGGGCCCGAGGCGGCCCTGGCGCTGGTCGGTGCGGCCCGCCGGCTGCAGATCGCGGCCAAGGCGCGCGAGGTGCGCGGCGTCGACCGCGTGGTCGTCCGCGACGGCGATGCGATCGGCGCCCTGCTGACCCGCCTGGGCGCGCACGAGTCCGTGCTGGCCTGGGAGGAGCGCCGGATGCGCCGCGAGGTGCGGGCCACGGCCAACCGCCTCGCCAACTTCGACGACGCCAACCTGCGCCGCTCGGCCCGGGCCGCCGTCGCGGCGGGCGCCCGGGTGCAGCGGGCCCTGGAGATCCTCGGCGAGGAGGTGCCCGAGCACCTCGCGGCCGCGGGCCGGCTGCGCATGGAGCACAAGCAGGCGTCCCTGGAGGAGCTGGGCGCCCTGGCCGACCCGCCGCTGACCAAGGACGCCGTCGCCGGCCGGATCCGGCGCCTTCTCGCCATGGCCGACAAGCGCGCCCAGGACCTCGGCATCCCCGGCACCGAGTCCAACCTCTCCGACCTGTCGGACCTCTCGGAGGAGATGGCGGAGGGCATGGCGGGCTGATGCCCCGCACGGGCGCCGCCCGCAGCGCCGTCCCGTACAACCGGTACGTCGAGTCACCCCGCGCCGTGCAGGGCGCCGGAGTGGCTCTTTCTGCATCGTTGACATGATCATGCAGTCTCTCCAGTCTGTCGTCCGTGCACTGACGTGGCAGACAACAGCAAGGGGGGCTCATGAGACGCAGGACGAGATCGGTCCTCGCGGCGGCTTCGCTGCTCTTAGGCGGACTGGCCGCGGCACCCTTCGCCCACGCACAACCCGGTGCCGCGACGGCGGCGCGGGACGGCGACGGCGCACCGGCCGTCTGGACCGCCCGCATCACCGCCGGCCAGGTGCCGCTGCTCCTCGCGGCCGGCGTCGACGGCCACGAGCTGGCCGAGCGCCCGACCGGGACCAAGGCCGCCTCGGTCGAGCTCTACCTGACCGGCGAGCAGGCCCGCGAGCTGCGCTCCCGGGGCGTCGACCTCACCGAGAAGCGGATACCGCAGCGCACCGAGGAGCGCCTCAAGGCCGCGGGCGACGGCGTCTTCCGCCCGTACAGCGGCAGGAACGGCCTCCGGCAGGAGCTCCTGGACACGGCGAAGGCCCACCCCGGCCTCACCAAGGTCGTGACCATCGGCAAGACCGTCCGCGGCCAGGACATCCTCGCCCTGAAGCTGAGCAAGGACGCCCGCACCGCGCCCGACGGCCGCAAGCCCGCCGTGCTGTACATGTCCAACCAGCACGCCCGGGAGTGGATCACGCCCGAGATGACCAGGCGGCTGCTCCACCACTACCTCGACGCCTACGGCAAGGACGCCCGCGTCACCGACGTCGTGGACCGCGCCGAACTGTGGTTCGTCCTGTCCGCCAACCCCGACGGCTACGACCACACCTTCCAGAGCCCGGGCACCCGCCTGTGGCGCAAGAACCTGCGCGACAACAACGGCGACGGGAAGATCACCCCGGGCGACGGCGTCGACCTCAACCGCAACTTCTCCTTCAAGTGGGGCCACGACAACGAGGGTTCCTCGCCCCGCCCGGGCTCCGAGACCTACCGCGGCACGGCCCCCGCCTCCGAGCCGGAGACGAAGGCGATCGACGCCTTCGAGAAGGCGCACCGCTTCAGCTACGCCGTCAACTACCACTCGGCCGCCGAACTGCTGCTCTACGGCGTCGGCTGGCAGGTCGCCACCCCCACCCCGGACGACGTCCTCTACAAGGCGCTGGCCGGCACGCCGGAGAAGTCCGCGATCCCGGGCTACCACCCGCAGGTCTCCTCCGAGCTCTACACGACCAACGGCGAGGCCGACGGGCACGCGGCGAACGTCAACGGGACGATGATGTTCACCCCCGAGATGTCGACCTGCCGCACCGCGTCGCAAGCCGACCCGAACGACCGCTGGAATCCGGGCGACTGCCCCTCGGCCTTCAGCTTCCCCGACGACGAGAAGCTGATCCAGCAGGAGTTCGCCAAGAACGTCCCCTTCGCGCTGTCCGTCGCCGAGACCGCCGTCAACCGCGAGGGCGCCGACCGGCCCCGCTCGGCCGTGGGCCTCTCCGCCCCGGACTTCACCCCGGACGCCTTCACCACCTCCTACGCGCTCGGCGACGAGCAGGAGGTCTCCGTCACCGCCCGCAAGAGCCTGCGCGACCTGCGCCTCAACTACCGCATCGACGGCGGGCGTACGCACACCGCCCCGCTGGAGGCGTGGAAGGGCGGCGACCGCTACGGCGGGCAGGACAGCATCCGCTTCGCCGAGTACCGCGCCTACGTCGAGGGCGCCGAGCCCGGCTCCCGCGTCCGGGTCTGGTACACCGGCCGGACGCGCGAGGGCAGGGCCACCGCCAGTGAACCCTTCACGTACACCGTGGCGGACCGCCCCGAGGCCGACACCCTGGTGATCGCCGACGAGGGCGGGCCCGGCGCCGCCCGGCACACCGCCGCCTACACCGCGGCGCTGGCCGCGGCCGGCCGTGACGCCGCCGTGTGGGACGTGGCCGGCCAGGGCGCTCCGCACGCGCTCGGCGTGCTGGGCCACTTCAAGAGCGTCGTGTGGTACTCCGGCGGCAACCGGCCCGGCGGGGCCACGCTGACGGCCGTGCGGGACTTCGTCAACGAGGGCGGCAAGCTCGTCGCCGCGGGCAGGCAGGCGGGCGGCTACGGCGTCGTCGGCACCGCCGAGACGAACGATTTCAGCCAGTACTACCTGGGCGCGGGCAGCCGTCTGCAGCACCCCGCCCCGGCACGCTTCACCGGCTCCGGCGCGCTCGCCGGCATCAGCGTCCGCCTCGGCGACGCCCCCGGCGACAAGCTGGACGCCGCGGGCTCGTACGCCCCCATTTCCGACGAGCTGCCGCCCGCCGACTTCCCCCAGTTCCGCAGCGAGGCCGCGGGCGCCTACGCGGCGGCCGGTCGGGCGGCGGGGAACCCGAACGGCGCAACCGGCGACCGCTGCACCGCATCCGGTGTCACGCTCCGTGACGAGACCTGCCCGGCGGCGGCGGACGCGCAGCGCGCGGCGGCCGTCTCCACCGCCGGCACGGTGCTCCTGGGCTTCGGCCTGCAGCACGTCCCGGACCCCGGAGAGAGGTCCGCGCTCATTAGTGCAGCACTGCGCTCTGTCAAGGGGTGAAGCCGCTCTACGGGCCCAGTGAAGCCAATGTCACGTCCTCCTCTACTTAGAGGTAGGGTCGGTGTTGGTCGGGGACATCCCAATACAGCCGCCGGCGGACAGCCCGGCATACCAACGAGGAGATCGGTTCGTGACGATCCGCGTAGGCATCAACGGCTTTGGCCGTATCGGTCGCAATTACTTCCGTGCGCTCCTGGAGCAGGGTGCGGACATCCAGATCGTCGGTGTCAACGACCTGACCGACAACGCCACTCTGGTTCACCTGCTGAAGTACGACAGCATTCTCGGTCGCCTCAAGCAGGAGGTCAGCCACACCGACGACTCGATCACGGTCGGCAACCAGACCTTCCGCACGATGGCCGAGCGCGACCCCGCGAACCTCCCCTGGGGCGAGCTGGGCGCCGACATCGTCATCGAGTCCACCGGCATCTTCACCAAGCGCGAGGACGCCGCCAAGCACCTCGCCGCCGGCGCGAAGAAGGTCCTCATCTCGGCTCCGGCCAAGAACGAGGACATCACCATCGTGATGGGCGTCAACCAGGACAAGTACGACGCGGCCAAGCACGACGTCATCTCCAACGCCTCCTGCACCACCAACTGCGTGGCGCCGATGGCCAAGGTCCTCGACGAGACCTTCGGCATCGTCAAGGGCATGATGACGACGGTCCACGCGTACACCAACGACCAGCGCATCCTGGACTTCCCGCACTCCGACCTGCGTCGCGCCCGCGCCGCCGCGGAGAACATCATCCCGACCTCGACGGGTGCCGCCAAGGCCACCGCCCTGGTCCTCCCGCAGCTGAAGGGCAAGCTGGACGGCATCGCCATGCGCGTCCCGGTCCCGACCGGCTCGGTCACCGACCTCGTCCTGGAGCTCGACCGCGAGACCACCAAGGAAGAGATCAACGCCGCCTTCCAGAAGGCCGCCGAGGGCCAGCTCAAGGGCATCCTCGAGTACACCGAGGACCCGATCGTCTCCTCGGACATCGTCAACTGGCCGGCCTCCTGCACCTTCGACTCGCAGCTGACGATGGTCCAGGGCAAGCAGGTCAAGGTCGTCGGCTGGTACGACAACGAGTGGGGCTACTCCAACCGCCTGGTGGACCTGACCGTCTTCGTCGGCGGCCAGCTCTGATCTCTCTGCCCGCTGGTCGTACGATCACAGGCATCGGGATGTAGGGGACGGGGCTCGTACGACGCGATGGCGCGTCGTACGAGCCCCGTCTCATGACTGTCCCCCAGCTACCGCTGGGAGGGGCCCCCATCCGGCTGGGCGGCGAGCCCCCACCTACGGACGTACCGGAGTCACCGCATGAAGACGATCGACGAACTCATCCAGGACGGTGTCGAGGGCAAGCGGATCTTCGTCCGCGCCGACCTCAACGTGCCGCTCGCCGGCACCACCATCACGGACGACGGCCGCATCCGCGCCGTCGCCCCGACGATTGCCAAGCTCGCCGCCGCAGGCGCCAAGGTGATCGTCGCCTCCCACCTGGGCCGTCCCAAGGGCGCCCCGGACCCCCAGTTCTCCCTCGCCCCCGCCGCCGCGCGGCTCGGCGAGATCCTGGGCAAGAAGGTCTCGTTCGCCACCGACACGGTCGGCGACAGCGCGAAGGCCACCGTCGCCGCACTGGCGAACGGCGAGGTCACGCTGCTGGAGAACCTCCGCTTCAACGCGGGCGAGACCAGCAAGGACGACGCGGAGCGCGGCGCCTTCGCCGACGCCCTCGCGTCCCTGGCCGACCTGTACGTGGGCGACGGCTTCGGTGCCGTGCACCGCAAGCACGCCTCGGTCTTCGACCTCCCGGCGCGCCTGCCGCACGCCGCCGGCGACCTGATCGCCACCGAGGTCGGCGTCCTGAAGAAGCTCACCGAGGACGTCGCGCGCCCCTACGTGGTGGTGCTCGGCGGCGCCAAGGTCTCCGACAAGCTGGGCGTCATCGACAACCTGCTGGAGAAGGCCGACCGCATCCTCATCGGCGGCGGCATGTCGTACACCTTCCTCAAGGCCAAGGGCCACGAGGTCGGCATCTCGCTGCTGCAGGAGGACCAGATCCCGGTCTGCCTGGAGTACCTGGCCCGCGCCGAGAAGCGCGGCGTGGAGTTCGTCCTCCCCGTCGACGTCCTGGTGTCGGCCGACTTCCCGGACCTGAAGACCAAGGCCCCGGCCAACCCGGAGCTCGTCGCCTCGGACGCCATCCCGGCGGACAAGGAGGGCCTGGACATCGGCCCGAAGACGCGCGAGCTCTACGCCTCGAAGCTCGCCGACGCCGGCACCGTCTTCTGGAACGGCCCGATGGGCGTCTTCGAGCACCCCGACTACGCCAACGGCACCAAGGCCGTTGCCCAGGCCCTGCTGGAGTGCGACGGCTTCACCGTCGTCGGCGGTGGCGACTCGGCCGCGGCCGTGCGCACCCTGGGCTTCGACGAGAATGCTTTCGGCCACATTTCGACCGGCGGCGGCGCCAGCCTCGAATACCTCGAGGGCAAGACGCTCCCCGGCCTCGCCGCACTGGAGGACTGAACCACTGTGAGTGCACGTACCCCGCTGATGGCGGGCAACTGGAAGATGAACCTCAACCACCTCGAGGCCATCGCGCACGTCCAGAAGCTCGCCTTCGCGCTCGCCGACAAGGACTACGAGGGCACCGAGGTCGCCGTCCTGCCGCCCTTCACCGACCTCCGTTCGGTGCAGACGCTGGTCGACGGCGACAAGCTGAAGATCAAGTACGGCGCCCAGGACGTCTCGGCGTTCGACTCCGGCGCGTACACCGGTGAGATCTCCGGCGCCATGCTCGCCAAGCTGAAGTGCACCTACGTGGCGATCGGGCACTCCGAGCGCCGCCAGTACCACGGCGAGGGCGACGAGATCTGCAACGCCAAGGTCAAGGCCGCCTACCGGCACGGGCTCACCCCGATCCTGTGCGTCGGCGAGGGCCTGGACGTCCGCAAGGCCGGCGGCCAGGTCGCGCACACCCTCGCGCAGGTCGACGGCGCCCTCAAGGACGTCCCCGCCGAGCAGGCGGAGACCATCGTCATCGCCTACGAGCCCGTGTGGGCCATCGGCACCGGCGAGGTCGCCACGCCGGAGGACGCCCAGGAGGTCTGCGGTGCCATCCGCGGCCGCCTCGCCGAGCTCTACGGCCGTGAGGTCGCCGACAAGATCCGCATCCAGTACGGCGGCTCCGTCAAGTCCGGCAACATCGCCGCGATCATGGCGCAGCCCGACGTCGACGGCGCGCTGATCGGCGGCGCCGCGCTGGACGTGGACGACTTCGTCAAGATCGTCCGCTTCCGCGACCAGTAGCAGCGCTATGACGAGGACTCCTCCTCGTCGTACCCTGTCGGGGCCGGGACCGGCGTTTTCACGCCGCCCCGGCCCTCACCATCGACGTCCGAGAGAGTTGGTCCAGCCGTGGTCATGGGGTTCTCGATCGCCCTCATCATCTTCAGCGTGCTGATGATGATGCTGGTGCTCATGCACAAGGGGAAGGGCGGCGGCCTGTCCGATATGTTCGGCGGCGGCATGCAGTCCTCCGTCGGCGGTTCCTCCGTCGCCGAGCGGAACCTCGACCGCATCACCGTGGTCGTCGGTCTGCTGTGGTTCGCGTGCATCGTCGCGCTCGGCCTGCTGATGAAGCTCGATAGCTGACGTACCGTCGTGAACGCGGCCTATCATTGGGGTCGCGTCCTCGCGGCCGGGCTGTAACTCCTGCCACTGGACGCGCGTTGGGCCTTACGTAGACTGGGGCGCCCGCAGCGGAACCATCGGTTCAGATGATCCGCAGCACCATTACGCAGGGAGTTACGACCGTGGCAAGTGGCAACGCGATCCGGGGAAGCCGGGTCGGAGCGGGGCCGATGGGTGAGGCCGAGCGGGGCGAGTCCGCGCCGCGCCTCCGCATCTCCTTCTGGTGCTCTAACGGGCACGAGACGCAGCCGAGCTTCGCCAGCGACGCACAGGTACCGGACACCTGGGACTGCCCGCGCTGCGGCTTCCCGGCCGGCCAGGACCGGGACAGTCCGCCGGACCCGCCGCGCACCGAGCCGTACAAGACGCATCTCGCGTACGTCCGGGAGCGGCGCAGCGACGCCGACGGCGAGGCCATCCTCGCGGAGGCGCTCGCCAAGCTCCGCGGAGAGATCTGATTCGCGGCGACATTCAAGGAAGCGGCACCCCTCGTGGGTGCCGTTTCGTCTTGCGCTCGAACCGACCGCAGATCAATTAGGTTGGAGGGCGGCGGGGCAGTTACGAGAATGAATGGGCTGATGTCCGAGATGAACGCAGAGGACCGCACCAGGCTGGACCGGACCCCGGAGTGGAACGCTCTGGCCAAGCACCGGGACGAGCTGGGGGAGGTGCACCTGCGCGAGCTCTTCGCGGACGATCCGCGACGCGCCGAGAAGTACGCGCTCACCGTCGGCGACCTCCATCTGGACTACTCCAAGCACCTCGTCACCGACGAGACCCTGCGCCTGCTGCGCGAGCTGGCGGCCGCCGCGGACGTGGCCGGGCTGCGCGACGCCATGTTCCGCGGCGAGAAGATCAACACCACCGAGGGCCGCGCCGTGCTGCACACCGCGCTGCGCGCCCCGGAGTCCGCCGTCGTCAAGGTCGACGGCGAGAACGTGGTCCCGGCGGTCCACGCCGTGCTGCGCAAGATGCAGGTCTTCACCGACCGGGTGCGCAGCGGCGACTGGAAGGGCCACACCGGAAAGCGCGTCAAGAACATCGTCAACATCGGTATCGGCGGCTCCGACCTCGGTCCGGCGATGGCCTACGAGGCGCTGCGCGCCTACACCGCCCGCGACCTGACGTTCCGTTTCGTCTCCAACGTGGACGGCGCGGACCTGCACGAGGCCGTGCGCGACCTGGACGCCGCCGAGACGCTGTTCATCGTCGCCTCCAAGACGTTCACGACGATCGAGACCATCACCAACGCCACCTCCGCGCGGAACTGGCTCCTGGACCGGCTGGGCGCCGGCGAGGAGGCCGTCGCCAAGCACTTCGTGGCCCTGTCGACGAACGAGGAGAAGGTCTCCGAGTTCGGCATCGACACGGCCAACATGTTCGAGTTCTGGGACTGGGTCGGCGGCCGCTACTCCTACGACTCGGCCATCGGGCTCTCCCTGATGCTCGCCGTCGGCCCGGACCACTTCCGCGAGATGCTCGCCGGCTTCCACCTCGTCGACGAGCACTTCCGCACGGCCCCGCCGGAGGAGAACGCCCCGCTGCTGCTCGGCCTCCTCGGCATCTGGTACGGCAATTTCCACGACGCGCAGTCGCACGCCGTGCTGCCCTACAGCCACTACCTGTCGAAGTTCGCGGCCTACCTGCAGCAGCTGGACATGGAGTCCAACGGCAAGTCCGTCGACCGCGAGGGACGGCCCGTCAACTGGCAGACCGGGCCCGTCGTGTGGGGCACGCCGGGCACCAACGGTCAGCACGCGTATTACCAGTTGATCCACCAGGGCACGAAGCTGATCCCCGCGGACCTCATCGGCTTCGCCAAGCCCGTGGACGACCTGGAGCCGGGGCTGGTGGCCCAGCACGACCTGCTGATGGCGAACCTGTTCGCGCAGGGGCAGGCGCTGGCCTTCGGCAAGACGCCGGAAGAGGTCGCGGCGGAGGGCGTGCCGGCCGAGCTCGTCGCGCACAAGACCTTCCGGGGGAACCGCCCCACGACGACGATCCTCGCGGACGAGCTGAGCCCGTCCGTGCTCGGTCAGCTCATCGCACTGTACGAGCACAAGGTCTTCGTCCAGGGCGCGATCTGGAACATCGACTCCTTCGACCAGTGGGGCGTCGAGCTCGGCAAGGTCCTCGCGAAGCGGGTGGAGCCGGCACTCACGTCCGGCGCGGAGGTTCCGGGGCTGGACGCGTCGACGGCGGCCCTGGTCGCCCGCTACCGCGAGCTGCGGGGCCGCTGACGCGGGGCCGCTGGGGCGCTCGGCCTGAGGGGGATCCGGCACCGCCGGACTGCGCCGTAGGGGTTGCGCGCCGTCGCGGCGGGAGGAAGCCCAGTCCCGCCCGCCCCTTTCCGAAACCCCCGCGGGGGGGCTGGGGGCTTGCCCCCAGGAAACGGTGAAAGGGTGGGGCCCCGGGGCCTCTTCCTCCGCCGTGACGGCACGCAACCACCGCCGATGCATCCGGCGGTGCCAAGACAACGGCCCGGCCCCCGAACAGACGGGGAGCCGGGCCGTTGTCGTGCGTACCGTCAGGGCGAAGCCGGGGGGTACAGCCCCCGGGGCAGCTGGGCCGCGGCCGGCGCGTCCAGGAGCCACAGCGTGCGCTGACGCCCGTACGCGCCCGCGGCGGGCGCCTGGATCTCGCCCGCGCCCGACAGCGCCATGGCAACGGCGTTCGCCTTGTCCTCGCCCGCGGCGAGCAGCCAGACCTCGCGGGCCGCCCGGATCGCCGGCAGCGTCAGGGAGACGCGGGTCGGCGGCGGCTTCGGCGCGCCGTGGACGCCCACGACCGTGCGCTCGGTCTCCCGGACGCCCGGGAGCTCCGGGAAGAGCGAGGCGACGTGCGTGTCCGGGCCGACGCCCAGCAGGAGGACGTCGAAGGACGGGACGGGACCGTGGTCCTCCGGGCGCGCGGCCGTGGCCAGCTCCGCCGCGTAGGACTCGGCCGCCGCGTCCGCGTCGTCGTGCTTCCCGTCGGCCGCGGGCATGTAGTGCACCCGCGCCGGGTCGAGGTCCACGGAGTCCAGCAGGGCCTCGCGGGCCTGCGTGGCGTTGCGCTCGGGGTCGCCCTCGGGCAGGAAGCGCTCGTCTCCCCACCACAGGTCGAGCCGGGACCAGTCGACCGCGTCCCGGGCGGGCGCGTCGGCGAGGGCCGCGAGCAGCCCGTTGCCGTTGCGCCCGCCGGTGAGGACGACGGAGGCCGAGCCGCGGGCGGACTGGGCGTCCACGATCTTCGTGATCAGCCGGGCCGCCGCGGCGCGGGCCATCAGCTCCTTGTCCCGGTGGACGACGATCTGCGGGGTGCTCACTTGCCGGCCGCCTTCTTGCCGCCGGCCTTCTTGGCGGCGGCCGGAGCGGGCTTCTCCCCGGCCTCCGGCGCCTCGGCCGCATCCGGAGCCTCTGCAGTGGCCGGAGCCTCGGCGGCCTCGGCGGCCGGGGCCTTCGCGGCCGGCGCCGCAGCCGGTGCGTCGCTCAGCCGGTCCACGCCGTACTTCAGCGCCGACTCGTAGATGTCGTCCGGGTCGAGCCGCCGCAGCTCCTCCGCCAGGAGCTCCGCCGTCTCGCGCCGCTGGAGTGCGACGGCGCGGTCGGGCTGGCCGGGCATGGAGAGCGTGGCCAGGGAGCCGTCCGGGCGGTCCAGGACGACGGGGCCGTTCTTGGTCTCCAGGCGGACGGCCGTGAGGCCGGGGCCGTCGGAGACGGTGCGCCGGACCGGGACGCCGAGGCGGTCGGCGAGCCACAGGGCGAGGAGCTCGGCGCTGGGGTTGTAGCCCTCGCCCTCGACCTCCGCGGAGACGACGTCGGCGTGCTGCTGGTCCAGGGCGGCCGCGAGCATGGAGCGCCACGGCGTGATCCTGGCCCAGGCGAGGTCGGTGTCGCCGGGCGTGTAGTGCGCCGAGCGGGCCGCGATCTCCTTGACCGGGTCCTCGGCGGCGTACGCGTCGGTGACGCGGCGCTGGCCGAGCGCGCCCAGCGGGTCCTTGTCGGGGTCGACCGGGGAGCCGACCGGCCACCAGACCACCACGGGGGCGTCGGGCAGCAGCAGCGGCAGGACGACCGACTGGGCGTGGTCTATCACCTCGCCGTACAGCCGCAGCACGACGGTCTCGCCGGTGCCCGCGGAGGTGCCGACCCGGACCTCGGCGTCGAGGCGGGCCTTGGCGCGGTCGCGCGGGGAGCGGCTGACGCGCTTGATGACGACGAGCTTGCGCGACGGGTGCTCGCGGGACGCCTCGTTGGCGGCCTTGAGCGCGTCGTAGGCGTGCTCCTCGTCGGTGACGATGACCAGGGTGAGGACCATGCCGATGGCGGGGGTGCCGATGGCGCGGCGGCCCTGGACCAGCGCGTTGTTGATCTTGCTGGAGGTGGTGTCCGTAAGGTCGATCTTCATGGCCGGCGCCAGCTCCGTCCGTCTCGTGCGAGCATCTCGTCCGCCTCGACCGGTCCCCAGGTGCCGGCCGGGTAGGACGCGGGCTTGCCGTTGCTCTCCCAGTACTGTTCGATCGGGTCGAGGATCTGCCAGGAGAGCTCGACCTCCTTCAGGCGCGGGAAGAGGTTGGCGTCGCCCAGCAGCACATCGAGGATGAGCCGCTCGTAGGCCTCGGGGCTGGACTCGGTGAAGGACTCGCCGTAGGCGAAGTCCATCGAGACGTCCCGGACCTCCATCTGGGTGCCGGGCACCTTGGAGCCGAACCGCATGGTGACGCCCTCGTCCGGCTGCACCCGGATGACCAGGGCGTTCTGCCCCAGCTCCTCGGTCGCGGTGTGGTCGAAGGGGGAGTGCGGGGCGCGCTGGAAGACGACCGCGATCTCGGTGACGCGGCGGCCCAGGCGCTTGCCGGTGCGCAGGTAGAAGGGGACGCCCGCCCAGCGGCGGTTGTCGATCTCCAGCTTGATCGCGGCGTAGGTGTCGGTCTTGGAGTGGGGGTCGATGCCCTCTTCCTCCAGGTAGCCGACGACCTCTTCGCCGCCCTGCCAGCCGTGCGCGTACTGGCCGCGGACGGTCTCCTTGCCGAGGTCCTTGGGCAGCCGGACGGCGCCCAGCACCTTGGTCTTCTCGGCGACCAGCGCGTCCGCGTCGAAGGAGGCGGGCTCCTCCATGGCGGTCAGCGCGAGGAGCTGCAGCAGGTGGTTCTGGATGACGTCACGGGCGGCGCCGATGCCGTCGTAGTAGCCGGCGCGGCCGCCGATGCCGATGTCCTCGGCCATGGTGATCTGCACGTGGTCGACGTAGGACCGGTTCCAGATCGGCTCGAAGAGGGTGTTGGCGAAGCGGAGCGCCAGGATGTTCTGGACGGTCTCCTTGCCCAGGTAGTGGTCGATCCGGAAGACCTCTTCGGTCGGGAAGACCTCGTGGACGACCTTGTTGAGCTCCTGGGCGCTGGCCAGGTCGTGGCCGAAGGGCTTCTCGATGACGGCGCGCCGCCAGGAGCCCTCCTTCTGGTCGGCCAGCCCGTGCTTCTTCAGCTGCTGGACGACCTTGGGGAACCACTTGGGCGGCACCGAGAGGTAGAAGGCGAAGTTGCCGCCGGTCCCCTGGGCCTTGTCGAGCTCCTGGATGGTGCTCTTGAGCGTGTCGAAGGCGACGTCGTCGTCGAAGTCGCCCTGCACGAAGCGGCAGCCCTGCACCAGCTGCTGCCAGACCTCCTCGCGGAAGGGCGTGCGGGAGTGTTCCTTGACGGCGTCGTGGACGATCTGGGCGAAGTCCTCGTTCTCCCAGTCGCGGCGCGCGAAGCCGATGAGCGAGAAGCCCGGCGGCAGCAGCCCGCGGTTGGCGAGGTCATAGACCGCCGGCATCAGCTTTTTCCTGGACAAATCGCCCGTGACGCCAAAGATGACCAGGCCCGACGGCCCCGCGATACGCGGGAGCCGTCGGTCCAGAGCGTCACGCAGCGGATTGCTGCTTGTGCTCAATTCACGCCTCCGGAGCGAGGCGCTTGAGCTCCGCCTCGGTGGACTTCAGCAGGTCGTTCCAGGACTGCTCGAACTTGTCGACGCCCTCGTCCTCCAGGAGCTGCACGACCTCGTCGTACGAGATCCCGACCTTGGCGATCGCGTCGAGCTCGGCCTTGGCCTGCTCGTACGTGCCGCGCACCGTGTCACCGGTGATCTGCCCGTGGTCGGCCGTGGCCTCCAGGGTGGCCTCCGGCATGGTGTTGACCGTGTTCGGGGCGACCAGGTCGTCCACGTACAGCGTGTCCTTGTAGGCCGGGTCCTTGACGCCGGTCGAGGCCCACAGCGCACGCTGCTTGTTGGCGCCGGCCTTCTCCAGGGCGGCCCAGCGGTCCGAGGAGAAGACCTCCTCGTACGCCTGGTAGGCCAGGCGGGCGTTGGCGAGGGCGGCCTTGCCGCGCAGCGCCTTGGCCTCGTCGGTGCCCAGGGCGTCCAGGCGCTTGTCGATCTCGGTGTCCACGCGGGACACGAAGAAGGACGCGACCGAGTGGATCAGGGACAGGTCCAGGCCCGCGGCCTTCGCCTGCTCCAGACCGGTCAGGTAGGCGTCCATGACCGCGCGGTAGCGCTCGAGGGAGAAGATCAGCGTGACGTTGACGCTGATGCCCTTGCCGATCACGTCGGCGATGGCCGGCAGGCCCGCCTTGGTGGCCGGGATCTTGATCAGCGTGTTGGGGCGGTCCACCAGCCAGGCCAGCTGCTTGGCCTCGGCGACGGTGGCCGCGGTGTTGTGCGCGAGGCGCGGGTCGACCTCGATGGAGACCCGGCCGTCCTGGCCGTCCGTCGCGTCGAAGACCGGGCGCAGGATGTCGGCGGCGTCGCGGACGTCCGCCGTGGTGATCATGCGGATGGCCTCGTCCACGGTGACCTTGCGGGCCGCGAGGTCGGCGAGCTGCGCCTCGTAGCCGTCGCCGCCCGAGATCGCCTTCTGGAAGATCGACGGGTTGGTCGTGACGCCCACGACGTGGCTCTGGTCGATCAGCTCGGCCAGGTTGCCGGACGTGATGCGCTTGCGGGACAGGTCGTCCAGCCAGATCGCGACGCCTTCGTCGGAGAGGCGCTTGAGTGCGTCTGTCATGGGTTCTGCATCTCCTACTTGCTCGTAAAGGGGCGTCAGCGGCGGTTGGCGTCGGCGTGCTCGATCGACTCGCGCGCGGCCGCCACGACGGCCTCGGTGGTCAGACCGAACTCGCGGTAGAGCACCTTGTAGTCGGCGGAGGCGCCGAAGTGCTCGAGCGACACGATGCGGCCGGACTCGCCGACGTAGCGGTGCCAGGTCAGGCCGATGCCGGCCTCGACGGCCACGCGGGCCTTGACGTCCGGCAGCAGCACGCCGTCGCGGTACGCCTGGTCCTGCTCCTCGAACCACTCGACGGACGGCATGGAGACCACGCGGGTCGGGATGCCCTCGGCCTGGAGCTGCTCGCGGGCCTCGACGGCCAGCTGCACCTCGGAGCCGGTGCCGATCAGGATCACCTGCGCGCGGCCGCCCTCGGCCTCGAACAGGACGTAGCCGCCCTTGGCCGCACCCTCGTTCGCCTCGTACGTCGGGACGTTCTGGCGGGTGAGGGCCAGACCGTGCGGCGCGGGCTTGACGGTGTGGCGCTTGGTGATCTCGCGCCAGGCGATCGCCGTCTCGTTGGCGTCGGCCGGGCGGACCATGTTCAGGCCCGGGATGGCGCGCAGGGCGGCCATGTGCTCGACCGGCTGGTGGGTCGGGCCGTCCTCGCCGAGGCCGATGGAGTCGTGCGTCCACACGTAGGTGACCGGCAGCTTCATCAGGGCGGCGAGACGCACGGCCGGGCGCATGTAGTCGGAGAACACCAGGAAGGTGCCGCCGTAGACGCGGGTGTTGCCGTGCAGCGCGATGCCGTTCATGGTCGAGCCCATGGCGTGCTCGCGGATGCCGAAGTGGATCGTGCGGCCGTAGGGGTTCGCCTCCGGCAGCGGGTTGCCCTTCGGCAGGAAGGACGACGACGGGTCGATCGTGGTGTTGTTCGAGCCGGCGAGGTCGGCGGAGCCGCCCCACAGCTCGGGGATCACGCCGCCCAGCGCCTTGAGGACCTCGCCCGACGCCTTGCGGGTCGCGACGTCCTTGCCGGCCGGGAAGACCGGGAGGGCCTTCTCCCAGCTGTCGGGCAGCTCGCCCGAGGCGATGCGGTCGAACTCCGCGGCGCGCTCCGGGTTGGCCTCGCGCCACTCCTGGATGCGCTTGTCCCACGTGGCGTGGGCCTCGCGGCCGCGGTCGACGACCTTGCGGACGTGGCTGAAGACGTCGTCCTCGACCTGGAAGTCCTGCTCCGGGTCGAAGCCCATGACGCGCTTGGTCGCGGCGACCTCGTCGGCGCCCAGCGCCGAGCCGTGCGAGGCCTCGGTGTTCTGGGCGTTCGGGGCCGGCCAGGCGATGATCGTGCGCGCGGCGATGAGCGAAGGACGCTCGGTCTCCTCCTGCGCGGCCTTCAGCGCGGCGTGCAGGGCGTGGACGTCGAAGTCGCCGTTGGCGGCCTGCTCGATGCGCTGGACGTGCCAGCCGTAGGCCTCGTAGCGCTTGAGGACGTCCTCGGAGAAGGCGGTCTCGGTGTCGCCCTCGATCGAGATGTGGTTGTCGTCGTAGAGCGCGACGATGTTGCCGAGCTTCTGGTGGCCGGCGAGCGAGGAGGCCTCCGCGGAGATGCCCTCCTCCAGGTCGCCGTCGGAGACGATCGCCCAGATGGTGTGGTCGAACGGGGAGGTGCCTTCGGCGGCCTCCGGGTCGAACAGGCCGCGCTCGTAGCGGGCGGCCATGGCCATGCCCACGGCGTTGGCGATGCCCTGGCCCAGCGGGCCGGTCGTCGTCTCGACGCCACGGGTGTGACCGTGCTCCGGGTGGCCGGGGGTCTTGCTGTCCCAGGTGCGGAAGGACTTCAGGTCCGACAGCTCCAGGCCGTAGCCCGCCATGAACAGCTGGACGTACAGCGTCAGGCTGGTGTGGCCGGGGGAGAGGACGAACCGGTCGCGGCCGGTCCAGTCGGCGTCACTGGGGTCGTGGCGCATCATCTTCTGGAACAGCAGATAGGCGGCGGGGGCCAGGCTCATGGCCGTGCCCGGATGGCCGTTGCCGACCTTCTGCACGGAGTCCATGGCCAGGACGCGGGCGGTATCGACGGCCCGCTGGTCCAGTTCGGTCCATTCGAGGTCTGTGGTGGTCGGCTTGGTGCTCACCCTTGGATCAGGGCTCCTCTCCACATGGTCTTATCTGCCGGGGGCGGTATGTTCCGCCACGACGCGGCGTGGTCGAGCCTACCCCTGCGGGGACGTGCATCTTTTCGACGTACAGTCGGCTGCCCGCTTACGGGCAGACGAATCGCGGCGGCAGGGATTCCCGCCGCGGGTGCGGCGCCCTGTTCACAGCCTGCCGGGCGGGGCGGCCGCCCGCCTCCCGAACGCCACCGTTCCGTCATGTCCGGGGGTTCCGCGGCCGCGTCCGGGTGGTGCGGGGGCGCCTTCTTGATCCCTTCGGTGCGCCCCCAACACGACCCACCCCGGCGGAGGCCGCGCCATGCCCTGCGTCTAAAGTGGCGTGGTACGCGCAAGTCTTTACCGGGCTTTCCGTCCCGGATGTGCTTGCTGGCCTTATCTCTGTCAGGGGTGTGCGTGACGGCCGTCGAATCCCGTCCTGCGGGGGTGCTCACCGAGAGCCCCGGTCACCGGCCGTTCGGGGCCCGTGCCAAGGCGTTCGTGGCGCTGACCAAGCCGCGTGTCATCGAGCTGCTGCTGATGACGACGGTGCCGGTGATGTTCCTCGCGGCCGAGGGCGTGCCCGACCTGTGGCTGGTCCTGGCCACCTGCATCGGCGGCTACCTGTCCGCTGGCGGCGCCGGCGCGTTCAACATGTGGTACGACCGCGACATCGACGCGCTGATGGACCGCACGTCGCAGCGGCCGGTGGTGACCGGCATGGTCTCCCCGCGCGAGTGCCTGGTCTTCGCCTCCGCGCTGACCGTCGGCTCGACCCTGTGGTTCTGGTTCCTGGTCAACCCGCTGTCGGCGATGCTCTCCCTCGGTGCCAACGCCTTCTACGTCGTCGTCTACACGATGATCCTCAAGCGCCGCACCGCGCAGAACATCGTCTGGGGCGGCATCGCGGGCTGCATGCCGGTCATCATCGGCTGGTCGGCCGTCACGAACTCCGTCTCCTGGGCCGCGCTCGTCCTCTTCCTGGTCATCTTCTTCTGGACGCCGCCGCACTACTGGCCGCTGTCGATGAAGGTCAAGGACGACTACGAGCGCGTCGGCGTGCCGATGCTTCCCGTCATCGCGGGCAACAAGGCGGTCGCCAAGCAGATCGTCATCTACAGCTGGGTGATGGTCGCCGTCTCGCTCGCGCTGCAGCCGCTCGGCTACACCGGCTGGTTCTACACGGTGGTGGCGGCCGCGCTCGGCGGCTTCTGGCTGAAGGAGGCCCACGCCCTGCAGGCCCGGGCCAAGGCCGGCATCACGGGCGCGAAGCTCAAGGAGATGCGGCTGTTCCACTGGTCCATCACCTATGTGTCGCTGCTGTTCGTGGCGGTGGCCGTGGACCCCTTCCTGCGCTGATCGCTTCTTCCTGCGCCGGTCCCTTCCTTCGCTAATTACCGCTCGGTAGCATCTGCGTATGGCAGATGACACCACCTCGCAGGACGGCTCGGCCGAGAAGGCCGCGCCGTCCGACGCCCGGGCGGACCGCAAGGCCGCCCGGCTCGCCCGTCAGATCGACGCGTTCGCCAAGAGCCACGGCGGCTCCGCCGAGGGCCAGCTGGCCCACATCGCCCGTGGCACTACCCGCATCGCCCTGGTGGGTGCCAACGGCGAGTGGGGCAACCTCGTCGCCCCCTCCATGGACGTCGCCCGCAAGGCCGCCGAGAAGGCCGGGCTCACCCTCCACGACGACTTCGACGGCGAGTTCGCCGCCAAGGTCCGCACCGGCCCGTACGAGTGGTCGCGCATGGCCGGCATCCAGCTCGGCGGGCCGGCCAACCCCGCCGATAACTGACGCGCCCCTCGGCCGTTAGACCCGCGGGGAGCGGCCGCACACGCGCCGCTCGGGGGGTACGGCACGAGGGGGGCGGATGGACGGCTTGCCGCTGCTCGTCGACCAGCACAGTCACGGCGCGGTCCACGGAGAGCTGGGGCTCGGCGGGTTCGAGGCGCACCTGGCCGCGGCCGCCGGGGCCGCGGGCCCCGCGCCGCCCGGCACCACCTTCTTCGACAGCCGCACCGGGCTCGCCCTGCGCCGCTGGTGCCCGCCCCTGCTCGGCCTGGACCCGCACTGCTCGCCCGTCCGCTACCTGGCCCGCCGCCGCGAGCTGGGCGCCTACCGCGCGGGGCAGCTGCTGCTGCGCGGCGCGGGCATCGGCACCTTCCTGCTGGAGACGGGGGAGCCGAGCGGCCTCACCTCGGCCGCCGAGCTCGCCGGGGCCGCGGACGGCAGAGCCCACGAGGTCGTCCGGCTCGAACCGCTCGCCGAGCAGGTCGCCGACACCTCCGGAAGCGCGGACTCCTTCACGGCCTACCTGGCCGAGGCGCTCTACGCGGCCGCCCTGAGCGCCACCGCGTTCGCCTGCGGCGTCCCCTTCTGCGACGGCAGCCCGCCGGGCCTCGCGGAGGTGCGCAAGGCCGCGGGGCAGTGGCTGAGGACGCGCCGCCCGGGCGGCCGGCTGGACGATCCGGTGCTCGCCCGCCATCTGCTGTGGAGCGCGCTGGCCGCCGGGCTGCCCGTCCAGCTGCACTGCCCCGACCCGCTGCGGCTCTCCCGCTTCCTGCGGGCCACCGCGGGCCTGGGCGCCGATCTGGTGCTGCTGCCGGACCCGTGGCACCACAGGGAGGCCGCGCAGCTCGCGGGGGCCTTCCCGCACGTGTACGCGGACGTGGGCGCCCGGCCCGAGGAGACGCTGCGCGAGGCGCCCTTCGGCAAGCTGCTGTTCTCCAGCGGCGCGCGCGGCCCGGCCGAGCTCTACGTGGTCGCCGCCCGGTCGTTCACGCAGGCCATGAACCGGCTGATGAACGACTGGGTCGCCGACGGCTGGTGCCGGTGGGCGGACGCGCGCAGGATCGCCTCGCTCGTCGCCGCCGGCACCGCCCGCAGGGTCTACCGGCTGGACGCGGAGGCGGCGGTCTGAAGCGCCTCGTGCTCACCCGAAGGAGCGGGCAGGGTGGCCGCCTCGCCCCGCTCCCGCAGCGACAGGAAGACCCGCAGCACGGCGATCCACACCAGGCAGGAGCCGAACATGTGGGCGCCGACGACCAGCTCCGGCTCGTCGTTGAAGTACTGCACGTAGCCGATGACGCCCTGGAACATCAGCACGGCGAACAGCTCGACCACGCGGCGGCGCGGCACGGCCGGCGCCTTCACGGCCCGCAGCACGAACCACAGGGCGACGGTCAGGCCGACCACGATGTAGACGAAGTCGACGTGCAGCTGGGTGACCTCGCGCCAGTCCAGCGGGATGCGGTGGACGTCCTTCGAGGCGTCGCCCGCGTGCCGGCCGGAGCCGGTCACCACCGTGCCGACGAGGATCAGCAGGACGGTCGCCCCGACCAGGACCCAGCTGAGCTGCCGCACCGGACGGGCCACCAGGTCGCGCGGCTCGTCGTCGCCCTCGGCCGAGCGGTGCCACATCACCACGGCCACCGTCAGCAGCGCGGTCGCCGCCAGGAAGTGCAGGGCCACGATGTACGGGTTGAGGCCCGTCAGCACCGTGATGCCGCCGATGATGCCGTTGCTCGCGATGAGCCAGAACTGGGCCCAGCCCAGACGTGTGAGGGAGCGGCGGCGCGGGGCACGCGCGCGTGCCGCCACGATCGCGACGCCGACGAACACGCACAGCACGTACGTCAGCATGCGGTTGGTGAACTCGATGACGCCGTTGATGCCCATCTCCGGGGTCGGCGTCAGGCTGTCCTCGGTGCAGGTGGGCCACGTCGGGCAGCCGAGCCCCGACTGGGTGAGCCGGACCGCGCCGCCCGTGACCACGATGACCACGGCCATCACCACGGCGGCGAGGGCCGCCCGCCGGACGAAGCGCGCGGAGGGCTGCCAGCGGTCGGCGACGATCTGGAGGGGGTTCAGCGTTTTCGGCACGGGCTCATCGTAAAGGGGAGCTTGTGCATGCATTCACGAGGGGGTGTGGGGGAGTCGCCTCCCCGGGAAAGGCAGCACGAGGGGGGTGCGTGGCGTCCGCCAAGCTCACCCCCGTCGCTGCGCTCCCGTCACTCCCAGCGGAAGAGCTTCGCCGCTGCTCCGAGGCCCAGCACCGCCCACACGGCGAGGATGCCGAGGTCGCGCCACGGCATGCCCGCGCCGTGCTGCAGGACGTCCCGCAGGCCGTCCGAGAGCGCCGAGATCGGCAGCAGCTCCAGCGCCGCCCGCACCCCGCCGGGGAACTTCTCCATCGGCACGATCACCCCGCCGCCCACCAGCAGCAGGAGGAAGACCAGGTTCGCCGCGGCCAGCGTCACCTCGGCCTTGAGCGTGCCGGCCATCAGCAGCCCGAGCCCGGAGAAGGCCGCCGTGCCCAGGACGAGCAGCAGCAGGACCGCGAAGGGGTTGCCCTGCGGCGACCAGCCCAGTGCGAAGGCGATCACCGTCAGCAGCGCGATCTGCAGCACCTCGGTGACCAGCACCGAGCAGGTCTTCGCCGTCATCAGCGCCCAGCGCGGCAGCGGCGAGGCGCCGAGCCGCTTGAGCACGCCGTAGCGGCGCTCGAAGCCGGTGGCGATGGCCTGGCCGGTGAACGCCGTGGACATCACGGCCAGCGCCAGCACGCCCGGGGCCAGGAAGTCGACGGCCTTGCCCTCGCCCGTGTCCACGATGTCGACGGCGCTGAAGAGGACGAGCAGCAGTGTGGGGATGACGACGGTCAGCAGGAGCTGCTCGCCGTTGCGCAGCAGCATGCGCGTCTCCAGCGCTGCCTGCGCGCGGATCATCCGGGAGAGGGGCGCGGCGCCGGGCCGCGGGGCGAACGTCCCGTTGCCCGTCGAGATCACATCACTCATGCCCGCAGCTCCTTGCCGGTCGGCTCCAAGCTGCGTTCTCCCGGGGGACAACCCCCGGACCCCCGGCCGGGCCGTACGTACTCGCTCATGCCCGCAGCTCCTTGCCGGTCAGCTCCAGAAAAACGTCCTCAAGCGTGTGCCGCTCGACCGCGATGCGGTCCGGCATGACGCCGTTCTGCGCACACCACGTGGTCACCGTGGCGAGCAGCTGCGGGTCGATGCGGCCGCCGACGCGGTACGTGCCCGGGGTGAGCTCCGCCGCCGTCGAGTCGGCGGGCAGGGCCTTCAGGAGCGAGCCGAGGTCCAGTCCGGGCCGGCCGCTGAAGCGCAGGGTGTTCTCCGCGCCGCCCCGGCACAGCTGCTCGGGGCTGCCCTGGGCGATGACCCTGCCGCTGTCGATGATGGCGACGTCGTCGGCCAGGGCCTCGGCCTCGTCCATGTAGTGCGTGGTGAGGACGATGGTGACGCCGTCGGCGCGCAGCTCGCGCACCAGGTCCCAGGTGGCGTGCCGGGCCTGCGGGTCGAGGCCGGCCGTCGGCTCGTCGAGGAAGACCAGCTCGGGGCGGCCGACGACGGCCATGGCGAGCGCGAGGCGCTGCTGCTGGCCGCCGGACAGCCGCCGGTAGGCCGTCCTGCCGCAGCCGCCCAGGCCCAGCCGGTCTATGAGGGACGGGACGTCGAGGGGGTGGGCGTGCAGGGAGGCGACGTGGCGCAGCATCTCCTCCGCACGCGCCCCCGCGTACACCCCTCCGCTCTGCAGCATCACGCCGACGCGGGGCCGCAGGGCCGCGGAGTCGGCGACGGGGTCGAGCCCGAGGACGCGGACGGTGCCTGCGTCGGGGCGGCGGTAGCCCTCGCAGGTCTCGATCGTGGTGGTCTTGCCGGCCCCGTTGGGGCCGAGGACGGCGGTGAGGCCGCCGCGGGCGACGGACAGGTCGAGTCCGTCCACCGCGGCCTTCTGTCCGTACCGCTTCACCAGCCCGCGGACCTCGACCGCGGGCGGGCCGGGGGCCTCGGGGGTGTCCCCCGGGAAGACGCTGCGCATGGCGGGAAGTCTACGAAGCCCGGCGTGTCCCCGGATGCCCCGGGGTGGAACCCGCTTCCGGGCGGGCGGCCGCGGGCCGGGTAAGACCAAGATCGACGGGTGGCGGTTAGGTAACCCTTAGTGATCGAGGACACCGCCGCGCGGTCGGGACCGGGCTTGTCCGCCTCCTGGTAATTACGCAACAATGGTGTTGTGAAATACGCGCGCGAGGTCCCGCAGGACCCCGCGGCCAGTCCGGGAGGACCCGTGGCCGCCGGGCCGCAGCAGGCTGCACCTGCGCCCGCCCGCGCCGACGAGCGCGGTCACGACGAGCAGCGCGGCACCCGCAATCGCGTCGCCCGCTCCATCCTCGACCACGGTCCGTCCACCGCGGCCGACCTGGCCGTGCGCCTGGAGCTCACCCAGGCGGCCGTCCGCCGCCACCTCGACACCCTCGTCGCCGAGGGCGTCGTCGAGCCCCGCGAGAAGCGGGTCTACGGCGCGCGCGGCCGCGGCCGCCCCGCCAAGGCCTTCGCCCTGACCGACTGCGGCCGGGACGCCTTCGACCAGGCCTACGACAAGCTCGCCGGGGACGCCCTGCGCTGGATCGCGCAGGCCGCCGGCGGCGGGGAGATGGGCGAGGCCGCCGTCGCCGCCTTCGCCCGGGCCCGCATGGCCGCCCAGGCCGAGGGCTACCGCAAGGCGCTCGAGGCCGCCGCACCCGAGTCGCGCACCGAGGCCCTTGCCAGGGCATTGACCGCGGACGGGTACGCTGCTACGGCGCGTAGCGCGCCGGTCGGCGAACAGCTTTGCCAGCACCACTGCCCGGTCGCCCATGTCGCCGAGCAGTTCCCGCAGCTGTGCGAGGCGGAGACCGAGGTCTTCTCCCGCCTGCTCGGGACTCATGTGCAGCGTCTTGCCACCATCGCCCACGGCGACGGGGTGTGCACGACGTTCATCCCGAAGAGCAAGACCAAGACCACCACAGCATCCGCCAGCACGGCCGGGAGGAACCCCGCATGACTCTCCCCACGGAGACTGCCCACCCTGAGCTCGAAGGCCTGGGCACGTACGAATACGGCTGGGCCGACTCCGACGTGGCCGGTGCCGCAGCCAAGCGCGGCCTCTCCGAGGCGGTCGTCCGCGACATCTCGGCCAAGAAGTCCGAGCCGGAGTGGATGCTCAAGCTGCGGCTGAAGGGCCTGAAGCTCTTCGACAAGAAGCCCATGCCGACCTGGGGCTCCGACCTCTCGGGCATCGACTTCGACAACATCAAGTACTTCGTGCGCTCCACGGAGAAGCAGGCCGCCACCTGGGAGGACCTGCCCGAGGACATCAAGAACACCTACGACAAGCTGGGTATCCCGGAGGCGGAGAAGCAGCGCCTGGTCGCCGGTGTCGCCGCGCAGTACGAGTCGGAGGTCGTCTACCACCAGATCCGTGAGGACCTGGAGGAGCAGGGTGTCATCTTCCTGGACACGGACACGGCGCTGAAGGAGCACCCGGAGCTCTTCCAGGAGTACTTCGGTACGGTCATCCCGGTCGGTGACAACAAGTTCGCGTCGCTGAACTCGGCCGTGTGGTCCGGTGGCTCCTTCATCTATGTCCCGAAGGGTGTCCATGTCGACATCCCGCTGCAGGCCTACTTCCGTATCAACACGGAGAACATGGGTCAGTTCGAGCGGACGCTGATCATCGTCGACGAGGACGCCTACGTCCACTACGTCGAGGGCTGCACGGCTCCGATCTACTCCTCGGACTCGCTGCACAGTGCCGTCGTGGAGATCATCGTCAAGAAGGGCGGCCGCTGCCGCTACACGACGATCCAGAACTGGTCGAACAACGTCTACAACCTGGTCACCAAGCGTGCCGTGGCCTACGAGGGCGCGACCATGGAGTGGGTCGACGGCAACATCGGCTCCAAGGTGACGATGAAGTACCCGGCCGTGTACCTGATGGGTGAGCACGCCAAGGGCGAGACGCTGTCCATCGCGTTCTCCGGTCAGGGTCAGCACCAGGACGCCGGCGCGAAGATGGTCCACATGGCGCCGAACACCTCCTCGAACATCGTCTCGAAGTCGGTGGCGCGGGGCGGTGGCCGTACTTCCTACCGTGGTCTGATCGAGATCGGCGAGGGCGCCCACGGCTCCAAGTCGAACGTGCTCTGCGATGCCCTGCTCGTGGACACCATCTCCCGCTCGGACACCTACCCCTACGTCGACGTCCGCGAGGACGACGTCTCCATGGGCCACGAGGCGACCGTCTCCAAGGTCAGCGACGACCAGCTCTTCTACCTGATGAGCCGTGGTCTGTCCGAGGACGAGGCGATGGCGATGATCGTGCGCGGCTTCGTCGAGCCGATCGCCCGGGAGCTGCCCATGGAGTACGCGCTGGAGCTCAACCGGCTGATCGAGCTGCAGATGGAAGGCTCCGTCGGCTGACCCTCCCCCCGCCCCCGAAGGCAGGGGAGGGGCACGGACGCCCCCGACCGCAGCAGCGAACCCTTTGTGACAGGAAGAGAGCACGACGACAGCCATGGCTGACAACACCCCCGCCGGCAGCACGACCGACGGCGCCATCCAGGTGGGCGGGCCCCGCCAGCCCATCGACGCGCGCGTGAGCGCCCCCGCCTCGTACGACGTGGCGGACTTCCCCGTGCCGCACGGCCGCGAGGAGGAGTGGCGCTTCACCCCGCTGGAGCGCCTGCGCGGTCTGCACGACGGCACCGCCGTTGCGAACGGCGGCGGCGTCAAGGTCGAGGTCAGCGCCCCCGCGGGCGTCACCGTCGAGACCGTCGGCCGTGACGACGCCCGCCTCGGCCGCTCCGGCAAGCCGGTCGACCGCGTCGCCGCCCAGGCCTACACCTCCTTCGAGAAGGCCTCGGTCGTCTCGATCCCCAAGGACACCGTGCTCACCGAGCCCGTCACGATCTCCGTGCACGGCGAGGGCGGCGTGGCCTTCGGCCACCAGGTGATCGATGTCGGCGCCTTCGCCGAGGCCGTCGTCGTCCTCGACCACACCGGTGACACCACGCTCGCCGCCAACGTCGAGTTCCTCGTCGGCGACGGCGCCAAGCTCACCGTCGTCTCCGTCCAGGACTGGGACGCCACCGCGGTGCACGCCGCCCAGCACACCGCGCTGGTCGGCCGCGACGCCTCCTTCAAGTCCGTGATCGTCACCTTCGGCGGCGACCTGGTCCGCCTCCACCCCCGGGTCGTCTACGGCGCCCCCGGCGGCGAGGCCGAGCTCTACGGTCTGTACTTCACGGACAAGGGCCAGCACCAGGAGCACCGCCTCTTCGTCGACCACGACACCCCGCACTGCCGCAGCAACGTCGCCTACAAGGGGGCGCTGCAGGGCCAGGACGCCCACGCCGTCTGGATCGGCGACGTCCTCATCCGCGCGGAGGCCGAGGGCACCGACACCTACGAGCTCAACCGCAACCTCGTCCTCACCGACGGCGCCCGCGTCGACTCCGTGCCCAACCTGGAGATCGAGACCGGCGAGATCGTCGGCGCCGGCCACGCCTCGGCGACCGGCCGCTTCGACGACGAGCAGCTGTTCTACCTGATGGCCCGCGGCATCCCGGCCGACGAGGCCCGCCGTCTGGTGGTCCGCGGCTTCTTCGCCGAGCTGGTCCAGCAGATCGGCATCCCGGAGCTCGAGGAGCGCCTCATCGCCAAGATCGAGGCCGAGCTGGAGGCGTCGGTGGCATGAGCGAGACCCCGTACATCCGCGCGGCCGCGCTGAGCGACCTGGAGGAGGACACTCCCAAGCGGGTCGAGATCGACGGCGTCCCCGTCTCCCTCGTCCGCACGGAGGGAGAGGTCTTCGCCATCAACGACATCTGCTCGCACGCGAACGTCTCGCTCTCCGAGGGCGAGGTGGAGGACTGCGCCATCGAGTGCTGGCTGCACGGCTCCAGCTTCGACCTGCGCACGGGCAAGCCCTCGGGCCTGCCCGCCACGCGCCCCGTCCCCGTATACCCCGTCAAGATCGAAGGGGACGACGTGCTCGTCTCCGTCACCCAGGAGTCCTGAGTTCCCCATGGCAACGCTTGAGATCCACGACCTGCACGTCTCCGTCGAAGCCGAGAACGGCCCGCGCGAGATCCTCAAGGGCGTCGACCTGACCGTGAAGCAGGGCGAGACCCACGCCATCATGGGCCCCAACGGCTCCGGCAAGTCGACCCTGGCGTACTCCCTCGCGGGTCACCCCAAGTACACGATCACCGGCGGCACCGTCACCCTCGACGGCGAGGACGTCCTGGAGATGTCCGTCGACGAGCGCGCCCGTGCCGGCGTCTTCCTCGCCATGCAGTACCCCGTCGAGGTGCCCGGCGTCTCGGTCTCCAACTTCCTGCGCACCTCCGCCACCGCCATCCGCGGCGAGGCCCCCAAGCTGCGCACCTGGGTGAAGGAGGTCAAGGGAGCCATGGAGCGCCTGAACATGGACCCCGCCTTCGCCGAGCGCAACGTCAACGAGGGCTTCTCCGGCGGTGAGAAGAAGCGCCACGAGATCCTCCAGCTGGAGCTCCTCAAGCCGAAGATCGCGATCCTCGACGAGACCGACTCCGGCCTGGACGTCGACGCCCTGCGCCAGGTCTCCGAGGGCGTCAACCGCGTCCGCGAGACCGGTGAGGTCGGCACCCTGCTGATCACGCACTACACGCGCATCCTGCGCTACATCAAGCCGGACTTCGTCCACGTCTTCTCGGGCGGCCGCATCGTGGAGTCCGGCGGCGCCGAGCTCGCCGACAAGCTCGAGGCCGAGGGCTACGAGGCCTACCAGACGAAGGGCGGCGTCAGCGCGTGACCATACTGCCGGGCCTCCTCGACACCGAGGCGATTCGCAAGGACTTCCCCATCCTGGACCGCACGGTCCACGACGGTAAGAAGATCGTCTACCTGGACTCCGCGGCCACTTCCCAGAAGCCGCGCCAGGTGCTCGACGCGCTCAACGCGTACTACGAGCGGCACAACGCCAACGTCCACCGCGGCGTCTACACCATCGCCGAGGAGGCCACGGCACTGTACGAGGGCGCCCGCGACAAGGTCGCCGCCTTCATCAACGCCCCCAGCCGCGACGAGGTCATCTTCACCAAGAACGCCTCCGAGTCGCTCAACCTCGTGGCCAACATGCTCGGCTGGGCCGACGAGCCCTACCGCGTCGACCACGACACCGAGATCGTCATCACCGAGATGGAGCACCACTCCAACATCGTCCCGTGGCAGCTGCTCTCGCAGCGCACCGGCGCGAAGCTGAAGTGGTTCGGCCTCACCGACGACGGCCGCCTGGACCTGTCCAACATCGACGAGATCATCACCGAGAAGACCAAGGTCGTCTCCTTCGTGCTGGTCTCCAACATCATGGGCACCGTCAACCCCGTCGAGACCATCGTCCGCCGCGCCCAGGAAGTCGGTGCGCTCGTCGTCATCGACGCCTCCCAGGCCGCCCCGCACATGGTCCTCGACGTCCAGGCCCTCCAGGCCGACTTCGTGGCCTTCACCGGCCACAAGATGTGCGGCCCGACCGGCATCGGCGTCCTGTGGGGCCGCCAGGAGCTGCTGGAGGACCTCCCGCCGTTCCTCGGCGGCGGCGAGATGATCGAGACCGTCTCGATGCACTCCTCCACCTACGCCCCCGCCCCGCACAAGTTCGAGGCCGGTACGCCCCCGATCGCCCAGGCCGTCGGCCTCGGCGCCGCGGTGGACTACCTGTCGGCGATCGGCATGGAGAACATCGCCCGGCACGAGCACGCCATCACGCAGTACGCCGTGCGCCGCCTCCAGGAGGTGCCGGACCTGCGCATCATCGGCCCCACCACGGCCGAGGACCGCGGCGCCACGATCTCCTTCACCCTCGGCGACATTCACCCGCACGACGTGGGCCAGGTCCTCGACGAGCAGGGCATCGCCGTACGCGTCGGCCACCACTGCGCGCGGCCCGTCTGCCTCCGGTACGGAATTCCTGCGACCACGCGGGCGTCGTTCTACCTGTACTCCACCCCCGGCGAGGTCGACGCCTTGATCGAGGGTCTGGAGCACGTCCGGAACTTCTTCGGCTGAGAGCTGCTGACTGTGAAGCTTGATTCGATGTACCAGGACGTCATCCTGGACCACTACAAGCACCCGCACGGCCGGGGCTTGCGGGATGGCGACGCCGAGGTGCACCACGTCAACCCGACCTGCGGCGACGAGATCACGCTGCGGGTGCGCATGGCCGGCGACACCATCGAGGACGTCTCGTACGAGGGCCAGGGCTGCTCCATCAGCCAGGCCAGCGCCTCCGTGCTCAACGAGCTGCTGGTCGGCAAGGAGCTGGAGCAGGCGCAGAAGATCCAGGAGACCTTCCTGGAGCTGATGCAGTCCAAGGGCCGCATCGAGCCGGACGACGCGATGGAGGAGGTGCTGGAGGACGCGGTCGCGTTCGCCGGCGTCTCCAAGTATCCGGCGCGCGTGAAGTGTGCTCTGCTGAGCTGGATGGCGTGGAAGGACGCGACCGCCCAGGCAATGGGTGAGAGCGCTGAAAGGAAGACCGCATGAGTGACAACGCAGAGGTGACCACCAAGCCGGCCACGGAGGAAGAGGTCCGCGAGGCCCTCTACGACGTGGTCGACCCCGAGCTGGGCATCGACGTCGTCAACCTCGGCCTGATCTACGGCATCCACATCGACGACGCCAACATCGCCACCCTCGACATGACCCTGACGTCCGCGGCCTGCCCGCTGACCGACGTCATCGAGGACCAGGCGAAGTCGGCCACCGAGGGCATCGTCAACGAGCTCCGGATCAACTGGGTCTGGATGCCGCCGTGGGGCCCGGACAAGATCACGGACGAGGGCCGCGAGCAGCTCCGGGCGCTCGGCTTCAACGTCTGAGCCGCACCCGTACAAGCTGTACGACCCCGTACGACAGCAGCAGCCCGCTCCCTGACCCCCGGTCAGGCGGCGGGCTGCTGCTGTGTGGCGCAGTGGATGCCGCCGCCGCCCTCCGCCAGGTCGTGGATCCCGACCTGGCGGACGGTGCGGCCGGGGTGGAGGTCGCGCAGGAGGGACGCCGCGTGGTCGTCGGCGCGGGGGTCGCCGAAGCGGGGGACGAGCACGGCGCCGTTCGCCACGTAGTAGTTGGCGTAGCAGCCGAGGAAGTCCTCGCCGCGCCTGCCCAGCTCCGCCGGGTCCGGCTCGGGGAGGTCCACGATCTCCAGACGGCGGCCGTGGGCGTCGGTGGCCGCCTCCAGGGTGGCGCGCGCCTGCTCGTACACGCGCGTCCAGACGTCCGGCCGCGCCCCGGGCGGCGGGCTGCTCAGCAGGACCGTGCCGGGGGCGGTGAAGCGGGCGAGGGCGTCGACGTGGCAGTCGGTGATGTCCTCGCCGCGCACGCCCTCCAGCCAGATCACCTTGCGGGCGCCGAGCAGCTCCACGAGGGCCTTTTCGATGTCGTCGCGCGAGCGGCCCGGGTTGCGGTTGTCGTTCACCAGTGAGCTCTCGGTGACCAGCAGCGTGCCCTCGCCGTCGGTCTCCAGCGAGCCGCCCTCGGCGACGATCGGCGCCTCGACGCGCGGCACCCCGAAGGCCTCCAGCACCCGGCGCGCGACCAGGCCGTCCCGGGCGTGCTCCTGCTTGCCGCCCCAGCCGCTGAAGCCGAAGTCGACGCCCGCGGCCGCCCCGTCGGGGCCGGTGACGAAGACGGGGCCGGAGTCGCGCAGCCAGAGGTCGTCGACGGGCACGGGCATGACCTCGACGCCCCCGCCGCACGCCTTCCGCGCCGCCGCGGCGTCCTCGGGGGCCGCGAGCAGCACCACGGGCTCGTACTCCGCGATCGTCCGGGCGATCGCGGCGACGTCCCCGCGCACCGCGGCGGTGTACCGGCCCCAGACGGAACCGGCCGGCGGCCAGCCCATGAAGGTGCGCAGGTGGGGCTGTGACTCGGCGGACATCTGATGCATCGTCGGGTTCCTCGGAGCTGCTCGGACGGACTGCGGTCATGGCTTCTTCGCTCCACACCATGGTCATCGATGCACGCGGTCCGAGGCCTCCTTCCGCGCCGGGAATCGATGCGTACGGCCGTACGCATCGATGTGTACACTCGTACGCATGATGTACGTGACGCTCGCCGGAGCGATCCTCGCCGAGATCATGGCCACCACCGCCATGAAGTTCAGCGACGGCTTCAGCAAGCTGTGGCCCTCGGTGGGCACGGTGGCGGGGTACCTCGTGGCCTTCGCCCTGCTCGCGCAGACGCTCAAGACCATGAACGTCGGAACGGCCTACGCCATCTGGTCCGGCGCCGGCACCGCCGTCGTGGCCGCCATCGGCATGCTCTTCCTCGGCGAAGCCGTCAACGCGGCGCGGATCGGCGGCGTCCTGCTGGTGATCGCCGGTGTCGTCGTCCTCAACCTGGGCGGGGCGTCCCACTGATGGCCCGCCGCTACGACCCCGAGCGCCGCGACCGCATCATCGACGCCGCCATCCGCGTCGTCGCCGAGCGCGGCATCGACGCCCTCGGCCACCGGGCCGTGGCCGCCGCCGCCGACGTGCCGCTCGGCTCCACCACGTACCACTTCGCCACCCTGGACGACCTGCTCGTGGAGGCGCTGCGGCGCACCGCACGGGAGTGGCTCGACGGCCTCGCCGCCTGGGAGCGGGCCGTCGACCCCGGCCTGCCCCTCGCCGAGGAGCTGGGCCGGCTCGTCGGCGAGTCGCTCACCGGGGACCGCAGGCGCCTGGAGCTGGAGTACGAGCTCTACCTCGCCGCGCTGCGCCGCCCGGCCGTGCGGCCCATCGCCGCGGAGTGCGTGGACGAGATGGTCACCGTCCTGCGCCGCCGCACCGCCGACGAGGCGACCGCCCGCGCGCTCGTCGCGCTGATCGACGGCATGCTCCTGCAGCACCTGCTCACCGGGCGGTCCTTCGACCGGGACGAGGCGGTCCGGGCGCTGGCCGCCGTGACGGGCGGGTCGGCCCCGTGACCGGTGCCCGGTCCGGTGACGGGCGGCCCGATTCGAGGGCGGGCGGCTCCGCCCGGTGACCGGCAGGGGCCGTCCGGGCCGGGGCGCGACCGCCGCGGGCGCGACCGGTTCGCCTTGAGAGGGCCGGTCCGGTTAGGTTTTCGAGCATGACCGATGCTGTTGCCTCCCGTACCACCGGCGCCGTCGCCGCCGGCCTTGCCACGATCACCGAGGACGGGACCGTCCTCGACACCTGGTTCCCCGCCCCGGAGCTCACCGAGGACGCCGGCCCGGCCGGCACCGAGCGGCTGAGCGCCGAGCGCGCCGCCGAGCTGCTCGGCGAGAACGCCCTCAAGGCCGTCGGCCCGGACCCGCGCCGTGGCGTCGAGGTCGTGGCCGTCCGTACGGTCGTCGCCTCGCTGGACGACAAGCCGCTCGACGCGCACGACGTCTACCTGCGTCTGCACCTGCTCTCCCACCGCCTGGTCAAGCCGCACGGCCAGAACCTGGACGGCATCTTCGGCATGCTCGCCAACGTCGCCTGGACCTCGCTCGGCCCCGTCGCCGTCGACCGCGTCGAGACGACCCGCCTGGCCGCCCGCGCCGAGGGCCTGCACCTGCAGGTGACCAGCATCGACAAGTTCCCGCGGATGACGGACTACGTCGCCCCGTCCGGCGTGCGCATCGCCGACGCCGACCGCGTCCGCCTCGGCGCCCACATCGGCTCCGGCACCACCGTCATGCACGAGGGCTTCGTCAACTTCAACGCCGGCACGCTGGGCACCTCCATGGTCGAGGGCCGCATCAGCGCGGGTGTCGTCGTCGGCGACGGCACCGACATCGGCGGCGGCGCCTCCACCATGGGCACGCTCTCCGGCGGCGGCAAGCAGATCATCTCCATCGGCGAGCGCTGCCTGCTCGGCGCCGAGTCGGGCATCGGCATCGCGCTCGGCGACGAGTGCGTCGTCGAGGCCGGCCTGTACGTCACGGCCGGCACCCGCGTCACCCTGCCGGACGGCGAGATCGTCAAGGCGCTGACCCTCTCGGGCGCGGACAACATCCTCTTCCGCCGCAACTCCACGACGGGCGCCGTCGAGGCCCGCCCCTACAAGAGCACCTGGGGCGGCCTGAACGAGATCCTGCACAGCCACAACTAGAGGTGGACGGGGCGGGACGACTCCGGGCCCGCCCCCTCCCGTGCCGCCGCGCTGCGAGCGGTGTCCTCACACGCCGGACGGGCCGAGAACTGCGGCGTCGTATGCCTTGACCAGTGCTTCCGTACGGTCCGGGGACGCCGCCCGCAGCGGTGCCCGCACCGGCCCACCGGGCAGGCCGAGGGCGTTCAGCAGGGCCTTCGCCGTGACCGTGCCGGGGAGGCCGGACGCCATCATCAGTCCGGTCAGGGGCAGCACCTGCTGGTGCAGGCGGGTGGCCTCCGCCGGGGCGCCGCGGTCGAAGGCGTCAAGGGCCGCGGCCAGCAGCGGGCCCGCGACGTTGGCGACCGTGCTGACGTAGCCGGTCGCGCCCACGGCGCGCAGCGGGAGGTTGAGCTCCTCGGAGCCCGAGTAGTACGCGAGGTCCGTGGCCGCGATGACCTTCGCGCTGCCCAGCAGGTCGTACGCGCAGTCCTTGACCCCGGCGATGCGCGGGTGCTCGGCCAGGCGCAGCATGGTGCCGGGTTCGATGCGGGTGGCGGTGCGGCCCGGGATGTCGTAGAGCATCACGGGCAGTCCGGTCCCGTCGGCCACGGTCAGGAAGTGCTCGGCGATGTCCTCCTGCGGCGGCCGGCTGTAGTAGGGGGTCACCACGAGCACGCCGTGCGCTCCTGCCGCCTCGGCGGCCCGGGCCAGTTCCACGGTGTGCCGGGTGTCGGCCGAGCCGACGCCCGCCGTGATGCGGGCCCGGTCGCCGACGGCCTCGGCCACGGCCCGCACGAGCGCGCTCTTCTCCGCGTCGCCGGTGGTCGGCGACTCCCCGGTGGTGCCGTTGAGGACGAGGCCGTCGCAGCCGCCGTCCCCGACGAGGCGGTCGGCCAGGGCCTGCGCGCCGTCGAGGTCGAGCTCTCCCTCCGGGGTGAAGGGGGTGACCATCGCGCAGACGGTACGGCCGAAGGGGCTGGTGGGAGTGGGCGTCATGGACGCGATTCTCGGCCCCTCCGACCGTACAGGTCTATTTAATTGTTGTGGCTGCGACCGGTAAGCGCTGCTACGGCTTCCAGCGCAACACCTGCGGGTCGTGGTCGCTCGCCTGGTCGGCGAACTCCGCGTTGATGTGCACGATGTCGTAGTCCACGCGGCGCACGTGAGGGCTGGTCAGGATGTGGTCCAGCACCTGCGAGTTGCCCTGGTAGACGTAGCCGTAGCGCTCGTTGCGCGGCAGCCGGTCGACCTGGTCGGTCAGCGCCTTGCCCGCGGTGAGGGTCTTCACGGCGGACGAGAACTGGAAGTCGTTCAGGTCGCCCGCGACGATGACGTTCGCGTGCCGGTCGGCCGCCAGCAGCTGCTTGACGAAGGCGTTCACCGACTTGGCCTGCTCCTTGCGCTGCACCTCCGACGGGCGGGCCGGGGGCTGGAAGCGGCTGTCGACGCCCTGGTCGCCGCCCTTGGAGTTGAAGTGGTTCGCGACGACGAAGACCCGCTGGCCCCGGAAGGTGAACTGGCCCGCGAGGGGCTTGCGGCTGTTCGCCCACGCGGCGTTGCCGGGGTCGATGCGGCCGGGGGAGGCGGTCAGCGCGGCCTTGCCGCCCGCGCGGACGGCCTTGACGGCGGTGGTGGAGTCGCCGCCGGGGGTGTCGGTGAAGGAGACCCGTGCGGGGTTGAAGAGGAACGCGGTGCGGATGTTGCCGCCCGGCTGGCCGCCGTCCTGACCGTTGACGGGGTTGATCTGCCGCCACTCGTACGCCGGGCCGCCGGCCGCCTTGATGGCGTCCGTGAGCTTCCTCAGCGTGTGGCCGGCGTCCACGGTGCCGTCGTCGGTGGTGCCGTTGTCGTCCTGGACCTCCTCCAGGGCGACGATGTCGGGCGAGGCGAGGTTGGTGACCAGCGCGGCCGCCAGCCGGTCGAACTTCGCCTGCGGCGTCCTGGGGGAGAGGTTCTCCACGTTGTACGTGGCGACCGCGAGCTCGTCGCTGCGCTGCTTGCGCGTCGTCTCGCGCTTCAGGCCGCGGTCGGCGAGCTTGCCGAGCTCGGTGGCCTGCAGGGTGTAGCCGCCGAAGTTGTCGTAGTCCAGCGGGCCGGCGGTGGTGCCGGTCAGCTCGTCGCCGACGTTCGCGACGGGGAAGGGGCGCTGGGCGAAGGGGATCAGGGAGACCACCTTGACCCGGCCGGCGTTCGGGTCGCCGTAGGAGCCGTAGAGGGTGCCGCCGCGGGCGGTGCGGTTGTGGCGCGGCTCGGCGGTGACCCACAGGTCCTTGTGCTCGCTGGTCGCGCCGACGACGGGGGCGTCCTGCACGGAGACGCGCATGCCCTCCAGCGACTCGTAGCGGTCCAGGGCGTACGAGCCCGGCCGCAGCGCGAGCTTCTCGACGGAGCCGCCGCGCGCGTCCGGGGCGTAGCGGTCGGGGATCTGCGACGGGCGCAGCCTGACCGGGGCGGGCAGGGCGTTGCCGGAGGAGTGCACCGTCCACGTGGCCCTGGTGAGCTGGGTGACCGACTGCAGGCCGGCCTTCTCGCCGCCCGGGTAGTACTCGGTGACGGTGGCGGAGACGGTCACGGCGTCGCCCACGGCGACGGACGGCGCGGTGGAGCCGGTGAAGACGAAGACGCCCTCGCTCGTCGCGTCGTTGCGGTCCGGGCGGGTGTCCTGGATCCAGAAGCCGCGGGCCGAGCCGAAGGCGCGCACGGCCGTGACGACGCCGGGGACGTCCGACACCTGCTGTCCGGCGAGCGGGGACACCCGGGTCCTGCCCTGGATGTCGTGGATGCGCAGGCCCTCGGCGTTCGCCTGCTGCGGGGCGGCGAGCAGCCCCGCGGCGAGCGCGCCGGCGACGAGGGAGCCGAGGGCCGCGGGTCTGCGCAGGGAGCGGCGGGTGGACGGGCGAGCGGGCACGGGTGCCTCCGGTGGGAATGCGAGGGGGGTATGACGTGGAGGAATCGTCGTTGACGCGATCCTGACGATCTCTACGCGCGTCAATGTCTTGCGAGCCCGGGGAAGTTGTCAAGGTTCCGCGGGTAACCGTCAGCCATATGTCCGTCGGCGGTTCGGCGAACCGGGCGGCAAGACGGAAATCCCGTCTACGCTTGGGAAGCGCGCCCGGTCTGCGGCGCCGCCTGCCACACCGCGCATCGCCGCACGTCGCCGCACGTGCCGCGACGCATGTCACGACGAGGAGAGACCCCCCTGATGTCCGGAGACCGTCCGACCATGCCGCCGGTGCGGCTCCCCTCCGACGCGGAGCTCGCGCGCGACGCGCTGTCCGCGCCGCTGCTCGCCCGCGCCGCGAAGCTCGCGCGCTGGGCCGGCGAGGAGGGCATCCCGGTCGGGGTCGGCGGCGAGCTGCTCGCGGAGCAGCTGCGGGCCGCCACGGAGCTCCTCGGGCTCGCGGGCGACGAGGACGGCGACGCGTACGCCATGGACGCGTGGCAGCACGCGCTCGACACGGGGCTCGTGGACTTCGAGGAGAACGAGGAGGGCGAGGAGGGCGACGAGGAGCCGGAAGCGGGCGAGGACGAGCCCCGCGGCACCGCCGTCGCCGGCGAGGAGCTCGCCACGCTCACCTCCGGCAGCCCCGCCGACGTCCTCGAACTGTTCCTCGGCGGCTTCGAGAGCGTCCTCGCCGACGCCGCCGCGCCCGACCTCGGCGACATCGCCGACCGGATCGCCGAGGGCGAGGACCTCGACCTCGACTCCCTCGACTGGGACCCCGAGGGCGAGGCCGACTTCCTCGACGGCGTCCTCGGCAACCTCTACCTGCTGACCGCGCTCGAGCAGAGCGACGCGCAGCACCCCGTACCGCTGCCGGCGCTCGCCGCGTCCATGATCGTGCCCGACGACATGGACGAGCCCACGGACGACATCCTCGAAGAGGTCTCCGACGCGATGATGCGCCTGGACGACCAGTTCCGGCTGCTCGCGCCCACCGGGATCATCGAGTACCGGCCCGTCGACGAGTCCCTCATCGAGGAGGTCGACGGCGAGGGCCACATCCGCGAGTCCGTCGACGGCGTCGCCTCCGACGCCCCCGAGGACGAGGACGTCAGCCGCTACGGCATGGTCTCCCTCACCCCCCTCGGCCTCTTCGCCGTCCGGACCCGCATGGCGGAGGCGGGCATCGACGCCCCCGCCGTCGGCGACCTCGCCGACAAGGGTGCCGACGTGCTCCTGGCCGCCCTTCCCGGCCACCCGGAGACGGCCGCCCGCGCGGAGGCCGACCTGTGGCTCGCCCGCCGCACGCCGGAGGATGCCGCCCGCGAGCTGCTCGCCGCCGGGCGCGGCAACGACATGGACGCGCCCTCGCGCCGCCTCGCCTGCCAGGAGACGCTCTCCCTCCTCGGCGCCGGGGCGGAGCCGGCCGTGCGCGAGGTCCTCGACGACCGCGAGCTGGGCGGGCTCGCCCGCGTGTGGCTCGCCGAGCGCGGGGCGGCGGACGTGCCCGAGCCGGGCGAGGACATGGTCTTCTGGCTGACCATCGACACGATCGCCGCACAGCTGGCCGCCTCCGGCGACACGGACGAGCTGCGCGGCCTCGTGGAAGGCCTGGTCGGTCAGCACGGCGGGTTCTTCGAGACGGCGTGGCGGGTGGACCACCCGGCGACGGCGGAGGTCCTGGAGGCCATGGGCCGCCTCCACCCCGAGAAGAAGATCGCCAAGGAAGCCCGCAAGGCGGCCTTCAAGGCCCGCTCCCAGCGGTGACGCTGCGCTGGGCTCTGCGGTAACGGCGCGGCCGGGCGCCGGCACGGCGCCGCCGGTCCGCGCCGCGGGGGATTCGCCGTCGCGGCGGGAGAAGCCCCGGCACCGCCGGGGACGGCTGCCTGCGGCTGGGCGTGGCTCGGCGCCGCTGGTTTCCGCCGTGGGGGTTGCTCGCCGTTGCGGTGGAAGTGGGTGGTCGTGCCTCGCCGGGTGCAGCCCGTGACGTTGTGGGCGGCGTGCGGGAGTGTTCTCGCGCTCTTGTGGCGCTAGGGGTTCCGTCCCGTGCGCTTCGTGTGGTGTTCATACGGTATTCGGCGGGGAACGGGAACGTAGGGGCGTGAGCCCGCGGACCCTGGAGATCAGATGACCCTCAGCCGAAGAGACTTCGCGAAACGATCCGCCGTCGCCGGTGCCGGGGTGGCCCTGACCGGCAGCGTCGGCGTGCTCGCCAGTGCCCCCGGAGCCCTGGCGGGCGCCGTGCCGGAGCAGTCCGGCGCCCGCCCCCGCCCCCGGCCCGGCTACGGGCCCCTCGTGCCGGACCCGAAGGGCCTGCTGGCGCTGCCCGCCGGGTTCTCCTACCGCGTCGTGACCCGGGCCGGCGTCACCAAGCTGGAGTCCGGCGAGCACACGCCCTCGAACCACGACGGCACCGCCGCCTTCGCAGGCCCCCGCGGCGCCACCGTCCTCGTCAACAACCACGAGCTCAAGGGCCCCCGGGCCGGCTGGAAGCACCCGGTGCCCCTCACCGAGGGCCTCGTCTACGACCCGGCCGCGTCCGGCGGCTGTACCGTCGTCGAGGTCTCCCACGACGGCTCGCACGTCGCCGAGCGGGTCGGCATCGCGGGCACGTCCACCAACTGCGCCGGCGGCGCCACCCCCTGGGGCACCTGGCTGACCTGCGAGGAGACCGAGGACAAGGCCGGCCGGAACGGCATGACCAAGGACCACGGCTACGTCTTCGAGGTCGACCCGCTCGACCGCCGCGCCAACCGTGCCCCCAAGCCCGTCAAGGCGCTGGGCCGCTACGCCCACGAGGCCGTCGTCACCGACCCCTCCCGCGGCCACCTCTACCTCACCGAGGACGCCTCGGGCCCGAACGGCCTGCTCTACCGCTGGACCCCGCCGAAGGGCTTCCGGCACGGCCGCGGCCGGCTGCGCACCCTCGCCGACGACGCGGGCGCGCTCCAGGCCTTCAAGTGCTTCGACTCCGGCGGCCGCTTCGTCGACGACCTCGCCCGCGCCACCCGGACGGGCACGGTCTACGGCGTCGACTGGGTCGGCGTGCCCGACCGCGACGCCGGGTCGGTGCCGGTGCGCAAGCAGTTCAAGGACGGCGAGGTCACCCGGGCCCGCAAGCTGGAGGGCATGTGGTGGGCGGACGGGGGCGCGTACATCGTCGCGTCGTTCGCCCGGGAGGAGAGCCCCGCCCAGCACGACGGCCAGGTGTGGTTCTACAACCCCGGGCGCCGCACCCTCACCCTGAAGGTGCGCCTCGGCGTCAACAAGGACCCGGGCCGGGACGGCGCCTTCGACGGCCCGGACAACATCACCGTCTCGCCGCACGGCGGCCTGGTGGTGGCCGAGGACGGCGAGGGGATCCAGCACCTCTTCGGCGCCCTCGACGACGGCCGCACGTACCCCATCGCCCGCAACGAGCTCAACATCGGTACCGCTCAGAAGCCCGAGTACAGCGAGTTCACCGGGGTCACCTTCTCGCCGGACGGCAAAACGCTCTTCGCCAACATCCAGGATCCCGGCATCATGCTGGCGATCACCGGCCCCTGGCGCCGTCAGGGCAGGTGACCGGGCACATGAGTACCTGAGTACCTGAGTACCCGGGAATCATGACCGGCCGCCTTTGTTGAAGGAGAGGTGACGATCCGGCTCTCCGTACTCGACCGCTCCCGCACCCGCCGGGGCCGCCCGCAGGGCGAGGCGCTGCGCGACACCGTGCGGTTCGCGCAGCAGGCCGAGGCGCTCGGCTACCACCGCTTCTGGGTCTCGGAGCACCACAGCGTGCCCGGCGTGGCGGGCTCGGCCCCGACCGTGCTCGCCGCGGCGGTGGCGGCCGCGACCTCGCGGATCAGGGTGGGCACGGGCGGTGTGATGCTGCCCAACCACCGCACGCTCGTCGTCGCCGAGCAGTTCGGGGTGCTGGAGTCCCTCTTCCCGGGCCGCATCGACATGGGCCTGGGCCGCTCGGTCGGCTTCACGGACGGCATCCGCAGGGCCCTGGGCACGGACAAGGACGCCATGGGGGACTTCGCCGGGCAGCTCGCCGAGCTGGAGGGCTGGTTCACCGGGGGTACGCGTACGCACGACGGGGTGCACGCCCGCCCGGCGGAGGGCCTGCGGGTCCCGGCGTTCGTCCTCGCCAACGAGGCGGGCGCGGACCTGGCTGCTGCCGCCGGGGCGGCCCTGGTGATCGGCGGCCTGGGCGGCGAGGAGCGGATGCTCGCCGCCGTCGACCGCTACCGGGCGGCCTTCCGGCCCTCGGCGTGGTGGCGGCGCCCGTACGTCGTGGTGGCGGGGAACGTGGCCGTCGCGGCCACCCGCGAGGAGGCCCGCAGGCTGCTCGTGCCCGAGGCGTGGGCGCTGGCGCACGCGCGGACGCACGGCGCCTTCCCGCCGCTGGAGCCCGCGGAGGAGACCGAGGCGCGGGCGATGAGCGAGCGGGAGCGCCGGCTGTACGAGGACGGGCTGCGCGGGCACGTCCACGGCACGGAGGACGAGGTGTCCGCCGCGCTCGGTGCGCTGGTCGGGCGCAGCGGCGCCGACGAGGTGCTCGTCACCACGTCCTCGTACGACCGGGAGGGGCTGCTGGACTCCTATCGCAGGCTGGCCCGGCTCGCCGGGCTGACCGCGGGGCCGGCGAGCCGGGAGCGGCTCACAGGGCCTGCGCCGCGGGCTTGACCAGATCGCGCACGGTGCGCGACTTCACGAACTCGCCCAGGGCCGTCATCTCCCACTCGCCCGAGTACTGCCGGATGAACTTCGCCATGAGCACACCGGTCTTGGGCTCCGCGCCGGTCAGGTCGAAGCGCACCAGCTCCTCGCCCGTGCGGGCGTCGAGCAGGCGGCAGTAGGCCTTGGCGACCTGGTTGAACTTCTGGCCGGTGAAGGAGCTGACGGTGAAGACCAGGCCGGTCACCTCGGGCGGCAGGCCCTCCATGTGCACGGTGATGGTCTCGTCGTCGCCGGAGCCCTCGCCGGTGAGGTTGTCGCCGGAGTGCTGGATGGCGCCGTTGAGGATCTGCAGCTTGTTGAAGTAACAGGCGTCGATCATGTTGCGGTCGGGGCCGTAGGCGATGACGGAGGCGTCCAGGTCGATGGCGGGGGCGCCCCAGGCGGGCTCCCAGCCCAGGCCCATCTTCACCGACTGCGTCAGCGGCCGGCCGCCCTTGACCAGGGACACCGTCTGGTTCTTCTGCAGGCTGACCCGGCCCTTGTCCAGGTTGATCTTCCCGGTGCCGGGGGCGGGGGCGGGCGGCGCCGGGGGAGCGGCGGGCGCGGCCGGGGCGGCCACGGGCATCGGCGGCACGGGGGCGGCCGGCTGCACGGGCGCGGGGGCCGCGGGGGCAGGCGCGGGGGCCGCGGGCTCCTCCACGCTCACGCCGAAGTCGGTGGCGATGCCCGCCAGGCCGTTCGCGTACCCCTGACCGACCGCGCGCACCTTCCAGGCGCCCGCCCGCCGGTAGACCTCCACGATCACCAGGGCGGTCTCGGAACCCAGCCGGGGCGGGGTGAACGTGGCGAGGACCGAGCCGTCGTCGGTGCTGCGGACGGTGGCGGTCGGCTCGACGCCGGCGAAGCTCGCGCCCTGGGCGTCGGGGCTGGCGGTCACCACGATCTTCTCGATGCCGGCCGGGACGGCGGCGGTGTCCACCACGATGGCGTCGGGCGCGCCGCCGGACGCGGCGCGGTGGCTCACGCCCGGCCCGGAAGGCTGGTTGTAGAAGACGAAGTCGTCGTCGGAGCGCACCTTGCCGTCGGCGGTGAGCAGCAGGCCCGATACGTCGAGCCGCACCGGGGCGGTGACGTCCACCGTCACGCGGGCGACGGAGAGAGGGATGTTCGAGCCGGGTGTCATAGCGGTCATGTCCCGGGTAACGAGTGGCCGCTCTTTGCGGTTCCATTACCGAGCCGCCGGTTCCGCCCGGTTCCTCCGGATGGCGGCCGGGCCCGTAGGCCGCCGCAGACCGGCCGGTGTGCCGTCGCCGCAGGTCAGCCCGGGTTCCAGCGGGGCGGCTCGGCCGCGCAGAACTCGCCGCCGACGCGGCCGTGGCCCTCCCGCGGGGTTCCGCTCTCCGCGGCCAGCAGGGCGGGCGCGTACGGCTCGGAGTCGTCCTGGGGCTCGTAGCCGAGGGCGCGGGCGGTCGACAGGTCCCACCAGAGCCTGGTGTTCGCGGAGCTGCCGTAGGCGACGGTGTGGCCGACGCCGTCCGCCGTCAGGGCGGCGTGCACGAGCCGGGCGCAGTCGCCGGGGCTCAGCCAGACCGACAGCATGCGTACCGACACGGGCTCGGGGAAGCAGGCACCGATGCGCAGGGACACGGTCTGGATGCCGTGCCGGTCCCGGTAGAGGGAGGCCAGGTCCTCGCCGAAGCACTTGGAGAGGCCGTAGAAGGTGTCCGGGCGGTGCGCGGTCTCCACGGGCAGGAGCGGGGCGCCCTCCGCGGGGACGGGCGCGAAGCCGACGGCGTGGTTGCTGGAGGCGAGGACCACGCGCCGTACGCCCGCCTCCCGGACGGCCTCGTACAGGCGGTACGTGCCCTCGACGTTGGCGCGCAGGATGTCCTCGAAGGACGCCTCCAGGGGGATGCCCGCCAGGTGGACGACCGCGTCCACGCCGTCGACGGCCTTGCGCAGCGCCTCGCGGTCGGCGAGGTCCGCGGTGACCGCGTCCGGCTCGCCCGGCACCGGCCGGGCGTCGAACAGGCGCAGCCGGTGGCCGAGGGCGGGCAGCCGGGTGCGCAGGTGGGTGCCGATGCGGCCGGCCGCGCCGGTGAGGAGGACCGTGCGGGATGCGGGCATGGCGCCTGGGCCTCCTGAGGCAGTCCGGAAGGGGAAGCGCACACGCTAAGGAGCCGGTGCGGGGCGGTCAAGGAGGCACGGACGGCTTTCGGCGGGCGGTGTCCTTCCAGGAGACCGTCAGGCCGGAATCCTTCAATCCGTTTATTCCGTCGGCGAGATGACGATCGTCACGAAATAACGACGGGCCCCGCTCTGCTGCACCCACCGGAGTCATCACTGATCACAGGGAGCACACACATGCCGAGCCCCACCGCCGCGCAGGGGACCGTCGTCCGGGGAACCGTCGCCAAGGGGTACGAGGGCGTCCGCGAGGAGTTCGAGGCCACCTTCGCCGAGGAGCGGGCCGGGCACTCCGCCCAGCTCGCCGCCTACGTCGACGGCGAGCAGGTCGTCGACCTGTGGGGCGGCCCCGGCATGGAGGGCGACTCGCTCACCGGCGTGTTCTCCTCCACCAAGGGCGCGGCCCACCTCGTCGTCGCCCTCCTCGTCCAGGAAGGCGTGCTCGACCTCGACCGCGAGGTCGCCCACTACTGGCCCGAATTCGCCGCCGCCGGCAAGGAATCCGTCACCCTGCGCGACCTCCTCGCCCACCGGGCCGGAGTCGTCGGAGCCGAGGACGGCTTCACCACGGAAGAGCTCGCCGACGACCGCGCCATAGCCGAGAAGCTGGCCGGCCAGCGGCCCCACTGGCGCCCCGGCACCGCCTTCGGCTACCACGCCCTCGTCATCGGCGCCCTGACCGGCGAGGTCGTCCGCCGCGCCACCGGACGCACCATGCAGGAGCTCTACGAGGAGCGCATCCGCGCCCCCTACGGCATCGACTTCTACATGGGCCTGCCCGAGGAGCACGAGCGCCGCGTCCTCGACATCCAGCCCATGGACCCGACGCCCGGCCAGAAGCGCGCCCTGCTCGAGAACGCCCCCGGGCCGCAGAGCCTGACGGGCATCGCCTTCAACCTCAACCACCCCCGGCCCACCGTGCTGGAGGACCTGCCGAACCACCGCGTCATCCGCGCGGGCGGCCCCGCCTCCGTCGGCGGCATGGCCTCCGCGCGCGGCCTGGCCCGCATGTACGCGGCCGCCATCAGCGGCGTCGGCGGCAAGGAGGCGCTGCTGACGCCCGCCACCGCCGCCGACTTCGCCCAGATCCACTCCATCGGCTACGACGTGGTCGCGCGCCAGCACCAGGCCTTCGGCCTGGGCTTCGGCGCCATGGGGGACAAGTACCCCTTCCTCGGCGCCCGCGCCTTCGGCCACGGCGGCGCCGCCGGCTCCCAGGCCTTCGCCGACCCGTCCAACGGCCTGGCCTTCGGCTTCAACCGCCGCCGGTACGGCTTCCGCGACGACAACGACGCGCAGGTCGCGCGCCTGGCCAAGGCCGTCGGCGAGGCGGTGGGCCGCTGACCCCCCAGGGGGTCTTCCTTCCGCCGCAGCGGGGCGTGACCCCCCCCACCGGGGCGTTCGGCGGCGCCGGGCCGGCCGCAGGCCGTCCGGCGCCGCCGCCCCTCAGCGCGGGGACACGAAACCGCACTCGTAGGCCGCGATGACCGCCTGGGTGCGGTTGCGGACGCCCAGTTTGGCCAGGGCGCCTGCCACGTGGGTCTTCACCGTCGCCGCGCCCAGGACGAGCTGCTCGGCGATCTCGGCGTTCGACAGGCCCCGGGCCATCAGGCGGAGGACCTCCGCCTCCCGGTCCGACAGCTGCGCGCGCAGCTTCCCGGCGGCCGTCCTCGCCCGGCGGGCCTCCGCGTGTTCCGCCGCCAGGGCGCGCACGGCGGAGGGGAAGAGCAGCGAGTCGGTGCGGGCCACGAGCCGGACGGCCTGGACGAGTTCGTCGGCGCCCGACCGCTTGAGGAGGAAGCCGCTGGCGCCGGCGCGCAGCGCGTCGTACACGTAGCTGTCGTTCTCGAACGTGGTGACGACCAGGACGCGCGGCGGGGAGTCCATGCCGCCGATCAGCTGCTCGGTGGCCCGGATCCCGTCGACCTCGGGCATCCGTACGTCCATCAGGACGACGTCGGGGCGCAGTTCGCGGACGACGGAGACCGCTTCCGCGCCGGTCGTGGCCTCGCCGACGACCTCCAGGTCCTCCTCGGCGCCCAGGATTGCCCGCAGGGCGGTCCGCACCATGCGCTCGTCGTCGGCGAGCACGATCCGCAGGGGCGCCGTCACCGGCCCGCACCCCCGCCCAGCGGCAGGCGGACGGCGAGCCGCCACACCCCGTCCCGCTCGCCGGAGCTGCTGCTGCCGCGCAGCAGCCGGGCCCGTTCGGCTATGCCCGTCAGACCGCGGCCGCCGCCGGTGCGGCGGTGCGCGCGGCCGGGGGCCTTGTCGGGGTTGACCGGATTCTCCAAGGCGACCTCCACGGCGTCGTCGTGCACGGTGATCCGCAGCAGCACGGGCACCCGGCCCGCGTGCCGCAAGGCATTGGTGAGGCCCTCCTGCACGATCCGGTACGCCTCGCGGGAGACGACCGGCGGCACGCCGTCCAGGGCCGGAGGTGAGGCGAGGGTGACGGTGCCGCCCGCGGCGCGGGTGCGCTCCAGCAGCCCGTCCAGGTCGGCGAGGGTCGGCGCGGGCGCGGCGGACGCGGCGCCGTCCTCGCGCAGCAGCCCCAGCACGGTGTCCAGTTCGCCGACCGCCTCGCGCGTCGTCTCCTCGATCGCGGCCAGCGCCTGCCGCGCGAACTCCGGGTCGGCGTCGAGGACCTTGCGCGCCGCGCTCGCCTGCAGGGTGACCGCGCTCAGGGCGTGCCCCACGGAGTCGTGCAGCTCGCGCGCCAGCCGGTTGCGCAGGGCCAGCCGCATGGCGTGCTGCTCGGCCTCGGCCAGCCGGTCGGCGGCCGTCGGGCCGAGGAGGAGGGGTGCGCAGCGGGCGAGGAGCGTGCCCGCGCCCCAGGACGCCCCGACGAGCAGGACCAGCACCGCCAGGCCGGCGGGCACCGCCAGCAGCGTCCACGGGAAGGCCAGGTCCCCCAGCCCGTACGGGGCGTCCTCGCCCCCCGGAACACCCGTGACCGGCAGGGCGATCAGCGTCAGCGCGAACGGGGGCGTGGCCAGCGACATGCCGCTCACGATGCCGCCGGCCAGCAGGTGCAGGGTGTACCACAGGGCGGTCCGCCCGCGCGCGGCCCGCGAATCGCCCGGGCCCGTCGCGAGCGCCTCCTCCGGCACCCCGCACAGGGCGCGTGCCGCCACCGACTCCAGCGTCCGCACCAAGGGCACCAGCGCGGTCACCGCCGCCGGCACCAGCGCCAGCGCGAAGACGCCGAACTGCCGGCCGACGGTGGAGGGGAACAGGATGTTCGTGTCCCGGACGAAGACCGCCGTCAGCGTGCTCGCCAGCAGGTAGTACGGCATCAGCAGCGCACCGCCGAGCAGCAGGTGCACCCACCGCAGCCGGGCGCGGCGGCCCACCAGGGCGACGGCGCCGCGCCGGAGGAGAGCCGTCACAGGGCGGCGGCCCGGGCGGAGCGCTGGACGAAGAAGCGCGTGCCGGCGGCGAGGACCAGCAGACCGATGATCACTTGCACAGCGTAGGCGACGGCCATCGTCGCCGTCGGCCCCCGGCCTTCGTCGGCCAGGGACGTCAGCATCGCGAGCAGTTGCCAGCCGCCCCACGCGGCCGAAGCGGCCGAGCCGACGCCCGCGAGGAGCAGCGGCACCCGCAGCGGCAGCCGGCCGCCGTGTCCGGACCGTGCCCGGCCGGACAGCAGCAGGACGGCACCCGCGATCGTCGCGGCGGCGTACAGCACGTAGCCCGACTCCCCGGCCGCGAAGGTGCCGCTGTACATCCGGGCCATCTCCGGCGAGAGGCCCGCCGACACCCCGCACGTCCACATCAGGTGGACCGCGCCGGGCAGCACGGCCAGCACTCCCGCCGCGGCCAGTGCGGCCCGCTGCCCGCGGCCGGGCGGACGGCCCGCCAGGTCCCCGACGCGGCCCCGCCACAGGTGGCCCCAGCGCTCGCGGGCGTACAGCACGAACAGGGTCCCCAGGGCCAGCCCCTGGACGATGAACCCCGTGTAGACCACGCCGAAGACCCACTCGTCGAGGAACGGCTCGTCGGCCTCGCTCCCGGAACCGGACGCCGAACCGCCCAGGGCACGGACGATCAACTGTGCGGGAAAGGCGTACATGATGGGCGCCAGCAGCCCCACCGCCCCCCACATCGGCAGCACGAGCAGCCAGGCGGGGACGCGCTTGCCCCAGGGCCGGGTCAGCAGCAGGGCGAGGACCACGACCGCGGCGTCCATCAGGATGGTCACGGCGTTCGCCACGACCATGCTCGTGTCGGCATCCCGCAGGCCGCTTCCCTCCGGGATGCCGATGTGACTCCCCGCCACCCAGGCCGCCTTGAGGCCGAGGTAGGGCAGGCAGGCGGCGATGGTCACCGCGCGGAGCGCGCGGCGTTTGGTGGCGTGGTCGTCCGGGACGGTCGTCGTCGTACTGGTCATGTGACCAGCGTTCCGTCCGGCGGGCGCCGGCGCGTCGCCCTGAGCGGCGGACCGCCTCCGCCGCGAGGCGGAGGGACGGCTAGTTCTCAGGCAGGGGACGGGAGGCCCGCACGGGCGGACCGGTGGATGGACCACTGGACGGACCGGCGGACGGACTGATGAACAGGCTGATGGCTGGACTGGTGGACGGACCGATGGCTGGACTGATGGCCGGACTGATGGGCGTACCGATGGCTGGACCGATGGACGGATTGATCGCCGGACGCGCATAGTGGGTGGGCATGGAGAGCCTCGCCCCCGCACACTTCGCGCCCGAGACCGTCTACCTCAACACCGCCGCCACCGGGCTCGTGCCCTCGCCCGCCGTCGCCGCCATGACCGAGGCCGCCACCGCGTTCTCGCTGGGCCGCCCCGGCGCGGAGGACCACTTCCCGGTCGTGGAGGCCGTCCGCGCCACGTTCGCCCGGCTCGTCGGCGTGCCCGCCCGGCAGGTCGCCACCGGGGGTTCGGCCGCCGTCTTCTGCGGGCTCGTCGCCCAGTCGCTGCCCGAGGAGTCGGAAGTCCTCTGCGCGGAGGGGGACTTCAGTTCCCTCGTCAACCCCTTCCACGTGCGGCCCGGGCTCCGCGTCCGCACCGTTCCCCTGGAGAAGATCGCGGACGCGGTGGGGCCCGGGACCGCGCTCGTCGCCGTCAGCGCCGTCCAGTCGGCCGACGGCCGCCTCGCCGGCCTCGGGGCGATCGGGGAGGCCGCCCGCGCCCACGGCGCCCGGACGCTCGTCGACGTCAGCCAGGCCGCGGGCTGGCTGCCCGTCGACGCGGGCGCCCACGACTTCACCGTCTGTGTCGGCTACAAGTGGCTGATGGGCCCCCGCGGCACGGCCTACCTCACCGTCCCCGAGGACCTCGGCGGCCTCACCCCCGTCTTCGCCGGGTGGGTGGCGGGGGAGGACCCCTGGGACAGCACGTACGGGCAGGTGTCGCTCGCCCGCTCGGCCCGCCGCTACGACGAGAACCCCGCCCTCCTGCCCTACACCGGCGCCCTGGCCGGCCTCCGGCTCGTGGAGGAGCTCGGGACGGAGCGCATCGCCGCACACGACCGGGCCCTCGCCGACCGCTTCCGCACGGGGCTCGCCGCGCTCGGGCACCGGTCCGCCCCGGCGGAGGACTCCGCGATCGTCTCGGTCCCCGGCCTCGGCCGCGCGGCGGAGCGCCTCGCGGCGGCGGGGGTACGCGTCAGCGCCCGCGCCGGGGGCCTGCGGGCGTCCTTCCACCTCTACAACAGCACGGATGACGTGGACCGGTGCTTGGAGGCGCTGGCCTGAGAGGTCGCGGGGCGGGGCGGGGCGTGGGCCGGTGAAGCCCGGGGGCCTTCCCTCCGCCGCAACGGCGATCCGCCACGACGCCGGTACCCGGCGGTGCCCGCGACCTGTCGGTCGGGACGGCACCGCCGGGCACGTCCGGTGGGGGTGCGCGCGGCCGGTTACTTCACCGGCGTGAAGTCCCGCGCCCCCACGAATTCAGGGCGGCGTCTCGGGGCCGCGAACGGCTCGACCGCCGTGTTCTCCACGCTGTTGAAGACGATGAAGACGTTGCTGCGCGGGAACGGCGTGATGTTGTCGCCCGACCCGTGCATGCAGTTGCAGTCGAACCACGTCGCCGAACCGGCCGCGCCCGTGAAGAGCCGGATGCCGTGCCGTCCCGCCAGCGCGGCGAGCGCGCTGTCCGACGGCGTGCCGGCCTCCTGCATCCGCAGGGACCGCTTGTAGTTGTCCCGCGGCGTCACGCCCGCGCAGCCCAGGAACGTCCGGTGCGAACCCGGCATGATCATCAGGCTGCCGTTGGTGTCGAGGTTCTCCGTCAGCGCGATCGACACCGACACCGCACGCATCCGCGGCAGCCCGTCCTCCGCGTGCCAGGTCTCGAAGTCCGAGTGCCAGTAGAACCCGGAGGCCCCGAAGCCCGGCTTGACGTTGACCCGCGACTGGTGGACGTAGACGTCCGAGCCGAGGATCTGCCGCGCCCGGCCCACCACGCGCGGATCGCGCACGAGCCGCGCGAACACCTCGCTGATCCGGTGCACTTCGAACACCGACCGCACGTCCTTCGAGTGCGGCTCGACGACAGCTCTCTCGTCGGCCCGCACCGCCGGATCGGCGATCAGCCGGTCGAGCTCGGCGCGCAGGACCTGCACCTCGTCCGGCGTGATCATCTCGTCGGCGGTGAGGAACCCGTCGCGTTCGTAGCCCGCGAGACCGGCCGCGTCGATCGGCCCGGGCGTGCCGGTGCCGGTGCCGGCGCCGGAGGCGGACCCGGACCCGGGCCACACCACGGGGTCACGGCGCGGGACGGCCACCTCGTGCGTGCCGCGCGTGGGGTAGAGGTCGGTGACCGCGGCCATGGCTCAGCCCTCCTCCGTCAGCAGCGGGTAGACGCCGTTCTCGTCGTGGTCCTCCCGTCCCGTGACCGGCGGGTTGAAGACGCACACGCAGCGGAAGTCGGTCTTGGGGCGCAGGGTGTGCCGCTCGTGGCCGTCGAGCAGGTACATCGTGCCGGGCGAGATCCAGTGCTTCTCGCCGGTCTCGTCGTCGGTGAGCTCGGCCTCGCCCTCCACGCACAGCACGGCCTCGATGTGGTTGGCGTACCACATGGAGGTCTCCGTGCCGGCGTAGAGGACGGTCTCGTGCAGGGAGAAGCCGACCCGCTCCTTGGCGAGCACGATCCGCTTGCTCTCCCACGTACCGGACTTGGCCTTGACGTGGCGGTCGGTGTTCTCGATGTCCTGGAGGGAACGGACGATCACGGGTTGTTCCTTTCTTTCGGTACTACCGGTGCCGGTGCCGGTGGCGGCAACGGTGGTGGTCAGGCCGTCTCGCGGACCGCACGGGCGACGATCCGCAGGCCCTCGTCCAGCTCGTCGGGCGAGATCGTCAGGGCGGGCAGCAGCTTGAGGACCTCGCCCTCGGGGCCCGACGTCTCCACGAGCAGGCCGAGCTCGAACGCCCGCCGGGCGACCGCGGAGGCCCGGGGCTTGTCGGCGAACTCCAGCCCCCACACGAGGCCGCGGCCCCGGTAGTGCGCGCCCAGCTCGGGGTGTTCGGCGCAGATGGCGCGCAGCGCCTCCTCGGCCTGCTCGCCGCGGGCGAGGGTCTGCTTCTCCATCTGCCCGTCGGTCCAGTACGCGTCGAGCGCCGCGGCGGCGGTGACGAAGGAGGGGTTGTTGCCGCGGAACGTGCCGTTGTGCTCGCCGGGCTCCCAGACGTCGAGCTCCGGGCGGAAGAGGGTGAGCGACATGGGCAGGCCGTAGCCGCCGATGGACTTCGAGAGGGTCACGATGTCCGGGGTGATGCCCGCCTCCTCGAACGAGAAGAAGGCGCCGGTGCGGCCGCAGCCCATCTGGATGTCGTCCACGATCAGCAGCATGTCGTGGCGCTCGCACAGCGCGGCGAGCCCGCGCAGCCACTCGGGGCGGGCGACGTTGATGCCGCCCTCGCCCTGCACCGTCTCCACGATGACGGCGGCGGGGGTGTTCAGGCCCGAGCCCTGGTCGGCCAGCAGCCGCTCGAACCACAGGAAGTCCGGCACCTGGTCGTCCAGGTAGTGGTCGAACGGCATCGGCGTGCCGTGCACCAGGGGGATGCCCGCGCCGGCCCGCTTGAAGGCGTTGCCGGTGACGGCGAGCGAGCCCAGCGACATGCCGTGGAAGGCGTTGGTGAAGGACACGATCGCCTCGCGGCCCTTGACCTTGCGGGCCAGCTTCAGCGCGGCCTCCACGGCGTTGGTGCCCGTCGGGCCGGGGAACATCACCTTGTACGGCAGGTCGCGCGGCCGCAGCACGACGTCCTGGAAGGCCTCCAGGAACGCGCGCTTGGCGGTGGTGCCCATGTCCAGGCCGTGGGTGACGCCGTCGCGTTCGATGTAATCGATCAGGGCGCGTTTGAGGACCGGGTTGTTGTGCCCGTAGTTGAGAGCCCCGGCGCCGGCGAAGAAGTCCAGGTACGTGTGGCCGTCCTCGTCGTACATCCGGCTGCCCTGGGCCCGGTCGAAGACCGCGGGCCAGCTGCGGCAGTAGCTGCGCACCTCCGACTCCAGGGTCTCGAAGACGCTGAGGGCGGGCGGGGTGATGGTCATGGGGGTGCTCCTGTCGGTGCGTGAGGGTTCTCAGGGCGTGAGGGTTCTCGGGGCGTGAGCGGTCTCAGGGCGTGAGGGTTCTCGGTGCGTGCGGGGGCCTCAGTGCGTGCGGGGCCTCAGTGCGTGAGGGGGCCGATGCGGTGCAGGACCTCGGGGTCGTGCCCCGTCTCGGGGAACAGCCCGCCGTGGAAGAGGACTTCGCGCTCCACGGGCGCGCCGTGCCGCTCGGCGAAGGAGGCGAACAGGCGGTTGGAGGCGGTGTTGCCGGGCGTGACGGTGGTCTCGATCCCGTCGATGCCGGTCTCGCTCTCGCGGGCGACGCGTGCGACGAGGCCCTCCAGCAGCGCGGCGGCCAGGCCGCGGCCGCGGTGCGGGCGGTCCACGGCGACCTGCCACACCACGAGGGTGCGGGGGCGGGCCGGCCGGACGTAGCCGGTGATGAAGCCGGCGGGCTCCCCGTCGCCGGTGCGGCGGGCCACGGCCGAGGTGGCCGCGAAGTCGCGGCACCACAGCAGGTAGCTGTACGAGGAGTTGAGGTCCAGGGTTCCCGAGTCGCGGGCGATGCGCCAGATCGCGGCTCCGTCCTCGACGCGCGGGACGTCGAGGGTGAGGTCCTCCGGCAATTCCGGGAATTCCCGGAGGGAGGCGGGACGGGCACGTGCAAGGTCTGCTTGTGCTGCGGTCATGCGGAGGGAATTTACCGATGCGGATCGGAAATCGCATCGGGGGTCCGGGTTACCCGGGGGTGGGTGGTTGTGTTATCGCGCGGAGGCGCGGGGGCGCGCAAAGCGGGTGTGGGATGGGATGGTTTGCCCGTTAATATCCGGGCAAATCGCAGACTGTGTGGAGTACGTCACAAGTGATCGCTGGGGTCGCGAATTCGTTTGCGGAAGCGTAAGGAAAATGCTGCGTTTAGGGTGCGGAAAAGCGGGCATGAGAATGCGCGGAGAGTTGTCTCCGGAATTATCGGAGAGGAGTTCCGGGGAATTGCCCGGGGCGGTGCCCGGCCGCGCCGGCCGAGGGTCCGCCGGGCATCGGCGGCGACCCGGCCGAGCCCCGGCGACGGCCCCTTGGCGGGCGGGAGGAGCGGGCTCGTACAGTGCGGTCCATGAGCGACAGTGGGGTGCTGCACATCAAGGGGCGGGTGCTCGTCGGCGCGGACCCGGACGGCGGGGTGCGCGACGAGCTGTGGGCCGTCGACGGCCGGATCACCTTCGAACGGCCGGTGGGGGCGCGGGACGTCACCACCGTCGAGGGCTGGGCACTGCCCGGCCTCGTGGACGCGCACTGCCACGTGGGCCTCGACGCCCACGGGCCGGTCGACGAATCCACCGCCGAGAAGCAGGCGCTCACCGACCGGGACGCGGGAGCGCTGCTGCTGCGCGACGCCGGCTCCCCCTCGGACACGCGCTGGATCGACGACCGCGAGGACCTGCCGCGCATCATCCGCGCCGGGCGCCACATCGCGCGCACCCGCCGGTACATCCGCAACTACGCGCACGAGATCGAGCCCGACGACCTCGTCGCGTACGTGGCGCGGGAGGCGCGGCGCGGGGACGGGTGGGTCAAGCTCGTCGGCGACTGGATCGACCGCGAGACGGGCGACCTGTCCTCCTGCTGGCCGCGCGGGGAGGTCGCGGCCGCGATCGCCGAGGCGCACCGCCTCGGGGCGCGCGTGACCGCGCACTGCTTCGCGGAGGAGTCGCTGGCGCCGCTCGTGGAAGCGGGCATCGACTGCATCGAGCACGCCACCGGGCTCACCGAGGAGACCATCCCGCTCTTCGCCGAGCGCGGGGTCGCCATCGTGCCGACGCTCGTCAACATCGCGACGTTCCCGCGGCTCGCGGACGGCGGCGAGGGCAAGTTCCCGCGCTGGGCGGACCACATGCGGCGCCTCCACGCCCGGCGCTACGAGACGGTGCGGGCGGCGTACGACGCGGGCATCCCGGTCTTCGTCGGCACGGACGCGGGCGGCTCCCTCGCCCACGGCCTCGTGGGCCAGGAGGTGGCCGAACTCGTCAAAGCCGGCCTGCCCCCGCTCGCGGCCCTCTCGGCCACCACGTGGTCGGCCCGATCCTGGCTCGGCCGCCCGGGCCTGGAGGAGGGCGCCCCGGCGGACATCGTCGTCTACGAGACGGACCCGAGGACGGACGTGAGAGTCCTGGGCTCACCGAAGCGGGTGATCCTGCGGGGGAGGGTGATCCGCTGACCGCGGAGCACCGGGCGACCTGCGGTCGGCTTGGCCCGGGGGGCCGGGGGGTCGGCGTGTGCCCGCCGGGCTCGGTAACTTCCCTCCGCCGCGGCGGTGATCCGCCACGACGGTGCTGCCCGGCGGTGCCTGGCCTCCCTGGGGTCGGTTTGGCACCGCCGGGGGCGTTCGGTGGGGGTTGCGCGCCGTGGCGGCGGGGAGAGGGGCGTGGCCCGGTTGGTGTGGCGGGCTGCTTCGGCGTGGCTCCGGGCCGGGCAACTTTCCTCCGCCGCGGCGGTGATCAGCCACGGCGGTGGTGTCCGGCGGTGCCTGACGACCTGCGGTCGGGTCGGGGAGCAGGGCGTGCCCGCCGGGCTCGGTAACTCCCCCCCCCCGCGGCGGTGATCCGCCACGACGGTGGTGCCTGGCCCGCCTGGGGTCGGGACGGCGCCGCCGGGGGGCGCTGCGGCGGTGCAGGAGTTGCTGCCCGGCTGGTGGCGTGGGCGGCGTAGGTGTTAGGGGTGGGGGCGTCTTGACATCCAGGCTGCTACCGCCGCGCCCGACACGTTGTGCCATACCGAGAAGATCGCCGCCGGCAGCGCCGCCGCCGGGCTGAAGTGGGCCGTGGCCAGTGACGCCGCCAGGCCCGAGTTCTGCATGCCGACCTCGAAGGCCATGGCCCGGCTCGACGGGCGGCCGAGCCGGGCGAGCCGGCCCGCCGCGTAGCCGAGGGCGAGGCCGAGGCCGTTGTGGAGGACGACGGCGAGGAGGACGAGCGCGGCCGCGTCCTTGATGCGGGACGCGCTGCCCGAGACCACGATGAGGACGAGGACGGCGATCGTCAGCGCCGAGAGCGCCGGCAGGGCGCGCAGCACCTTGCCGATCCACCGCCCCGCGGCCATCCGCACGAGCGCCCCGCCGAGCACCGGCACGAGCACGGTCTTGAGGATGTCGGTGAGCATCGCGCCCGCGTCCACGTCCAGGAACCGGTCCGCCAGCAGCAGCGTCAACGGCGGGGTGACGAGCGGCGCGACGAGCGTGGAGACGGTGGCGACGGACACGGACAGGGCGACGTCCCCGCGCGCGAGGTACGTGACGACGTTGGACGCCGTCCCGCTCGGCGCGCAGCCGACGAGGATCACCCCGGCGGCCAGCTGCGGCGGCAGCCCGAGCACCGTGGCGATCAGCCAGCCCAGCCCCGGCATGATCACGTAGTGGGCGACGAGGCCGAGCCCGACCGCCCAGGGCCGTTTGGCGACGGCGCGGAAGTCGTCGCCGGTGAGCGTGAGGCCCATCGTGAACATCACGACGCCCAGCAGCCAGGGCACGGCGGGCGCCCAGCCGGTGAAGTGGGAGGGTGCGGCGAGCCCCACCCCTCCGGCGGCGAGGACGAGCAGGGGGAACACGGTGACAGCCAGCCGCGCCGTCCGGTCGGCGGCTGTCGGGGCTATCCGCGGGGTCGACATACGGCGGCACCTTAGCGATCAAGCCCGCCTCCCGAACAGGGGTTACGCCAGTGACGAGGATCAACTCCCGCGCCCGGCGAATCGAAAGCCGTTGCGGAAACAACCCGTTGGGGTGAACTGCCCTCGGGGGGACGCCCCTTCACCCTCCGGGGGTCAAATATGGCGGGGTCCCAGCCGCCGGCGCGAGCTGTCCCCCGTCGACCGCGCCGGCGGCGCCAGCGCTCCCGTGGGGGTTCCACGCACGTGTCCAGCACCACCAGCCCTTCCTTCGGCATGCCCGCACGCAGGCTCGCCGCCCTCGCCGCGGCGGTCACGACCGTCGCCGCCGCGGCCGCCGGCCCCGCGTACGCCACCGGAGGCGGCACCGCCTCCCCGGCCGAAGCCAAGACCGGCACCAGCACCGGCACCGGCACCGGCACCGGCGCCAACACCACCGGCACCGGCAAAGCCGGCGCCGTCGTCCTGCGCACCGGCCTCGACGTCTCCCTGCTCAGCAAGACCGTCCACGTGCCCCTCAGGGCATCCCTCAACGAGGTGCAGGCCCCCGCCGGCGCCGACAAGACCGCACTCACCGTCACCCTCAACGGCGTCGACCAGGGCAAGCCCGTCGACGTCCTGCGCGCCGACGCGGCCACCGCCCGCGCGACCGCCGACCGCACGAAGGCCGAGGCGTACGCGAACCTCGCCCGCGCCCGCGTGCACGTCCCCGGCCTGCCGCTGCTCTCCCTCGTCGAGGTCGAGAAGGTCACGTCGCGCGCCGTCTGCACGGCGGGCGGGAAGCCCACCGCCGCCTCGAACCTCCTCGGCGCCGTCACCGTCCTCGGCAAGAAGGTCACGCTGACCACGGCCGGGACGACCAAGGTGGAGGTCCCGGGCGTCGGCGAGGTGCGCCTCGACCTGTCGCGGACCGGCACCACGTCCCGTACGGCCGCGGCCACGGCCCTGCGCCTGAAGGTGTCCGTCAACCCCCTGCGGCTGAACGTCGCCGGAGTCCGGGGCGAACTCACCCTCGCCGAGGCCACGTGCGAGACCCCGCCGGGCGCCGCCCACGACCCGGCCGCGAAGCCGAAGCCGGAGCCGGAGCCGAAGTCCAAGTCCAAGTCGGCGGACTCCGCCTCCGCCCCCGCGGCCGGACCGCAGACCGTGGCGCACAAGGCCGCGGAGCCCGCCGCGAAGGACCTCGCCGCGACCGGCGGCAGTTCCGCCACGCCCTACGTCGCGGGCGGCGCGGCCCTCCTCGTCGCCGCGGGGGCGGGCGCCCTCGTCGTCACCCGCCGCCGCTCGGCCGCCCGCCGCGGCGACTGAAACCGGAGCGGTCCTCAGCCCTCGGCCAGCGCCTTGCCGAGGGCCTCCGCGAAGCGGTCCGTGGTCTCCCGGTCCCGGACCGCGAGGCGCAGGTAGTCCGGCCCGAGCCCCGGGAACGTGTCGCCGCGGCGCACCGCGAACCCCAGCCCCCGCAGCCTGCCCCGCACGGCCGCGGCACCCCGCACCCGGATCAGCAGGAACGGCCCGGCCGCCGGACCGTGGACCCGGACCCCCTCGAACTGGCCGACCGCGGCCGCGAGATAGGTCCGGTCCTCGGCGAGACGGTCCGCGGCGCGCGCGGCCTCCGCGAGCGCCGGGGGAGCGCTGCACACCTCCGCCGCGGCCAGCGCCGGCGACGACACCGGCCACAGCGGCTGGGCCCGCTCCAGCCTGGCTATGGTGCCGGGCGACGCGAGCACGTAGCCGATCCGCAGCCCCGCCAGCCCCCATGTCTTGGTGAGGCTGCGCAGCACGATCAGCCCCGGCAGGTCCGTGACGGACGCCAGCGACTCGGCCTCGCCCGGCACCGCGTCCATGAACGCCTCGTCGACCACCAGCGTCCGCCCCGGCCGGGCGAGCCGCGCCAGGTCCCGCGCCGGGTGGAGGACGGACGTGGGGTTGGTCGGATTGCCGACGACGACCAGGTCCGCGTCGCCCGGCACCGCACGCGGGTCCAGCCGGAACCCGTCCGCCTCGTCGAGCAGCACCCGCTCCACCCGGTGCCCGGCGTCCCGCAGCGCCGCCTCCGGCTCCGTGAACTGAGGGTGCACCACCACCGGCCGCCGCACCCGCAGCGCCCGCGCGAGCAGGACGAACGCCTCCGCGGCCCCCGCCGTCAGCAGCACGCGCTCCTCCGGCAGCCCGTGCCGCTCCGCCACCGCCCGCCGGGCGGCGCGCCCGTCCGGGTAGGCGGCGAGCCCGTCGAGCGACGCGGCGATGTGCTCGCGCAGCCACACCGGGGGCGTGCCCGCCCGCACGTTCACCGCGAGGTCCGTCAGCTCCGCGCCGGCACCCCGCACTTCGGCGTCACCGTGGTGGCGCAGGTCGGGTTCGCTGGGAGTGTGCATGGCCGCGGGCCGCCTTCTCTCGTCCGTTTGCTGCTGGTCGTCGTTCACACGTCTCCGGGCGTGAGGATCGCCCGCACCAAGACCGTACTGACGGCTGCGGAACGACCGTCAAGCGGGTCCGTACGTCGGCCCGTACGTCGGCCCGTACGTCGGCCTGTATGTCGGCCTGTACGTCAGCCCGTACGTTGGTTTCCATACGTCGGCCCGTGCTCCCGCGCGCAGCCCCCGTTCACCCGCGCCCGTACGCCACCGCGCACGTCACCCGCGCCGACTTCCGCTTCCCCACGGCCAGCACGCCGCCCTCCCCGGCCGCCAGCAGCGCCGCCGCCTCCGCCACCGCGGGCGTCCCCACGGCGGCCAGCGCGGCGGCCGAGGGGTCCGTCACCGCGACCCCGGCCAGCGCACCGGCCCCGTACACCCGCAGCGGCACGCCCAGCTCGGCCGCCGCCTCCACCAGCCCGCCCTCGCCCGCCTTCGCCTCGGCCGTCGCCAGCGCCGCCGGCCGCAGCCCCCGCCCCCCGGCCTCCGCCAGCGTCCGCTCCACCAGCTCCAGCACCTCCGCGGCCGTCACGCCGCGCCGGGCGCCCACCCCCACGTACACGGCGGGTGCGGCGGGTACGAGTGCGAGGGCCGGACCCGCAGGAGATACTGCAGCCGCGAGAAGGGTGGAACCGTGCCGGTCGTGATCGCCATGGGCGCGTTCCTGATGACGCTGCTCGGCGGCTGGGCCGCGCACCGCATCACCGACCGCAGACACCTCGTCCTGGGGTTCGCGGGCGGGCTGATGCTCGGCGTCGTCGGCCTCGACCTGCTGCCCGAGGCCCTGGAGGCCGCCGGTCAGGACGTCTTCGGCGTGCCGGCCGCCCTGCTGTGCTTCGTCGCCGGCTTCCTCGCCGCCCACATGGTCGAGCGGCTCCTGGCCGTCCGCAAGGCCGCCCACGGCGTCAGCGCCGCCGAACGCACCCCGCAGGTCGGTCTCACCGCGGCCGCCGCCCTCGTGGGTCACAGCGCCATGGACGGCGTCGCCATCGGCGCGGCCTTCCAGGTCGACCACGGCGTGGCGGTCGCCGTCGCCGTGGCCGTCATCGCGCACGACTTCGCGGACGGCTTCAACACGTACACGATCACCGACCTGTACGGGAACGACCGGCACCGCGCCCTCCTGATGCTCGCCGCGGACGCCGTCGCCCCCCTCATCGGCGCGGCGTCCACCCTGCTGTTCACCCTCCCGGCCGGATTCCTCGGCGTCTACCTCGGCTTCTTCGGCGGCGTGCTGCTCTACCTGGCCACGTCCGACATCCTCCCCGAGGCCCACCACACCCACCCGGCCGTCTCCACGCTCGCCTGCACGGTGGCCGGGGCGGGCTTCATCTGGCTGGTCGTGGGCCTCGCTCACTGACGCTCGCCGGCACCGCCCGCGGTCGCTGCCGCGGCCGCGGCCGCCACCAGGCGGGCGGCCGTGCCCGGGGCGCCCGCCCAGTGCACGTGCAGGTACGAGGCGTGCACCCCGTCGCGTGCGAAGCCCTCCGTACGGCGCTCCGGGTGGGTGAACCCCCAGGCGGGGGTCCCGCCCGCGCCCGGCTCGGTCACCGTGCGGTGGAACTCGTGCCCCCGGACGCGCGTGCCCGCCTGCGCCAGCACGTTGTCCGCGATGGCCACCGCCTCGCGGTAGCCGAGGGTGAGCCGGCCGGACATGCGGGCGTCCGCGGGGAGCACGCCGCACATGGGCTTGCCGTCCAGCGAACGGGAGAGGTAGAGCAGGCCCGCGCACTCGGCGACGACCGGGGCGCCGGTTGCCGCGAGGGCGGCGACCTCCTTGCGGAGGGGTTCGTTCGCGGAGAGCTCCGGGGCGTAGACCTCGGGGAATCCGCCGCCTATGACGAGGGCGGCGGTGCGGTCCGGGAGGGCCTCGTCGCGGAGGGGGTCGAAGGTGACGACGTCCGCGCCGGCGGCCTTCAGGAGCTCCGTGTGCTCCGTGTACGAGAACGTGAACGCCGGGCCGCCGGCCACGGCGATCACCGGTTTGTTCTTCGGGTGCGGCCCGGTGGCCGGTTTGTGCCCACCCGTCCCGCTCTGCGGGACGCCTGCCCACAAACCGGTGGGGGTGGGGGAATCGGGGACGCCTGCCCGCAAACCGGTGGGGGTGGGGTGGGAAGCCGGGGCGCCTGTTCGCAAACCGGTGGGGGTGGGGGAAGCCGGGGCGCCTGCCCACAGCCCATGGGGTGCCCATGGCTCGTCCACCAGCGGAGGCGCCGTGCGCGCAAGCGCCAGCAACCCCTCCAGGTCGCAGCCCTCCCTCACCCGGGCGGCCTGGGCCGCCACCGCGTCCGTCGCTTCCGTGCTGCGTTCGGCCACCGGGACAAGGCCCAGGTGGCGCGAGGGCGTGTGGACCTGCTCGGCGCGGCGTACCGCGCCGAGGACCGGTACGCCCGACTCCGTCAGCGCTTCCCGCAGCAGCGCCTCGTGCCGGTCCGAGCCGACCTTGTTGAGGATGACGCCCGCGACCCGTACCTCCGGGTCCCAGGACGCGAAGCCGTGCACCAGCGCGGCCACCGACCGCGACTGCGACGACGCGTCGACGACCAGGACGACCGGGGCCTTGAGCAGCTTGGCCACGTGGGCCGTCGACGCCAGCTCGCCCTGTCCGCTCGCCCCGTCGTAGAGGCCCATCACGCCCTCGACGACCGCGACGTCGCAGCCCGCGGCCCCGTGCAGGAACAGCGGGGCGATCCGGTCCGGGCCGCACATGTACGCGTCCAGGTTGCGGCCGGGGCGGCCCGTCGCGAGCGCGTGGTAGCCCGGGTCGATGTAGTCCGGGCCGACCTTGTGCGGCGACACGGCGAGCCCCGCGTCCGCGAAGGCCCGCATCAGGCCGGTGGCCACCGTGGTCTTGCCGCTGCCGGAGGCCGGGGCGGCGATGACCAGGCGGGGGATGTGCGTACTCACCACTCGATGCCCCGCTGGCCCTTCTGCCCGGTGTCCATCGGGTGCTTGACCTTGGACATGTCGGTGACCAGGTCGGCGAAGTCGACGAGCGCCTGCGGGGCGTTGCGGCCCGTGATCACCACGTGCTGGGTGCCGGGGCGGTCGCGCAGCACCTCGATCACCTCGCCCGTGTCGATCCACCCCCAGTGCAGGGGGTAGGCGAACTCGTCCAGCACGTAGAGCTTGTGCGTCTCGGCGGCCAGGTCGCGCTTGACCTGCTCCCAGCCCTCGCGCGCCTTGTCCTCGTTGCTCTGCTCGCCGTCCTTGGGGTCGCGCTGGATCCACGACCAGCCCTCGCCCATCTTGTGCCAGGCGACCGTGCCGCCCTCGCCCGACGCACCGAGCACCCGCAGCGCGTTCTCCTCGCCGACCTTCCACTTCGCCGACTTCACGAACTGGAACACCCCGACCGGCCAGCCCTGGTTCCACGCCCGCAGCGCCAGGCCGAAGGCGGCCGTGGACTTGCCCTTGCCGAGGCCGGTGTGGACGAAGACCAGCGGCCGGTTGCGGCGCTGACGCGTGGTGAGTCCGTCGTCGGGAACGACGGTCGGCTGTCCCTGGGGCATTACGCGGCCTTCCTGGTGTGTGCGGTCCGTACGGTGCGTACGAGCGCGGAGACGCTGTCCGCGCGCAGCTCGTCCAGTGTCACGACCGGGCCGCGCAGCTCCCGGCCCAGCTCGGCGGCGAGCCCGAGCCGCACCGGCCCCTGCTCGCAGTCCACGACCACCGACGCCGTGCCCTCGCCGGCCAGCAGCCGGGCGGCGCGCGCCGCCCTCGCCAGCGGCTCCGGGCCGCCGGTGGCCCGGCCGTCGGTGACGACGACCAGCAGCGGGCGCCGCGACGGGTCGCGCAGCCGCTCCACCCGCAGCACCTCGTGCGCCTGCAGGAGGCCCGCCGCCAGGGGCGTGCGCCCGCCGGTCGGCAGCTTCTCCAGCCGTGCCGCGCCCGTGTCCACCGAGGACGTCGGCGGCAGCGCCACGTCCGCGCCGGCGCCCCGGAACGTCACCATGCCGATCTTGTCCCGGCGCTGGTACGCGTCCAGCAGCAGGGACAGCACCGCGCCCTTGACGGCGCCCATCCGCTTGCGGGCGGCCATGGAGCCGGAGGCGTCCACGACGAACAGCACGAGGTTGCCCTCGCGGCCCTCGCGCACCGCCTCCCGCAGGTCGTCGCGGCGGACGACGAGCCCGGCGCCGCTGCGCCCGCGCGCCCGCTGGTGCGGGGCGGCGGCCTGCACCGTGGCGGCCAGGTGGAGCTTGGACAGGGTGCCGCGGGGGCGGCGGGACCCGGTCGTCCGGCCGTGGGCCGTCCGGGCCCGCGAACGGCGGCCGTCGGCGCCCTCACCGAGACCGGGGACGTCGAACTTGCGGGTGCGGAAGGGGTCGGCCGCGGCGACGGCCGGGGCCTCGGGGGTCTCCCCGCGGGCGGGGGCGCCCTCGGGGGCGTCCGGGCCCTCCGGGGAGGCGGGCTCGGGGCCGGTGGACTCCGGCTCCTGGCGCTGCTGCGGGACGTCGGGGGTGCCGTCGGAGCCCGTGCCGTCCTGCGGGGGCTGCCCGCCGCCGTCGGGACCGCTGCCGTCGGGACCGCCGCCCTCGGGGCCGCCGTCGGGGCCGTCGTCGTCCGGGCCCTCGGGCTCCGGCTCCGGCTCCGGTTCGGGCTCCGGCTCGTCGTCCTCGAACCGGCCGAGGATCTCGTCGAGCTTGTCCTCGTCCAGGCCCGGCGCGTCGAAGGGGTTGCGCCGGCGCCGGTGCGGCAGCGACAGCAGCGCCGCCTGCCGTACGTCGGCCGTCGTCACGTCCGTGCGGCCCGCCCACGCGGCGAGTGCGGTCGCGGTGCGCGCGGTCACGATGTCCGCGCGCATGCCGTCCACCTCGAAGCCCGCGCACACGGCGGCGATGCGGCGCAGCGCGCCGTCGCCCAGGCGTACGGACGGCAGCAGCGCGCGGGCGGCGGCGATCCGCTCGCGCAGCGTCTCCTCCTCCGCCGCCCACTTCGCGGCGAAGGCGGCCGGGTCCTCGTCGTACGCCAGTCGGCGCCGGACGACCTCGACGCGCTCGTCGGGCTCGCGCGAGGCCGCGACCTCGACGGTCAGGCCGAAGCGGTCCAGGAGCTGGGGGCGCAGTTCGCCCTCTTCGGGGTTCATGGTGCCGACGAGGAGGAAGCGGGACGCGTGGCGTACGGAGACGCCTTCGCGCTCGACGTAGGCGGCGCCGGTGGCGGCCGCGTCGAGGAGGGCGTCGACCAGGTGGTCGCCCAGCAGGTTGACCTCGTCGACGTACAGCACGCCCCGGTGCGCGGCGGCCAGCAGGCCCGGCTCGAACGCCTTCACGCCCTCGCCCAGCGCGCGTTCGATGTCGAGCGCCCCCACGAGCCGGTCCTCGGAGGCGCCGACGGGCAGTTCGACCATGCGGGCGGCACGGGCGGCGTGCGCCGCCCCGTCCTCGTGCGGGCCGTCCGGGCAGCGGGCGTCGGGGGACGCCGGGTCGCACGAGAACCGGCATCCGGCGACGGCGTCGATCCACGGCAGCAGCGTGGACAGGGCGCGGACGGTCGTCGTCTTCGCCGTGCCCTTCTCACCCCGTACGAGCACCCCGCCGATGGACGGCGAGATGGCGTTGAGGAGCAGGCCCAGCCGCATGTCGTCCATGCCGACGACCGCGGTGAACGGGTAGGTGGCCGAGGCCGTCAACGGGTACCCCCTGTGTTGTCGTTCCGCGCGAGCGGAGCCGGTGCGCCCGGCGGTATGAACGGGACCCCCGGGGGAACCCCGTCCTCGATCAGCCGCAGCAGCGCGTCCGTGTCCGCGTGTTCCTCGATCAGATCGCCCAGCCGGTCCAGCTGTTCCTCCCGCAGCGCCGCGAAGCTCGTGTCCGGTGCCGGGACGAACGCCCGGCCCGCGGCTTCCGCGACGCGCCGCAGGAACGCCCGCCGGAAGCCGTCGCTCTCCAGCGAACCGTGCCAGTGCGTGCCCCACACGGCGCCCACGCGGCAGCCGTCGAGGAACGGCTCGTCGCCGCCCTGCACGTCGGCCACGCCGTGGTGGATCTCGTAGCCCTCGACGGGCTCGCCCAGGGCCGTGCCCACCGGCCGTGCCAGGGTCTTCTCCGCGTCGAAGCGGATGCGCACCGGCAGCAGGCCCAGCCCCTCGACGACGCCCGCCCGGGACTCCACCTCGTCCTCGATCCGCTCGCCCAGTACCTGGAAGCCGCCGCAGATGCCCAGGACCGGGCGGCCCTCGGCGGCGCGCCGGGCCAGCGCGTCCGCGAGCCCGCGCTCGCGCAGCCAGGCCAGCGCCCGTACCGTCCCGCGCGTCCCCGGCACGACCACCAGGTCCGCGTCGGCGAGCTCCTCGGGGCGGTCCACGAAGCGGACGACCACGCCCGGCTCGGCGGCCAGCGCGTCCACGTCCGTGAAGTTGGACATCAGCGGCACCGCGCACACCGCGACCCGCAGCACGTCCGCCCCGTGCGGCGGGGCCACCACCGACTCCCGTACGGCGCCGCGCAGCGAGACGCGCAGGCCGTCCTCCTCGTCGATGCCCAGGCCGTGCGCGAACGGCAGGACGCCGAACGTCCGCCGGCCCGTCAGCTCGTACAGCATGTCCAGGCCGGGCTCCAGCAGCGTCACGTCGCCCCGGAACTTGTTGACGACGTAACCCGCTATCAGCTCCTGGTCCTCGGGCGAGAGCAGGGCCGTCGTGCCGAAGAACGACGCGAAGACGCCGCCGCGGTCGATGTCGCCGACCACGACCACGGGCAGCCGGGCCGCCCGGGCGATGCCCATGTTGACGATGTCGCTGCGCCGCAGGTTGATCTCGGCCGGGCTGCCGGCGCCCTCGCAGATCACCGCGTCGTGCGTGCGCCGCAGCTCCTCCAGGCACTCCGTCACCGTGCCGAACAGCTGCTCCTGGCGGCCCGCGTGATAGCCGCGCGCGCTGAGCTCGCCCACCGGCTTGCCCATCAGCACGACCTGGCTGCTGCGGTCGCCGCCCGGTTTGAGCAGCACGGGGTTCATGAGGGCGCTCGGCTCCACGCGGGCCGCGGCCGCCTGCATGGCCTGGGCCCGGCCTATCTCCGCGCCCTCGCGCGTGACGAACGAGTTGAGCGACATGTTCTGCGCCTTGAACGGCGCGACCTTGACGCCCTTGCGGGACAGCCAGCGGCAGATGCCGGCCGTCACCACGCTCTTGCCCGCGTCCGAGGTGGTGCCGGCCACCAGCAGGCCCCCGCCCAGCGGGCCCGCGGGCCCGCTCCTGTCAGCCGTCACCGGCTCCTCCTCCGTGCGTACCGTGCGAAGTTTCCGACAGAGAGCCTGCCCACCACGGCCGTTCCCAGGGCCAGCAGGGACACCCGGCGCGAAAGGCGTACCGCGCGTTCGATGTCGTCCGTCGCCACCGGGCGGTTCTCCGCCCCCAGCACGGGACGGTGCTCGACGCGGCCCGCGTACGCGAGGGTGCCGCCGAGGCGCACGCCGAGGGCGCCGGCGAACGCGGCCTCCACGGGGCCCGCGTTGGGGCTGGGGTGACGGGACGCGTCCCGCCGGACCACCCGCCAGGCGCCGCGCGGATCCGGGCCCGCGAGGACGGCGAGGGCCGCGGTGAGGCGGGCGCCGGGCCAGCCGGCGACGTCGTCGAGACGGGCCGAGGCCCAGCCGAAGCGGCGGTATCGGGGCGACTTGTGGCCCACCATCGCGTCCAGCGTGTTCACCGCCCGGAAGCCCACCAGCCCCGGCACGCCCCCCAGGGCGCCCCACACCAGCGCGCCGACGACGGCGTCGGAGGTGTTCTCGGCCACGGACTCCACGACGGCGCGCGCGATCTGCTGCCCGTCCAGGGCCTGCGGGTCGCGCCCGCACAGGTGCGGCAGGCGCTCGCGGGCGACGTCCTCGTCGCCGGCGGCGAGCGCGCCGCCGATGGCGCGGGCCTCGCGGCCCAGGGAGGTGCCCCCGAGCACGGCCCAGGTGGCGGCGGCGGTCAGGGCGATGCCGGCGGGGCGGGAAGCGCGTGCGGCGCGCGCCAGCAGCGCGGCACCGGCGGCGGCGCCGCCCGCGCACAGCAGGGCGTGCACGGCGCCGTGGCCGCGGTGGTCGCGCCACAGGCGTTGCTCGACGGTCTGGGCGGCGCGGCCGAACGCGGCCACGGGGTGGCCGCGGCGGGGGTCGCCCAGGACGCGGTCACCGAGGAAGCCGAGGGCGGCGCCGCACGCGAAACCGATCGGATCGGCACGCATCGGCTCAGACCGCCGTCACGCCTCGGCGGGGGGAGGGAAGTGTGCGGGGCGTTCGGTGGCGGGCGCCGGGCATGACGATGTGTCCTCACTCAGGGTCCGCGCCCTGGCTCGACGTGACCGGCGACCAGAGTCTCCTGGCTCCCGGATCCGCGCCGCCCCGGCCTTCCGGCTCGCCGCCGTGGCATCGCGTGGGGGAGACGCTCCCCGGTGACAGTGGCGGGACCGCGCCGGATTCACACCGGCTTCCTCTGCTGTCGCCGTTTGGCTCCGGAAGTCCACCATGCGCCGCGGGCGCCGTCAACTCACCTCTGACCTGGCCCGACCCGACGTTCCCGGCTGCGCCGAGCAGACCGGGAGCAGAGCACCGCCGGGCTCCGCCGTGCTGGTTGCCCGCCGTTGCGGCGGATGTTGCGTGCGGCGGGCGCGAGGGCGAGGGCGGCCCCGGCCTTTGCCGCCCGGGCCGAGGCGGAATCTTGTGCCGCCGCCGCGGCGCGCAACCGTGACGCGCCTTCCCGGCGGTGCCGTGCCGCCTGCGACACCCGAAGGTGCCTGCAACCCCCGGAGGGGAAACGCAGCGGCCGGGACCCCCATGGGGGTCCCGGCCGTCGAAGCGGGTCGTGGCGGTTACACCACGATCAGGTAGATGCCGTAACCCACGGCCGCCGCGCACAGTGCGAAGCACGCGTACGCACCGGAGCGCCGCGCGAGCGCACCCGCACCCGCCGCCGAGCCCGCCGAGCTCCCCGCACGGGGAGACGTGCCGACGATGCCGAGGGTGAAGATGCCCACCAGGCCGACCGTCACCACGAGGCTGACGCCGAAGACCTGGCCGAGGGCTGCCCAGTCGATCTGCATGCTGTTTCTTCCTTAAGCCTTAGCTCGCCGTGGCGGCGGCAGGAGCCCGCCCGGCCTCGGGGGAGGGGGAGACCGCGGCGGCCAGGGGGCCGGCCGGCGGCGGGGCGACGGCCTGCAGGGCCGCGGTGACGACACCGGCCGGCTCGGCGTCGGTGCCGGCCTCGCTCGAGTCGAGGTCCTCGTGGGTGACCGGCTTGCGGCGCGAGGCCAGCCAGATCGCGCCGGAGACGGCCAGGCCGAGGACGGCGACGGCCGCGACGCCCCAGTCGCCCTGGTCGGCGAGGAGGGCGGCGCCACCGGCGACCAGGCCCGCGGCGGGCAGGGTCAGGCCCCAGGCCATGATCATGCGGCTTGCGGTCGACCAGCGGACGACGCCGCCCTTGCGGCCGAGGCCGGCGCCCATGATCGAGCCGGAGCAGACCTGGGTGGTGGAGAGGGCGAAGCCGATGTGCGAGGAGGCGAGGATCACGGTCGCGGCGCCGGTCTGCGCGGCGAAGCCCTGCGCGGGCTTGATGTCGGTGAGGCCCTTGCCGAGGGTCTGGATGATGCGCCAGCCGCCCAGGTACGTGCCGAGCGCGATGGCCAGGCCCGCGGAGACGATGACCCACATGGGCGGGTCGGCGTGCGGGGCGACGACGCCGCCGGCGACGAGGGCGAGGGTGATCACGCCCATGGTCTTCTGGGCGTCGTTGGTGCCGTGGGCGAGGGAGACCAGGGCGGCCGAGGCGATCTGGCCGGCGCGGTAGCCCTTGGCGGTCTCGCGCTCGTCGCGGCCCTTGGTGAGCCGGTAGGTGAGGCGGGTCGCGCACCAGGCGGCGATGCCGGCCACGAGCGGCGCGGCGACGGCCGGGATCAGCACCTTCATGACGACCTTGTCGGTGTTGACCGCGTCGAAGCCGACGGCGACGACCGTCGCACCGATCAGACCGCCGAAGAGGGCGTGCGAGGAGCTGGAGGGGAGCCCGGCGAGCCAGGTCAGCAGGTTCCAGACGATGGCGCCGACCAGACCGGCGAAGATCACTTCGGGTCTGATGCCGGCGGTCTCATCGATGATTCCCCCGGAGATGGTCTTGGCCACCTCGACGGACAGGAACGCCCCGACGAGGTTCAGGACCGCCGACATCGCCACCGCGGTCTTGGGCTTGAGAGCCCCGGTGGAGATGGTGGTGGCCATGGCGTTGGCCGTGTCGTGGAAGCCGTTCGTAAAGTCGAACACCAAGGCCGTGACGATCACGATCCCGATGAGAAGCGTGATGTGTTCCATTCACCCAGGCAATCAGCTCGATGGTCAGTACAGCGTGGACCGTAAAGACCCTGGGTGAACGGAAGGTGAACTGGGCCGGACCGATCAGTGACGCGAACCGGAGGTGGGGCACGAATGGCAGGACGGACGGAGGGACGGATGAGAGAGAGCGAACAGATCCGCCGGGCATGGGACGGCGTCGTCGCCACGGCCCGGCGCACCACGGCCGACGGCCTCGTGGTGGGCACCTCGGGCAACGTCTCCGCACGGGTCGGGGACGCCGTCGTCGTCACCCCGAGCGGCATCCCGTACGACCGGCTGACCCCGCGCGACCTGGTCGCCGTCGACCTGGAGGGCCGCCCGCTCCTGGGCGACCTGGCCCCCACCAGCGAGCTCCCCCTGCACCTCGCCGTCTACCGCGCCACCGGCGCCGCGGCCATCGTGCACACCCACGCCGTGCACGCCACGGCCGTCTCCACCCTCGTCGACGAGCTCCCGCTGATCCACTACATGGCCGGCGCCCTCGGGGGGCCGGTCCGCGTCGCCCCCTACGCCCTCTACGGCAGCGACGAGCTGGCCGCGCACGCCCTGGAGGCCCTCACCGGCCGCACCGGCTGCCTCCTGCGCAATCACGGAACCCTCACCTACGGCGCGAGCCTCGACCAGGCGTACGACCGCACCGCCCAGCTGGAGTGGATGTGCCGGGTCTGGCTCACCGCCTCGTCACTCCCCGGCCGCACCCCCACGCTCCTCACTCCCGCCCAGGCCGAACGAGCCGAGGAAAAACTCCGCGGCTACGGGAGGCCGTAGGCGGCCCTGGCCGCCCGGGGCCGGGGCCCGAGGTTCCGGAGGCCGGGCCCCGGTCGCCGGGGCCGTGACCTCGGCCACACCCTCCGCCGCAGCGGCGAGTAACCACCGCGGCGGAGCCCGGCGGTGCCGAGCCGACGGCGAGTCCGGCACCGCCGGGATGGCACGTCGCGGTTGCGCGCCGTGGCGGCGGGAGATTCCGGCTCGGCCCGAGCGGCGAATGCCATGGCCGCCCTCCAGCTGCCACGCAGCAAACCCCCGCCGCGACGGCGAGCAGCCACCGCGGCGGAGTCCGGCGGTGCCGAGCCGGCGGCGAGTCCGGCACCGCCGGGATGGCACGTCGCGGTTGCACGCCGCGGCGGCGGCAGGAGATTCCGGGCCCGCCGCCGGCAGGCAACCCGCCCACTGGCCGGTGTCGGCCCGGCCGCCCACACTGGGGAGCATGGGCATACGGACCACGGCGGCCGTGGCCGCCGTCACGGCTTTCGGTGCCGGTGCGGCCGCCCTGGCGGCCGGACGGTACGCCTCCGACGCCGCCCTCCGGGCTTCCCCCGGCGGGCCGCCGCCCGATCAGCCGCGGCTCGCCGTCCACGCCGTCGACGGCGACTTCATCACCCTCACCCGCCACCAGGCCTCGCTGCGCCCGGGCGTCTACGGGCTTACCGGAAGCGGCCTGCACGCAGTCGTCGGCTCCGTCGTCCAGGACGCGCCGCACGCCGCCGACGCCGTGGTGCGCCGCCTGGAGCGCGTCACGCGCGGCGTGCCCGAGCCGGGTGACCGGGTGTGGATGACCCCGCAGCTGCACGCCGGGAACCCCCGCGACGCCCTCGGCCTCGACCACGCCGACGTCGTGGTCCCCGGCGAGCTCGGACCGCTGCCCGCCTGGTTCCTGCCCGCCGCCCGCGACACCTGGGTGATCACCGTGCACGGCCTGGGCGCCACCCGCGAGCACCCGATGGTCGTCATGCCGCTCCTGCACCGCCTCCGGTTGCCGGTCCTCGACCTGGCCTACCGGGGCGATTCCGGAGCCCCCCGGCCACCGGACGGAATCAGCCGTTTCGGGCTGGCCGAATGGCATGATCTCGCCGCTGCCGTCCGCTATGCCCTGGCCCAGGGTGCCCGCCGTATCGTCCTCCACGGCTGGTCCACGGGCGCCACCATGGCGCTGCTCGCGGCCACCGACCCCGCCCTGCGCCCGCACATCAGTGGCCTGGTCATGGATTCGCCCGTGCTCGACTGGCCGGCCGCCCTGCACTCCCTGGCCGCGGCCCGCGGCGTGCCCGCCCCGCTGCTCCCGCTCGCCCTGCACGCCGCCCGCGGCCGGACCGGAATGGCCCCGGACGGGCTCGCCCGGGTCCGGGACCCGGCCCGGCTGACCCTGCCCGTCCTCCTCGCCCACGGCCCCGACGACACCGTCGCGCCGTGGCACACGTCACGCGAACTCGCGGCCGCCCGCCCCGATCTGATCGTCCTGCACACCGTCGGCCGGGCCCCGCACGCCGCGATGTGGAATGCCGCCCCGGGGCGTTACGAGGAGGCTCTGCGGAGGTTCCTCATCCCCTTGATGTGACGCCCTCACAGCCTCCAAGCAGCCCTGATCCAGCGGCAGGAAGTGAATGGTGGAGGGCTGGACAATTGATTCCGATTGGGTTTTCGGAGCGGCAGCGGCAAGACTGCTCCTGTGACGTCCCGTACTCCGCGCGACTCCCGGCTCAGACTTGTCCCCCGACAGCCGATCGCCGCTGCCCGCCGGGCCGTGGCGAACCGAGGCTCCCGCCCGGCGCCCCGCCCGCCCGCCGGCACGCCGGCACCGGCGGAGCTGGCCCGGCAGGCCAGAAACTGCCTCACCGGCGCGGTCCGCGTGGCCCGCTGGGCGGCCGACGAGCGCGGCCGCGGCGCCACCTTGCGCCCCGGCACCACCGGAGGGCTTTCCGCGGAGACGGCCGAGCGGGCCGCCGCGGCCCTGGGTCTGACGCCCCACCAGGCGCGTACCGACTGGGACCACGCCCGCCTCGCGGGGCTCGTCGAGCTGCACGGCGGCACCGCCCGCCCCGGCTGGCGCCTGCAGGCGTGGGACCGCGACGACGGCGCCGTCCTGCGCGGCTGGGTCGCCCTCTTCGACGCCTGGTCCCTCGCCCACCCCGCGCCCGCGGGCACCGACGCGACGGTCGCCGCCGAGGTCGTCGAGGCCGCGCCGCAGCTGCTGTCCGTCATGCACCTGTCGGCCGGGCCGGTGGCCGTGCCGATGCTCCTCGACCTGCTCCAGCAGCGCGTCGCCGAGATCCGCGCCGAGCGCTGCGAAGTGCCCTACGGCGGCCGGCCGGTGCCCCCGGCCCGGTCCGCGCCCACCGACGAGGACCCCCTGGAGGAGCTGCTGGCCTGGGCCCTCGAAGGGCTCGCCTCCGTCGGCGCCCTGGTCGTGCCCGGCGGCACCGGGCCGGGGGCCGAAGCCGTGCTGACCCCGCTCGGCAACTGGGCGGTGTGGGTCAAGCTGGAGCAGATCTGCGTCGCCGCGCAGAGCCCCGCGGGCAACATCGAGCTGTCCGCCGAGGCCATGCTGCGCGGCTGCGCCGACCTCACCCCGGGCCCGGCCCGCGCCGAGTACCGCGCCTGGCTGGCCGCCCGCCCCGCCGGCAGCGCCCTCAGCGAGCTCCTCGACGCCGCCCGCGGCGACGACGCCCTCGTGCGGGGCCTGGCGTTCGAGGCCCTGCGCGCGGTCGGCGCGGCAGCGGAGCCGGCCGTGCGGGCCGTGGCCGACGAGCCGTGCCTGCGGCCCTACGCCCTGCTGTGGCTCCCCCAGCACGAGGGCCGCGACCCGGAGCAGGCAGCCGAGGTGCTCACCCGCGAGGAGGCCACCTGGCTGTGGGTGGACACCGCCGCGGCCGTCGCCGACCACGGGGAGAGCCGGCTGCTGGTGCGGCACCTCGACTCGGCGGTCCAGGGCACGGTGCCGGGGCTGCTGGAGGAGGTGCGGGCGGTGGGGCACCCGCGCACGGTGCAGGTGCTGGTCGCCCTCGCGGCGGCCCATCCGGACCCGGCCTTGGCCAAGGCTGTCCGGAAAGCCGCCTTCCAGGTCCACACGGGCGGAGCCTAGGAGCCAGGGCGGGGCCCGGACGGAGCCCGGCCGGCCAGGGCCGGGCCCGTCCCCGCCGGCCGCGCCGGGCTCACCCCGCCGGGACGTACGTCCCGAAGCTCCACACGTTCCCCTCCAGGTCCCGCGCCATGTAGTCCCGCGAGCCGTACTCCTGGTCCGTCGGCGGCATCAGGATCTCCACGCCGCTCTTGTCGGCCTGCCGGAAGTGCGTGTCGGTGTCCTCGACCACGACGTAGACGCCCACCGGACCGCTCTCGCGCATGGCCTCGGCGAACACCCCCACCCGTCCCTTCGAACCGATCATCACCCTGCCGTTGCCGTAGGCGAGTTCGGCGTGCAGGACCGTGCCGTCCTCGCTCTCGTACAGGGCGGCCTGAGCGAAGCCGAACGCCTTGGTGAGCTGTGCGATCGCCGCCTTCGCGTCGCGGTAGAGCAGCGTGGGGTAGATGCTCGGCGTGTGCGTGCCTGTCATCTGGGGTCACTCCTCGGTCGGCGGAATCGGTGGTCGGCGGAATCGGTCAGCGGAAGGTGTTGCACCGGGCCATGTCCCCCGTGCTGTACCCCGTGTTGAACCACTGCTGCCGCTGTGCGGCCGAGCCGTGCGTCCAGCTCTCGGGGGTCACCCGGCCCTGGAACTTCTCCTGGATGCGGTCGTCGCCGACGGCCGCGGCCGCCGACAGGCCGTCGTCGATGTCCGCCTTGGTCAGCTGTTTGATCAGGGGGCGCCCGGTGGACTTCTCGGGCGTGGTCGTCGCGTGCCGGGCCCAGACCCCCGCGTAGCAGTCGGCCTGCAGCTCGACCCGGACGGCGTTGCTCCCGGCGCCCGTGCCGCCGTCCTGGGAGCGGCCGAGCGTCCCCATCAGGTTCTGGACGTGGTGCCCGTACTCGTGCGCGACGACGTAGGCCTCGGCGAACGGGCCGCCGCTCGCCCCGAACTTCGTCCGCAGCTCGTTGAAGAACCCGAGGTCGAGGTAGACCTTCCGGTCGCCGGGGCAGTAGAAGGGCCCGACGGCCGAGGACGCGGGTCCGCAGGCCGTACGGACCTGGCCGGTGAAGAAGACCGTCGACGCCGGCGTGTAGGTGGCCGAGCGGCGGGCGAACTCCCGGCTCCAGAAGGACTGGGCGCTGTTGACCACGGCGACGATGCGGCAGTCCTCGCGGGTGTTGGCGTCCCGGCCCGTCTTGCAGTCCCGGGTGACCTGGGCGTCGCTGTTCGAGGTACCGCCCGGCGCCGGTTCGGAGGTGAGCCCGAGCTCCTGCGGGCCGATGCCGAAGAACAGCCCGAGCACCAGTGCGACCAGCCCGACGATGCCGCCGCCGATGGTCATCCCGCCGCCCGGGATCCGGCTGCCGCGCTCGTCCTGGACCTGGGAGGTGTCCAGTCCCGCGTCGTCGTCGAACTGCATGCGCCCACCGCCTTCCCATCCCTGAGTATCGGCGAATCGCCCCATTTGTGGCTATTGCGGAACTGTCCGGTCCGGCGTGTCGGCGGGGCCGTCCGGCGGCGCCCCGGATATCCAGGACAAACGGTACGGAAGGAGTGCCCCCATGGCGACGGCGGATACGGTGCACGGCGGCCGCGGCACCCCCTTCCCTGCCTCCCTCGTGCTGCTCCTCACCACCCTGCTCCTGGTCCTGCTGATGGCCGCCGCGGCCCGCCACGTCCAGCACGCCCCCTTCGGCGACCGGCTCACCCTGCACGCCGCCGCCCGCCCGGCCCTCTCCGCCGCCGCCCGCGCCCCCCGGCTGCGGCTCGCGCGGGGCGGCCTGGAGGCGTACGACCCGGACACGGGCGCGCGCCGCTGGACGTACGCCCGTGACGGGCACCGCCCGCTCCAGGCCCGCCCCGCCCGCGGCGCGGCCGTCGCCCTCTGGGACGACGGCCTGGTCACCGGCACCGCCCTGCACCACGGCACCCTCTCCGTCTGGCACCGCGGCGCCCCCGGCTGGCCCGGGACCCCGGCCGTCCGGCGCGCGTCCGGCGTCCTTCAGCTGCTCGGCCCGCAGCCGGGCGCCGTGGCCGTCGTCACCCCGCGCCTGGTCACCGCCTACGCGCTCGGCGACGGCGGCCTCCGGTGGCACCGCGGCGCGGGGGCCGGCTGCGCCTTCGACCCGTCCCGCACGGCCCGCCGCACCGACGTCCTCCTGATCGCCCGCCACTGCGCCCCCGGAACACCGTGGACGTCCCGGATCGCGGCGTTCTCCGCGGACCGCCCCTTCGCCTGACCGCGCGCGGCGCCCGGTCCGCGGGCCCGGAAACGCCCCGGAAAGCGAGTTGCGCTTCCCCGTTAGACTGATGGGCATGGCATTCCTCCTCGTGCATTAGACGGCGCCGGCCGCCCGTCGCCCGCGTGCCCGCAAGGGCCCGCCCGCGCGCTGCCGAGTTCACCCCCGTCCCCACCGCCGTCCACCACGCCCTGGAGTAATCCCCGTGATCACCGCCTCCGGCATCGAGCTGCGCGCCGGCGCCCGCATCCTCATCGAGAACGCCTCCTTCCGCATCGCCAAGGGCGACCGCATCGGCCTCGTGGGCCGCAACGGCGCGGGCAAGACCACCCTCACCAAGTGCCTGGCCGGCGAGGGCATGCCCGCGGGCGGCACGATCAGCCGCTCCGGCGAGGTCGGCTACCTCCCGCAGGACCCGCGCACCGGCGACCTCGACGTGCTCGCCCGCGACCGCATCCTCTCCGCCCGCGGCCTCGACTCCGTCCTGCGCAAGATGCGCGAGAACGAGGACCGCATGGCCAACGGCAAGGGCGCCACCCGCGACAACGCGATGAAGAAGTACGCCCGTCTGGAGACCGAGTTCCTCACCAAGGGCGGCTACGCCGCCGAGGCGGAGGCCGCCACCATCGCGGCCGCCCTCGGCCTGCCCGACCGCATCCTCGGCCAGCCCCTGCACACCCTCTCCGGCGGTCAGCGCCGCCGCGTCGAGCTGGCCCGGATCCTCTTCTCCGACGCCGACGTCCTGCTGCTCGACGAGCCCACCAACCACCTCGACGCCGACTCCATCGCCTGGCTGCGGGACTACCTCAAGACGTACCGCGGCGGCTTCATCGTGATCTCCCACGACGTCGACCTCGTCGAGACCGTCGTCAACAAGGTCTTCTACCTCGACGCGAACCGTTCGCAGATCGACGTCTACAACATGGGCTGGAAGCTCTACCAGCAGCAGCGCGAGGCCGACGAGAAGCGCCGCAAGCGCGAGCGCCAGAACGCCGAGAAGAAGGCCGCCGCCCTCAACTCGCAGGCCGACAAGATGCGCGCCAAGGCCACCAAGACCGTCGCCGCGCAGAACATGGCCAAGCGCGCCGAGCGGCTGCTCAAGGGCCTGGACGAGGTCCGCGTCTCCGACAAGGTCGCCAAGCTCCGCTTCCCGGAGCCCGCGCCGTGCGGCAAGACCCCGCTCACCGCCGAGGGCCTGTCGAAGTCCTACGGCTCGCTGGAGATCTTCACCGACGTCGACCTGGCCATCGACAAGGGCTCGCGCGTGGTCATCCTCGGCCTCAACGGTGCGGGCAAGACCACGCTGCTGCGGCTGCTCGCCGGCGCCGAGAAGCCCGACACCGGCCAGGTCACCCCCGGCCACGGCCTCAAGCTCGGCTACTACGCGCAGGAGCACGAGACGCTCGACCCGGACCGCACGGTCCTGGAGAACATGCGCTCCTCCGCGCCCGACCTCGACCTGGTCGAGGTCCGCAAGACGCTGGGCTCCTTCCTGTTCTCCGGCGACGACGTCGACAAGCCCGCGGGCGTGCTGTCCGGCGGCGAGAAGACCCGGCTGGCCCTGGCCACCCTGGTCGTCTCCTCCGCCAACGTGCTGCTGCTCGACGAGCCCACCAACAACCTCGACCCGGCCAGCCGCGAGGAGATCCTCGGCGCGCTGCGCACGTACAAGGGCGCAGTGGTGCTGGTGACCCACGACGAGGGCGCCGTCGACGCGCTCGAGCCGGAGCGCATCATCCTGCTGCCGGACGGCGTCGAGGACCTCTGGGGCCCGGACTACGCGGACCTGGTCGCCCTCGCCTGACCCCCCGCCCCGTACCGGGCGTGATCGGTGCCGTCCCGATCATTCGGCCGACGGGTGATCCATCATCTGAGTGAGAGCGGCTCGTACCCCGCTGTCACCCGCCGCCCCGGCGCACGACCAGTGTCATGCGCCGGGGCGTTCGCACCACCGGGCGGGAGTGCCCCGTCTGACCTGCCCCTTCGCTACGCCACCCGTACGGCCGTACGAGCGCGCCCGTTCGGAATTTCCTGTTCCGAGGCCCGCCGACGCCGGATTTCGGGGCCGCCGGGGCCCGCGGACTTCTCATGGACCTTGTCGAATGGGTGGCCAGGAGGCCGTATAGGGGTGATCATGAGAGTCAAGAGGCGCATCTCCCATGAGGAGGCACGGGTGGCCGAGACTCTGAAGAAGGGCAGCCGGGTGACCGGCGCCGCGCGCGAGAAGCTCGCGGCAGACCTGAAGAAGAAGTACGACTCCGGTGCGAGCATCAGGGCGCTGGCCGAAGAGACCGGCCGCTCCTACGGCTTCGTTCACCGGATGCTCAGTGAATCCGGCGTGATCCTCCGGGGTCGCGGCGGAGCGACGCGCGGCAAGAAGGCCGCCTCGGCCTGACGCCCCGCGCACCCCAGGGCAACCGACAGTGTGGACAGTGCCACCCGGTCGGTCGAGCAGTCGACCGGGTGGTTACTGTGCAGTCACCTACTGTGCAGTAGTCCGATCGGAGGCCCTGATGACTACCCCCAAGACTCTGCTCGACCAGGACGGCGTACGGCTCACCGTGGATGACGCGGTGGCCACCGTCACCCTCACCAACCCCGCCAAGCGCAATGCCCAGTCGCCCGCACTCTGGCGGGCGCTGACCGAAGCCGGACGGCTGCTCCCGGGCAGCGTGCGGATCGTCGTGCTGCGCGGGGAGGGCAAGTCCTTCTCGGCCGGTCTCGACCGGCAGGCCTTCACTCCCGAGGGCTTCGAGGGCGAGCCCTCGTTCCTCGACCTGGCCCGCGGCCCCGAAGAGGCGCTCGACGCCGAGATCTCCGCGTACCAGTCCGCCTTCACCTGGTGGCGGCGGAGCGACATCGTCTCCATCGCCGCCGTCCAGGGCCATGCGATAGGCGCCGGCTTCCAGCTCGCCCTCGCCTGCGACCTGCGGGTCTGCGCCGAGGACGTGCAGTTCGCCATGCGCGAGCCCAGCCTGGGCCTGGTGCCCGACCTGGGCGGCACCCAGCCGCTCGTCGCGCTCGTCGGCTACGCCCGCGCGCTCGAGATCTGCGCCACCGGGCGCTTCGTGCACGCCGAGGAGGCCGAGCGCACGGGCCTCGCCAACCTGGTCGTGCCCGCGGAAGAGCTCGACGCCGCCGTCCAGGACCTCGCCGCGGCCGTCCTCGCCGCACCGCGGGACGCCGTCGTCGAGACCAAGGCGCTGCTGCGCGGCGCGGCCGGACGCACGTACGACGACCAGCGCGCCGCCGAGCGCGCCGCCCAGGGGCGGCGGCTGCGGGACCTGGCGGGGCTGGGGGAGTAGGCCCCGGCTGAGGGGGAGTGAGCCCCGGCCGGCGCGAGTGAGCCCCGGCTGGGGGAGTGAGCCCCCCTTTCCGCGGCTCAGCCGCGGACGCGGACGCCGTGGCGGGTGCGCAGCACGTGCAGCTCCCAGTACGACACGGCGGTGACGGAGAGGGGGCCGCCGAGGAACGCGGCGATCTGCACCCCCACCGGCCCGTTCGGCAGGCCGTCACCGAGCTGGACGACGTTGAGCACCCACACGAGGACGGCCGTCAGGACGGCCGGCAGCGCGGCGTGCACATCGGCCGTGTTGAAGGCGTAACGGGCGGCGGAGCCCGAGGAGAAGACGAGGAACGCCGCCGCCCAGACCAGGAACGGCAGGCCCACGACGAGGATGGCGAGGGAGATGACCGCCTGGAGGGCGAAGATCCCCTGCGAGGCCTTGAGCAGCAGGGCCAGGACCGCGAACCCGGCGACCGCGCCGAGCGGTATGCCCAGGTACCAGCCGATGGCCCTGAGCGGGTAGCGCAGTCGTGAGCGCAGCACCGGGCGGTGCTGCGGCGGCACGTACCAGATGAAGCCGGCGATGACGAGCGGGCCGACGAGCAGCAGGACCAGTGGTGCCGCGAACAGCTTGGTGAGCCCGTCCTCGAACACCGCGCTCCAGCCGCCGTCGACGCCGTAGACGGATATCAGCCCGAACGTGGTGAGGGCTCCGACGACGGCCCGTGCCTTCTGGACGCGGCCTATGACCGGGTCGGTGGTGCGGCCGGGGCCGGCGGTGGCGAAGATGCTGTTGGCGTGGCGGCGGGCGTGGCGTACGCCTCCCAGCCAGGTGCTGCCGCCGAATGACATCAGCTGTCTCAGCGCCATGGGTCTTTCTCCCCCTGTGTTCCTCGTGAAGATTTTTCGAAGAGCGGGCCGCCGAGCATGGGGTGCACGACGCACACCCGGACGAGGCCGAACGTCGCCACCGTGCTCAAGCAGGCGGGGATTCTATCGTTGTGACCATGACAGAAGTCGTCGACGGTGGCGGTACGACCTGCGCCGACGCCCGGGTCACCGCCGTGCGGACGTCCCGCGCCACATCCAGTGCGCGGTGCTCCGCCGTCACGGCGATGTCCGTCTGGACGTGATCGCCGCCCCTCCTCCGCAGCGTCGCGTGGGAGACGCCCCGGACGGAGAGGGCCGCCCGGGTCAGCGGGTCCTGGCCGGCCGGGGGTGGCGGCTGGGGCCGGGGCGGCGCGGCGGCGGTGCCGTCCCGCCCGTCCCGGGGCGGCCTGTCGTCCAGCAGTTCCGTCAGCCTGAGGTCGATCGCCTCCACGCGCAGGCCGATCCGCTCGGCGGCGGCCCGCCCCAGCACCGCCCGCAGCCGGGCCGCCGTCTCCGGGAACGGGACGTCCGCCGTCGTCGCGCAGTCCGCCTCGATGCGCAGGGGCCCCGGCGGGAGCGCGCTCGGGGGCGGCGGCACCGCCGGTGGAGAGGCCGCCTTCGTGAGGGCGATGCGGACCGTGTTCAGACGCACCGCCGGGAGCGCGGCGTGCGCCGCACGGCGCAGTGCGCCCACGGCCGCCGACTCCGTGATCCAGGCGCCGTCCGCCGCGCCGCCCAGGGTGAGCAGCCTGCCGAGTGCGAGCTGCCGCCGTACGGTCTGTGCCCACTGGTCTGCGGCCATCGTGGTCACCCCTCAGCCCTGTGGGGCAGGCCTTCGCCGCCCCCTCGCCTTCAGCCTGCCCCACCCGGCGCGTTCCGGACGGAGGGCTCACTCGGACAGCGGTTCGCTCCGGCCGTTTCCCCCGGATCCCCCGAGCGGTACGGGTGAAGCGCACCTAAGGTGGCAAACGGAGCCCGTCAGTGTCAGCCATGACGTTTTCCTTTCACGGGAAAGAGGCGAATGGACGATGAGCGAGACCGTTAGCGGCAAGGAGACCGTTCCGACCGCCCCGGCCGACCGTGGCCGCACCACCATCGCCGACGGGGTCGTGGAGAAGATCGCCGGACTCGCGGCGCGGGACGTCGTCGGCGTCCACGCGATGGGCAGCGGTCTCTCCCGCACTTTCGGGGCCGTCCGCGACCGGGTGCCCGGGGGCAACAGGTCCGTCGCCCGCGGGGTGAAGGCCGAGGTCGGCGAGGTCCAGACGGCCCTCGACCTGGAGATCGTCGTGGATTACGGAGTGGCCATCGCGGATGTCGCCCGCTCCGTCCGGGAGAACGTCATCGCGGCGGTGGAGCGCATGACCGGCCTCGAAGTCGTCGAGGTGAACATCGCCGTCAGCGACGTGAAGCTGCCCGACGAGGAAGAGGAAGAGCCGGAGCCGAGGCTCCAGTAGAGGAGCGCAGGATGAGCATGGCCGTCGTCGGCATGATCGCCGGCTTGGCGCTCGGGTTCGCCGGGTACTTCGGCGGGTTCGGAGCCTTTCTGCTTGTGGCTGCCCTGGGCGCGGTCGGGTTCGTGGTGGGCCGCTTCCTGGACGGGGACCTGGATCCGGGGGAGTTCTTCCGTCCCCGGGACCGGGAGGGGCGGCGGCGGTGACGTACGGGTCCGCCGCGCCGGGTGTGACGGGTGCGAGGCGTGCGAGGCGTGCGGAAGGGGTGACGGCCGGTGGTGGAGGCCGCTGAGCGCGGTGCGACCCGGATCGCCGACCGCGTCGTCGCGAAGATCGCTTCGCAGGCGGCGCGGGAGGCGTTGAGCGGCGCTCCGGCAAGAGGGGGCCCGGTGGGTGTTTCGGCGAAAGGTGTTCCGACGACCGGCGCGGACGTCTCCCCGCCGTACGCCACGGTCACCGTGCACGACGACGTCGCGCGGGTCCGGGTCGCCGTCGAGCTGGCCTATCCCTCGGACATCGGGGCGCAGTGCGGTGCCGTGCGGCGGCGGATCGCCGAGCGGGTGCGGGCTCTCGCGGGGATGGAGGTGCCGGAGGTCGCGGTCAGCGTGGAGCGGCTGCACTCCGTGCACACGGCGTCGGCGGGGCGGGAGCGGGTGCGGTGAGCGCGGGCAAGGAAGAGGTGCGTGGGGACGAGGGTTCGAGCGAGGGCACGGGCACGGGCGCGCTCCGGGCGCCTGCGCGGCGGTTCTGGTCCGTGCGGCGCGTGCCTGCGTTTCTGGTGGCCGCGGTGGTGCTGGGGGCGGCCGGTGTCCTCCTGTACGACGTGGCGGCCGTCCGTGCGCACCGGCCCGCCATGGGATGGCGGCGCAGGCTCGCGCACGAGCTGGCCACCCGCCCCCTGGAGGACGCGTGGATCGTCGCCTGTGCCGGCGTGGCCGTGGTGGCGGGGGTGTGGCTCGTCGCGCTCGCCGTCACGCCCGGGCTGCGGTCCGTCCTGCCGATGCGGCGCGACCGCGCGGACCTCAGGGCCGGCATCGACCGGCGGGCCGCGGCGCTGGTGCTGCGGGACCGGGCCATGGAGGTGGCGGGGGTGCAGTCGGTACGGGTCGGTGTCGGCCGGCGCCGGGTGAGGGTGCGCGCGCAGTCCCACTTCCGGGACCTGGACGACGTACGCGGGGATGTGGATGCGGTGATCGCCGAGGGCGTGCGGAAGCTGGGACTCGCGCACGAGCCCGGGGTTTCGGTGCGGGTGAACCGGCCGGTGAAGCGGTGAGGATGTGGGGGCCGTGCTGAAGTCCGTCAACCGGGTGCTGGTGGGAGTCGCCGGGCTGGTCCTGGCCGGGGGCGGCTCGGCGGTCCTCGTCGGGTCGTTCGACCTGCGGCGGCGGTGGGGGCTGTCCCTGCCGTCTGTCTGGCCGTTCGACGGGCCGCGGGACGTGCTGCTGAGCCGGGCCGCGCAGGTGAAGTGGCGGGGCGAGGGATGGTGGTGGCCGGCGGTCATCGCGGCCCTTGCCGTGGCGGTCCTGCTGGCGTTGTGGTGGTTGCTGGCGCAGGTGAGGCGGCGGCGCCTGAGGGAACTGGTCGTGGACAGCGGGGACGGGGAGGAGGCGGTTCTGCGGGGGCGGGCGCTGGAGGAGGCGGTCTGCGCGGAGGCCGAGGCGCTGGAGGGGGTGGAGCGGGCGCTCGTCGCGCTGCTCGGGCGGCGGACGGCGCCCGAGGCACGGGTGGGGCTGACGCTGGCTCCGCACGCGTCGCCGGCGGTGGCGCTGGCGCGGCTGGACGGGGAGGCGCTGGAGCACGCGCGGGTGTCGGCGGGGGTGGGGCGGCTGCCGGTGGAGGTGCGGCTGAGGGCCGTCCGGCACCGGGCCGAGCGGGTGGGGTGAGCGGGCGGTGCGGGGCCGGGGCCTCCGGGGCAGGGGTCCGGGACCGTATGTTTACGGGCCCGTGCCCGGCGCCGCATCGGTGCCCCGTCCCTCGCCGGGCCCGCACATACACGTCAGCGTCCCGGATCCCTGCCCCTGCGGCCCCGTTCCCTCCTGTCCGCTCCCCGTCAGAAGCCGTGGCGGGCGCCGCCGTCCACCGGGAGCATGATGCCGGTGAGGTAGGACGCCGCGGGGGAGAGCAGGAACGCCGCCGTCTTGCCGAATTCGGTGGGGGTGCCGTAGCGGCCCAGGGGGATTTGCGCCGTGTGGTGCTGCCGTGTTCTCTGCGGGTCGTCCGAGAGGGCGTCCAGTTCTCTGGCTCTGTCCGTGTCGATGCGGTGGGGGAGGAGGCCCACCACGCGGATGCCCCGCGGGCCCAGTTCCGCGGAGAGGGATTTCGCGAAGCCCGCCAGGCCCGGGCGCAGGGCGTTGGAGACCGTCAGGCCCCGGATCGGCTCGTGGACCGATGCGGAGAGGACGAATCCGATGACCCCGCCCGGGGCGAGGGCGGCCGCCGCCGTGCGGGCCAGGCGGATCGTTCCCAGGAAGATCGTGTCGACGGCTCTGTGCCACTGGTCGTCGGTGACGTCCGCCGTGGTTCCCGCCGGCGGGCCGCCCACGCTGATGAGGATGCCGTCGAAGCGGCCGAAGTGGTCGCGGGCCGCGGCGATCACGCGGTCCGGGGTGGCGGGGTCGGCGTTGTCGGCCGCCACGCCGAGGGCGTCGGGTCCCAGGGCCGCGGCGGCCTTGCGTACGGATTCCTCCGTGCGGCCGGTGATGACGGCCTTCGCGCCGTCGGCGACGAGTTCTCCGGCCGCGGCGTTGCCCAGGCCTCTGGTCGCGCCGGTGAGGACGTACGTGCGGTCCTTCAGTCCCAGATCCATGGGGTCAGTCTTGCGGAGGGAAGAGCGCCAGGGCGGTGTTGACCAGGCCGATGTGACTGAACGCCTGGGGGAAGTTGCCGAGGTGCCGCCCGGCGCCGGGGTCGTACTCCTCGGCCAGGAGGCCGACGTCGTTGCGGAGGGAGAGGAGGCGCTCGAAGAGGTCGTGCGCCTCCTTGGTGCGGCCGGTCATGTGCAGGGTTTCGGCCAGCCAGAAGGAACAGGCCAGGAACGCGCCCTCGTTGCCGGGCACGCCGTCCATGGGCTTTCCGTCGGAGCTGTAGCGGCGGACGAGGCCGCCGTGGTCCAGCTCGCGGCGGACCGCGTCGACCGTGCCGGTCACGCGGGGGTCGTCGGGCGGGAGGAAGCCGACGCGGGGGATGAGGAGCGTGGCGGCGTCGAGCTCCTCGGAGCCGTAGGACTGGGTGAAGGTGCCGCGCTCGGCGTCGAAGCCCCGCTCGCAGACCTCGCGGTGGACCTCGTCGCGCATGGCGCGCCAGCCGTCCGCGTCGCCGTCCAGGCCGGGGTCCGCTTCGAGGGCGCGGACGGCGCGGTCGGCGGCCACCCAGGCCATGACCTTGGAGTGGACGAAGTGACGGCGGGGGCTGCGGATCTCCCAGATGCCCTCGTCGGGCTCGCGCCAGTGCTCCTCGATGTACGCCATCAGGGAGCGCTGGAGCTTCCACTCGTGGGGCTTGGCCGGCAGGCCCCAGCGGCGGGCGAGGTGGAGGGAGTCCATGACCTCGCCGTAGACGTCGAGCTGGAGCTGCTTGACGGCGCCGTTGCCGATGCGGACGGGGGCGGAGCCCTCGTAGCCGGGGAGCCAGGGGAGTTCGGTCTCGGGGAGCCGGCGCTCGCCGGCCAGGCCGTACATCACCTGCAGGTCGGCGGGGTCGCCGGCGGCGGCGCGCAGGAGCCAGGAGCGCCAGGCGGCCGCCTCGTCGGCGTAGCCGGCGGAGAGCAGGGCGCCGAGGGTGAGGGTGGAGTCGCGCAGCCAGCAGTAGCGGTAGTCCCAGTTGCGGACGCCGCCGATCTCCTCGGGGAGGGAGGTGGTCGCGGCGGCGGCGATGCCTCCGGTGGGGGCGTAGGTGAGCGCCTTGAGGGTGATCAGGGAACGGACGACGGCTTCGCGGTGGGGGCCGCGGTAGCAGCAGCGGGCCGCCCACTCGCGCCAGTCCTCCAGGCTGTGGCGCAGGGACTCGTGGGGGTCGACGAGGGCGGGGCGCGGCTGGTGGGAGGGGTGCCAGGTGAGGACGAAGGCGACCGAGTCGCCGGCGGAGACGGTGAACTCGGAGCGGGTGCTGAAGTCGCGGCCGTAGGTCTTGACGGGGGGCTCGCTGCGCAGCCAGGCGGAGTCGGGCCCGGCGACGGCGACGCGGTGGCCGTAGGCGCGCCGTATCCACGGCACGATGCTGCCGTAGTCGAAGCGCAGGCGCAGGACGCCGAGCATCTCGACGCTGCCCGAGACGCCCTCGACGATGCGGACGACGTCGGGGGCGCGGTCGCGCTGGGGCATGAAGTCGGTGACCTTGGCGGTGCCGGACGGCGTCTCCCAGACGGTTTCGAGGACGAGGGAGTCCTCGAGGTAGGCGCGGCGCGTGCACGGGGTGCCGGGGGCGGTGCCGGCGGGGGCCAGTCTCCAGTGGCCGTTGTCCTCGTCGCCCAGGAGGGCGGCGAAGCAGGCGGCCGAGTCGAAGCGGGGCAGGCAGAGCCAGTCGATCGAGCCGTCGCGGCCGACCAGGGCGGCGGTCTGCAGGTCGCCGATGAGCGCGTAGTCCTCGATGCGTGCTGCCACGGACTGCGTCTTCCCCCGGTGCGGGGCGGCTACTCCGGGGCGGCGGCTGTACGGGCGACCGCGGGCTGTGCGCCGGTGGCGTCCGCGGTCCCGGCGGCGGCTTCGGCGGCGCGGTCGCGGCGCTCGCGGCGGACGAGGACGACCCAGCCGACCGGCACGAAGGCGGCGAACAGCCACCACTGGACGGCGTACGCCATGTGCGGGCCGATGCTGTCGTGGTCGGGGGCGGCCACGGGCTCGGGGCCCTTGTCACCGGGGTCCGGGGCGGTGAGCTCGATGTAGCCGCCGAGGACGGGACGGTGCAGCGATTCCGCCTGGCGCTCGCTGTTGATGCGCATCACCTGACGGGGCGGCAGACCGCGGGTGTCCTTGATGCCGCTGGAGTCGGTCTCGTCGGCGCGCAGCCGGCCGGTGACGGTGACCTTGCCGGCGGGCGGTGCGGGGACCTCGGGGAACTTCGTCAGATCGCCGGTGGAGGGGATCCAGCCGCGGTTGACGAGCACGGCCCGCCCGTCCGCCAGCAGGAGGGGGGTGAGGACCATGTAGCCGGACTTGCCGTCGGCGTCGGTCCGCAGCCGGACGACGACCTCGTCCTTGGTGTCGAAGGTGCCGCTCGCGGTGACCTGGCGCCAGACGTCGCCGGAGACGTCCTTGCCGGGCCCGGACAGCTCGGCGACCGGCACGGGGTCGGCGGCGAGACTGCGGGCGACGAAGTCGTTGCGCGCGACCCGGTGCTCGTGGCGGTGGAACTGCCAGAAGCCCAGTTTGATCATCACGGGGATGAGGACGAGCCCCACGAGGGTGAGGATCACCCACTGCCGGGACAACAGGAAGCGGTACACGCATTTGACGGTACCTGGCCCGGTTTACCCCGGGGCCATCGGGTGCCCCGCCGGCGCTCCCCCGTCAGCCCTGCTGCCCGCCGGGCGCCGGGACCACGTGCGAGAGCAGCTGGACGAAGACCGCCTCGTCGATCACCGGGGTGCCGAAGGAGCGTGCCTTGGTGGTCTTGGTCGTGGGGGAGTCCGGGTCGTTGGTCACCAGCACGCTGGTCAGCCGGGAGACGCTGGTGGCGATGTGCAGCCCCGCCTCGATGGCACGGTCCTCCAGCAGCTCGCGGTCGATGGAGGTGTCACCCGAGAAGGCCACCCGCATGCCCTGAATGAGCTGTTCGCCCTCTTTGTACCGCCCGGGGTTCGGGTACGGGCAGGCGGGCCGCTTACGGCTGGGCCGCCAGCTGTTGGACGAGCCGTACGAACGCTGTTGCCCGATATGTCCCGAAGTGCGGGGAGTCGCCGGGCCGTCGGACCACTCCGTCAGGGGCTGGCAGGCGAGCAGCGGAAGCCGCAGATCGGCCCCGGCCGCCAGGTGCAGGCTCGGCCGGAACGCCTCGGCCAGCACGCGGGCGTCGTCGAGCGCGTGGTGGGCGCGCTCCTGCACGACGCCGTAGTGCGCCGCGAGCGACTCCAGCTTGTGGTTGGGCAGCGGCAGCTGCAGCTCCTTGGAGAGCGCGATCGTGCACAGCCGCTGCCGCACGGGCGCGGTCGCCCGCGCGCGGGCGTACTCCCGGGCGATCATCGACCAGTCGAAGGCGGCGTTGTGCGCCACCAGGACCCGGCCCTCCAGCCGCTTCGCGAACTCGTCCGCGATCTCGGAGAACAGCGGCGCGCCGGACAGGACGGCGGTCGTCAGGCCGTGGATCCACACGGGCCCGGGGTCGCGCTCGGGGTTGACCAGCGTGTACCAGTGGTCCTCGACCTGCCCGCGGGCGTCCAGCTGGTAGACCGCCGCCGACACTATCCGGTCGTCCCGCGCGAGCCCGGTGGTCTCCACGTCGACGACCGCGTACCCCTCGGGGTACGCGGCCGGCCACGGAGTGGGAGTGTCGGCGGTGGTCTGGTCTTCGAGCATGGTCACACAGAATACGGGGGCGTACTGACAGTGAGGCGAGCGGGCGGTGCGGCGACGACGGGCGGGGAAGGTCCCACGCCCGCCCCGGCCGCCCCGCGAGATGCCCGGGTGAGAAGACGCCCACGCCATTGACGGGCCCTCCCTCCGTACGGCGAACCCCGGGTAACACAATTTCATACCGATGGGTAACTACCCCTAGCGGCACGGCTGATGACGTGCCTATCGTGCGCCCATGCCGCACCTTCCCGATGTCGTGCTGTGGTCCATACCGGCCTTCCTCCTGCTCACCGTGCTGGAGCTGGTGAGCTACCGGCTGCATCCCGCCGAGGAGACGGGTGACGCGGGCTACGAGGTCAAGGACGCGGCGACCAGTATCGGAATGGGCGTCGGCAGTCTCGTCTTCGACGCGCTGTGGAAGATTCCGATCGTCGCCGTCTACACCGCGCTCTACGAGCTCACGCCGCTGCGCATTCCCGTGCTGTGGTGGACGCTCCCGCTGATGCTCCTGGTGCAGGACTTCTTCTACTACTGGTCGCACCGGGGGCACCACGTCATCAGGATCCTGTGGGCCTGCCACGTGGTGCACCACTCCAGCCGGAAGTTCAACCTCACCACCGCGCTGCGCCAGCCCTGGACCACGCTGACGGTGTGGCCCTTCTACCTGCCGATGATCGCCGTGGGCGTGCACCCGGCCGCGCTGGCCTTCTGCTCGTCCGCCAACCTCGTCTACCAGTTCTGGGTGCACACCGAGCGGGTGCGCAAGCTGCCCCGGCCCTTCGAGTACGTCCTGAACACGGCCTCCCACCACCGGGTCCACCACGCCTCGCAGGGCGGCTACCTGGACCGCAACTACGGCGGGATCCTCATCGTCTGGGACCGGCTCTTCGGGTCCTTCGTCCCCGAGGGCGAGCGGCCGGTCTACGGGCTGACCAAGAACATCGACACCTACAACCCGCTGCGCGTCGCCTCGCACGAGTACGCCGCCATCGCCCGCGACCTGCGCGCGGCGCGTGACTGGCGGGAACGGCTGGGGCGGGTGTTCCGGGGGCCGGGCTGGCAGCCGGCGGCCCGGCGGGAGGCGACGGCTGCAGGGCGGGACACGCCGGACGCCGGACGGGAGGCTGCGGCTGCCGGCCGGGAGACGGCGGCTGCCGGGACCCCGGCCACCGGAACCGCCCCCGCCCACGAGCAGGCCGCGTGAGGCCCACCCGCGCCCTTCCCGCCCTCTTCGGCGCCGTCGCCCTCGCCCACCTGGCCGCCCTGCCGGCCGGGTCCGAGGTCGCGCTCGTCACCAAGCCCGCCCTCATGCCCCTGCTCGCGGCGTGCGTCCTCGTGCGAGGCGGGCCCCGGCTGCTCGTCGTGGCGCTGCTGTTCGGATGCGGGGGCGACACGCTCCTGCAGATCGGCGGCGACGTGCCGTTCCTGCTCGGCATGGCGTCCTTCGCCGCCGGGCACGCCTGCTACCTCGTGCTGTGCTCGCGGCACGGCACCTCCGGCGGCGCCCGCACCCGCGGGCTGGCCGCCGGCTACGGGGCGGCCTGGCTCGGCACCGTCGTGCTGCTGTGGCCCGACCTGGAGGCCGGGCTGCGGGTGCCCGTCGCGCTCTACAGCCTGCTGCTCGTCACGATGGCGCTGTACGCGACCCGCACCCTGCCGCTCGCCGCGGCGGGCGGTGCGCTGTTCGTCGTGTCGGACACCCTGATCGCCACCGGCGTCGCCGAATGGCCCCAGGCGCCCGCCGCCCAGTTCTGGATCATGCTCACCTACCTCGGCGCGCAGGTCCTGCTCGCCGAGGGGCTCCTCCGCAGTGCGGAAGGGGCCGGGCTCCAGCCCGGCCCCTCCTCCGACGAGCGCGAGCGTCAGCGCACCGCGTCCAGGGCGTCGACGATGCCGAAGCCGTAGAAGCCGTTGACGTTCTTGTTGCCGGTGCAGACGGCGTCGACCTTGCCGTCGCCGTCACCGTCGTACGGGCCCGTGGGGCAGCCGGGGTTGTCGGCCTGCGCCTTGAGGAGCCACTGGATCTCCTGCGGGGACGACTTGGGGTGCGCGCTCTTCAGCAGCGCCGCCACGCCGGCCACGTGCGGGCCGGCCATCGAGGTGCCCTGGAGGTAGCCCCAGTCGCCGCCGGGCAGCGTGGAGAGGATGCGACCGTCCTTGGCGGGCAGGTCCGGGACCTGGTACTTGTCGCCGCCGGGGGCCGCCACGTCGACCTGGTTCAGGCCGTAGTTGGAGTAGTAGGCCTTCGCCGACTTCACGCCGGTCGAGGAGACCGTGACCACGCCGGGCAGCTGGGCGGGGACGTCGAGGCAGACGGACGGGTCGATCTTGCGGTTCTCGGCCGGCCTGCCGCGGTCGTTGGGGCTGGAGGTGTCGGTGATCTCCTTGGCGGCCAGGTCGAAGTTGGAGTTGCCGGCCGAGGCGACGTTGACGGTGCCCTTGTCCTGGGCGTACTTCGTGGCGCGGGCGACCGACTCGGATATCGCCTTCTGGTCGGGGTCGTCGGCGCAGTTGAACAGCCACGGGTCGACGTAGTAGCTGTTGTTCGTCACCGCTATGTCGTGCTCGGCGGCGAAGACGAACGCGCAGACCACGCTCTCGGCGTAGAAGAAGCTGCTCCTGTTCGACACCTTGATGCCCGAGACCTTGACGTTCGGGGCGACGCCCGCGACGCCGACGCCGTTGCGGGCCGCGGCTATCGTCCCGGCGACGTGCGTGCCGTGGTAGTCCTCCGCCGGGTCGTACGGCCGCCACGCGCCGGGGCTGGTGTCGGCCTTGCCGGTGACGCAGCTCGCCGACTGGCTCCGGGAGAAGTTGGGGGCGAGGTCCGGGTGGGTGTCGTCCACGCCGGTGTCGATGACGCCGACGGTGACCTTGCGGCTGCCCGGGTTGATCTTCGCGGCCTGGTCGGCCTTGATGGCGGGGAGGTCCCACTGCAGGTCCTCCAGCGGCTCGGCGCCGCCGGCCTGCTGACGGGCGGCCGCCGCCGCGCTGCCCTTGGGCAGCTTCACCTTCTCGGGCTTGCCCACGTCGGTGGTGCCGGCCGGGGCGATCGGCGCGGTGCGGGTGGCGCCCGCCGACTGCACGCCGGGGACCGCGCGCAGCGCCGCGGCGAAGCCGGGGTTCTTGGAGTGGGCGACGATCACGCCTATCCGCCCGTAGGTTTCCACGATGCTGCCGTCGGCCCGGGCGACGGCCTTCTTCACCTTGGCGAGGGTGGCGCGGTCGGTGGCGGTGTTCACCACGTACGACAGGAGGGGGCCGTCCGTGGCGGCCGTCTTCGCCCGGGGCTCGGGCTGCGGGGCGGCGGCGGCCACTCCGGGCAGGAGGCCGAGCGAGGCGGTGAGGGCGAGACCGACGGGAACGGCCAGCAGGGCGTGCCGTCTTGAACGCAGAGGAGCCATGGGTTCTCCACATCATCCGAAAACCGCCGGAGCGCAGGTCGCGCGCGGACGGGTACATGACGAGTGAAGCTAGCGCCGATCATGGCACCGGGCAATGCATTCCGGAACAAACGCCCTGAGTGGCCATGACCCGGCAACAAATGGCGCAGAGCCGGGGGGAGTTCGGAACGACTCCCTCCGGAAAAGCCCCCGGAAAGCCCTCCCGGAAACCCTCTGGGCAGACCCTCCGGAAGAGGGCCGCGTCAGGGCGTGAGATCGCTGTCGCGCAGCCCGTCGATGCTCAGCGGCGGAAGCGGCACCCGGGGCCCGAACCACCGCCCCGCTCTCGGGAGGGGGACGGACCGGCCGGTCGTCACCGCCGCTATGGGCGCCGTCAACCTGACGATCCCGAACGGTCGTCGACCGGGGGACGGCGGGGTGGGAGGAGGCGCATCGCTCACACCAGGGTCAACGACACCGCGGGCGGGCGGTGTCGCCCCCGGCGGCAGCTGCTGCCGAATTACGCACCTTCCCCCTGTCGCATACTGCGACCTGCCTCTACGATGCGTGATCCGGATCACAAGCCATCGGCTCGCGCCTCACACCCCCCTTGTCAGGAGAGACCGTGGACACCGCACCAACGACTACACAGGGGCCGGACGAGCCCGACGGCCCATCGACCACCCAGGCCGCCCCGCCCGCGGCCGGGAACGATCGTTTCAGCACGCTGCAGTCGAGCGCGGAGTTCGGCGAACTGCGCCGCGCGCAGCGCTCGTTCGCCTTTCCGCTCACCATCGCCTTCGTCTCCTGGTATCTGCTGTACGTCCTGCTCTCGAACTACGCGGGCGATTTCATGGGCACCACGGTCATGGGCAACATCAACGTGGCGTTCGTCCTGGGGCTGGCCCAGTTCCTCACCACCTTCCTGATCGCCTGGTGGTACTCGCGGCACGCGGCCGCGAAGCTCGATCCCAAGGCCGAGGCCCTGCGGGCCCGTCTGGAAGCGGGGGAACGACCGGCATGACCAGCGCCCTGCAGTCGGGCCTCCCCCTCGCGGCCGGTGCCGCGGGCGAGCACCGCACCCTGATCATCACGCTCTTCTCCGTCTTCGTCGCCGCCACCCTCGCCATCACCGTCTGGGCCGGGCGGCAGACCAAGGACGCCACCGACTTCTACGCCGGCGGCCGCTCCTTCACCGGCTTCCAGAACGGCCTCGCCATCTCCGGCGACTACATGTCCGCCGCGTCCTTCCTCGGCATCGCCGGCGCCATCGCCCTCTTCGGCTACGACGGATTCCTCTACTCCATCGGCTTCCTCGTCGCCTGGCTGGTCGCCCTGCTGCTCGTCGCCGAACCGCTGCGCAACTCCGGCCGCTTCACCATGGCCGACGCGCTCGCCTACCGGCTCAAGCAGCGCCCCGTACGCACCGCCGCCGGCACCTCCACCATCGTCGTCTCGATCTTCTACCTGCTCGCGCAGATGATCGGCGCGGGCGCGCTCGTGGCGCTCCTGCTCGGGGCCTCGGGCGAGAGCTCGCGGCGCTGGATCATCGCCCTGGTCGGCCTGGTAATGGTCCTCTACGTGACCATCGGCGGGATGAAGGGCACCACGTGGGTGCAGATCGTCAAGGCGGTCCTGCTCATCCTGGGCACCCTGCTCATCACCGTCCTCGTGCTCAACAAGGTCGGCTGGAACATCTCCACCCTGCTCGGGCGCGCAGCCGAGGAGAGCGGCAAGGGCAAGGCCTTCCTCGAACCGGGCCTGCAGTACGGCAAGGACGGCACCACCAAGCTCAACTTCATCTCGCTCGGCCTCGCCCTCGTCCTGGGCACCGCCGGCCTGCCGCACATCCTCATCCGCTTCTACACCGTGCCCACCGCCAAGGCCGCCCGCAAGTCCGTGAACTGGGCCATCGGCATCATCGGCGCCTTCTACCTGATGACCATCGCCCTGGGCTTCGGCGCCGCCGCCCTCGTCGGCTCGAAGTCCATCACCGCCTCGGACCCCTCGGGCAACACCGCGGCCCCGCTGCTCGCCCGGGAGGTCGGCGGCGGCGCCGGATCCACCGGCGGCGCGGTCCTCCTCGCCGTGATCTCCGCCGTCGCCTTCGCGACGATCCTCGCGGTGGTCGCGGGCCTCACGCTGGCCTCGTCAGCCTCCTTCGCGCACGACCTGTGGGCCAACGTCATCCGTAAGGGGAAGACCAGCGAGAAGGAGGAGCTCCGCACCGCCAAGTGCGCCGCCGTCGTCATCGGCGCGGTCGCGATCCTGCTGAGCATCTTCGCCCACCGGCTCAACGCCGCCGCCGTCGTGGCCCTCGCCTTCGCCGTCGCGGCCTCCGCCAACCTCCCCACGATCCTCTACAGCCTCTTCTGGAAGCGCTTCACCACCCAGGGGGCCCTGTGGTCGATCTACGGAGGGCTGATCTCCTCCGTCGGCCTGGTGATCTTCTCCCCGGTCGTCTCCGGCAACGAGAAGGCGCTCTTCCCCGGGATGAGCTTCGACTTCTTCCCCCTCGGCAACCCCGGCCTGGTCTCCATCCCGCTCGGCTTCCTGCTGGGCTGGCTCGGCTCGCTGCTGTCCAAGCCGCAGCCGGAGGCGGACGCGAAGTACGCCGAGCTCGAGGTCCGCTCCCTCACGGGCTACGGCGCGCACTGACGCCGCCCGCCGCGGCGCCGGACGGGCCGGTGAGCCCGTCCGGCGTCCGACGCCCGGCGCCTGCCCGCTCAAGTCCGCGAAGACCCACCGTCACCGCCCATCACGTACGCTGCGGACAGCGAACGAACGTTCAAGCCCAGTCCGCAGGAGGCGCAGCGTGCTCATCGACACCTACGGTCGCGTCGCCACCGACCTCCGTGTCTCCCTGACCGACCGCTGCAACCTGCGCTGCACCTACTGCATGCCCGAAGAGGGCCTCCAGTGGCTCGCCAAGCCGGACCTGCTCACCGACGACGAGATCGTCCGCCTGGTCCGCATCGCCGTGACCTCCCTCGGCGTCACCGAGGTCCGCTTCACCGGCGGCGAGCCGCTGCTGCGCCCCGGCCTCGTCTCCCTGGTCGAGCGCTGCGCCGCCCTGCGGCCGCGTCCCCGGATCTCCCTCACCACCAACGGCATCGGCCTCGCGCGCACCGCGACGGCCCTGGCCGACGCCGGCCTCGACCGGGTCAACGTCTCCCTCGACACCCTGCGCCCCGACGTCTTCCAGAAGCTGACCCGCCGCAAGCGCCACCAGGACGTCCTCGACGGCCTCGCCGCCGCCCGCGCCGCCGGCCTCGTACCCGTCAAGATCAACGCCGTGCTGATGCCCGGCCTCAACGACGACGAGGCCCCCGACCTGCTGGCCTGGGCCCTCGGACACGGCTACGAACTGCGCTTCATCGAGCAGATGCCGCTCGACGCCCAGCACGGCTGGCGCCGCGACGGCATGATCACCGCGGCGGACGTCCTGGCGAGCCTGGCCACCCGCTTCGACCTCACCCCCGAAGGCGCCGACGAGCGCGGCGCCGCCCCCGCCGAACGCTGGCTCGTCGACGGCGGGCCCGGCCGCGTCGGCGTGATCGCCTCCGTCACCCGGCCCTTCTGCGGCGCCTGCGACCGCACCCGCCTCACCGCCGACGGACAGATCCGCAACTGCCTGTTCGCGCGCGAGGAGTCCGACCTGCGCGCGGCGCTGCGCTCCGGGGCCACCGACGAGGAGATAGCCGGGCGGTGGAAGCAGGCGATGCACGGGAAGAAGGCGGGGTCGGGTCTGGACGACCCGTCCTTCCTGCAGCCGCAGCGGCCCATGTCGGCGATCGGGGGCTGAGCCCCGCCCGGGCGCTGAGCCCCGCCGGGGCCCGGCACCGCGTGCTACGTGCGCGGAGAGGCCTCCCACTCCGCCAGCGTCACCACGTCCTTCAGGAAGCCGCGCAGGCCGAGGAAGTTGGACAGGTGCTCACGGTGCTCGTCGCACGCGAGCCACGTCTTGCGGCGGTCGGGGGTGTGCAGCTTGGGGTTGTTCCACGCCAGCACCCACACGGCGGGGGCGCGGCAGCCCTTGGCGGAACAGATCACGGCGTCATCGGGGGAATTCACACCCCTGACTCTACGAACCGTGTGCAGACACGGCGACGCCGGGCAGCCACGGGGGGAGCCGCCCGGCGTCGGTCTGTCGCTCCGACGGGGGATGCGGAGCGCTTAGGAAGTATGTCACGGGGTGCCCGGCGCGCGGCACTGAAACCACATGATTGATCTGAGGTTTTCTTGAGCTTTGCCGAGCGCGCCACCACCCGCCGTGCCCCCGCGGGGCATCAGCCGTGGTCACGCCCTTGATCGCCCTCGGGGCCGGGGGCGGCTTCCGGGACGGATTCCGCCCTCTCCTCGCCCGGACCGGGCATCAGCACCGGCCGCGTCGGTGCCGGTACGAACGTGCCGGGGAGCGAAGGGGCGTTCTCCCGGCCCGCGTTGGCGATCACGACCGCCACGTAGGGCAGCAGGGCGCCCAGGATCAGCGTGCCCACCGCCACATAGCGCTCGACGTTCCACAGCACCACGGTGAGCACCACCGACAGGGTGCGGATCAGCATCGAGATGACGTAGCGACGCTGGCGGCCGCGCACGTCCTCGGCCAGCCCCTGACGGGCGCCGGTGATCCTGAAGACCGCCGTCCCGCCCTGCTTCCGCATCACGTTCCACCACCTGATCCACCGTGCCCGCACGCCCTGAGGCGGGACACCCTCCACGTTACGCCGCGTGGCCGCCGGGTACGAGAGCGGGTCCCCCGCCGTCCCCGCTCCGACCTGCGGCTGCGTACTCCACAGCCGCACCGCGGCGGAGGGACGGCTCCGGCGTGCGCCGTACGCACAGTGGCCCCAGAATGGCGGGGCACGGCACATCGCGCCGCTGAGGAGGCGACATGAGCTGGTTGTGGGCCATCATCGTCGGACTTGTCCTGGGCCTGATCGCCAAGGCGATCCTGCCGGGCAAACAGCAGGTACCCCTCTGGTTGACGATCGTCCTGGGCATGATCGGCAGCGTGCTCGGCAACTGGGCCGCCACCGGGCTCGGCATCAACGAGACCAAGGGCATCGACTGGGGCCGGCACCTGCTGCAGCTGGCGGGCGCGGTCCTCGTGGTCGGCATCGGCGACCGGTTGTGGGTCGCGGTGCGCGGCAACAGGAGCGGCGGGAGACACGCGGCGTGACGGACGGGTGAGGCCCGTGCGCAGCTCGCGCACGGGCCTCACCGAGTCTTCGTCCCTGCCGGCGAAAGCCCTACCGCAGCTCGGCGATCTTCCGGCCGGCCTTGAGGTAGACCCGCCCGGCCCCGGCGACCCCGGCGACCGTCTCCGCCACGACCTCGCCCAGCGGGCGGATCGCGTCGGCCTCGGCCAGCACGACGGCCTCCTGGCCGCCGTCCGTCTCGACCACGAGGCGCAGGCCGTTCTGCTTGGCGACCCGGCGGGCCGCCGAGGCGGACGGCTGGAAGCCCAGGACCTGGCTGAGCACGGCCGTCGCAGGCGAGGCGCCGTGCTCCGAGAGCTCCACCACGGGCGTCTCCACGTCGGAGAAGCTCTTCTTCGAGAACTGCGCGACGAACCCGGCCCGGGCCGTCATCGCCGCCTCGATCCCGTACAGCGCGGCCACGACCTCGCCCGCGAGGATCTTCTTGAGGTCCATCGGGTGCAGCGAGCGCTGCTCGACCCGGGACAGCGCGAGGGCGATCTCCTCGTCCGTCCACTCGGTCCAGGCCTTCAGGTACGGCTCCATCAGCCGGTCCGGAACCGACATGATCTTGCCGAAGACGTCGTCGGCCGGAGCCGACAGGCCCACGTAGTTGCCCTTGGACTTGGACATCTTCGCGCCCGTGCCGTCCGTGCCCTCGATCAGCGGCATGGTGACGACGAGCTGCGGCCGCTGGCCCTTCAGCTCCATGAGCTTGCGGCCCATCTGCAGGTTCAGCAGCTGGTCGGCGCCGCCCAGCTCGACGTCGCAGTCCAGCGCGACCGAGTCCAGGCCCTGGGCGATCGGGTACAGCAGCTCCGACATCGTCAGACCCGACCCGGCCGCCAGCCGGTTGCGGAAGTCCTCGCGCTGCAGCAGCTGCGAGACCGGCACCTGCGAGAGCAGGCCGAGCAGCTCCGGGAAGGTGTACGGGGCCAGCCAGGTGCTGTTCTGGACGAACGTGACCTTCTCGAAGTCGAAGAACGGGCGGACCTGCTCGCGGTAGCCCGCGAGGTTCTTCGCGATGTCCTCGTCGGTCAGCGGCGGGCGCTCGGCCGTGCGGCCCGTCGGGTCGCCGATCTTGGCCGTGAAGTCACCGATCAGGAGGGTGACGTCGTGGCCCATGCGCTGGAAGCGGCTGAGGATGATCATCGGCACGGCGTGGCCCAGGTGGACGTCGGCCGCCGTCGGGTCGATGCCCAGCTTGAGCTGCAGGCCCTTGCCCGCCGCGCGCCGCTCCTCGATGCGCTCGGCCAGCTTGTCCACACCCGGCAGCACCTCGACGGTGCGGGCGGCGATCAGCTCGGCCTGCTCCTTCGCCGACAGATCCGTCAGATCGAGATAGCGCCGCGAGCCCGTCTCCTGGAGCAGCCGCTGGACGGTCTGGTCGGAGGAGAGGTCCTGCGCGAGGAGCTCACCGGCGCGGGCGACGGATTCGCCGAGGCGTGTCATGACATTCCTGGGGATCGATGGGACGGATGAGAAACGGACGGAGAAGAAAAGGGACGCATACGGAAGACGTATGCGAGCGGGGGACAGGTGGACGCGGACCAGTCTATTCGGCCCGGTGCCGCGTCCCGGCTGTCACACCCCCTGCGGTCGCCTCCTGCGGTCACACGCCCCGGCTGACGGAGCTCATGTTGAAGTCCGGCACGCGCAGGGCGGGCATCGCGGCCCGGGTGAAGTAGTCGCCCCACTCGCGCGGCAGCGTCGGCTCGGTGCGGCCCGCCTCGGTGGCGCGCGAGAGCACCGACACCGGGGACTCGTTGAAGCGGAAGTTGTTGACCTCGCCGACGACCTCGCCGTTCTCCACGAGATAGACGCCGTCCCGGGTCAGCCCCGTCAGCAGCAGCGACGCCGGGTCCACCTCGCGGATGTACCACAGGCAGGTCAGCAGCAGGCCGCGCTCGGTGGCCGCGACCATCTCGTCGAGCGTGCCGGTGCCCCCCGCGTCCAGGATGAGGTTGTCCACGAGCGGGGTGACCGGCAGGTCCGTGAGCCCGGCGCTGTGCCGCGTCGTGACCAGGTGCTCCAGCACGCCGTCGCGGATCCAGTCCGTCGGGCCGAGCGGCAGGCCGTTGTCGAAGACCGACGCGTCGTCCCCCGAGCTGGTCGTGAGCACGAACGGCGCGCACTCCAGGCCCGCGGCGTGCGGGTCGCTGCGCAGCGTCAGCGGCAGCGGGGACAGCTTCTCGCCGACCCGGGTGCCGCCGCCGGTCTTCGAGAAGACCGTCCGGCCCTCGGCGGCGTCACGGGCGGCCGCCGACCACATCTGGTAGACGAGCAGGTCGGCGACGGCGCTCGGCGGCAGCAGCGTCTCGTACCGCCCGGCCGGCAGCTCGATCTTCCGCTCGGCCCACGCGAGGCGCTGCGCCAGCTCGGCGTCCAGGGCCTGCGGGTCGACGTCGGTGAAGTCGCGCGTGGCCCGGCCCGCCCACGCGGAACGGGTGCCGTCCGGCGACTTGGCGTTGAGCTCCAGGGACCCGGTCGGCTGGTCGTGGCGCAGCCGCAGCCCGGTGGACGTGCCGAGGTAGTACGAGGAGACCTCGTGGAGGGCGAAGCCGTACAGCTCGCGGCCCTGCGCCCGGGCACCGGCGAAGGACTCGCCGAGCGCGGGAGCGAAGCCGTCGAAGACCGCGGATGAGGTCTCGGCGGGCGGGGCCGTGAAGTCGGGGGAGTGCGGGACGCCCGACACCAGCGGCTGGGCGTCCTCGGCCGGCCCGGCCTCGCGCGCGGCGGCCTCGGCGGCCCGCACCAGCGGCTCCAGCTCAGCGGTCGTGACGGCCGACCGCGAGACGACGCCCGAGGCGGTGCCCTCGGCGCCGTCCACCGTGGCGATCACCGTGACGGTACGGCCGCGGGTGACGCCGTTGGTGGTGAGCGCGTTGCGTGCCCAGCGGAGGTTGGCGGTGGAGCGCTCGCCGGCGATGACCATGCAGCCGTCGGCACGGGACAGCTCCAGGGCGCGCTCGACGATCTCGTGCGGCTGGTTACGAGGGCTCACTGACCCGCCTCCTCGGTGGTGTTCAAGATGTTGACGTTCTCGAAGAGGGCCGAGGGGCAGCCGTGGGATACGGCCGCGACCTGCCCGGGCTGGGCCTTCCCGCAGTTGAACGCGCCGCCCAGGACATACGTCTGCGGCCCGCCGACGGCCGTCATCGAGCCCCAGAAGTCCGTGGTCGTGGCCTGGTAGGCCACGTCCCGCAGCTGCCCCGCCAGCCGGCCGTTCTCGATGCGATAGAACCGCTGTCCTGTGAATTGAAAGTTGTACCTCTGCATGTCGATCGACCATGAGCGGTCGCCGACCACGTAGATCCCGCGCTCGACGCCGGAGATCATCTCCTCGGTCGACGGCCCGCCGGGCGCCGGCTGCAGGGAGACGTTGGCCATCCGCTGGACCGGCACGTGGGAGGGGGAGTCGGCGAACGCGCAGCCGTTGGAGCGTTCGAAGCCGGTCAGCTTCGCGATGCGGCGGTCCAGCTGGTAGCCGACCAGGATGCCGTCCTTGACGAGGTCCCAGGACTGGGCCTCGACGCCCTCGTCGTCGTAGCCGGTGGTCGCGAGCCCGTGCTCGGCGGTCCGGTCGCCGGTGACGTTCATCAGCTCCGAGCCGTACTTCAGCGAGCCCAGCCGGTCGAAGGTCGCGAAGGACGTGCCCGCGTACGCGGCCTCGTAGCCCAGCGCGCGGTCCAGCTCGGTGGCGTGGCCGATCGACTCGTGGATCGTCAGCCACAGGTTGGACGGGTCGACCACCAGGTCGTACGAGCCCGCCTCGACGCTCGGGGCGCGCATCTTCTCGGCCAGCAGCGCGGGGATCTCCGCCAGCTCGGCGTCCCAGTCCCAGCCGGTGCCCGTCAGGTACTCCCAGCCGCGGCCGGCCGGGGGCGCGATGGTGCGCATCGCGTCGAAGCCGCCGGTGGCGGGGTCGACCGCGACCGCCGTCAGCTGCGGGTGCAGCCGGACGCGCTGCTGGGTGGTGGTCGTGCCCGCCGAGTCGGCGTAGAACTTGTTCTCCTGGACGGTCAGCAGCGAGGCGTCCGCGTGCGCCACCCCGTCCGCCGCCAGCAGCCGCGAGCTCCAGTCCGCGAGCAGCTCGCCCTTCTCCGCGTCCGGCACGTCGAAGGGGTTGATCTCGTAGGACGACACCCAGGTCCGGTCGGCGTGCACCGGCTCGTCCGCCAGCTCCACCCTCTCGTCCGAGCCGGCCGCCGCGATCACCTTCGCCGACAGCCGCGCCATCGCCACGGCCTGCCCCGCCACCCGGGCCGCCGCGTCCATCGTCAGCTCGACGCCCGCCGCGAAGCCCCAGCTCCCGCCGTGCACCACCCGCACCGCATACCCCAGGTCGGTGGTGTCGGAGGTGCCGGCCGGCCGGGCGTCCCTCAGCCGCCAGGAGGCGCTGCGCACCCGCTCCAGGCGGAAGTCCGCGTGGTCGGCCCCCAGCGCGCGGGCGCGCGCGAGGGCCGCGTCGGCGAGTTGCCGCAGCGGCAGCGCGAGGAACGACTCGTCGATTTCATGTGGCACGGATGGCCTCCCCTAGGCATGCAATGTCTCCCGAGGACGCAGTGAATCACGCCCCGCCGCCCATGGTCCCGGGCTTTTGCCCAGTTCAGGGGCGGATCGGGGAATGCCCCCCGCACGGGTCCGGACGGGCCTCGCAGCTCTGCTTTCTGTAGGGACCCCACAGGGTCCGCCATGTGCTCCTGTTAGGGGCGGGCTGCACGTCAGAGGCCTCGGCCCGATAGTTTTCGTACGGTACAGACGACCAATGGCAGCCAGCTGGCAGCTACACGTGAAGGAAGGGTGGTCCTTTGAGCCGCTCGGTTCTGGTCACCGGAGGAAACCGGGGCATCGGCCTCGCCATCGCCCGCGCCTTCGCGGAGGCGGGCGACAAGGTCGCCTTCACCTACCGCTCGGGAGAGCCGCCGGCCGCCCTCCTGGACCTGGGGTGCCTCCCCGTGAAGTGCGACATCACGGACCCCGAGCAGGTCGAGCAGGCCTACAAGGAGATCGAGGAGAAGCAGGGCGCGGTCGAGGTGCTGGTGGCCAACGCCGGCGTCACCCGCGACCAGCTGCTCCTGCGCATGTCCGAGGACGACTTCACCTCCGTCGTCGACACCAACCTCACCGGCACCTTCCGGGTCGTCAAGCGGGCCTCGAAGGGCATGCTGCGCGCCCGCAAGGGCCGCGTCGTGCTGATCTCCTCCGTGGTGGGCCTGCTGGGCTCCGCGGGCCAGGCCAACTACGCCGCCTCCAAGGCCGGCCTGGTGGGCTTCGCCCGCTCGATCGCCCGTGAGCTGGGCTCCCGGAACATCACCTGCAACGTCGTCGCCCCCGGCTTCGTCGACACCGACATGACCCGCGTGCTCACCGACGAGCAGCGCGAGGGCATCACCAAGCAGGTTCCGCTCGCGCGCTACGCGCAGCCCGAGGAGATCGCCGCCTCGGTCCGCTTCCTCGCCTCCGACGAGGCCGCATACATCACTGGAGCCGTCATTCCTGTCGACGGCGGATTGGGCATGGGTCACTGAACGTCATGAGTGGAATCCTTGCAGGCAAGCGCATCCTGGTCACCGGCGTCCTCACGGAGTCGTCGATCGCCTTCCAGGCCGCCAAGGTCGCCCAGAACGAGGGCGCCGAGGTCATCCTGACCGGCTTCGGCCGGCTCTCCCTGGTCGAGCGGATCGCCAAGCGGCTGCCGAAGCCCGCGCCGGTCATCGAGCTGGACGTCAGCAACCAGGAGCACCTGGACGGCCTGGCCGACAAGGTGCGCGAGCACCTCGGCGAGGGCGTGGCCCTCGACGGCATCGTGCACTCCATCGCCTTCGGCCCGCAGGGCGCCTTCACCTTCCTCGACGCCACCTGGGAGGACGTCTCCACGGCCGTCCAGGTCTCGGCGTACTCCTACAAGTCGCTGGCCATGGCCCTGCTCCCGCTGATGCGCGAGGGCGGCTCGATCGTCGGTCTGACCTTCGACGCGCAGATCGCCTGGCCGAAGTACGACTGGATGGGCGTGGCCAAGGCCGCCCTCGAGGGCACCAACCGCTACCTCGCCCGTGACTTCGGTCCCAAGGGCATCCGCTGCAACCTGGTCTCCGCCGGTCCGATCAAGTCGATGGCCGCCAAGTCCATCCCGGGCTTCGAGGAGCTCGCGGACGTGTGGAACCACCGCGCCCCCATCGGCTGGGACCTGGCCGACCCGGAGCCGGCGGGCCGCGGCGTCGTCGGTCTGCTGTCGGACTTCTTCCCCCGCACCACGGGCGAGATCGTGCACGTCGACGGTGGCGTGCACATGATGGGCGCCTAGCACCCACTCGCCGGACGGGCGCCCGAGCCCACGGCTGAGGTCCCGGCGCACATGATGGGCTCCTGAGCCCCGAAGCGCACGCCCGGTGCCCGTTCCGCTACGCCGGAACGGGCACCGGGCTTTTCCGGCTCGTGCGCCGGAGCCCGCCCCCGCACACTGAAGGGCGGGAGGAGGTACGCGCATGAGCTCCCCGCTCCGCCGCACCGCGGCCCTGCTGATCGCCGCCGCGGCCCTGGCCGGCTCGACGGCCCCGGTGTCCCCGGCTGCGGCCGCCGCCCCGGCCGCTCCGCCCGTCCCGCGGCACGCCGAGTGCCGCACGCGCGTCCACGGCTCCCACGCCACCACCCACTGCTTCAACGGCAACGCCACCACCGACCACGTCCAGCTGCACATCGAGTGCGTGCGCTGGTGGGACCCGGACATGGACACCGCGCAGGCCACCGTCGGCCCCGCCGGGCACGTCGCCCTCAGCCAGCGCTGCTGGCTGGGGATACGCCACGCCTGGGTGACCCACAGCCCTGCTTGAGACTGCTGGTGACCCACCGCCCCGCTCAAGACTGCTTGACCACCCGCGGACTGCCGGAGCCGCCCGAAGCGTCAGCCTGCCGGTTCCGCCGCGCCCAGGCAGCCGAAGGGGTACGCGCTCGCCTCCGCCCCCGCGGTCTCCTCGTCCCCCTCCTCGATGGCCGCGACGAGCCGCCCGTGGTCGACGAGCCCTTCCGGCTGCAGCGCCGTCCCCACACCGGCCCGCAGGAAGTCGCGCATCACCCCGCCGAGGTCCGCGTACACCTCGGCCATCACCTCGTTGTGCGCGGCGGAGACGACGGCCGTGTGCAGCGTGGCGTCCGCCTCCACGAACCGCTCGGCGTCGCCCGAGCGCCACGCCTCCTCGCGCCGCTCCAGCAGCGCCGCCAGCTGCACCAGGTCCTGCTCGGTGCGCCGGCGGGCCGCGAGCCGGGCGGCCGACGCCTCCAGGGCGCTGCGCAGCTCGGCCACGTGCAGCGGGTCGGCGTCGGCGAAGCGGCGGTTCATCACGCCCGCCAGCTCGCTCGTGGCGATGACGTAGGTGCCGGATCCCTGCCGGATGTCCAGCAGGCCGTTGTGCGCGAGGGCGCGCACGGCCTCGCGCACGGTGTTGCGCGCGACGCCGAGCTGCTCGACCAGCTCCGGCTCGGTGGGGATGCGCGAGCCGACGGGCCACTCACCGGACGTGATCTGGCTGCGCAGCCCGGCGATGACCTGGTCGACGAGGCGGGAGCGCTTGGGCGAGTTCAGTGGCATCGACAGCCTCCATTCATCCCATGATTCTATCTATGATGCCGTCATGGCATCCACGGCAGACGAAGACCTGAGAGCGGCCGAGGCCGCCGCCGCAGTCGACCCCGCCGGCCCGCTGCAGGCCCCCGCACCGGCGGGGGAGGGCGCTCCGGGTTCCGCCTGGGCGGCCCGGCTCCTGGTCGCCGGCCTCGTCCTTGCCGCGCTCAACCTCCGCCCCGCCGTGACGAGCCTGGGCTCGCTGCTGAAGGAGGTCCGCGCCGACCTCGGCATGAGCGGCACCGTGGCGGGCCTGCTGACGTCCGTGCCCGCGTTCTGCTTCGCGGTCTTCGGCCTCGCCGCGCCCCGGCTGGCCCGCCGCTTCGGCCCCGCGGCCGTCGTCTGCGCGGGCATGGCGGCGATAGCCGCCGGTCTCGCCCTGCGGCCGTACGCGGGCGGCGTCTCCGGCTTCCTCGCCCTGAGCGTGCTCGCGCTCGCGGGCATCGCCGTCAGCAACGTCCTGATGCCCCTGGCCGTCAGACGCTGGTTCCCCGACCGGGTCGGCCCGATGACCGGCCTGTACTCCATGGCCATCGCCGCGGGTGCCGCGGCGGCCGCCGCAGGCACCGTGCCGCTCGCCGGGGCGATGGGCCACAGCTGGCGCCTCGGCCTCGGCTCGTGGGCGCTGCTCGCCGCCGCGGCCGGGCTGCTGTGGATGGTGGCCGCCCGCCGCGGCCGTACGGACGGATCCGCCGCCCCCGCGGCCGCCGCCCAGGACGCTGCCCGCACCAGCATCACGCGCAGCCCCACCGCCTGGGCACTCGGCATCTTCTTCGGCATCCAGGCGACCGGCGCCTACATCGTCATGGGCTGGATGCCGGCGATCTTCCGCGACGCCGGGGTGTCCGCCTCCGCCGCGGGCATCCTGAGCGCCGTCACGATGCTGACCGGCATCCCCCTCGCCTTCGTGCTGCCGCGCCTCGCCGCCCGCCTGCCGCACCAGGGCGTCCTCGTCGTCGCCCTGGCCTGCTTCGGGCTGGCGGGGTACGCGGGGCTGTGGCTGGCCCCGGCCGCGGGCGCCTGGGCCTGGGCCGTGCTGCTGGGCGTGTCCAACAGCGCCTTCACGCTCGCCCTGACGCTGATCGGCATGCGCGCCCGCACCGGCGGGGGCGTGGTGCGGCTGTCGGCGTTCGCCCAGAGCACCGGCTATCTGATCTCCATCCCCGGCCCGCTGCTCGTGGGCTGGCTCAACGAGCGCACGGGCGGCTGGGACGTGCCGCTCGCGCTGATGGCCGCGCTGATGGTGCCTCAGGTCGTGGCGGGCGTGCTGGCCGGGCGCGCCCGCACCGTGGAGGACGAGCTCTGACCCGGACGCGGCCGCCCGCGCGCGGGGTGGGAGACTGGTCGCATGCAGCCTGTGCTCGATCCCAACCCCAAGAACGGTCAGAAGACCCTGCTGACGATCCTCGGCGCGATGCTGGGCATCACGGTGGTCATCTCGGTCATTGCGACGGTCTTCTCCCCCTGACCCCGGCCTCCCCCCCCGGCCTCGGCCGGGCGTCCTCTTCCGGTCTGCCTCCAGGCGATGGTGGGGCTAACCCCCCATCCCCTAGGGGGGACAGGTCAGGGGCAAGTGGGTGGTCCACCGGATGGGAGCGGGGCGCCGTTCTCCGTAGGTTCGTAGTACACCGCGACGGGGCGGTGCACCGAACAGCTCGGAGGCGATCCCATGCCCGCCGGTACGAAAGCCCGGACTCCCGGCACCGTGCAGACGCGGCTGCCCTGGTGGGCCCTCGCGCTCGCCGCCGCGGCGTTCACCGTCTTCTGCACCCTGCTCGCCGTTCCCGCCACCGCGGACTCCGGTCCGGATCCCGCCGCCTCGGGCACGGTCGCCCGCGTGGTCGCCTTCGTCCGGCTCGCGCTGGGCGACGAAGCCCCGTGAGGGCAGGTGGGGCGCGTGCGCCGCTTCGGGTGCAACCCTTTCAACACCCCGCGCCTCGCCGTGGGTTTCATGCGAAGCTGGACGGCATGAGCTCCGAACCGACCCGCAGGATCGTCGTATTCCGGCACGCCAAAGCCGAATGGTCCGACGTGGACGACCACGAACGTCCGCTCGCGGACCGCGGCCGCAAGGACGCCCCGGTCGCAGGCCGCTGGCTCGCCGGTTCCGGCATCGATCCCGACCTGGCCCTCTGCTCCACCTCCGCCCGCACGCGCGAGACCTGGAAGCTCGCCGTCCCCGAGCTGTCCCAGCGCCCCCGGACGGTCTACGAGGAGCGGATGTACGAGGCCTCGCTCGGCGAGCTGATCGCCCTGCTCAACGAGGTCTCCGACGAGGTCCAGGACGTCGTCATGATCGGGCACAACCCCGGCATGCACGCCCTGGCCGACGCCCTCGCGGGCGAGTCCGACGGCGATCTGCTGCCGCGGCTGAACCGCACCGGGTTCCCCACCTCCGCCATCGCGGTGCTCGCCTTCACCGGATCGTGGAAGGCCGTCGAGCACGGCGTCGGCCGGCTGGTCGCCTTCTGGACGCCCCACGCGTAGCGCCCGTCCGGCGGATGAGGTGCGTGCACCGACTCCGGCCGTCGCTCATTCCGCCGGACCCTCGCCGTCGTGGTGCCCCGCCCCCGTCGTTGCGGCGGGCACGTCCGCCGGCCCCTACTCGTGGGTCCTGGCCGCCTCGACCTCTTCGCGGGTGACGCCCAGCAGGTAGAGCACCGTGTCCAGGAACGGGACGTTCACCGCCGTGTGCGCCGCCTGGCGCACCACCGGCTTGGCGTTGAAGGCCACGCCCAGCCCCGCGGCGTTGAGCATGTCGAGGTCGTTCGCGCCGTCGCCGATGGCCACGGTCTGCGCCAGCGGCACGCCCGCCTCGGCGGCGAACCGCCGCAGCAGCCGGGCCTTGCCCGCCCGGTCCACGATCTCCCCGGTCACGCGCCCGGTCAGCCGGCCGTCGACGATCTCCAGGGTGTTCGCCGAGGCGAAGTCCAGCCCGAGCCGCTCCTGCAGGTCGTCCGTGACCTGGGTGAACCCGCCGGAGACCACGCCCACCTGGTAGCCGAGCCGCTTGAGCGTGCGGATCAGCGTCCGGGCGCCCGGCGTCAGCCGCACCTCCGCCCGCACCTTGTCCACGACGGACTCGTCCAGCCCCGCCAGCAGCGCCACCCGGGCGTGCAGGGACTCCTCGAAGTCCAGCTCGCCGCGCATCGCCCGCGCGGTCACCTCCGCGACCTCGGCCTCGCAGCCCGCGTGCGCGGCGAACAGCTCGATGACCTCGTCCTGGATCAGCGTGGAGTCGACGTCCATCACGATCAGCCGCTGGGCCCGCCGCTGCAGTCCCGCCGCCACGACCGCCACGTCGACCCCGCGCACCGCGGCCTCCAGGGCCAGCGCCGTCCGCAGGGGCTCCGTCTCCACGCCGGACACCGCGAACTCCACGGCCGTCACCGGATACTTGGCGAGCCGGAAGATGCGGTCGATGTTGCCGCCCGTGCCGGTGATCCGCGCCGCGATGGCGGCCGTCGACTCGGCGGTGAGCGGATGGCCCAGCACCGTGACGTGGGAACGCCCCGTGCCGCGCGGGCGGTTGTCGCCCAGGCCCGAGATGATCTCGGCCTGCAGCCGCATCGACTCGGCCCAGCTGTGCACCGTGGCCCGCAGCTCGCCCTCGGCGTTCCCGCCTCCCTCCGGCGCCGTGACCAGCGCGCACAGGGTGATCCGGCCCCGGGTGACGACCTGCTCGATGTCGACGACGTCCACGGCGTACGCGGCGAGCGTGTCGAACAGCCCGGCGGTGATGCCCGGCCGGTCCTTCCCGAAGATCTTGACGAGGAGGGTCGGCTCGTCGTCGGCGGGGACGGGGGTGGCAGGCGAGGTCTGCGATGCGCTCATGGTCCTCTTACCGTATCGGGCCCCGCGCCGGATACGCACAGGTGTCCCGGCTACCGCTCGGCGAAGACATGCCCAAGGCATGGCCTACACGGCGTGAACGCCGTCATCGGCGCCCCGGCGGGGGCCCGGGCGGCGGAGGCGGAGGCTCCTCCGGCGGCGGCGCCCCGTAGCGGTATCCGCTGCCCCGGGGCCGGCGGGGCGGCGGCAGCGGCCGGCCCGTCTGCGTCGGCGCACTGGAGCGGTCGTCGAAGAGCGGGCGCTTGTACGGGTTGGTGTCGTCCCGCGCGGGACGCCGGTACGGGTTGGGGTCCTCCTGCCCGGGCCGCCCCGGCGAGGGACGGTACGGGCCGGGCGGCGCCGCCGCGGCCGGGTGGGCCGCAGCGGCCGCCTCCGGCCGCCCGAAGGCCACCGCCCGCCGCCCCGCCGTGCCGGTCGCGCACGCGAGGAGACCCCCGAGCGCCCCGGCGGCGGCGCCCCACGCGGCGCCCAGCGCCAGCGCCATCGCCGCATTGCCGCGCAGCTCCAGGCCCGCCCCGAAGGCGTCGAAGCCCAGCACCGACAGGCTCGCGTCCGCCTTCACCCGCGTCGCGAGCACCAGCAGCGGCAGGGCCAGGGCCGTCGCCACTCCCAGCGCCACGGCGCAGCGCGCGGCGAACGCCGTCGGCCCCAGGCCCTCCCGTGGCGCGCGGACCGCGGTGAGCACCCCGACGCCCAGCATCATCAGCGCACAGGCGACGGCCAGCAGCCACACCGTGCTGTCGAGCTCGGCCAGCCGCCCCAGCGTGACCGCCTCCTCGGCCCGCGCGCTCAGCAGCTCGTCCAGCGGGGAGGGCAGCACCTTGGTCAGTGCGCCCGTGGCCGTGCCGCGCCAGGAGACGAACAGCCCCAGCGGCACCGCGAGGAACACCCCGTTCGGCGCCCCGAGCAGCGCGGCGCCGAAGATCCGCTTCGGCTGGTCGTCGCCGGCCGCCGCGTACGCCGCGGCGGCCACGCCCGCCGCCACCGCGAGGACCAGCACCGCGCACAGCGCCGAGACCGCGGGGCGCACGCCCCGGTGCAGCGCCTGCAGGCCGCGGGGGAGCGGGGCCCGGCGCGAGCCCAGCACCGCGATCAGCAGGATGCCCAGGACCCAGACGGCGCCCCCGAACAGCGAGGGCCCCGTCCGCACGCTGAAGCCGACGGCGGCCTTGGCGTCGGCCAGGCCGGCGAGCCGGTCCGGCAGCCCGCCCGCGATGTCCCCGACGTCGCCGATGCCCGGGATCACCAGCTTGGGGCCCCCTCCGCCCCCGCCGCCGTCCTTGCCGCCCCCCAGGCCCAGGCTGCTCCCGTCGATGGTGATCGAATCCTCCCCGGCCCAGGCGAGGCCGCCGAGCAGGAGCAGGAAGAGCACGATCACCGCGCCGGCCCGCGCGGCGAGCTCTCCGGCGCCGATCGTGGCACCGGCCCGGCGCAACGATCGCGCAAAGATCATTCCCAGCAACAGGGCGCCCGCCAGGCTCACTCCCAGTGGCGCGATATCGATGGCGGTGTGCGCCCCGGCGCCCTTCAGGCCGAATGCTTCAATATCCCCCGAAGGCGTGAGTGATCCACCTACGGCGAGCACGACGACCGCCGCGGTCATCGGCCCCAGCGCGCCCGCCGTATCCGCACCGAGCAGGTGCAGCCCGAGCGCCGCTATCCCCGCCATGGCCAGAAAAGACCAGCTCACAGCCGCAATCGACGTCAGCAACAACTCCGCCGGACGCACCCCGCGCCCGCCCCCGTCCACGGTCATCACGGCCCCCCGTGCCGGTCTGCAGCCGGGCTATTGCCCGGATGCGCATGATCCGTACGTATCCATGGCGGTAACCACTCTCAGGGTATGTTTCGGATCGGTCAACGGCGCCTGTTACACGGTCGCGGCAATCCCCGACTTTCGGTTCGGGGACTGTGCCTGAAATAGTTCCTCCCGATGTTCGCCATCCCTAGACTCCCTGATGCAGGGGGCTCATCGGGGGACAAGTAGTGGGGCATGGAGTGCCGGAACTCGTACTGGAATTGAATGGACAGACCTGGACGCTCGATCCGTCCAGGTCCTACACCCTCGGGCGGGATCCGCAGGGTGACATGGTGCTGCAGGACGCCCGCGTCTCGTGGCGGCACGCCACCGTACGGTGGGAGGGCCGCAGTTGGGTCATCGAGGACCACGGCAGCACCAACGGCACGTACGTGCAGGGCCAGCGGATCCACCACATGGAGATCGGCCCCGGCTCGACGGTGCACCTGGGCAATGCGACGGACGGCCCGCGGCTGAACCTGAGCGCCGGTGCCGCCGGCGCCGGGGCCGGCGTCCCGGCCGCGGACCTCTACAGCGCGCAGACCGCCATGGCCGCGCCGCTGCACCAGGCTCCGCCGCAGCACACGCCGCACCAGCCGCCGCAGCACCAGCAGCCCGGCGCCTGGCAGCAGCCGGGGCAGTACCAGCAGCACCCGCAGCAGCCTCAGCAGCACCAGCAGCCCGGCGGCTGGCAGCAGCCCCCGCAGCAGGCGTACGTCCCCCAGCAGCCGGGACCCGGCGCGCACCAGCCCCCGGCGCACGGCGGCACGCCCTCGCAGGGCGGCGCCCCGCCCGTCTACGGCGACCGCAGCCCGACCAGCTTCCACCAGATGGCCGTCGGCCGCGGCACGATGCGCATCGGTCGTGCCCTGGAGAACGAGCTGGTCGTCTCCGACCTCCAGGTCTCCCGGCACCACGCCGAGTTCCGCTCCACCGGCGACGGCCGCTTCGAGATCGTCGACCTCGGCAGCCACAACGGCACCTACGTCAACGGTCAGCCGGTCCGCCAGCAGATCATCGGCCCCAACGACATCGTCGGTGTCGGTCACTCCACCTTCCGCCTGGTCGGCGACCGGCTGGAGGAGTTCGTCGACACCGGCGACGTCTCCTTCTCCGCCCGCCACCTGACGGTCACCGTCGACGGCGGCAAGCAGATCCTCAAGGACGTCTCCTTCGGCGTCCCCGAGAAGTCGCTGATCGCCGTCATCGGCCCCTCCGGCTCCGGCAAGTCCACCCTCCTCAAGGCGCTCACCGGCTACCGGCCCGCCAACGAGGGCGACGTCCTCTACGACAACCGGAATCTCTACAAGCAGTTCGCCGAGCTGCGCCAGCGCATCGGCCTCGTCCCGCAGGACGACATCCTGCACAAGGAGCTCACCGTCCGGAAGGCGCTGCGCTACGCGGCGAAGCTCCGCTTCCCCGGTGACACCGCGGCCTCCGAGCGCGAGGCCCGGATAGACGAGGTGCTGCGCGAGCTCAAGCTCGACATCCACAAGGACAAGAAGGTCACCGCCCTCTCCGGCGGCCAGCGCAAGCGCGTCTCGGTGGCCCTGGAGCTGCTGACCAAGCCCTCGCTGATCTTCCTGGACGAGCCCACCTCCGGCCTCGACCCGGGCATGGACCGCGACGTCATGCAGCTGCTGCGCGGCCTCGCGGACGACGGCCGCACGGTCCTGGTGGTCACCCACTCCGTCGCCGAGCTCGCGCTCTGCGACAAGCTGCTCGTCATGGCCCCCGGCGGTTCCGTCGCCTACTTCGGCCCCCCGGAGGAAGCGCTCAACTTCTTCGGCTACGAGACCTGGGCGGACGTCTTCTCGGCCTTCGAGAACTACCGCGACTACGACTGGTCGGGCCGCTGGCGCGGCTCGCAGCACTACCAGATGTACGCGGCCGACATCGACGCCGTCGCCCCGCAGTCGGTGCACGTCCAGCCGCAGATGGTGCGCCCGCCGAAGGCCCAGAGCTGGGGCTCCCAGCTGTGGACGCTGATGCGCCGCTACGTCTCCGTCATCGCCTCGGACCGCGGCTTCATGGCCCTGATGCTGCTCCTCCCGGCCGTCCTCGGCGGTGTCAGCACGGTGATCCCGTCCGACTTCGGCCTCGGCCCGGCGACCAAGGGGCACTTCAACCAGGACGCCGGCACGATCATGCTGATCCTCGCGGTCGGCATGTGCTTCTCCGGTGCCGCCAACTCCGTCCGTGAGCTGATCAAGGAACGGGTGATCTACGAACGGGAACGGGCCGTCGGCCTGTCCCGCTCCGCGTACCTGATGTCCAAGGTGGTCGTCCTCGGCATGATCACCGCGGTGCAGGGTGCCCTCATCTGCGCCATCGGCTTCTCGGTCCGCAAGCTGCCGGAGAACGGCCTGGTCTTCAAGGCGGCGCCCGCCCTCGAGCTCTGCCTGGTGATCATCGCCCTGGGCTTCACCTGCATGATGATCGGCCTGGTCATCTCCGCGCTGGTGAAGACCTCCGAGAAGACCATGCCGCTGCTGGTCATGTTCGCGATCGTCCAGGTCGTCTTCACCGGCATCCTGTTCAAGATCTACGACTCGCCGGGCATCGAGCAGTTCGCCTGGCTGATGCCGGCCCGCTGGGCCATCGCCGGCGTCGGCACCACGCTGGACCTCTCGCACGTCATGGCCCCGTTCGACAAGACCAGGCCCCCCAAGCTCGACCCGCTCTGGGAGCACACCGCCACCCAGTGGACGATCGACATCGTGGCCCTGATCGTCATCGGCGTCGCCTGTGGCTTCGCAGTCGCACGTTTGCTGCGCCGCCACGAGCCGGAGGTCATGCGCAAGTAGTCCCGCGCCCCGCCCCGCATACGCCGAAGGGCGGCACCCGCGCCGGGTGCCGCCCTTCGGCGTATGTCGCTGTCCGCGCTCTCGGCCTTAGTAGGCGGAGTTCACGTTGTCCATGGAGCCGTAGACCTTCCACGCGTAGTTGCACGCGGCGGTGATGTTGGCGACCGGGTCGTAGATGTCCCAGGAGGTGCCCTCGACGTGGTACGCCTTGAAGGTCGGGTCGATCACCTGGAGCAGGCCCTTGGAGGGGATGCCCTTGGCGGCGTTGGAGTCCCAGAGGTTGATGGCCTTCGGGTTGCCGGTCGACTCCCGCATGATGTTGCGGTGGATGCCGTTGTAGGAGCCCGGGATGCCCTTGGCCTTCATGACGTCGAGGGCTTCCTTGATCCAGCCGTCGAGGTTGTCGGCGTAGGTCTTCGGGGCCGGCGCGGCGGGCGCGGCCTGGACCGGCTTGCGCTCCTGGGAACGGCTCGCGGCCTCCTTCTCGGCGCGCTCCTTGTCGGCCTTCGCCTTGGCGGCGGCCTCGGCGTCGGCCTTCTTCTTGGCCTCGGCCTGGGCCTGCGCCTGCTTGGCGGCGTTGTCGGCCTGCTTGGTGAGCTGCTCCTGCTGCTCCTGGTGGCCGAAGGCCTCCGCGCTCCACGCGACGGGCTTGACGGCGATGGGCTGCTTCTCCGCGTCGGCGGAGCCCGGTATCGCGGCGAACGTCAGAGCGGCGACGCCCGCAGCGGCGATGCCGGCGGCGGAGAACTTCTGGACCTTGGACAGGCGGCTATAACCAGAGATGGGGGAGCGCATGCTGAGGGGAACCTTCCGATCGCACGAAGTCGCAGTGGCCCGGAGCGGCGCGAATGAGCGCCGCGTCTCGATCGACGGCGCCGTGCGACGGGAGAATTCTTAGCGGCCGCAAAATGCTGTGGCAAAGGCGTGACGTACTACCCGGCTTCGTTGCCGAGGGTGCTGCGGGGAGGGGCAAAGGGAAGGTCAAAAGGGCCCCTGCCACCCGCTTACGCCGGTTTTATGCGCCCACTAGGCAAGGTCGTAGGTGACGTGCGTCCTATGTGCGGGGTCACACCGGGCGAGCGCTCCCGTCGCCCGGTGCGACCGGTTCCGCACACAGCGTTCCCGTTCTGGGCTCAGACCTCCACCAGCACCTGATCGAGGCTCTTGCGCACCAGGTCCGGCACCCGGCAGTCGTCCGACGGATAGCCGACGGGGATCACCGCGAACGCCTTCTCGTTCACCGGACGGCCCAGCGCCTCGGACAGGAAACGCATCGGGCTCGGCGTGTGCACCAGGGCGGCGAGCCCCGACAGGTGCAGCGCGGACAGCAGCATCCCGACCGCGATGCCGACCGACTCGTCCACGTAGTAGTGCTTGCGCTTCTCCCCGTCCTCGCCGAGCCAGTACCGCTGCTGGAAGACCACGATCAGCGCGGGCGCGTCCGTCAGGTGCGGCTTGACCTCGTCCGTGCCCAGCGGCCGCAGGGCCGCCAGCCACTCCTCGCCCAGCCGGCCCGCGTACGAGAGCTGTTCCTCCTCCTCCGCGGCGGCACGGATGCGCCGCCGCACCCCGGGGTCCTTCACCAGGACGAAGGTCCACGGCTGCTGGTGCGCCCCGGAGGGCGCGGTGGCCGCGCACGCGATGGCGTCCCGGACCACCTGGTCCGGCACCGGATCGGCGGAGAACTGCCGCACCGTCCGCCGCCCGTCCATCCGCTCGCGCAGCTCGGCGGCGCGGGCGAGGGACTCCTGGACGGGCATCCGCCGGGGCCGGTAGGGCACGGGCCGGTAGGGCTCACCGTGGGTGGGTGTCCACTGGGTTGGTATAGACATGGCAAGTACATGCCCACGGGAGGGCGGGCAGCCACCCGACCACGGGCCTAAGCCGAACGACCCAGGCCCGGCCACCGCCGGCCTGATCCCCGGCCCCGCGGGCCTCGCTACCGTAAAGCCATGACCAATGGCCCCCGCTCCGGCCTCACCGCCGTGAGCACCGCACTCCTCGCCATGAGCAGACACCTGCAGGTGCACGACGTCCTGAAGACGATCGTCGTCTCCGCCCGGGAGCTGCTGGACGCCCGGTACGCGGCCCTCGGCGTCCCGGACGACCACGGCGGCTTCGCCCAGTTCGTCGTCGACGGGGTCAGCGACGAGCAGTGGAAGGCCATCGGCCCTTTGCCCCGCCAGCACGGCGTCCTCGCCGCGATGATCCAGCACGCGACCCCCGAGCGCCTCGCCGACGTCCGCTCGGACCCCCGCTTCGGCGGCTGGCCCGCCGCCCACCCCGACATGCGCGATTTCATCGGCATGCCGGTCGCGGACGGCGACGAGGTCCTCGGCGCGCTCTTCCTCGCGAACAAGAAGCGCCCCGCCCGCCCCGGCGAGCCGCCCTGCGGCCTCGAGGAGGCCGGCCGCACCTGCGGCTTCACCGCGGAGGACGAGGAGCTGCTGAGCGTGCTCGCCCAGCACGCGGCCATAGCCCTCACCAACGCCCGCCTCTACGAGCGCAGCCGCGAGCTGACCATCGCCGAGGAGCGCGCCCGCCTCTCCCACGAGCTGCACGACGCCGTCGCCCAGAAGCTCTTCTCGCTGCGGCTGACCGCCCAGGCCGCCGCCGCGCTCGTCGACCGCGACCCCGCCCGGGCCAAGGAGGAGCTCCACGAGGCCGCACGGCTCGCCGCGGAGGCAACCGACGAGCTGCGGGCCGCGGTCGTGGAGCTGCGGCCCGCAGGGCTGGACGAGGACGGCCTCGTCGCGACCCTGCGCACCCAGGTCCAGGTCCTCGACCGGGCCCACAGCGCCAAGGTCACCTTCGCCTCCCACGGCGTACGGGCCCTCCCGGCCGCCCAGGAGGAGGCCCTGCTGCGCGTGGCCCAGGAGGCCCTGCACAACGCCCTGCGCCACTCCGGAGCGGGCCGCGTCCAGGTCACCCTCACCCGCGCGGGCCAGGGCGCGGCGCTGTGCGTCGCCGACGACGGCTGCGGCTTCGAGCCCGAGGCCGTCCGCCGGGCCGGGCGCCACCTCGGCCTCGTGTCGATGCGGGACCGCGCCAGCGGCGTCGGCGGCAGTCTGACCGTTACCTCGGAGCCCGGGATGGGCACCGCGATCGAGATGGAGGTGCCCGGTGGCTGAAGGCGTGATTCGCGTGGTGCTGGTGGACGACCACCAGGTGGTCCGCAGGGGCCTGCGCACCTTCCTGGAGGTCCAGGACGACATCGAGGTGGTGGGGGAGGCGGCGGACGGCGCGGAGGGCGTCGAGCGTACGGAGGAGCTGCGCCCGGACGTCGTCCTCATGGACGTGAAGATGCCCGGGACCGACGGGATCGAGGCGCTGCGCCGGCTGCGGGAGCTGGAGAACCCCGCCCGGGTGCTGATCGTCACCAGCTTCACCGAGCAGCGCACGGTCATCCCGGCCCTGCGCGCGGGGGCGGCGGGCTACGTCTACAAGGACGTGGACCCCGACGCCCTGGCGGGCGCGATCCGCTCGGTGCACGCGGGTCACGTCCTGCTGCAGCCCGAGGTGGCGGGGGCGCTGCTGTCGCAGGAGGAGGCCGGGGGCGTGGGCCAGGGGCGGGGCAACGCGCTGACCGAGCGGGAGCGGGAGGTGCTGGCGCTGATCGCGGACGGCCGTTCGAACCGGGAGATCGCCCGCGCGCTGGTGCTCTCGGAGAAGACCGTCAAGACCCACGTGTCGAACATTCTGATGAAGCTGGATCTCGCCGACCGGACGCAGGCGGCGCTGTGGGCCGTCCGACATGGGATCGGAGCCTGACCGGCACGGGCCCGCGGCAAAGCGGAACGTCGCGTTCTGATCAGAGATTCATACGACCGTGTGGTGGTCGCCCCGGCCCCGCAACCCGAATGGCCGCGGCCCGTTCTCCATGGCGTACCGCGGCGGCTGGCCGTGGCAACGCCCTAGGAAGGTCATAAGAAGAGTGAAGAACATGAAGAAGGCCGCAGTCATCACCATCGCCGCCGGCGGTCTCGCCCTCGCCGGTGCCGGTGCCGCCTCTGCGCACGCCCAGGCCGACGGCACGGCGAAGAACTCCCCGGGTGTCGCCTCCGGCAACGTCGTCCAGGTTCCGGTGAAGGTCGGCGCGAACCTCTGCGGCAACACCATCAGCATCGTCGGCGTTCTCAACCCCGCCGCCGGCAACCTCTGCGTCAACAAGTAATACCGGTGCATCCCGCCTGCCCGGCGCGCCCTGCATAGCCCGGGCAGGCGTGGGCGAGCAATCGTCCGAACGAGGGCAACACCGCCGATGGCCGTGCCGTCGGCGGTGCGCTGGCGTTCATCACTACGCGACCCCGCGGCTGGGGCCGCCGAGAACGTCAGCAGAAGGAAGACCCTCACCATGAACAGTGCCAAGAAAGCCGCTCTCGCCCTGGCGGTCACGGGGCTCGCCGTCGGTTCCACTGTGGGCGTCGCGTCCGCTCACGACCGTGGTGATCGCCACGACCACAGTGACCGCCAGGTGCACCAGCACCGCCACCACCCGGGTGGCGCCATCGCCAACGGCGTCGCCAAGGGCTCGCCGGGCGTCGTCTCCGGCAACGTCATCCAGGTGCCGGTGCAGGTGCCGCTGAACGTCTGCGGCAACACCATCGACATCCTGATCGGCCTGCTGAACCCGACCTTCGGGAACACCTGCGTCAACGCCAGCAGCGGCTGGGACGAGCACCGCAGCTACCACGAGCACCGCGGTCACCACGACAAGCACGGTCACGACGGCGGTCACTGGAACGGCCACGACCGGCACGACGGCCACAACGGTCACGACGGCCACAACGGTCACAACGGCCACTGGGGTGGCCACAACGGGCACCACTGACCCGTACCGGCGCAACGGGAAGGCCCCGCGGACCTCTGGGTCCGCGGGGCCTTCCCGCGCCTTCCGCCCTGCCTGCACGACCGGGCGGTCACGGCCTCAGTGCCGCTTGCGGGCCCGCTCCTCGACGATCGCGTTGTACGCGGCCACCTGGGCCCGCCGGGCCGTCCGCTCCACCGGCCGCAGCGCCAGCGCCCGCGCCGCTATCTCCGACGCGCTCACCGCGGCCCCGTGCTCGCGGCCGCCGCCGTCCCCCGGCTCGTGGGCGATCGCGATCAGCGCCCCCACGCGCTGCGCCAGCTCCAGCACGCGCACGGCCCGCGGCGGATACCCCGGTGCCAGCACCTCGCGCCCGCGCTCCGCCCGCGCCCGGTACGCCTCCAGTGCTGCCTGCGCCACCGGCCCGGACCCCGCCACGTCCAGCCGCGTGAGCACCTCCGTGGCCTCCCGCAGGGCCTCCGCGAGCTCCCGTTCGGCCTCCCCGAGCGAGGGCACGTCCGCCGGCGGCGCGTCCCGTACGGGCAGGCAGTGCCAGACGACCTCGACGTGCACGTCGCCCTCCGGCCCGGCCTCGTACACCTCCGGCACGAGCCCCAGCGCGGCTCCCGTGGCGACGACCGCCTCCCCGGCCTCCAGAGCGCGGGCATTGAACTCCGGCGGGCCGCTGAGGCCCAGCGGATGGCCGGGGGCGGGCAGGGCGAGGCGCAGTCCCGTGGCCCCGAGCGCCCGCAGCCGGCCGAGGGCGAGCGTCAGGCCCACGGGGCCGGATTCACCGGGAAGGCCCACGACGCGGTGGACGGCGTCATCCCCGGTGATGTGGTGCGCGGCGTCATCAGGTGCGGCAAACCCGGCAATGAGGGCATTTCCCCACGCAGTGAGCCGCCCTGAGCGATGTTCATCGAGCATGGCCACCAGCCTAAGGACTGGTGTCCCCGGCGGGTGGCGTAGGTTTTCCCTGGGGGCTGCGCTTACCGGCGCCGCGACGACGAGACTGCAATGGGAGACAACGCGCTCATGAGCGAAGTGCTGGAACTGGTGGACGTATCCGTGGTCCGCGAGGGCCGGGCTCTGGTGGACCAGGTCTCCTGGTCGGTCAAGGAGGGGGAGCGCTGGGTCATCCTCGGCCCCAACGGCGCCGGCAAGACCACCCTCCTGAATGTCGCCTCCAGCTACCTCTTCCCGACCACGGGCACGGTCAAGGTCCTGGGCGAGAAGCTCGGCGCGGTCGACGTCTTCGAGCTGCGCCCGCGCATCGGCGTGGCGGGCATCGCCCTCGCCGACAAGCTGCCGCGCAGCCAGACCGTCCTGGAGACGGTCCTCACCGCCGCCTACGGCATGACGGCCACCTGGCAGGAGAGCTACGAGGAGGTCGACGAGCAGCGCGCCCGCGCCTTCCTCGACGTCCTCGGCATGACGGACCTGCTGGACCGCAAGTTCGGCACCCTCTCCGAGGGCGAGCGCAAGCGCACCCTCATCGCCCGCGCGATGATGACCGACCCCGAGCTGCTGCTCCTCGACGAGCCCGCCGCGGGTCTCGACCTCGGCGGCCGCGAGGACCTCGTGCGCCGCCTCGGCCGGCTCGCCCGCGACCCGCTCGCCCCCTCGATGATCATGGTCACGCACCACGTCGAGGAGATCCCCGCGGGCTTCACCCACGTCCTGATGATCCGTCAGGGCAAGGTGCTGGCCGCCGGCCCCGTCGAGCTGGAGCTCACCTCCCGCAACCTCTCCCACTGCTTCGGCCTCCCGCTGGTCGTCGAGCGCAGGGGCGACCGCTGGACGGCCCAGGGCCTGCCGCTCTCCTGACCCGAAACCAGGGCGCCCGGCTTCCCGGGCACCCTGTCCCGGGGGCGGTCACCGCGCCTACCATGACCATGTGGACACATGGGTGTGGTGGCTGGTGGCCGCCGTCGGACTGGGCATCCCGCTGGTGGTGACCGCGATGCCCGAGTTCGGCATGCTCGCTCTCGGCGCCGTCGCCGCCGCCGTGACCAATGCGCTCGGTGCGGGCACCGTGGCGCAGTTCGTCGTCTTCGCCGCCGTCTCGGTCGCCCTCATCGCCGTCGTGCGCCCGGTCGCCATGCGGCACCGCGCCCAGCGGCCCGAGCTGGCGAGCGGCGTGGAGGCCCTCAAGGGACGGCAGGCCGTCGTCCTGGAGCGGGTCGACGGCAGCGGCGGCCGGATCAAGCTCGCCGGTGAGATCTGGTCGGCCCGGGCCCTCGACTCCGAGCGCACCTTCGAGGCCGGCGAGCACGTCGACGTCGTCGAGATCGAGGGCGCCACGGCCATTGTGATGTGACGCGGCGTCCATGAAAGCGCTGTCGGCGAAGCGACGTCCGTGGAAGCGATGTCCGTGAAGTGCAGTCAACGCCTGCACGGCGGCACCGCGTTCTGAAAGACTCGAACTGGATCAACCCGGTCCACCCGATCAACGACCAGAGGCACGGGGAGCCCCGATGGAACCGATCATCATCGTCCTGATCATCTTGGTGGTGCTCGTCTTCATCGCCCTCATGAAGACGGTGCAGGTCATTCCGCAGGCCAGCGCCGCCATCGTGGAGCGCTTCGGCCGCTACACCCGCACCCTCAACGCCGGCCTGAACATCGTCGTCCCCTTCATCGACTCCATCCGCAACCGCATCGACCTGCGCGAGCAGGTCGTGCCGTTCCCCCCGCAGCCGGTGATCACCCAGGACAACCTGGTCGTCAACATCGACACCGTCATCTACTACCAGGTGACCGACGCCCGCGCCGCCACCTACGAGGTCTCCAGCTTCATCCAGGCCATCGAGCAGCTCACCGTCACCACCCTGCGCAACATCATCGGCGGCATGGACCTGGAGCGGACCCTGACCTCCCGCGAGGAGATCAACGCCGCCCTCCGCGGCGTCCTCGACGAGGCCACCGGCAAGTGGGGCATCCGCGTCAACCGCGTCGAGCTCAAGGCCATCGAGCCCCCGACCTCCATCCAGGACTCGATGGAGAAGCAGATGCGCGCCGACCGTGACAAGCGCGCCGCCATCCTCACCGCCGAGGGCATCCGCCAGTCGCAGATCCTCACCGCCGAGGGCGAGAAGCAGTCCGCGATCCTGCGCGCCGAGGGCGAGGCCCGGGCCGCGGCCCTGCGCGCCGAGGGCGAGGCCCAGGCCATCCGTACGGTCTTCGAGTCCATCCACGCCGGAGACGCCGACGAGAAGCTCCTCGCCTACCAGTACCTCCAGATGCTCCCGAAGATCGCCGAAGGCGACGCCAACAAGCTCTGGATCGTGCCCAGCGAGATCGGCGACGCCCTCAAGGGCCTGAGCGGCGCCGTCGGCAACCTCGGCCCCATGGGCGGCGCGCCCAAGTCCCCCCGGTCCCCCAAGGAGCCTCCGCGCCGCGAGCAGCCCGGCATCGACTGACGGCCACCCTCTCCTGCATGATCAGCAAGGCCCCTCGACCTTCCACGGCGGGGAGGCGACACCCTGATCATGAAGGAGATGGCCTTGTCCATCTGGGAAGCACTCGCGGTCTTCGCCGCCGGCATCGGCGCGGGCACCATCAACACCATCGTCGGCTCCGGCACCCTGTTCACCTTCCCGGTGCTCCTCGCCGTCGGCCTGCCGCCGGTGACCGCCAACGTCTCCAACACCATCGGCCTGGTCACCGGCAACATCAGCGGCACCCTCGGCTACCGGCGCGAACTCCGCGGCCAGCGCGCCCGCGCCGTCCGCCTCGGCCTCACCGCCCTCGTCGGCGGCCTCGCCGGAGCCGTCCTGCTGCTCGCCCTGCCCTCGAAGGCGTTCGACGCCATCGTGCCCGCCCTCATCGGCATCGCCCTGGTCCTCGTCGTCCTCCAGCCCCGGCTCGCCAAGGCCCTGGCCCGCCGACGCGAACGCAACGGCACCGAGGACGAGCGCACCGACGGCGGCCCCGCCCTCCTCGTCGGCCTGCTCCTGGCCAGCGCCTACGGCGGCTACTTCGGCGCGGCCCAAGGGGTTCTCTACCTCTCCCTCATGGGCCTGCTCCTGCGCGACGACCTCCAGCGCATCAACGCCCTCAAGAACCTCCTGGCCGTCATCGTCAACGGCGTCGCCGCGCTCTTCTTCGTCTGCGTAGCCGACGTCGACTGGACCGCCGCCCTGCTCGTCGCCGCCGGCTCCACCCTCGGCGGGCAGATAGGCGCCAAGGTGGGCCGCCGCCTCTCGCCCACGGCGCTGCGCGGCGTCATCGTCGCCGTGGGCGTCGTGGCCATCGTGCAGATGCTGCTGCGCTAGGCCGCCGAGCCGCGCCGGACGGGGGCGCCGTACGCCCCCGTCGCCAGCAGCAGCGACTCCGCCGGAGTGGGCTCGAACGGCAGGCTCAGCAGCGGCATCCCCGCCTGCTCCGGCGTCCGGTCCGCCTTGCGGTGGTTGTCCTCCGCGCAGGCCGCGACCGTATTCAGCCAGCTGTCCTCGCCGCCGCGCGACCGGGGCACGACGTGGTCCACGGTCGTGGCCCGCCGCCCGCAGTACGCGCACCGGTGCCTGTCCCGCACCAGCACCCCCCTCCGCGACCAGGGCGCCCGTCTTCGGAACGGCACCCGGACGTACCGGCAGAGCCTGATCACCTGCGGTGCGGGTACGTCGATCGCGGTGCCCCGCACCCGGAGCCCCGGGCGAGCCTGCTCGACCACGGCCTTGCCCTGCAGAACGAGCACCACCGCACGCCGCAGCGACACCGTCGCCAGCGGCTCGAAGCTCGCATTGAGGACCAGCGTCTCCCGCATCCCGGCCACCTCCCGGATCACCCCCGCCCCAGCGGCGAGGTGGCTCAACTGTGCCGGGGTGGTTGCGCAGCGGACAACGCAATTTCAGCGCTGCGAAAGGGAGTTGAAGGTGGAGGTCGTGAAGCGGGCAGGGGAGAGGACGGGGCTGAAGAAGGGGGGCAACGCTCCGGGCCCTTCCCCCGTAACGAACACGGGCCCGGAGCGTACGGCAGCGGACGCGGTCGCCCGGCACGCAGCCCGGCTCCGGCAGACCGCGGACGCAACTGCGCCCCGCCGCCCCCGCCACTGCGGTGTCCACTGCCCGACGGCCATGCGGGGCCGTCAGCCATGCACCACTGTGCGATTCAAGGGCGGCGGGGCGCAACGGAATTTCCGGTCGCACCATGCCGGACGGGCCCGCGCAGCACGCGCGACGGGCCCGCGCAGGAGCCTCAGCCCGCGGCCGGCGCCTCGTACTCGCCGATCAGCTGGGCCCGTCCCAGCGCATGGAACCGCAGGTGGAAGCCCACCACCGCCGGCGAGGCGTCCGCGTCCGGACCGAGCTTCTCCTGGTCCACCGCGTACACCGTGAACACGTAGCGGTGCGACCCGTCGCCCGGCGGCGGAGCGGCACCACCGAAGTCCCGCGTGCCGTAGTCGTTGCGCGCGTGCACCGCGCCCGCCGGAAGCCCCTTCATGTCCGCGCTGCCCGCACCCGCCGGGAGCTCCGTCACCGAGGCCGGGATGTCGAACAGCACCCAGTGCCAGAACCCGCTGCCCGTCGGCGCGTCCGGGTCGTAGCACGTCACCGCGAAGCTCTTCGTGTCCGCGGGGAAGCCCTCCCAGCGCAACTGCGGAGAGACGTTCCCACCGCTGTGGACCTGATCCCGGCCGAGCGTCCCACCATCCGTCAGATCGTCGCTCGCCACCGCGAACGAGGGCACCGGCGGATGGAAATCGTGGGGGAGCGGCCGTCGCTTCTGCTTGGACACCTCTGCGCCTCCTGATAACGCGCGGGAATGCTGCGGAACACTGAAGACGCCAGCCTAACGAGCCCTCAGGGGCTGCGGCTGAGACCATACGAAGCGTGCTTCGACAGTTTGGCCCCATCGGACGACCGGCAGGCCGCGCCCTGCGCACCCTGACCGTCCTCCTCGCCGCCCTCCCCCTGCTCCTTCTGCCCGGCTGCTCCTCCTCCGACGGCGGCAGCGGCAAGAAGGGCGGGGGCGGCGGCGCCTCGACCGCCGCACCGCCCGCACCCTCGTGGGCGCACGGCATGAAGACCGTCCCGCGGGAGAAGCTGCCGCCCGAGGCCCGCAAGACCCTCGACCTTATCGACAAGGGCGGACCCTTCCCGTACGACAAGGACGGCACCGTCTTCGGCAACTACGAGAACCGGCTGCCGAAACAGACCCGCGGCTACTACCACGAGTACACCGTCCCCACGCCCGGCGCCCGCAACCGCGGTGCCCGCCGCATCATCACCGGCAGCCACGCCGAGCGCTACTACACCAGCGACCACTACCAGACCTTCGAAGCGGTGGTACAGCCATGACCGACCTGCTGCCCGCCCCCGGACTCACCGGACTCCTCCTCGGCACGACCCCGCCCGGCGTCTACCGGCTGCCGCCCACCGACACCACCCCCCGTGTCGTGTCGCTCGCCGCCGAGGCCGACTGGCGCGGGGCCACCCTGCACCTCGGCGGGGTCACCACCAAGACGGCCTTCCTCGAGCGGTGCGCCACCGACCTGGAGTTCCCCGAGTGGTTCGGCCGCAACTGGGACGCCCTCGCCGACTGCCTCACCGACCTCTCGTGGTGGCGAGAGGAAGGCAAGGCCCGCGGCTACCTGGTCCTCGCCGAGGAGTGGACGGCCTTCCGCAAGGCGTCGCCGAAGGACGCCCGCACGGCGGAGGCTGTCTTCGGCGACGCCGTCGACTACTGGGCCGAGGCGGAGACACCGCTGGCGGTGCTGCTGGGGTGACCCCGGGAGGTGGCTGGTGAGAGGTGGGCGGTGAGAGGCGGGCAGTGAGGGCTACGGCCGGTCCGGACTTGACCGTCAGAGCCAGTTGCGCCGGCCGCCGACCTCCGCCAGCCACTGGTTGAGGTACGCCGCCCAGTCCGTCTGCCCGTACGCGTGCAGGTCGACCGTGAACGACCGGTAGGTGTCGCTGCCCTCGGAGAACAGCCCCGGCTTCTTGTCCATCTCCAGCACGACGTCCATCTCGCGGTCGTCCGCGACGAACGACAGCTCGACCTCGTTCAGCCCCCGGTACTGCGCCGGGGCGCGGAACTCGATCTCCTGATAGAAGGGCAGCTGCTGGCGCGTCCCCCGGATCCGGCCGCGCTCCAGGTCCGCGGCCTTGAAGGCGAAGCCGAGCTGCCCGAACGCGTCCAGGATCGCCTGCTGCGCCGGCAGCGGGTGCACATTCACCGGATCGAGGTCGCCGGAGTCCACGGCGCGGGCGATCGCCAGGTGCGTCGTGACCCCGACGTCCATGCCCGTCAGGTGCCGCCCCAGGAAAGTGGTGACCGGCGTCTCCCACGGGATCTCCAGCCCGAACGGCACCGAGTGCACCGCCCCGGCCTGCACCTCGAACGCCCCGCCCAGCTGCATGCGGGTGAACTCCACGTCCTGCTTGTACTCGCTGTCGTCGCCCTCGACCTCCACCCGGGCCTGCAGCCCGATGGACAGGGCCTGGATCTCCTGCGCGACGGAACCGCCCTGGATCCGCACCTCGCCCTGGACGATGCCGCCGGGGACGACGTTCTCCTCGAACAGCACCGTCTCCACCGAGGCACCCCCGGCGCCCAGGCTCGCCAGCAGCTTCTTGAACCCCATGACCGCGACCTCTCCTTACCGGACCCGCGCCCCCACTGATTCGGAGCGAGCCCTTCCGTTCTTGTCCGTTACGCTCGATCGGCATGATCGCCGCGCCTGACCGTATGCCAATCGCCCGCGACTTCTTCGACCGTCCCGTGCTCGAGGTCGCCCCCGAGCTGCTGGGCCGGACCCTCGTCCGTACGACCCCGGACGGACCGATCGAAGTCCGCATCACGGAGGTCGAGGCATACGCGGGCGAAGCGGACCCCGGCTCCCACGCCTACCGCGGCCGGACCGAGCGCAATGCCTCGATGTTCGGACCGCCGGGGCACGCGTATGTCTACTTCATCTACGGCATGTGGTTCAGCCTCAACCTCGTCTGCGGGGAGGAGGGCACCGCGAGCGGCGTCCTCCTCAGGGCGGGCGAAGTGATCAAGGGGCAGGACCTGGCCCGGGAACGCCGCCCCAAGGCACGCAAGGACCGGGAGCTGGCGCAGGGTCCCGCCCGCCTGGCCACGGCACTGAGTGTCGACCGCAGCCTGAACGGCACGGACGTCTGCGCAGGCCCCGGCACCCCGCTCGCCGTCCTCGCAGGCCACCCCGTATCCCCGGACCGGATCCGCAACGGCCCGCGCACGGGCGTGGGCGGCGAGGGGGCCACCCACCCCTGGCGCTTCTGGGCGGACGGCGACCCAACGGTCAGCCCGTACCGCGCACACGTTCCGCGGCACCGAGGGGGACGCGGCAAGGAAGGGCCCGGCAAGACGGGGCGACCGGCCGGTGCTTGACTCCCGGACGCCGAGGCTCTAACGTAGCCCGAGCCGCTTGAGACGGACGTGCCGTGTGCACGGACCGGTGGGCGGCACAATCACTACTACGAGGTCACCCCGGATCGGGGTCATATTTTGCTGTGCCGAAAATATGACGACGATCGGCTCGATTAGGAGCCAACGGGAAGAGCCGCTAAAGTAGTGAACACCCCGCCGACAGGGGATCGGAAAACGAATTCGAGCCGGGAACGGCACGGAAAACGATCTGATAGAGTCGGAACACGAAATACCGAAGGGAAGCGCCCGGAGGAAAGCCCGAGAGGGTGAGTACAAAGGAAGCGTCCGTTCCTTGAGAACTCAACAGCGTGCCAAAAGTCAACGCCAGACTATAAAATACCCCGTCCTCGGTCATCTCTGACCGGGACGCGGTTCCTTTGAAAGTCCTGCCGGTCCTTCGGGAGCGAGCAGGCAACACAGCGAGGACGCTGTGAACGACCGGGATTATTCCTCCTGGTCGTTCCGCTCTCGTGGTGCTAACCGGATTACCGGTAAACATTCACGGAGAGTTTGATCCTGGCTCAGGACGAACGCTGGCGGCGTGCTTAACACATGCAAGTCGAACGATGAAGCCCTTCGGGGTGGATTAGTGGCGAACGGGTGAGTAACACGTGGGCAATCTGCCCTGCACTCTGGGACAAGCCCTGGAAACGGGGTCTAATACCGGATACGACCTGCCGAGGCATCTCGGTGGGTGGAAAGCTCCGGCGGTGCAGGATGAGCCCGCGGCCTATCAGCTTGTTGGTGGGGTAATGGCCTACCAAGGCGACGACGGGTAGCCGGCCTGAGAGGGCGACCGGCCACACTGGGACTGAGACACGGCCCAGACTCCTACGGGAGGCAGCAGTGGGGAATATTGCACAATGGGCGAAAGCCTGATGCAGCGACGCCGCGTGAGGGATGACGGCCTTCGGGTTGTAAACCTCTTTCAGCAGGGAAGAAGCGAAAGTGACGGTACCTGCAGAAGAAGCGCCGGCTAACTACGTGCCAGCAGCCGCGGTAATACGTAGGGCGCAAGCGTTGTCCGGAATTATTGGGCGTAAAGAGCTCGTAGGCGGCTTGTCACGTCGGATGTGAAAGCCCGGGGCTTAACCCCGGGTCTGCATTCGATACGGGCAGGCTAGAGTTCGGTAGGGGAGATCGGAATTCCTGGTGTAGCGGTGAAATGCGCAGATATCAGGAGGAACACCGGTGGCGAAGGCGGATCTCTGGGCCGATACTGACGCTGAGGAGCGAAAGCGTGGGGAGCGAACAGGATTAGATACCCTGGTAGTCCACGCCGTAAACGTTGGGAACTAGGTGTGGGCGACATTCCACGTCGTCCGTGCCGCAGCTAACGCATTAAGTTCCCCGCCTGGGGAGTACGGCCGCAAGGCTAAAACTCAAAGGAATTGACGGGGGCCCGCACAAGCAGCGGAGCATGTGGCTTAATTCGACGCAACGCGAAGAACCTTACCAAGGCTTGACATACACCGGAAACACCTAGAGATAGGTGCCCCCTTGTGGTCGGTGTACAGGTGGTGCATGGCTGTCGTCAGCTCGTGTCGTGAGATGTTGGGTTAAGTCCCGCAACGAGCGCAACCCTTGTCCTGTGTTGCCAGCATGCCCTTCGGGGTGATGGGGACTCACAGGAGACTGCCGGGGTCAACTCGGAGGAAGGTGGGGACGACGTCAAGTCATCATGCCCCTTATGTCTTGGGCTGCACACGTGCTACAATGGCCGGTACAATGAGCTGCGATACCGCGAGGTGGAGCGAATCTCAAAAAGCCGGTCTCAGTTCGGATTGGGGTCTGCAACTCGACCCCATGAAGTTGGAGTTGCTAGTAATCGCAGATCAGCATTGCTGCGGTGAATACGTTCCCGGGCCTTGTACACACCGCCCGTCACGTCACGAAAGTCGGTAACACCCGAAGCCGGTGGCCCAACCCTTGTGGAGGGAGCCGTCGAAGGTGGGACTGGCGATTGGGACGAAGTCGTAACAAGGTAGCCGTACCGGAAGGTGCGGCTGGATCACCTCCTTTCTAAGGAGCATATGGCCGACTGCGAGCGAATGACTCGCACGGTTGCTCATGGGTGGAACGTTGACTATTCGGCACAGTCGTGAGGGATCACTAGTACTGCTTCGGCGTGGAACGTGAATCCTGAGAGGCTGGGCCGGGCACGCTGTTGGGTATCTGAGGGTACGGACTTCGGTCCGACCTTCGCGATGCCGGCCCCAGTGAACTGCTGCGCTTGCGTGGTGGGTGATGGGTGGCTGGTCGTTGCTTGAGAACTGCACAGTGGACGCGAGCATCTGTGGCCAAGTTTTTAAGGGCGCACGGTGGATGCCTTGGCACCAGGAACCGATGAAGGACGTGGGAGGCCACGATAGGCCCCGGGGAGCTGTCAACCAAGCTTTGATCCGGGGGTGTCCGAATGGGGAAACCCGGCAGTCGTCATGGGCTGTCACCCGCTGCTGAACACATAGGCAGTGTGGAGGGAACGCGGGGAAGTGAAACATCTCAGTACCCGCAGGAAGAGAAAACAACCGTGATTCCGGGAGTAGTGGCGAGCGAAACCGGATGAGGCCAAACCGTATGCGTGTGATACCCGGCAGGGGTTGCGTATACGGGGTTGTGGGATCTCTTTTTCATAGTCTGCCGGCTGTGAGACGAGTCAGAAACCGTTGGTGTAGGCGAAGGACATGCGAAAGGTCCGGCGTAGAGGGTAAGACCCCCGTAGCTGAAACATCAACGGCTCGTTTAAGAGACACCCAAGTAGCACGGGGCCCGAGAAATCCCGTGTGAATCTGGCGGGACCACCCGTTAAGCCTAAATATTCCCTGGTGACCGATAGCGGATAGTACCGTGAGGGAATGGTGAAAAGTACCGCGGGAGCGGAGTGAAATAGTACCTGAAACCGTGTGCCTACAAGCCGTGGGAGCGTCGCGCATCGAGCTTGCTCGGTGCGTCGTGACTGCGTGCCTTTTGAAGAATGAGCCTGCGAGTTTGCGGTGTGTTGCGAGGTTAACCCGTGTGGGGAAGCCGTAGCGAAAGCGAGTCCGAATAGGGCGATTGAGTAGCGCGCCCAAGACCCGAAGCGGAGTGATCTAGCCATGGGCAGGTTGAAGCGGAGGTAAGACTTCGTGGAGGACCGAACCCACCAGGGTTGAAAACCTGGGGGATGACCTGTGGTTAGGGGTGAAAGGCCAATCAAACTCCGTGATAGCTGGTTCTCCCCGAAATGCATTTAGGTGCAGCGTCGTGTGTTTCTTGCCGGAGGTAGAGCACTGGATAGGCGATGGGCCCTACCGGGTTACTGACCTTAGCCAAACTCCGAATGCCGGTAAGTGAGAGCGCGGCAGTGAGACTGTGGGGGATAAGCTCCATGGTCGAGAGGGAAACAGCCCAGAGCATCGACTAAGGCCCCTAAGCGTACGCTAAGTGGGAAAGGATGTGGAGTCGCAGAGACAACCAGGAGGTTGGCTTAGAAGCAGCCACCCTTGAAAGAGTGCGTAATAGCTCACTGGTCAAGTGATTCCGCGCCGACAATGTAGCGGGGCTCAAGCGTACCGCCGAAGTCGTGTCATTTCAGCATGAGGGCCAACGCCCGCTGGGATGGGTAGGGGAGCGTCGTGTGCCGGGTGAAGCAGCCGCGGAAGCGAGTTGTGGACGGTTCACGAGTGAGAATGCAGGCATGAGTAGCGATACACACGTGGGAAACGTGTGCGCCGATTGACTAAGGGTTCCTGGGTCAAGCTGATCTGCCCAGGGTAAGTCGGGACCTAAGGCGAGGCCGACAGGCGTAGTCGATGGACAACCGGTTGATATTCCGGTACCCGCTTTGAAACGCCCAATATCGAATCAGGCGATGCTAAGTCCGTGAAGCCGTTCCGGATCCTTCGGGTGAGGGAAAGTGGTGGAGCCGACGACCCAGACTTGTAGTAGGTAAGCGATGGGGTGACGCAGGAAGGTAGTCCAGCCCGGGCGGTGGTTGTCCCGGGGTAAGGGTGTAGGCCGTGTGGTAGGCAAATCCGTCACACGTTAAGGCTGAGACCTGATGCCGAGCCGATTGTGGTGAAGTGGATGATCCTATGCTGTCGAGAAAAGCCTCTAGCGAGTTTCATGGCGGCCCGTACCCTAAACCGACTCAGGTGGTCAGGTAGAGAATACCGAGGCGTTCGGGTGAACTATGGTTAAGGAACTCGGCAAAATGCCCCCGTAACTTCGGGAGAAGGGGGGCCATTTCCGGTGATGGAATTTACTTCCTGAGCTGGGGGTGGCCGCAGAGACCAGCGAGAAGCGACTGTTTACTAAAAACACAGGTCCGTGCGAAGCCGTAAGGCGATGTATACGGACTGACGCCTGCCCGGTGCTGGAACGTTAAGGGGACCGGTTAGCTCCATTTCGGTGGGGCGAAGCTGAGAACTTAAGCGCCAGTAAACGGCGGTGGTAACTATAACCATCCTAAGGTAGCGAAATTCCTTGTCGGGTAAGTTCCGACCTGCACGAATGGCGTAACGACTTCTCGACTGTCTCAACCATAGGCCCGGTGAAATTGCACTACGAGTAAAGATGCTCGTTTCGCGCAGCAGGACGGAAAGACCCCGGGACCTTTACTATAGCTTGATATTGGTGTTCGGTTCGGCTTGTGTAGGATAGGTGGGAGACTGTGAAGCCGTGGCGCCAGCCATGGTGGAGTCGTCGTTGAAATACCACTCTGGTCGTGCTGGATGTCTAACCTCGGTCCGTGATCCGGATCAGGGACAGTGTCTGGTGGGTAGTTTAACTGGGGCGGTTGCCTCCTAAAGAGTAACGGAGGCGCCCAAAGGTTCCCTCAGCCTGGTTGGCAATCAGGTGTTGAGTGTAAGTGCACAAGGGAGCTTGACTGTGAGACCGACGGGTCGAGCAGGGACGAAAGTCGGGACTAGTGATCCGGCGGTGGCTTGTGGAAGCGCCGTCGCTCAACGGATAAAAGGTACCCCGGGGATAACAGGCTGATCTTCCCCAAGAGTCCATATCGACGGGATGGTTTGGCACCTCGATGTCGGCTCGTCGCATCCTGGGGCTGGAGTCGGTCCCAAGGGTTGGGCTGTTCGCCCATTAAAGCGGTACGCGAGCTGGGTTTAGAACGTCGTGAGACAGTTCGGTCCCTATCCGCTGCGCGCGTAGGAGTCTTGAGAAGGGCTGTCCCTAGTACGAGAGGACCGGGACGGACGAACCTCTGGTGTGCCAGTTGTCCTGCCAAGGGCATGGCTGGTTGGCTACGTTCGGGAGGGATAACCGCTGAAAGCATCTAAGCGGGAAGCCTGCTTCGAGATGAGGACTCCCACCCACTTGATGGGGTAAGGCTCCCAGTAGACGACTGGGTTGATAGGCCAGGTGTGGAAGACCGGTAACGGTTGGAGCTGACTGGTACTAATAGGCCGAGGGCTTGTCCTCAGTTGCTCGCGTCCACTGTGTTAGTTCTGAAGCAACGAACAGTTGCTGGTTCGAGCAGAACCACTTAATTGAAGAGTGTGCTTGTTCGCTCGTAACTTCATAGTGTTTCGGTGGTCATAGCGTTAGGGAAACGCCCGGTTACATTTCGAACCCGGAAGCTAAGCCTTTCAGCGCCGATGGTACTGCATGGGGGACCGTGTGGGAGAGTAGGACGCCGCCGAACAATTTTTCAAGGACCCTTGGTCCCAGCGTTCACGCTGGGACCAAGGGTCCTTTTTTGTATTTCTGCCGAAGCGCGCCGGCCGTCCGGTTGCGCGAGAATGACTGCGGTACCCGAAGACAGGAGTCACGTCGATGCCCACCAACTACCCCGACGATCGTTCGGGTGGCGACCGCGGCGGTTCCCGCCGCGACGACCGACCGGCGTACCGGCGTGACGACCGCGGCGACGACCGGCGTGGCGGCCCCCGCCGCGACGACCGTGGCGGGCGCCCCGCCGGCGGTGGCTTCGGTCGCCGCGACGACCGCCCCTCTTTCCGCCGCGACGACGACCGCGGTGGCTTCCGCGGCGGCCGCGACGACCGTGGCCCGCGCCGCGATGACGACCGCGGCCCGCGCCGTGACGACGACCGTGGCGGACGCCCGGCCGGCGGTGGCTTCGGTCGCCGCGACGACCGTCCGTCCTTCCGTCGCGATGACCGTCGTGACGACCGCGGCCCCCGTCGCGATGACGACCGCGGCGGTTTCCGCGGCGGCCGTGACGAGCGCCGTGACGACCGCCCCTCTTTCCGTCGTGACGACCGTGCTCCGCGCCGTGACGACGACCGCGGTGGCTTCCGTCGCGATGACCGTCCGTCCTTCCGTCGTGATGACGACCGCGGCCCGCGCCGCGACGACCGTGGTGGCTCCGACCGTCCCCGCGGTGGTTTCCGTGGCGGCCGTGACGACCGTCCGTCCTTCCCCCGCGACGACCGTGCTCCGCGCCGTGACGACGACCGTGGCGGTTTCCGTCGCGATGACCGTCCGTCCTTCCGTCGCGATGACGACCGGGGTCCCCGCCGTGACGACCGTGGCCCGCGCCGTGACGACGACCGTGGCGGTTTCCGTCGTGACGACCGTCCGTCCTTCCGTCGCGATGACCGTCGTGACGACCGTGGCCCGCGCCGCGATGACGACCGCGGTGGTTTCCGCGGCGGCCGCGATGAGCGCCGTGACGAGCGTCCGTCCTTCCGTCGTGACGACGACCGTGGTCCCCGCCGTGACGACCGTGGCCCGCGCCGTGACGACGAGCGCGGCGGCTTCCGCCGCGACGACCGTCGTGACGACCGCGGCCCGCGCCGCGACGAGCGTCCCTCCTTCCGTCGTGACGACGATCGTGGTCCCCGTCGTGACGACGACCGTGGCGGCTTCCGCCGTGACGACCGTCGCGATGACCGTGGCCCGCGCCGTGATGACGACCGCGGTGGTTTCCGCGGTGGCCGCGATGACCGTGGTCCGCGCCGCGATGACGACCGCGGCCCGCGCCGCTCGTTCCGTGACGACCGGCAGGGTGGCGGCGGCTACCGCGGTGGCCGGGACGACCGTTCCGGTGGTTACCGCGGCGGCCGCGACGAGCGCGACCGGGACCGTGGCGACCGCGAGCCGGTGAAGCGCCTGCCGATCCCCGACGACGTCACCGGTGACGAGATCGACGCGGACGTGCGGCAGGAGCTCATGAGCCTGCCGAAGGGCCTCGCCGAGGAGGTCGCCCGGAACCTCGTCATGGTCGCCAACCTGCTGGACGAGGACCCGGAGCAGGCCTACGCCTACTCGCGGATCGCGCTGCGTCTCGCCTCCCGCGTCGCCGCGGTGCGCGAGGCCGCCGGCTTCGCCTCGTACGCGACGGCCAAGTACTCCGAGGCGCTCGCCGAGTTCCGCGCCGCCCGCCGGATGACCGGCTCCGTCGAGCTGTGGCCCGTGATGGCCGACTGCGAGCGCGGCATGGGCCGTCCCGAGCGCGCCCTGGCCATGGCCGGCGAGCCCGAGGTCAACAAGCTCGACAAGGCCGGCCAGGTCGAGATGCGCCTGGTCGCCGCCGGTGCCCGCAAGGACATGGGCCAGGCCGAGGCCGCCGTCGTGACGCTGCAGAGCCCGGAGCTCGCCTCCAGCTCGGTCCAGCCGTGGACCGCGCGCCTGCGGTACGCGTACGCCGACGCGCTGCTGGAGGTCGGCCGCGCGAGCGAGGCCCGCGAGTGGTTCGCCAAGGCCCTCGAAGCTGACCAGGGCGGCCAGACGGACGCCTCCGACCGCCTCGCCGAGCTGGACGGCGTCGAGTTCACGGACGCCCTGGCGGAGTCCGAGGACGAGGTCGCCTCCGGCGAGGAGCCCGGCGCCTCCGAGGTGTCCGAGGAGCCGGTGGCGAAGCCGGTCGAGACCGAGGTTTCCGTCGGGACCGAGGCGCCTGCCGAGGCCGAGAAGCCCGTCCAGGCCGAGGAGTCCGCTGACGCCGACAAGGCCGGCGACGACAAGGCCGGCGACGACAACCGCTGACCCGTAGAGCAGTGACGAAGAGGCCGGCACCCCGATCCCGGGGTGCCGGCCTCTTCGTTCTGCCGGGGTGTCTCAGTTCAGGGCCAGGCTCCGCAGCACCAGGCCCGTCGCCGGCTTGGGGCCGAACGACGTGGACTTGCGGGGCATGGTCACGCCCTGTTCCGCCAGCTCCCGGACGACGTCCTCCTGGACGGGGTGCATCAGCACCGCCGTGCCGCCGTGCCGCTCGGCCTGCTTGACGGCCGCGGCCGTCTCGTGGATGTAACTGATGTTCTCGGGGTTGTCCGGCACCTGCCAGACGTGTTCCAGCAGCACCGAGTGCAGGACCGTCGCGTCCAGCGTGCGCCAGGCCTCGGGGCGGTCGGTGGGGACCACGCGGGCCAGCAGGTCCGGGTCCGGCCGGTCGAGGAGGTGGAAGCGGCCGTCGCCCGCCAGGACGAAGGCGTTCCCTGCTTCTCCGGAGGCCCCGGACGCTTCGGACACCTCCGTCAGCGCGTCGAGCGCCTCCGGCAGCGGGCCGTCGATCGTGCGCACCCGGAAGGAGCCCTTGAGGGCCTCCAGGGCCTGGGCCACCGGAAGCCGGTGCAGCAGGCGGTGGATGGCCCGTACGCGCAGCGGGTAGCGGGCGGTGTCGACGAGGAGAACGAGGCCGAAGTCCCAGGGGCCGGGGGCCGGCTGCTCGGCGCGCAGGCGCAGGTAGGTGGCCCAGCGGTGGTGGCCGTCGGCGATCAGCGCGTGCTGCTGGGAGAGGTCCTTGCCGATCGTTTCGAGGTCGTGCGGGTCGGTGACGGACCACAGGCGGTGGGCGTAGCCGTCGTCGGTGGTCGTGGACAGCAGCGGTTCGGTGCCGGTGACGCGGTCGATGACGGCCGCGGCGCCGGTCGTGCTGCCGTTGCCGCGGTAGGAGAAGAGCAGCGGTTCGAGGTTGGCGCCCGTGCCGCGCATGAGGGCCGCGCGGTCCTCGACGATGTGCGGCATGACGTCCTCGTGCGGGAGGACGACGCCCTCCTCGCGGGGGCTGAGGCGGAGGGCGCCGATGAGGCCGCGCTGCAGTATGCCGCCGCCGCGCTGCTCGTAGACGTAGAGGGCGGGCTCGGGGTCGGCGGCGAGGACGTGCTCCTCCTGCCAGCGGCGGAGGGTGTCCGCGGCCAGCCGGTGCCGGTCCGCGGCGCTCGCCGCCTGGGGGAGGATCAGCCTGACGATGTTGTGCGGATCGGCAGTCTCCAGGTGACGCAACCCGTCGGGCCGTACGACGACGTCGTACGGTGGCGAGGTGACGGCGGCGAGGCTGCCGACCCGCTCCGGGACATAACGCAGCCCACGGAAGGGGGCGAGCTGGAGTCCTTGCCCTGCTTTCCCTGCTCGGCCTGGAGTGCTCATTGGGAAATGTTATGTCTCACGGCCCTGTGAGCAATGATCGTGGAAGAGACGTACAGCACAAGGAGCGAGTACAGCATGAATCAGACCGCCCGTACGCGGCCCGACGGCAGCGAGCGTGCCCTCAGCGAGGCCTACGACACGGCGCTGCTCGACCTCGACGGCGTGGTGTACGCGGGTGGAGAGGCCATCGCGTACGCCGTCGAGTCGCTCGGGACGGCCCGCGAGGGCGGGATGCACCTCGCCTACGTGACGAACAACGCCGCGCGGACGCCGGAGACGGTCGCCGAGCACCTGACCCGGCTGGGCGTGCCCGCCGAGGCATCCGACGTGATCACCTCCGCCCAGGCCGTGGCGCGGCTGATCTCCGAGCAGCTGCCCGGCGGGTCCCGGGTGCTGGTGATCGGCGCCGAGGGGCTGCGGGTGGCCCTGCGGGAGCGCGGGCTGGTGCCCGTGGAGTCGGCGGACGACGACCCGGCGGCCGTCGTCCAGGGCTACGGCGGGCCGGACATGCCGTGGTCGCGGCTGATGGAGGCGTCGTACGCCGTGGCGCGGGGCCTGCCGTGGTTCGCGTCCAACACGGACCTGACGATTCCGAGCGGGCGCGGCATCGCGCCGGGCAACGGCGCGGCCGTGGAGGTCGTACGGATAGCCACGGGCGCGACGCCGCAGGTGGCCGGCAAGCCGCTGCCGCCGATGCACCGCGAGACGGTGCTGCGGACCGGTGCGGAGCGGCCGCTGGTGGTCGGCGACCGGCTCGACACGGACATCGAGGGCGCGCACGTGGGCGGGGTGGACTCGCTGCTGGTGCTGACCGGCGTGACGACGGCCGCGCAGCTGGTCGCGGCGCGGCCGGAGCACCGGCCCACGTATGTGGCCGAGGATCTGCGGGGGTTGCTGGTTCCTCAGCCGGAGGTCGTGCCGGTGGGGGACGACGGGTTCCGGTGCGGGGGGTGGACGGCGTCCGTTGGCGCGGACGGGCTTGCCCTTGAGGGCGACGGGGATGCCGTGGACGGGCTTCGGGCGCTTTGTGCGGTGGCGTGGACGGCTGCGGGGGACGGGGTGTGTGAGCTGGATTCGGCCAAGGTGGTGGCCCGGCTGGGGCTGTGACCGTGGCTGGGGCGGGTTGGGGTTCTTCCCCTGACCCTCCCCCAGAGGGGGCACCCCCACTTCCCGTAACCGGGGCTGCGCCCCGGACCCCCCTTCCGCGCTGAACGCGCGTCGTCCTCGAACGCCGGACGGGCTGAGTTGGTGCCGGGACGGGCTTGGCCGGGGTGTCGGGGCGGGCTGAGTTGGTGCTCGTCAGGCCAGTTCCGCCAGGAGGTCCTCCTCCGTTGCTCCGCGGCGCCAGTAGCCCGTGAACGTCACCGTGCGGCGGTCGATGCCGCGGTCGTTGACCAGGTGGCGGCGGAGGCCGCGGACCGTGCCGGATTCGCCGGCGAGCCATGCGTAGGGCGTGCCGTCGGGCAGGTCGGCTGCGCGGACGGCGCTCAGGACGGGCTCCGCCGCGCCCCGTACCAGCCAGGTGATCTCCGCGGCGGCGTCGGTGGGCAGGTCCTGGACGTCCTCCGGGTGGGGGACCTCTATCCAGATCTTGGCCGGGGTGCCCGCCGGCAGCCAGGCGAGGATGCCGGCGACGGCGGGCAGCGCCGTCTCGTCGGCGGTGATCAGGACCCAGTCGGTGCCGGCGGGCGGCTGGAAGTCGACGCCGCCGTTGTCCTCGACGACGGGGGCGAGGACGGTGACGCCGTCGCCGGGGCGCGCGGCCTGGGCCCAGTTGGTGGCCGGGCCGCCGTGCCCGTTCGCGTCGCCGTGCACGGCGAAGTCGACGTCCATCTCGTCCGGCCCCTGCCGCAGGTCCCGCACGGTGTAGGTGCGCATGAAGGCCCGTACGGCCGGGTCCTGGGCGCGCCATTCGGTGAACCAGGTCTCGTCGAGGTTCTCGGGCAGGACCGGGCGGTCCTGGCCGGGCTGGGGCAGGAACAGCTTGAAGCGCTGGTCGCGGCCGCCGGTGACGATGTCGCGGAGCTCCTTGCCGCCGAAGGTGACCCGCATCATGGCGGGGCTGATCCGCTCGGTGCGGAGCACCTCCAGGTCGAAGAAGCGGTACGGGAGGGTGGTGCCGGCCATGGGGGTGTTTTCCTTTCGCTCGGGTGCGCCTGTCGGGCGACTCGGTTGGGCCTGTCGGGCGGTCAGGCGACCTTCTTGGCCTTCTGGACGGCCTCGGCGAGGGCCTCGACGAGCGGTGCGCACCCGGCGTGGGAGTAGCGCGGCTCGCTGAGCCAGGGGCTGATCTGGCCGGCCTTGACGGCGGGCAGACCGGCCCAGGTGGGCTTGGCGGCGAGGTCCTTGGGCTGGAGGGCGGCGGTGCGGTTGTCGAGGAGGATCAGGTCGGCGGGGTACTTGCCGGCGTTCTCCCAGCTGAGGCTCTCGAAGAAGCCGCCGGTGACCTTGTCGGGGACGACGAAGTCGACGCCGAGGGACTTGAAGTAGGCGAGGTCGGCGTAGACGCCGGGGTCGGAGACGTAGAGCAGGTCGGCGGAGCCGGAGGCGGCGAGGACCTTGAGGCCCTTGTTGTCCCGGGCGGCCTTGCGGAGGGTCTCGGAGGCCTTCTCGAAGCGGTCCTTGGCGTCGGTGACCTCCTTCGCCTTGAGGTCGGCGCCGAGGGAGTCGGCGAGCGCGGCGTAGCGTCCGATGACCTGGGTCAGGGAGACCTTGGTGACGTTGATGCCGATGCTGGGGGCGAAGCCGAGGATCTTCTTCTTGCTCTCCTCGGGGACGTACCAGAGCTCGGTGCCCTGGATCATGTTGGTGACGAGCAGCTCGGGGGAGAGGGCCGCGTACTTCTCGACGCCGAACTCGCCCCAGGCGTTGCCGAGGACGGTCAGCTTGTCGATGTCGAGGTCGCCGGCCTGGGGGTCGGGCTCGCCTCCCTTGCGGATGGTCGGGCCGAAGACGCCGACGCACTCGACGCCGAAGTCGTGCAGGGCCGCGGCGGTGCCGGTGAAGGCGACGACCTTCTTCGGGGTGCGATCGGCCTTCGCGGTCTCGCCGCGGTCGTCCTTGAAGCTCCACGGGCCCGAAGCGGAATCTGAGTCCCCGTCCGAGGAGCCCTTCGAGCCGCCCCCGCAGGCCGTCAGGAGGGCACCTGCGCCGAGGGCGCCGCCCGCGGCCAGCAGGCCGCGGCGGGACATGAAGGAGCTGGTGGAGGTGCGGGGGGTGCTCATGGTGGTGCGCTTCTCTCAAGAATGAGGCAAGAACGGGGGGAGTTAAGGGTAGGCTAACCTAAGGGTCGTGTTGGTTGACAGTCCCCCCGAGCCCCCGGCGGACACCGGTCCGCTGCCGCCGCAGATACCCCCGGCAAGCCGTAAGCGGAATGCCGCACGGGCGGCCGGACTGCTCGCGGCGACCGGTCTGCTGCTGCTCGTCGCCGTCGCGAGCATCGCCGTCGGCGCCAAGCCGCTGCCGCTGGACCAGGTCTGGCACGGGCTGTTCGACGACGCGCACGGCGAGGCCGGCGTCATCGTGCGCGAGGTCCGCCTGCCCCGTACGCTGCTCGGCCTGCTCGCCGGCGCCGCCCTCGGGCTCGCCGGCGCCGTGATGCAGGCCCTCACCCGCAACCCGCTCGCCGAACCCGGCATCCTCGGTGTCAACGCGGGCGCCGCGGCGGCCGTCGTATCCGCCATCACCTTCCTCGGCGTCAGCTCGCCCGGCGGCTACGTGTGGTTCGCCCTCGCCGGTGCGGCCGTCGTCTCCGTCGTGGTCCACGTGCTCGGCGGCAGCCGGGGCGCCACGCCCGTACGGCTCGCCCTGGCCGGCACCGCCGCGACGTACGCGCTCTACGGCTACGTCAACTCCGTCCAGCTGATGGACTCCGCCGCGCTCGACCGGATGCGCTTCTGGACCGTCGGCTCCCTCGCCTCCGCCAACGCGGACGTCATCCGGCAGGTCCTGCCCTTCATCGCCGCCGGCACGCTGCTCGCCCTCGCACTCGCCCGGCCCCTGAACGCCATGGCGCTCGGCGACGACAGCGCCCGCGCGCTCGGCACCCGGCCCGCCCGCACCCGCGTCCTCGCGATGGCCGCCGTCACCCTGCTGTGCGGCGCCGCGACCGCCGCCTGCGGGCCCATCGTCTTCATCGGCCTGATCGTCCCGCACCTCGTGCGCGCCCTCACCGGCCCCGACCAGCGCTGGGTCCTGCCGTACGCGGCCGTCCTGTCGCCCGTGCTGCTGCTCGGCGCGGACATCATCGGGCGGGTCGTCGCCCGGCCCGGAGAGCTCCAGGCCGGGATCGTCACCGCCGTCGTCGGCGGGCCCGTCTTCATCCACCTCGTACGGCGCCGGAGGGTGGCCCAGCAGTGAGCGCGCCCGCACGAACGACACCGACGACACCCACAACACCAGTGACACGGACGATGCGAACGGCGCGCACGACGCGGACCATCCGCACCGGCGGCGGGCTCTCCCTGCGCGTGGACGCCCGCGCCGGCCTCGTCGTCCTGCTGCTCCTGGCCGTCGCGGCGGCCGCCTCCGTGGCCCTCATCGCCACCGGCGACTTCCCCATGTCGCCCGCCGACGTCCTGCGGACGCTCGCCGGCGGCGGCACCCCCGCACAGGACATCGTCGTCCACGACCTGCGCCTGCCCCGCGTCCTGGTGGGCCTGCTCGCGGGCGCCGCCCTCGGGCTGGCCGGCGCGGTCTTCCAGTCCGTCTCCCGCAACCCGCTCGGCAGCCCGGACGTGATCGGCTTCGGCCAGGGCTCCGCGGCCGGTGCGCTCGTCGTCATCGTCCTCTTCCACGGCGACCCCTTCGCCGTGGCGGCCGGAGCCGTCGCCGGCGGCATCGGCACCGGACTCGCGGTCTACCTGCTGGCCTGGAAGAAGGGCATCAACGGCTACCGCCTCGTGCTCGTCGGCATCGGCGCCGCCGCCGTCCTCACCGGCCTGCGCGACTACCTGATGACCAAGGCGGACCTCGTCGACGCCACCCGCTCCATGATCTGGATGGTCGGCTCGCTCAACGGCCGCGACTGGGCACAGGTGTGGCCCCTGCTGTGCGCGGTCGCCGTGCTCCTGCCCCTCGTCCTCGGGTACGGGCGCGCCCTGCGCATGCTGGAGATGGGCGACGACGCCGCCCACGCCCTCGGGGTGCGGGCCGAGCGCACCCGGCTCGTGGTGATGGCCTGCGCCGTGCTGCTCACCGCCGCCGCCACGGCCGCCGCCGGGCCCGTCGGCTTCGTGGCCCTCGCCGCGCCGCAGCTCGCGCGCAGGCTGACCCGCGCCCCCGGCCCCAACCTCCTGGCCTCCGCGGCCATGGGCGCCACCCTGCTCGTCGGCGCCGACTGGGCCTCGCAGCGGCTCTTCGGTGCCGACGAGCTGCCCGTCGGCGCGCTGACCGGAATGCTCGGCGGCTGCTATCTGCTGTGGCTGCTGTTCACGGAGCGCAAGGCGGGCCGGGTGTGAGCAGCGCACCCCGTACGACCCTCAGACCTTCAGCACGACGGAGACGACCCCTCACCAAGGAGACAGCACCATGAGCCGACTGACGGCCGAATCCGTCACGCTCGCCTACGACCAGCGGGTCATCGCCCAGAAGCTCTCGGTCGCCATCCCCGACCGGTCGTTCACCGTCATCGTCGGCCCCAACGCCTGCGGCAAGTCGACCCTGCTGCGCGCCCTGGCCCGGATGCTCAAGCCCGCCGCCGGATCCGTCCTGCTCGACGGCGCCGCCATCGGCTCCTATCCGGCCAAGCAGGTCGCCCGCACGCTCGGGCTGCTCCCGCAGTCCTCCATCGCGCCCGACGGCATCACCGTCGGCGACCTCGTCGCCCGCGGCCGCTACCCCCACCAGGGCCTGCTGCGGCAGTGGTCGCGCGAGGACGAGCGGATCGTCACCGAGTCCATGGCCGCCACCGGCGTCGACGCCCTCGCCGAGCGGCACGTCGACGAGCTCTCCGGCGGTCAGCGCCAGCGGGTCTGGATCGCCATGGCCCTCGCCCAGCAGACCCCGCTGCTCCTGCTGGACGAGCCCACCACGTACCTCGACATCCAGCACCAGATCGAGGTGCTCGACCTGTGCGCCCAGCTCCACGAGGAGCAGGGCCGCACGCTCGTCGCCGTCCTGCACGACCTCAACCACGCCGCGCGCTACGCCACCCACCTGATCGCCATGCGCGACGGCAGCGTCGTCGCCGAGGGCGCGCCGGGGGACATCGTCACCGCCGAGCTCGTGGAGCAGGTGTTCGGGCTGCGCTGCCAGGTCATCGACGACCCGGAGACGGGGACGCCGCTGGTGGTGCCGGCCGCACGCCGGTCCAGGGCCGCCGTGCTGCAGAAGTGACCGGGCCGGGGCAGTGGCGGCAGCTGCGGCTACGGCAGTGACCGGCCCGTGGCAGCGGCGGCTACAGCAGTGACCGCAGCCGCAGGACGTCGCGCAGGCTCGCCTGGACCCTGACCCGGCCGGCGGCCCACGCCTTCGCGAAGTTCAGCCGGCCGTCCACCAGGGCCACCAGGTCGTCGCCCGCCATCGTCAGCGCGATCTCCGAGCGCCGCTCGGGCGTGCCCGGCCGCGTCTCCACGTCCTGGATGTGCCCGCCCACGAGGTGGCCGGTGAAGGTCACGTCGAGATCGGTGATGTGGCAGCTGAGCGAGCGGTCGGGCGCGGCCGCGTCGCGGAGCTCGTCCTTCGCCCCCGCGAGGTTCTCCGCCAGTCTGTCGAGTGCGGCGCGGCACTCCTCGATCGTCGCCATCACCAGGGACGGTACCGCAGCAGGCCGCGTACGCCGCAGAGGCGCCGTTCCGGGGTAGCGTCGGAGCCATGAGCGATGCGATGACTCCTGCGCACCGGGAGACTCCCGGGGGCCCGGAGACCTCTGCGGACCGGGAGACTCCTGCGGATCCGGAGGCGGTCGGGGCCGCCGGGGCGGGCGAGCCCGGCCCGCTGCCGCTCGGCGTCGTGCGCACCCCGACCGGCGACCCCGCCGTCGACGCGCAGCTCGTCCGGCTGGCGGACGCCGACCACCTCGCCGCGAGCGGCCACCTCGAGGTGTACGAGGATGTACACCGGGGCCTGCGGGAGGCGCTGAGCGCGCTCGACCGGAGCCCCGGCCCGTCCGGGGCACCCGCGGCCCCGGGCGCCCCCGCTTCGTACGACACCAGGAGCTGAACCACCCGTGGCAGTGACCCGCCCGCGACGCAGCCGACTCGACGCCGAGCTCGTGCGCCGTAAACTCGCCCGCTCCCGCGAGCACGCGAGCCAGCTCATCGCGGCGGGCCGGGTGACCGTCGGCGGCGCCGTCGCGACCAAGGCGGCGACCCAGGTCGAGATCAGCGCCGCGGTCGTCGTCACCCAGGACGAGAACGACCCCGACTACGTCTCCCGCGGCGGCCACAAGCTCGCCGGCGCCCTCGCCGCCTTCGTCCCGCGCGGGCTGAAGGTCGAGGGCCGCCGCGCCCTCGACGCCGGGGCGTCCACCGGCGGCTTCACCGACGTCCTGCTGCGTGCCGGTGCCGCGCACGTCGTCGCCGTCGACGTCGGCTACGGGCAGCTCGCCTGGTCGCTGCAGAGCGACGAGCGGGTCACCGTGAAGGACCGCACGAACGTCCGCGAGCTGACGTTGGAGCAGATCGACGACGTCCCCGTCGACCTCGTCGTCGGCGACCTGTCGTTCATCCCGCTCGGGCTCGTCCTGCCCGCGCTGGTGCGCTGCGCCGCTCCCGACGCCGACCTGGTGCTCATGGTCAAGCCGCAGTTCGAGGTCGGCAAGGAGCGGCTCGGCAGCGGCGGGGTCGTGCGCAGCACCCAGCTGCGGGCCGAGGCGGTGCGCATGGTCGCGGCCCGCGCCGCCGAGCTGGGGCTCGGGGTGCTCGGCGTGACCGCGAGCCCGCTGCCCGGACCCTCGGGCAACGTCGAGTACTTTCTGTGGCTGCGCGCCGGAGCGCCCGAACTGGACCCGGCGGACGTTGACCGTGCAGTGGCGGAGGGGCCGCGTTGACGACTTCAGAAGCAGCATCAGAGGCAGCAGCACAGGCAGGGACACAGGCAGCAACGGCGGCACAGGGGGGCTGCGGGATGGACGACGGAGGGAAGCGCACCGTCTTCCTGCTCGCGCACACGGGCCGCCCGGCGGCCATCCGCAGTGCCGAACTCGTCGTCCAGGGGCTGCTGCGCTGCGGCATCGGCGTGCGGGTCCTCGCCGAGGAGGCAGCCGACCTGCCGCTGCCGTCCGCGGTCGAGCTGGTCGAGGCCGGCCCCGAGTGCTCGGAGGTCCTGGAGGGCTGCGAGCTCCTCGTCGTCCTCGGCGGCGACGGCACGCTGCTGCGCGGCGCGGAGTTCGCGCGGCGCTCCGGGGTGCCGATGCTGGGCGTGAACCTCGGCCGGGTCGGGTTCCTCGCCGAGGCCGAGCGGGACGACCTCGACAAGGTCGTGGACCGGGTGGTGACGCGGGAGTACGAGGTCGAGGAGCGGATGACGCTCGACGTCCTCGTGCGCACCGACGGGCACGTGGTGCACACCGACTGGGCGCTGAACGAGGCGTCCGTGGAGAAGGCCGCGCGCGAGCGGCTGCTGGAGGTCGTCACGGAGGTCGACGGGCGCCCGGTGTCGCGCTTCGGCGGCGACGGCGTCGTGTGCGCGACGCCCACCGGGTCGACGGCCTACGCGTTCTCGGCGGGCGGCCCCGTGGTGTGGCCGGAGGTGGAGGCGCTGCTGATGGTGCCGATCAGCGCCCACGCGCTGTTCGCCAAGCCGCTGGTCACCGCCCCGGACTCGGTCCTCGCGGTGGAGGTCCAGCCGCAGACCCCGAACGGGGTCCTGTGGTGCGACGGCCGGCGGACGGTGGAGCTGCCCGCGGGGGCGCGGGTGGAGGTGCGGCGGGGGGCCGTGCCGGTGCGCCTGGCGCGGCTGCACCACGCGTCCTTCACGGACCGCCTGGTGGCGAAGTTCGCCCTGCCGGTGGCGGGGTGGCGCGGGGCGCCGCACTGATCCGTCGATCCGCCACCGGTGCGGCGGGAGTACGTCCCGCCGCACCGGGCGGGCCTCAGCGGTGGGAGCGGGCCACGAACCTCCGCGCCTCGGCGAGGGCCGAGTCGCGGTGGGCGCGGAACTCCTCCTCCGTGAAGACGGGCGTGGCGACATCCGGGGAAATGCCCGTGATGTCATAGGTCGTCCGGTGGTCCCGTGCGCTCAGGAACTCCTCGTTCGGCAGGATGAACTGCCAGCCGTTGGGCAGCCGCCGCTCGAGGGTGTCGGAGAAGGACCCCTGGGTGTTCTCGCCGATCCGCTCCGTGGGCTGCGCACGGCCCATGAGGGCCTGCGTGAGCGTCTCGCCCGCGCTGATGGTGAGCCGGCCCGTGAGTACGGCCACGGGGCCGGTGTAGGCGGGCCCGCGGTGCGGGGTGACCGTGACGGGCTGCTCGGGCGTGAACTTGCGCGGGTCGCGCGGATCGTTGCGGGCGTGCTTGAGGTACGCGAGGTAGGGGCGGTCCGTCAGCCGCTCCGCCACGCGCAGGGCGAGCCGGTCGGAGCCGCCGCCGTTGAAGCGCAGGTCGAGCACCAGGCCGCGCAGGGCGCCCGGGCCGCGGGTGCGGGCGGCCGTGAAGATCTCGTCGAGGGCGCGGTCGACGACCGCGCTGTCCTCGGCGTAGCCGCCGTCCTCGGTGTAGCCCTGGAACCCGGTGATGCGCAGGTAGCCCGTGCGGTCGGGCAGTTCGGCGTACGAGATGCGGCCGTTGCCCCACGTGCGCCACCGGGCCTCGGGCACGCCGACGCTCTCCTTGACGGCCTTATCCATCCGGAGCATGCCGTCACGGTCCGGGATCGTGGTGTCCTCGCGGTGGCCGCCGAAGCGCCCCTCCGCCTTCTCCGGGTCGGAGACGATGCCCGTGTGGCCGTCGTGCAGCGGCTCGATCATGCTCTTCAGGACCTCGAACAGGGCCGTGTCGTCCGTCGCTGCCGCGGCCCGCGGGCGGAACTTCTCGCGGACGTCCTTCCAGTCGATCCCCTTCTGGGCGAAGAAGGGATAGTTCTCGGCGTAGGTCTGCCAGAAGACGTCGAAGACGCGGAGATTGTCCGTCTTTGCGGGAGCGGGAGCGGGAGCGGGAGTGTCGCGGCACTCGGCCGGCAGGGCGGGCAGGCGGCGCAGCGTACGGTGCCCGACGTTGTCGCCGAAGGACAGCACCGCGCGGTCGCGGCCGTGCGCCGTCACCGTGATCGGCGCGTCCTTGTCCTGCTGGAAGGTGCCCGGGGCGGTCGTACGGGTGGCGTCGCGGAAGCCCGGCAGGCAGCTGACGGCCGTGGTGTCGTACGTCCGCAGCCTGCGGCCCCCGTCCTCGATGGAGACGACCGTGCCGTAGCCGTCCATGCGCCACGCCCCGTCCAAGGGGGCCCGGGCGGGCGCGGCGAGCGCGCTGCCGGTGGAGGCTGCGGTGGTCAGAACGACGGCGGAGGCCAGGAACAGGGCTGCCGTGCGGGAACGTGCGGTCATGGCCCGATCGTGCCCGGAACCGGGCCGGAGCGGCCATGGAGCGATCACCCGGAACGGTGGTGGGGATTCCCCCAGGGGGGTCGGTGGGGGTGGCCGTCGCGAGGGGCCCCCGGAACCTCGTATGGTCGTATCCGTGTTGGAGGAGATGCGGATCCGGTCCTTGGGCGTCATTGATGACGCGGTCGTCGAGCTGTCACCCGGTTTCACCGCGGTGACCGGCGAGACCGGCGCGGGCAAGACCATGGTCGTCACGAGCCTCGGTCTGCTGCTCGGCGGGCGCGCCGACCCCGCCCTGGTGCGCATGGGGGCCCGGTCCGCGGTCGTCGAAGGGCGGCTCGCCGTCGACCCCGGCTCGCCCGTGGCCCTGCGGGCGGAGGAGGCGGGCGCCGAGCTCGACGACGGCACCCTGCTCATCAGCCGCACCCTCTCCGCCGAGGGACGCTCCCGGGCGCACCTGGGCGGGCGCAGCGTGCCCGTCGGGCTCCTCGGCGAGCTCGCGGACGACCTCGTGGCCGTCCACGGGCAGACCGACCAGCAAGGGCTGCTGCGGCCCGCCCGGCAGCGCCAGGCCCTCGACCGCTACGCGGGCGACGCGGTGGCCGCGCCGCTCGCCAAGTACGCCGACGCCTACCGGCGGCTGCGCGCCGTCGCCGCCGAGCTCGCCGAACTGACGACGCGGGCCCGCGAGCGCGCCCAGGAGGCCGACCTCCTGCGGTTCGGGCTGGACGAGGTCGCCGCCGTCGAACCGCTGCCGGGCGAGGACGCCGAGCTCGCCGCCGAGGCCGAGCGGCTCGGGCACGCCGAGGCCCTCGCCTCCGCCGCCACCGCCGCGCACGCCGCGCTCGCCGGGAACCCCGAGGACCCCGAGGGCATCGACGCCGCCACGCTCGTCGCCGGCGCGCACCGGGCCGTGGAGGCCGTACGGTCGCACGACCCCGCCCTCGCCGCCCTCGCCGACCGCATCGGCGAGATCGGCATCCTGCTGTCCGACGTGGCCGGGGAACTGGCCGGATACGCCTCCGACCTGGACGCCGACCCGCGGCGGCTGGCCGCCGTCGAGGAGCGGCGCGCCGCCCTCACCCAGCTGACGCGCAAGTACGGCCAGGACATCGCCGAAGTCCTCGCCTGGGCCGAGCGCGGCGCGGAACGGCTCGGCGAGCTCGACGGCGACGACGAGCGCATCGAGGAGCTCGCCGCCGAACGGGACGCGCTGCGCGCGGAGCTGGGCGGGCTCGCCCAGGTGCTCAGCGACGCCCGGGCGGAGGCCGCACAGCGCTTCGCCGACGCGGTCACCGCCGAACTCGCGGAGCTGGCCATGCCGCACGCCCGCGTCAGCTTCTCGATCCGCCAGGCCGAGGTCGCCGAAGCGGAGGCGGAGAGCGGCATCGAGGTCGGCGGCCGCGCCGTCGCCTACGGCCCGCACGGCGCCGACGAGGTCGAACTGCTCCTCGCGCCCCACCCCGGCGCGCTGCCCCGGCCCATCGCCAAGGGCGCGTCCGGCGGTGAGCTCTCGCGCGTCATGCTCGCCGTGGAGGTCGTCTTCGCGGGCTCCGCCCCCGTGCCCACGTACCTCTTCGACGAGGTCGACGCGGGCGTCGGCGGCAAGGCGGCCGTCGAAGTGGGCCGCCGCCTCGCGCGCCTCGCGCGGACGGCCCAGGTCGTGGTGGTCACCCACCTCCCGCAGGTGGCGGCCTTCGCCGACCGGCACCTGGTGGTGGAGAAGACCCACGAGGGGTCGGTGACGCGCAGCGGCGTCCAGGCGATGGAGGGCGAGGACCGCATCCGCGAACTCTCCCGCATGCTGGCGGGCCAGGAGGACTCGGAACTGGCCCGCGCCCACGCGGAAGAACTCCTCGCAACAGCGCGCGGCGCCTCCGGCGGGGGTGCGTGACGCTCTGCGGCACGCCCGGTTCGCCGGGCGGCCTCGCTGTGGTTGACCACCGTCGCGGCGGGGTCAGGGTGACCGCGGCGGTCGGGTGTCCGTTGCCGGAACGTCTGCCGACGCCGCCGACGCCGCAGGCCGGTCCGGCACCGCCGGGCCGCCTCGTCGTGGCTGATCGCCGTTGCGGCGGGATACGAGTGCCGGAGTCGATCCTTCGCCGGCTGGGCGCCGGCCACTTGTTTCCGCCGCCGTGGTGGGTAACTCCCACGGAGTGGTCCGGCGGTGCCGGGCTGGGCCGCGTGGTGCGTCGTCGACCGCTCTGAGTGAGCTGGGTCCGGCACCGCCGGGCTGCGGTGTTGTGGCTGATCGCCGTTGCGGCGGGAGGTGAATGCCGGGGCCGGTTCTTCATCGGTTGGGCAGTGGCCACTTGTTTCCGCCGCTGTGGTGGGCAACCTCCATGGTGTGGTCCGGCGGTGCCGGGCCGGGGTGGTGCCGGGGAGCTTTCGGTCGGGCGTCGGCCACTTGTTTGCGCCGCCGTGGTGGGTAACCCCCACGGCGTGGTCCGGCGGTGCCGGGCTCGGCCGGGGTGGCACCCGTCGGTGGTGTAGAAGGCCGTGGCTCGTAGGGTCGGGGCATGATCCGGGTTGGGGTGGTGGGGAAGGCGGCGCTCTGTGGGGCGGTCGTGGCGCGAGGGGTTTATGAAGGGGCGCGGTGGCGCCAAGGTGCGCGCTGGCAGCGGCGCAATCACGCCGGCCGCACGGTCGACCTGTACGCCGGCCCCGCCGCAGCCGCCGGCACCGCGCTCGCCCTGGCCGTCACGCCCGCTCTGCCGCCGAGGGCGCGGGCGGCCGGAGCGCTGGCCGTGCTTGCGGCCGGGGCCTGCGGGGCCTACGACGACTTCGCGGGCGCCGGGGATCCCCGGCGGGGGTTCCGGGCGCACCTGGGCGCCCTGCGGCGGGGCGAGGTGACCAGCGGGGCCGTGAAGCTCTTCGGGGTCGGGGCGGCGGCCGTCGTGGCGGGCGCGGCCGTCAAGGAGCGGCCGCTCGACAAGGCGCTCGCCGCGGTGGTGATCGCCGGCTCCGCCCACCTCGTCAACCTGCTGGACGTACGGCCGGGAAGGGCCGCCGGGGCCGTCCTGGCGCTCTCCGCGCCGGGCCTCGCCCGCCGCGGCGTCGCGGCCGTCGCGGCCGTTCCGATGGGCGCGGCGGCCGCGCTGATCGCGGACGATCTCGCCGAGCGGACCATGCTCGGCGACACCGGCGCCCACGCGCTCGGGGCGGGTCTGGGGCTCGCCGTCGTGGCAGGCAACGGCCGTGCCGGGCTTGCCCTGCACGCCGCCGCACTGGTGGGCACGGCCCTGGCGATGGACGCGAGAAATCACCTATGTGAGTGAATCCGCGGATGCGCGGGCGCGGTAGGGCGCTCAACCCGCGAGACGGTGGTCCCGTGATGTCGGCGGACGCTGGCATCCTGGGCGGCAGCACTGCGCCGTACGCCTCTCCGATGCCGACGCCGAATCAGGAGTTCTCCCCGCGTGAGCAGTACACCCGCGCCCCACGGGCGGCCGCCCCTGCACGCGGTGCAAGTGCTGGGCAGCGGGGGAGCCGGCAGCGGCGCGCACGTGCGCTCCCTGGCGGCCGGGCTGGTGGCCCGCGGGCTGCAGGTGACGGTCTGTGCGCCGCAGCAGACGGGCGAGGGGTACGCGTTCACGTCCGCGGGTGCGGCCTTCGCCCCGCTGTGGGCCAGGCCGGACGCCCTGGCGGTGGCCGGCATCCGCGCGGCCAGCGCCGGAGCCGACGTGGTCCACGCGCACGGCCTGCGCTCCGCGGTCCTCGCCGCCCTGGCGCTGCGCGGCCGCACCACCCCCCTCGTGGTCACCTGGCACACCACGTGCCACGTGGAGGGCGCTCGCGGCCGGTTCCTGCGGCTGATGGAGCGGCGCGCGGCCCGCGCCGCGGCCGTCGTCCTCGGGGTGACCTCCGAGCTGGTCGACCGGGCCCGGCTGCGCGGCGCGCGCGACGCCCGCCTGGCCCCGGTGGCCGTGCCCGCCCCGCGCCAGGCGCCGGACGACGACGAGCCGCGCGACAAGACCCGTGCCGAACTGGGCGCGGTGGCCCGCCCGTTGCTGGTCACCGTCGGCCGCCTGGAGACGGGACGGGGCCTCGGCGTCCTGCTGGACGCGGCCCGCGTCTGGCGCGAGCTGGACCCCGAGCCGCTGCTGATCGTGGCGGGCGAGGGCCCCGAGCGGCCGCTGCTGCAGCGCCGCATCGAGGAGGAGAACCTCCCGGTCCGCCTGGTGGGCCGCCGCGACGACGTCCCCGAGCTGCTCGCCACGGCCGACCTCGCGATCCTGCCCAGCCGCTGGGAGGCCCGCTCCCTGCTCGCCCAGGAGGCGCTGCACGCGGGCGTCCCCCTGGTGGCCACGGCCGTCGGCGGCGTTCCCGACCTGGTCGGCGATGCGGCCGAGCTCGTCCCCTACGGCGACTCCGCCGCCCTCGCCGGGGCGGTGGCCCGCCTGCTGGCCGATCCGGCCCGCCGCGCCGAGCTGACCACGGCCGGCCGCGCCCAGGCGGCCACCTGGCCCACGGAGGACGACACGGTCGCCCACGTCCTCAGCGTCTACGACGAGCTGGCCGCAGGCGGATAGCCCGCCCCGTCCTCTCGCAGGCGGAACGTTTCAGGCGCAGTGTTTCAGGCGCAGCGTCTCAGGCGGCCGGGCCCCAGTGCGCCGGCCGGCTCAGCGCCGCCGGCAGCTTCGTGCTCGCATCGCCCCGCGCCGCGTTGAGCTGGGCCTGGGTGAGGAAGACGCTCCCGGTCAGGTCGGCCCCGGCGAGGTTGGCGTCGCGCAGGTCGGCCCCGAGGAGGTCGGCGGTCCGCAGGTCCGCGCCGCCGAGGTCCGCGGCGATCAGGTACGCGCCGCGCAGGTTGGCGCCCCGCAGGTCGGCGCCGTGCAGCCGGGCCCCCATCAGGTCGGCCCCGCGCCGGTTCTTCTTCTTGCCGGGGACCTGTGCCCGTACGAGCTCGCTGGTGCGCTGCAGCAGCTCGCCGACCTCCATCCGGCGCGCCGCCACGTCCACCTCCAGGATCGCCTCGGGGCTCTCGTGGGTCAGGCGCTCGACGGCGTCGTGCACGCGCCGGACCTCGGCGTGGAGCCGCCGGGCGGCGGGCAGGGTCAGGGCCTCGGCCAGGTACCAGAGCAGCTCGTGCAGCTGCCGCATGACCGGGTAGACGGCGAACATCTGCCGGGCGGTCCCGGGGTCCTGCCGCCAGTCCCGGCCGCCGAAGGTGACCTGGGAGACCTTCTGCCCCGCACCCTGGCAGTCGTAGACGGTGCAGCCGGAGAAGCCCTTCTGCCGCAGCTTGGTGTGGATGCCGCAGCGGAAGTCCTGCTGGATGTTGCCGCACGGCTTGCCCGCGTCCTTGGTCACGGCGAAGTCCGCCGAGGCGACGAACGGCAGCGCGACGCAGCACAGCGCGAAGCAGCTGCCGCAGTCCGCCCGCAGGTCCTCGCGGTCCGCCGCGACGGCGCCGACTGCCGCATTCTTCTTCATTCCGGTCACCGTTCGAGTAGAGCCCGGTGCGTCTGTGCAGGTCAAATCCATTCCGTATGACGCCGCGCACGCAGTGCGAGGCTCAGGGACAGCACCGTCTCCGGGTCCTCCAGGTCCGCGCCCAGGAGCCGGCCGATCCGTGCCAGCCGGTCGTAGAGCGTCTGGCGGTTGAGGTGCAGCTCGCGCGCGGTCTCCGCCTTGCGGCCCGCGTGGGCGAGGTACGCGGTCAGGGTGGGCAGCAGCGCCGGCCGGGAGGCGGCGTCGTGCGCGATCAGCGGGCCGAGCACGCGGTCGACGAACGCCGCCAGATCGCCCTGGGAGCGCAGCCGCCACAGCAGGACGTCGACGTCGAGCCGGCGCACGTCGTGCCAGGGCCGGTCCGGCAGCCCCTGGGCCGCCGTCGCCGCCTCCGCCGCGTGCCGCAGGCCCGCCCCGGCCGTCTCCCACGTCGCCGGGGCCCCGGCCACCACCACGGGCGCCGGGAAACCGGCCCGCTCCGCGCCCGCCCGCAGCGCCGCGGCCACCCGCCCGGCCACCGCCGTCCGCTCCGCCGCGTCGCGCAGGCCCACCAGCAGCGGCACCCGCCCCTCCGGCATCCGGACGCCCAGCAGCACCGGAACTCCCACCCCGGCCAGCTCCTCCTGCACCGCGCAGGCCAGCGCGGCCCGGCAGTCCGCCGGCGCCAGATCGGTGGCCGGGCGCATCACGAGCGGCAGCAGCGGGCCCGGCCCCGGCTTGAAGCCCAGCACCCGGGCCTGCGCGGGCGCGTCGGCCGCGGACACCCGCTCCTCGGCGAGGTCGGAGAGGAAGTCGCCGCGCCCGCGCGCGGCCAGCTCCTCCTCCTGGCGGGCCTGCAGCAGGACGACCGCGAGCAGCCCGGCCGTACGGTCCGCGGCGATCCGGTGCACGGGCGCCAGCGGGGCGTCCACCGGCAGGACGGTCAGCCGGGCCCGTACCGCACCCGGCCCGGGACCGGTCCCGGGAATGTCGGTGACGACCGCCCCGGCCATCCCCGCCGACCGCAGCCCCTCCCACACCTGCAGCGGATCCGACCCGCCGGCGGCGCCCTCCGGCCCCGCCGCGTACAGCAGCCGGCCGTCCGGAGTCCCCAGGAACACGGGGTTGCCCGCGAAGCCCGCGAACAGCCGCAGCACCTCCGGCACCCCGCCGCCGCCCAGCAGCACCTCCGTGCACCGCCGGTGCACCTCCTCGGCGCGCCGCAGCAGCGCGTAGTGCTCGTTGACGAGCTCGGTGTGGATCTCCTCCGTCACCGCGACGAACGGCACCTCCCGGTGCAGCTGCACCAGCGGCAGCCCGCACGAGCGGGCCGTGTCCACCACCGCGGCCGGCAGCGTCGTGAAGCGCGCGCCCAGCTCGACCACCAGCGCCGCGATGTCCCGCTCGGCCAGCCCGCGCACGAAGGCGCGCTGCTCGGCGGGGCGGCTGCCCAGCCCCAGGCCGGTGGTCAGCAGCAGCTCGCCGCCCTTGAGCAGCGCGGCGATGTTCGGGGCCTCGCCCGCGTGCACCCAGCGGACCGGCCGGTCGAGCCGGTCGCCCGCCGCGAGCACCTCGGGGAGTCCCTTGCGCAGGGTGGGCAGCGCGATGGCCCGTGCCACGGTGATGGTGCCCTGCGGGGTGTGTTCCATGCCCGGAACCTAACGGCCGTCCGGCCTGGTTGTCAGATACGGCCTTGCTGCGGGGGCGCCGCCGGTCGGCGCACGGCGGACGCCGTATGCACCGCCCCGCGCCGCACCTACGCTGTCCCGCATGACCGCCGTGCCCGAGAGCCCCGAGTCCGCCCCCTCCGGCTTATCCCCCTTGTCCCCGGAGCCGGGCCAGGACGCCGTCCTGCCCGACCGCGCCGCCGTCCAGCGCCGTACGGTCAACGTCCTCATGGCCGCCCAGATCTTCATCGGGGTCGGCATGGGGGCCGTGATCTCGTCCGGGAGCCTGCTCGTGGAGCGGCTCACCGGGTCCCAGGCGGCCTCCGGCTTCGCCACCACCCTGGTCACCCTCGGCGCCGCGGCGCTGTCCGTCCCCCTGGCGGCGCTCTCCCGCTCCCGCGGCCGCCGCGCCGGGCTCGGCACCGGCGCGCTGATCGCCGCCGCGGGTTCGCTGGTCGTACTGGTGGCCGCCCCGCTCGGCTGGGTGCCGCTCGCGTTCCTGGGCCTCCTCCTCGTCGGCGCCGGGACGGCCGCCAACCTCCAGTCCCGGTTCGCGGCGACCGACCTCGCGGAGGCCGGCGGGCGGGCCCGCGCCCTCTCCCTGGTCGTCTGGTCGGTGACGGTCGGCGCCGTCCTCGGCCCCAACCTGACCGGTCCGGGCGCCGCCCTCGCCCGGGCCCCGGGGCTGCCCGAGGAGGCGGGCGCCTTCGTCTTCTCCGGCGTGGCCTACCTCCTCGGCTGGGCCCTCATCCACACCTGGCTGCGCCCGGACCCGATGCTGCTCGCGGCCCGGCTGAACCCGGGCGAAACGACCGAGCGAGGCGCCCGCTTCCTTACCCGAATGAGCGGCGCCCTGCGACACGTGGCCGCATCACCCTCGGCGCTGACCGGGCTGATCGCCCTGGTGCTGGGCCATGCCGTGATGGTGTCGGTGATGACGATGACGCCTGTGCACCTCGCTCACCACGGGGCATCACTGAGCGTCGTCGGCTTCACCATCAGCCTGCACATCGCAGGCATGTACGCGTTCTCGCCTCTGGTGGGCCGGGCGGCGGATCGGTTCGGCAGGGTACCGGTAATCCTGGCCGGGCAGGTCGTCTACGTGGCCGCGACGCTCCTCGCGGGCACGGCCGGGGACCGGCGGTGGGCCGTCACGGCCGGGCTGTTCCTGCTGGGCGTCGGGTGGTCGTGCGCGACGGTCGCGGCGTCCACGCTGCTGAGCGAATCGGTGGACGCCGGGCACCGGGCCGAGGTGCAGGGGGCTTCCGACATGCTGATGGGGCTCGTGGGGGCGGCGGGAGGAGCGCTCTCCGGGGCGTTCGTCGCCGTGAGCGGCTACGGCGGCCTGAACGCCGCCGCGGCCGTTCTGGTCCTGCCGGTCAGTGCGTGCGCGCTGTACTTCGGGTTGCGGAAGCGCTGACCAGTGCGTTCGGCTCGGCTCCGGGCGTAGAGCCCGGCTTTGTCCGCCGCAGCGGCGATCAGCCACTGCGGCGGAGACCGGCGGTGCCGGACCGCCTGTGCGAGGGGCGAACCTCGAAGGCCGCCCCTAACCCCCGAACGCGCTGGACGCCGTCAGGCGCAGCGCCGTGTCGATCAGCGGCACGTGGCTGAACGCCTGCGGGAAGTTCCCCACCTGGCGCTGCAGCCGCGGGTCCCACTCCTCCGCCAGCAGACCCAGGTCGTTGCGGAGCCCCAGCAGCTTTTCGAACAGCTGCCGCGCCTCGTCGACCCGGCCGATCATGGCCAGGTCGTCCGCGAGCCAGAAGGAGCAGGCGAGGAAGGCGCCCTCGTCGCCCTCCAGGCCGTCCACCCCGGCCTCCTCGCCCGCGGTGGGGTAGCGCAGCACGAAGCCGTCCGGCGTCGACAGCTCGCGCTGGATCGCCTCGATCGTGCCGATCACGCGCTTGTCGTCGGGCGGCAGGAAGCCCATCTGCGGGATGAGCAGCAGGGAGGCGTCCAGCTCCTTCGACCCGTAGGACTGGGTGAAGGTGTTGCGCTCCTTGTCGTAACCCTTCTCGCACACGTCCCTGTGGATGTCGTCGCGCAGCTCGCGCCACCGCTCCAGGGGGCCGTCCACGTCGCCGGACTCGATGAGCTTGATGGTGCGGTCGACGGCCACCCAGGCCATCACCTTGGAGTGCACGAAGTGGCGGCGCGGGCCGCGCACCTCCCAGATGCCCTCGTCCGGCTCGTTCCAGTGGTCCTCGAGGTAGCCGATCAGGCGCAGCTGCAGCAGCGAGGCGTAGTCGTTGCGGGCGAGGCCCGTCATGTGGGCCAGGTGGAGGGCTTCGGTGACCTCGCCGTAGACGTCCAGCTGGAGCTGGTCGGCGGCGCCGTTGCCGACCCGGACCGGCGTGGAGTTCTCGTAGCCGGGCAGCCACGGCAGCTCGGCCTCGCCCAGCTCGCGCTCGCCGGCGATGCCGTACATGATCTGCAGGTTCTCCGGGTCGCCGGCGACCGCGCGCAGCAGCCACTCGCGCCAGGCGCGGGCCTCCTCGCGGTAGCCGGTGCGCAGCAGGGAGGAGAGGGTGATCGCCGCGTCGCGCAGCCAGGTGTAGCGGTAGTCCCAGTTGCGGACGCCGCCGATCTCCTCCGGCAGGGAGGTGGTGGGCGCGGCCACGATCCCGCCGGTCGGCGCGTAGGTGAGGGCCTTCAGCGTGATCAGCGAGCGGACCACGGCGTCCCGGTAGGGCCCGTGGTACGTACAGTGCTCGACCCACTCGCGCCAGAACTCCTCCGTGGCCTCCAGCGAGCCCTCGGGGTCGGGCAGGGCGGGCGGCTCGCCGTGCGAGGGCTGCCAGCTGATGGTGAAGGCGACGCGCTCACCGGGGGAGACGGTGAAGTCCGCGTACGTGGTGAGGTCCTTGCCGAAGGTGTCGGCGGTGGTGTCGAGCCACACCGAGTCGGGGCCGGCGACGGCCACCGTGCGGTCGCCGACCTTGTGCACCCAGGGCACGACCCGCCCGTAGGAGAAGCGCATGCGCAGCGCGGAGCGCATCGGCACCCGCCCGCTGACGCCCTCCACGATCCGGATCAGCTGGGGCGCGCCGTCGCGCGGCGGCATGAAGTCGATGACGCGGACCGTGCCGCGCGGGGTGTCCCACTCGGATTCGAGCACGAGGGAGTCCCCCCGGTACCGGCGGCGGTCCGCGGGCGGCGGGGCCGCGCCCGAGGGGTGCGCGGGGCCGACCCGCCAGAAGCCGTGTTCCTCCGTGCCGAGCAGACCGGCGAACGCGGCATGGGAATCGAATCGGGGCAGGCACAGCCAGTCGGCCGTGCCGTCCCGGCAGACAAGGGCGGCGGTCTGCATATCACCGATGAGTGCGTAATCCTCGATACGCCCGGCCACGTCATCTCCAGTCGAACGGCGCCACATGACCCCGGCAGGGGTCCCTCTTGCGGTCAAGCGATCTTTAGACGAGCTCTGTTCCGGAATGGTGCGTCTCCCTTGGGAGCACCTCCAGCGGTAGCTGTGGGGAGGTGGCTGGGGGAGGGCGGGATGATGCCGTGCCGGCCGGCTCGCTGCATGTGTCCGAGCAGGATACGACGCCGAGTTGGTGCGACGCGCGACGGTTGGAGGACGAATCTGAGCCGAATGGGTGGCCTGTGACAGGGCCGCCACGCAGGGCCACACAGGGCGCCCGGACGCGTCGGCGGGCGCGGCCGGGCCGGGGCGCTGATACCCTGGTACCCCGTGGACCGGTGGGCGCAAGACCCCCCAACCGCAGCGACGGCACCCCCGAAAACTCCGGGTGGGCGCCGGTACGCACCCTCCACTCGCGACCACGGGAGCCCCCCTTTGGCCATTGCCGCTAAGCCCACGACGACCAAGCACCTCTTCGTCACGGGGGGTGTCGCCTCCTCGCTCGGCAAGGGACTGACCGCCTCCAGCCTGGGCGCGCTGCTCAAGGCCCGGGGACTGCGGGTCACGATGCAGAAGCTCGACCCCTACCTCAACGTAGACCCGGGCACGATGAACCCCTTCCAGCACGGTGAGGTGTTCGTCACCAACGACGGTGCCGAGACCGACCTGGACATCGGTCACTACGAGCGTTTCCTGGACGTCGACCTCGACGGCAGCGCGAACGTCACCACCGGCCAGGTGTACTCCTCGGTGATCGCCAAGGAGCGGCGTGGTGAGTACCTGGGTGACACCGTGCAGGTCATCCCGCACATCACCAACGAGATCAAGCACCGTATCCGCCGGATGGCGACGGACGACGTCGATGTGGTGATCACCGAGGTCGGCGGGACGGTGGGTGACATCGAGTCGCTGCCGTTCCTGGAGACGGTCCGTCAGGTCCGTCACGAGGTCGGCCGGGACAACGTCTTCGTCGTCCACATCTCCCTCCTGCCCTACATCGGTCCGTCGGGTGAGCTGAAGACCAAGCCGACCCAGCACTCGGTGGCGGCGCTGCGCAACATCGGTATCCAGCCCGATGCGATCGTGCTGCGTGCCGACCGTGAGGTGCCCACGGCCATCAAGCGCAAGATCTCGCTGATGTGTGATGTCGACGAGGCTGCCGTGGTCGCGGCCATCGACGCCCCGTCGATCTACGACATCCCCAAGGTCCTGCACACCGAGGGCCTGGACGCCTATGTGGTGCGCAAGCTGGACCTGCCTTTCCGTGACGTGAACTGGACCCAGTGGGAGGACCTGCTGGACCGCGTCCACAACCCCTCCCACGAGGTCACGGTCGCGCTGGTCGGCAAGTACATCGACCTGCCCGACGCCTACCTGTCGGTGACCGAGGCCATCCGTGCGGGCGGCTTCGCCAACCGTGCCAAGGTCAAGGTCAAGTGGGTCGCCTCCGACGACTGCAAGACCCCGGCCGGCGCCGCCGCCGCGCTCGGTGACGTCGACGCCATCTGCGTCCCCGGCGGCTTCGGCGACCGCGGCGTGAACGGCAAGGTCGGCGCGATCACCTACGCCCGCGAGAACAAGGTGCCGCTGCTGGGCCTGTGCCTGGGCCTGCAGTGCGTGGTCATCGAGGCCGCCCGCAACCTGGCCGGCATCGAGGGCGCGAACTCCACCGAGTTCGACCCGGCCACCGCCAACCCGGTCATCTCCACGATGGCCGAGCAGCTGGACATCGTCGCCGGCGAGGGCGACATGGGCGGAACGATGCGCCTGGGCATGTACCCGGCCAAGCTCGCCGAGGGCTCCATCGTCCGCGAGGTCTACGACGACCAGCCCTACGTGGAGGAGCGCCACCGTCACCGCTACGAGGTGAACAACTCCTACCGCGCCGAACTGGAGAAGGCCGGCCTGGTCTTCTCGGGCACCTCCCCCGACAACAAGCTCGTCGAATACGTCGAGTACCCCCGCGAGGTCCACCCCTACCTCGTCGCCACCCAGGCCCACCCCGAGCTCCGCTCCCGCCCGACCCGCCCCCACCCGCTCTTCGCGGGCCTGGTGAAGGCGGCCGTCGAGCGTCAGCAGGGCTGACCTATACGGTTGACCGGGGTGAAGGTTTCCGCACGGAGGCCCTCACCCCGGTTTCCGCATTTCTGGAGGACGCACATGGGCATCAAGGACACCGCCGCCGAGTGGCCGGTCACCGCCACACAGACCCCGTTCACCGGCAACAAGACCAGCGTCCGCACGGACGAGGTGGAGATGCCCGACGGAACCGTCGTCAAGCGCGACTACCAGGTGCACCCGGGCTCCGTCGCCGTCCTCGCCCTGGACGAGGAGGGCCGCGTGCTGGTCCTCAGCCAGTACCGCCACCCCGTCCGGCAGAAGCTGTGGGAGATCCCCGCGGGCCTGCTCGACGTGCCCGGCGAGAACCCGCTGCACGCCGCCCAGCGCGAGCTGTACGAGGAGGCCCACGTCAAGGCCGAGGACTGGCGGGTGCTGACCGACGTCTACACCACCCCCGGCGGCTGCGACGAGGCCGTGCGGATCTTCCTGGCCCGCGAGATCTCCGACGTCGAGGGCGAGCGCTTCGAGGTCGAGCACGAGGAGCTCGACATGGAGCTGGCCCGGGTGCCGCTCCAGGAGCTGGTGCGCGGCGTCCTCGCGGGCGAGCTGCACAACAACTGCCTGGTCGTCGGCGCCCTCTCGCTCACGGCGGCACTGGCCGGCGACGGCCTGGACGCCCTCCGCCCGGCGGACGCGCCGTGGCCGGCGCGGCCTTTCGAGGCGTAGCCGCCTCTTTCCGCGGACCGGGGTGACCACGGTCGCCGCGGATTCCGCCGGACTCCCGCCGTGGCAGGGCACGGGTTTTCCCGATGAGCATCAGAACCGAATAGGTGATCTTCTGCGGCGGCGGCCGGGACTCACCGGGGCGCGTCGGGCCGTGAACTAGGCTCGTCGCGTGCTCGACCGCGGCCGCGGCGGGCTCGTGCGTGGCAGGTGGACGGGAGTGTGCCCCGTGGCGGAGCGGGCGGTGGAGACCGGCGGCGGGATGGCGGCGGTGCCGCCGGGGCGGCGGCTGTCCGTCCCGGCGGCGAGCGCCCCGGCCCGCGCGGCGGCCTTCGCGCTGCCAGGGTTCGTCGGGCGCCGCCGGGAGCTGGAGGAGCTGCGCGCCGACATCGTGCGCGCGGGCCTGGACACCCTCGCCGGCCGCAAGAGCGGGCGCGGCCGGGTCCTGCTGATCGCCGGGCGGCCCGGCTCCGGCCGTACGGCCCTGGCCGAGGAGCTCGCCGGGCAGCTCGCCGGGCGCTATCCCGACGGCGTGCTGCGCGCCCGGCTCACCGAGACCGACGGCTCTCCCGTCCCCACCGAGCGGACCGCCCGCGCGCTGCTCGCCGCGCTCGGCGAGCCCGTCCCTCCGGGGGCGGAGGAGGACGAGCTGACGCAGGCGGTGCGCGCCGCCCTGCGCGGCCGCCGGGCGCTGCTGGTGCTCGACGACGCCGCGGGCGCCGAGCAGGTGGACCCGCTGCTGCCGGACAAGTCCGAGTGCCTGGTGGTGGCCGTCTCGCGGGGCCCGCTGACCGGCGTGCCCGACGTGCGGCCCTGCACCCTGGGCGGCCTCGACACGGCCTCCGCCGTCGATCTCCTGGAGCGCTTCGCGGGCCCCACGCGCATCACGTGCGACCCGGCCGCCGCGCAGGCGGTGGTCGAGGAGTGCGGCGGGCAGCCCGCCGCACTCGTCCTGGTGGGCGGCTGGCTGGCGGCCATGTCCAAGCTGTCCGTGGTCGACGCGGTCACCCGGCTGCGGGAGCTGCCGCCCGGCGAGGGCCTCGACGTCGCGGGCCGTTCGCTGTCCCGGGCCTTCCGGCTCGCCCACGAGGCGCTGCCCGCGCCCTCCGCCCGCATCCTGCGGCTGCTCGCGCTGGCCCCGGCCGGCGCCGTCGACGCCCACACCGCCTCCGCGCTGGCCGGCTGCTCGGTGGCCGCCGCGCAGAGCGCCCTGGAGGACTTCGAGGCCCGCGGCCTGCTGCGGGCCGAGCCCTCCCCGGGCTCGCTGGCTCCGCAGTACCGGGTGCCGGGCTGCCTCACGGCGCTGCTCCGGGAGCTGATGCAGGCCCAGGAGCGCCCGGCCGAGATCGAACTGGCCCGGGCGCGGATGCTGGAGCGGACGGTCCGTCAGCTGCACTCGTGCCGGGCCGCCACCCGCACCGACGACCCGCTGACCCGCAAGCGGCTGGCGGAGCTGCCCAGACCCCTGCGGTTCGCCTCGCCGCAGACGGCCGCCGAGTGGCTGCGCTGCCGGCTGCCGGCGCTGCTGGCGGCCGCCCGGCTCGCCGTGCAGGACGGGCACCTCGACACGCTCGCCCGGCGGCTGGTGTCCGCGCTGACCCGGGCCCTGACGGCCCATTTCGGCGCCGAGGAGGCGGGCCCGGAGCTCTATGGCCTCCACCAGCTCGTCCTGGACGTGGCGCAGCGCTGCGAGATGCCGCTGGAGAAGGCGGCCGCCCTGCTGAACCTGGGCGACCTGGACGCCCGGGCCGGCCGGGTCCCCGCCGCCCTGGGCCGCTACCGGGAGGCCCTGGACGCGGCGCGTCACGCGGGCGACCCGTACGCGATCAGCCGCTCCCTGGAGTCCATCGCCGCCTCCTACCACGAGCTCGGGGACTGGCAGCGGGCCGTCGACTGGTACGGGCGGGCGCTGGAGCTGCGCCTGACGCGCGGTGAACTCGCCGACGAGGCCCGGCTGTACGGGCGGCTGGGCGCCGTACGCGCCTACGCCGGGCAGTGGAACGAGGCGCTGCGCGACTGGCGGGCGGCGGCGGCCGCGTGCCGCCGACTGCGGGACCTGCCGGGCCACGCCCGGGCCCTCACCGAGATCGCCCGGGTGCAGGAGTACGCCGGCCGCCCGCAGGAGGCGCTGCGGACCTGCCGGGAGGCCGTGGAGTGCGCGCGGCAGGCGGGCGACGACCGCATGCGTGCCGCGGTGCTGCTGCGGCTCGCGGACGTGCTGGAGCGGCTCGGGGACCCCGGGGCGGCCGGTGAGCACCGTGCCGCGGCGGGAGAGCTGCTGGTGGCCGGGCCCGACGGGCCCCCTGCCGGGCCGGGTGGCGCCATAGCGGCCGTGCCCCCACCCGCCGAGGCTGAGGGTTACCTACGAAATCAGTAGTGGTCTTCCAAAAAATTGGCTCTTTGCAAGGCTAGACAGCACAGGATCCTTCATTAGACTGGTTGGGCCGCGGTCGACGCGGTCTGCTCTGGTATGCCCCCGCATTTCCGGATTAGCCTGTAATTCTCTGATTCAAGGACCGTGATCGACGTGAAGGTCGGCATCCCCCGCGAGGTCAAGAACAACGAGTTCCGCGTGGCCATCACGCCCGCCGGCGTGCATGAGCTCGTGCGCAACGGCCACCAGGTCTTCGTCGAGAAGAACGCCGGTGTGGGCTCCTCCATCACCGACGCCGAGTACGTCGCGGCCGGCGCCGCGATCCTGGACACGGCCGACGAGGTCTGGTCGACCGCCGACCTGCTGCTGAAGGTCAAGGAGCCGATCGCGGAGGAGTACCACCGTCTCCGCAAGGGCCAGACCCTCTTCACCTACCTGCACCTGGCCGCCTCCCGCGAGTGCACCGACGCCCTGCTGCAGTCCGGCACCACGGCGATCGCGTACGAGACGGTCGAGCTCGCCAACCGCGCGCTGCCGCTGCTCGCCCCGATGTCCGAGGTCGCGGGCCGCCTGGCCCCGCAGGTCGGCGCCTACCACCTGATGCGCTCGGCCGGCGGCCGCGGCGTCCTGCCGGGCGGCGTCCCGGGCACTGCGGCCGGCAAGGCCGTCGTCATCGGCGGCGGCGTCTCCGGCTGGAACGCCGCGCAGATCGCCGTCGGCATGGGCTTCCACGTCACCCTGCTCGACCGTGACATCAACAAGCTCCGCGAGGCCGACAAGGTCTTCGGCACCAAGGTGCAGACGATCGTCTCCAACGCCTTCGAGCTGGAGAAGGCCGTCGTCGAGGCCGACCTCGTCATCGGCGCCGTCCTCATCCCGGGTGCCAAGGCCCCGAAGCTGGTCACCAACGAGCTCGTCGCCAAGATGAAGCCCGGAAGTGTACTTGTCGACATTGCGATCGACCAGGGCGGCTGCTTCGAGGACTCGCGTCCGACCACCCACGCCGAGCCGACCTTCGAGGTCCACGACTCGGTCTTCTACTGCGTCGCCAACATGCCGGGCGCGGTGCCGCACACCTCCACCTACGCGCTGACCAACGCCACGCTGCCCTACATCGTGGAGCTGGCCAACCGCGGCTGGCAGGAGGCGCTGAGCCGGGACGCCGCGCTCGCCAAGGGCCTCAACACCCACGAGGGACAGGTCGTTTACGGCCCCGTCGCCGAGGCGCACGGCCTGCCGTTCGTCGAACTGAGCACCCTGCTCGGCTGAGTCGTCAACACGACACGCCAAGAGCGCACCCCCGGCCGGGCCTTGTTCAGCAAGGTCCGGCCGGGGCCGTTTCCGCCCAGTTTGTGAGCGGTTTCAACGCCTGGTCACCCACCCGCGAAACTTCCGGGTTGTGGGCCGCAAACCCTTGACAGAAGCCTGTTCGATTGCCGACACATCGTGCCGTCTCCGGCGGATTGTGTTGCTGCGAACCGCCGACACGCCATAGAGTCGCCAACCGTCGGCATGGTGCAACGCTGACCTATCTAGATGTTTCCTGGTCACCAAGGAGGTAGGACGACTTGTGAATGAGTCGACATTTGCTCCCGGGGGTGGTCACCCAGGAATGTCTGCGCAGGGCCAGAGTCCCACGGGGCTCGAAGCTGTCGGCTCCGTCGCTGTCCACACCTTCGCGGCACACCAGAGCATCCAGAGCACACCGACAGCCCACCAGAGCATGGACGGCCATCACGTGAACGCCATGGCCGGCGACCGGGGCGGGGTCGATCCCGCGCGGCTCGCCGACTACGAGGACGTGCCCGACGGGCACTTCTACGACCCTGACGCGGAGTACGAGCCCGACCCCGAGTACGCGGCCACCCTCGCGCCCGACGCTGCCCGGCAGCGCCGCGAGCGCATCGGCCCCACCGGGCGTCCCCTGCCGTACTTCCCCATCCCCGGTCCGCTGACCGACCACGGCCCCGCGAAGATCATCGCGATGTGCAACCAGAAGGGCGGGGTCGGCAAGACCACCTCGACCATCAACCTGGGTGCCGCCCTGGCCGAGTACGGGCGCCGGGTGCTGCTCGTCGACTTCGACCCGCAGGGCGCGCTCTCCGTCGGCCTCGGCGTCAATCCGATGGAGCTGGACCTGACGGTCTACAACCTCCTGATGGAGCGGGGCATGTCGGCCGACGAGGTCCTCCTCAAGACGGCCGTGCCCAACATGGACCTGCTGCCCAGCAATATCGATTTGTCTGCCGCCGAGGTCCAGCTCGTCAGCGAGGTGGCCCGCGAGTCGACGCTGCAGCGCGCGCTCAAGCCGCTGCTCGCCGACTACGACTACATCGTCATCGACTGCCAGCCCTCGCTCGGCCTGCTCACCGTCAACGCCCTGACGGCCGCTCACAAGGTGATCGTGCCGCTGGAGTGCGAGTTCTTCGCGCTGCGCGGTGTGGCGCTGCTCACCGAGACGATCGAGAAGGTCCAGGAGCGACTCAACCCCGAGCTGGAGCTCGACGGCATCCTCGCCACCATGTACGACTCGCGGACGGTGCACAGCCGCGAGGTCCTCGCGCGCGTGGTCGAGGCCTTCGACGATCACGTCTACCACACCGTCATCGGCCGTACGGTCCGCTTCCCCGAGACCACGGTCGCGGGCGAGCCGATCACCACGTACGCGTCCAACTCCGTGGGTGCCGCCGCCTACCGCCAGCTCGCCAGGGAGGTGCTCGCCCGGTGTCACGCCGAGTGAGTCTGCCCGGCGCCGACGAACTGTTCCGTACCACCGGGGGGTCGGGGCTGCAGTCCTCCTCCCCCCGCCGGCAGGCGAACGGCGAGGGCGCCCCGCGGGTGCCCGGCCCGGCCGGTGACTCCGAGACCACGCCCGAAGGCGGCGCCGCCGGCGCGGGCGGCGAGCCCGGCGGCCGGGGTGCCGCCGCGGCCGACCGGGACAGCGCCCCCGAGCGCCGTCCCGCGTCCGCGCAGGAGCGCCCCGCGGGCACCGTCCGGGCCGCGGGCCAGGGCGAGGCCGCGGCGCCCGCGCAGGGCCGCCGCAGGGGGCGCGGGGCGGGCCGCCGGCCCAGCGGCCGGGAGCGCCACGACGAGAAGATCACGGTCTACGTCTCCGCCGAGGAGCTCATGGACCTCGAACACGCGCGCCTGGTGCTGCGCGGTGAGCACGGGCTCGCGGTCGACCGCGGCAGGATCGTGCGGGAGGCCGTCGCGGTCGTCCTCGCCGACCTGGAGTCGCGGGGCGACGCGAGCATCCTCGTACGGCGCCTGCGCGGCCGCTGAGCGGCATTCGCCGGTAGCCTGCCCCTTGGCCGTACGGCCCGTCTCCGCCTGCACCTGGACCCCTGATGCCCTCAGTTTCCTCCTCGGCCCGCCGTCGCCTGGGCCTCGGCCCCGGTACGGCGTCGCCTGCCGGCGGAGGTGAGGGGGACGGGGGCGCGGGGGCGCCTGCCGGCGCGGGTGACGGTGGCGAGTGCGCCGCGGCGGGGACGGCGTCCCTGCCGGATGCGCCTGCCGACGGGAAGGACACCGCCGACGGGAAGGCCGACGCCGCCGAAGGCACGGCCGACGCGAGGTTCACCGTCCGGCTCGACAACTTCGAAGGGCCCTTCGACCTCCTGCTGCAGCTGATCGCCAAGCACAAGCTGGACGTCACCGAGGTCGCCCTCCACAAGGTCACCGACGAGTTCATGGCGCACATCCGCGCCATGGGGCCCGACTTCGACCTGGACCAGACCACCGAGTTCCTCGTCGTCGCAGCGACCCTGCTCGACCTCAAGGCGGCCCGCCTGCTGCCCGCCGCCGACGTGGAGGACGAGGCCGACCTCGCCCTCCTGGAGGCGCGCGACCTGCTGTTCGCCCGCCTCCTGCAGTACCGGGCGTACAAGCGGGTCGCGGAGATCTTCAGCGGCCGGCTGGACGAGGAGGCGCGGCGCTTCCCCCGTACGGTCGGCCTGGAGCCGCACCACGCGGAGCTGCTGCCCGAGGTCGTCCTCGGCATCGGGCCCGAGCGCTTGGCCGAGCTGGCCGTCAAGGCCATGCGGCCCAGGCCGGCGCCGCAGGTGTACGTCGACCACATCCACGCGCCGCTGGTCAGCGTCCGCGAGCAGGCCGAGGTCGTCGTGGCCCGGCTGCGGCGGGCGGGCCGGGTCAGCTTCGGGGAGCTGGCCGGCGACGCCCCGGACACCCTCACCGTCGTCGCCCGCTTCCTGGCGCTGCTGGAGCTCTACCGCGAGCGCGTGGTCGCCCTGGACCAGGACGAGGCCCTCGGCGAGCTGGGGGTGCGCTGGACGGGCGAGGAGGGGGCGGAACCGCTGGTGACGGACGAGTTCGACCGGGAGCCGGAGACCGAGCCGGAGGAGAGTGCACAGTGAGCGCAGAGACGGCGGAGACCTACGTGACGTACGAGGGCGAGGAAGCCCCCGCAGGGGCCTCCGGTGTGTCCGGCGTCTCCGGGCTTGCCCTCAAGCCCGCCCTGGAGGCCGTCCTCATGGTCGTCGACGAGCCCGCCACCGAGGAGCACCTGGCCAAGGTCCTGGAGCGCCCCCGCCGCGAGATCGCCGCGGCCCTCGGGGAGCTGGCCGGGGAGTACGACGCCCAGGGGCGCGGTTTCGAGCTGCGGCAGGTCGCCGGGGGCTGGCGCTTCTTCACCCGGGCGGCCTACGCGGACGCCGTCGAGGCGTTCGTCCTCGACGGCCAGCAGGCACGCCTCACCCAGGCCGCCCTGGAGACCCTCGCCGTCGTCGCGTACCGTCAGCCGGTCAGCCGGTCGAAGGTCTCGGCGGTGCGCGGCGTGAACTGCGACGGGGTCATGCGCACCCTCCTCCAGAGAGGTCTGGTGGAGGAGGCGGGGACGGAACCCGAAACAGGTGCGATCCTGTACAGGACGACGAAGTACTTTCTGGAGCGCATGGGCCTGCGAGGCCTGGACGAGCTCCCGGAGCTCGCGCCCTTCCTCCCCGAGGCGGAGGCGATCGAGGGCGACACTCAGGAAGGTGTGCCGTCGTTCGATCCGGACGCACCGGACACCGAAGCGGACGACAAGACGGAACTTTGATGCGAAGCAGCGGCAGGAACAGCGGAAGCGGCAACCGGGACGACCGGGGCGGTCGAGGACGTCCGGCGTCCGGGGGCGGGCGCGCGGGCGGCGGCCGTTCCGGCGGCGGGCGCCCCGAGGGCGGCGGTCGCTCCGGCGGCGGGAGCTACGGTGGCGGTCGTTCCGAGGGCGGTCGCTCCGGTGGCGGCGGTCGTTCCGAGGGCGGGCGCTACGACGGCGGTCGCTCCGGGGACCGGCGCGACGACAGGCCGCAGGAGCGTCCGCGTCGTCCGCGCCCCGAGGAGCGTCGCTACGACGTGGGCCCCGACGCCGAGCGCACCCGCAGCGGCCCCACCAGCGGCCGCACCAGTGGACCCACGAGCGGCCGCGGTGCGGCGGCCCGCGGCGGAGCCAAGGGCGGCCCCCGCAAGAGCTCCACGGCAGGCTCCGGCGGCCGCAGCAGCGGGCCCGCCCGCGGCCACGGCCATGCCCCCGCCCGCTCGCGCGAGCTCGACGCCAAGATCGAGGAGCGCAACCGGGAGCGGCACAACAAGCCGCAGGTGAAGACTCCCAAGACCTTCCCCGGCGCCGAGCAGGAAGGCGAGCGCCTGCAGAAGGTGCTGGCCCGGGCCGGCATGGGCTCGCGCCGTGCCTGCGAAGAGCTGATCGAGATGGCCCGCGTCGAGGTCAACGGGCAGATCGTCACCGAGCAGGGCCTGCGGGTCGACCCGGAGAAGGACGAGATCAAGGTCGACGGCCTGACCGTCGCCACCCAGTCCTACCTGTTCTTCGCCCTCAACAAGCCGGCCGGCGTCGTCTCCACCATGGAGGACCCCGACGGCCGCCAGTGCCTCGGCGACTACGTCACCAACCGCGAGACCCGGCTCTTCCACGTCGGCCGGCTCGACACGGAGACCGAGGGCATCATCCTGCTCACCAACCACGGCGAGCTGGCCCACCGTCTGACGCACCCGCGCTACGGCGTGCAGAAGACGTACCTCGCCGCCATCACCGGGCCGCTGCCGCGCGACATCGGCAAGCAGCTCAAGAACGGCATCGAGCTGGAGGACGGCTACGCCCGCGCGGACAACTTCCGCGTCATCCAGCAGACCGGCAAGAACTACCTGGTCGAGGTCACCCTCCACGAGGGCCGCAAGCACATCGTGCGCCGCATGCTCTCCGAGGCGGGCTTCCCCGTCGAGAAGCTGGTCCGCACCGCGTTCGGCCCGATCGCCCTGGGCGACCAGAAGTCCGGCTGGCTCCGCCGCCTGACGAACACCGAGGTCGGCATGCTGATGCGCGAGGTCGACCTCTAGACCGGAGCGCCGCTGCGGCGGAGAGGACCTTCTCCGGAAGGATCCTTTCCGCCGCGGCGCAGCCCGGCGGTGCCGTACCGGCCCGGAGGCGACGCGATTCGCCGACCGCCCGGAGGGCCCGCTGGGAGACTGGGCCCATGAGTGATCAAGCCATACGCTCCGGAGCCGCGAAGCTCCGTGACGCCGGCGTGCCGGCCGTCGACCTCTCGACCCTCCTCGCCGGGCAGACGATCGTGTTCGCCACCGTCTCCGGCGCGCACCTCTACGGCTTTCCGTCCCGGGACTCCGACGTCGACCTCCGGGGCGCGCACCTGCTCCCGGTCGCCGATCTGCTCGGCCTGAAGGAGCGCGAGGAGACCCGTACGCGGATGGGCGACCACGACGGCGTCGAGACGGACCTCGTCACGCACGACCTGCGCAAGTTCGCCCGCCTGATGCTCCGCCGCAACGGCTACGTCCTGGAGCAGCTCCTCTCGCCCCTCGTCGTGCACACGACGGACGTCCACGCCGAGCTGACCGCCCTGGCCCCCGGCCTGCTCACCCGCAACCACGCCCACCACTACCGCGGCTTCGCCGTCACCCAGTGGCGGCTGTTCGGCAAGCAGGGCGCGCAGGGCGAGCTCAAGCCGCTGCTCTACACGCTGCGCGTGCTGCTCACCGGCATCCACCTCATGCGCAGCGGCGAGGTCGTCGCCCACCTCCCCACGCTCGCCGGCCTGGCCGAAGCCCCCGCCTACGTGGCCGAGCTGATCGCCGCCAAGGCGGAGGCCGAGCACGGCCCGGTCCGGGACCTGGTGGACGCCGCCCGGCTGCAGGAGGACGTCGAGAGGCTGCACACCGTGCTGGACGACGCACAGGCCGCCTCCCGGCTGCCGGAGCAGCTCTCGCATGAGGCCTACGACGCCCTGCACGACCTCGTCGTCCGGGCGCGTACGTCCGCCTAGCCCGCCCCGGCCCCCGCCCCCGCCGAAGCGCGGCGTACGCGTATCAGGAAGTCTTCGACGCGGGCGTGGTCCGGTTCCCCGGGGAGGGGGCTCGTGCGGGACGCCTCCTCGGCTTCCTCGGTCAGGCGGTTCAGCCAGGCCTCCGCCTCGGGCCAGGGCACCTCGCCCCGCCGCACGGCCAGCAGAGGTTCGCGCATGGCGCCGACGTCGAGCACGAGCGACCCCGTGCGCAGCAGGTCGCGGCCGCACATCAGCAGCCGCAGCGCGTGCATGACGGGCTTCCAGCGCCGCGGCGTGCCGTGCGCCCGCACGTCCGCCGCGAACTTCTTGCGCTGGTCGGCGGCGTAGCCCGCGTACGTCGTGTGGACCCTGCGGGAGAGGAACGCCTCCCGCAGGGCCAGCAGCTCGCGCCCCGTGTCGTCGACCTGCTCGACGAGCGGGGAGTGCAGGCACTCCAGGATGTTCGGGTTGCCCCGCAGCGCCAGCTCGCAGAAGCGCTCCAGCTCCCAGGAGAACTGCTCCTCGGCCGGTCCCTCCATGTGCGGCGGCGGCTTCTCGAAGCCCCAGAACAGGGGCGTCGGCGCCACGTACACGCCGCGCCGGTCCGTATCGCTCGCCTCCGTGGCCAGCCCGAAGGCGCGCGAGCCCATCACGCACGCGTAGACCGTGTGCTCGGTGACCAGCGCGACCGGAGCGACCGGGGTGAGCGGGGGAACGGGCGTCACGACCACACCGCCAGCCCCGTCGCGCGGCCCGCCTCGTCGCGCTGGATCTCCATCATCCCCTCCACGGCGTCCCGGTTGATCCGCCCGAAGACGTGCGGGAACTGCGTGCCCGGGTCCACGCCGGGCGGCGGGGCCGGGTCGGCGGCCTCCCAGCGGACCAGGACGTCCAGCTTGTGCTCGTCGATCAGGAGGACCATCAGCGGGCCGGGCACGTCCCTGTAGAAGGCCGTGGCCACGGCGAGCGTCGTCTCCTCGTCGGGGGAGCAGTGGACGAAGCCGTCCTCGGAGAGGGAGGCGGGGGAGTACGGACGGTCGGGCACGGCCAGCCAGTCGTCCAGGGGCACCACGTGGTAGATCATGTGCACGGTTGTACCGGACGCGGGCCCGGCAGTCCCGCAGGGCGCCCGCCCCGGCCCCGCAGGGCCGCCCGCCCCGCACGGCCGGCGGAGCGGCTGGATAGGCTGGCCGGGCCCGCTCTCCGTCACGCTCCACGCACCTCGCAAGGACTCTCAGTGAGAACCGCCCTCGTCATCGGCACCGGACTGATCGGCACCTCCGCCGCGCTCGCCCTCGCGGGCCGCGGGGTCCACGTCCACCTCAGGGACCACGACCCGGACGCGGCGCGGACGGCCGCGGCCCGCGGCGCCGGCACCGACCAGGCGCCCGAGGGCCCGGTCGACCTGGTGATCGTCGCGGTGCCGCCGGCGCACGTCGCTGCCACGCTCGCCGGGGCGATCCGGGACGGCCTCGGCCGCGGCTACGTCGACGTCGCGAGCGTCAAGGGCGGCCCGCGGCGCGAGCTGGAGGCCCTCGGCGCCGACCTCTCCTGCTACCTCGGCACGCACCCGATGGCAGGCCGCGAGCGCTCCGGCCCCATGGCCGCCACCGCCGACCTCTTCGAGGGCCGCCCCTGGGTGCTCACGCCCACCCGCGCCACCGACACCGAGGTCCTCAACCTCGCCCTCGAGGTCGTCGCCCTGTGCCGCGCGGTCCCCGTCGTCATGGACGCCGACGAGCACGACCGGGCCGTCGCCCTCGTCTCGCACACCCCGCACCTGCTCTCCAGCATGGTCGCCGCCCGCCTGGAGGAGGCGGACGAGACGGCCGTGCGCCTGTGCGGCCAGGGCATCCGCGACGTGACCCGGATCGCCGCCTCCGACCCCCGGCTGTGGGTCGAGATCCTCTCCGCCAACCCCGGCCCCGTCGCCGACATCCTCGCGGCCGTCGCCTCCGACCTCGACGAGACGGTACGGGCCCTGCGCGCCCTGGAGGCCGCGGACGACGACAAGCGCGACGAGGGCGCCGCCGGCCTCGAGGACGTGCTGCGCCGCGGCAACGCGGGCCGCAGCCGGGTCCCGGGCAAGCACGGGGCGGCTCCCGCCGCGTACGAGACCGTCTCCGTCCTCATCGGCGACCAGCCGGGCGAGCTCGCCCGGATCTTCGCCGACGCGGGCCGGGCCGGCGTGAACATCGAGGACGTCCGCATCGAGCACGCGACGGGCCAGCAGGCGGGCCTGATCCAGCTCATGGTCGAGCCGGGCGCGGTGGGGTCCTTGACGGCGACCCTCCGTGACCAGGGCTGGTCGTTGCGCCAGTAGGACGTCAAGGGCTCGTGCCCTCGAATCCGCCGCCGCAGCGGACTCAAGGGCACGAGCGCCCTTGCCCGGCCCGGCCTCGCCCGGCCGCGGCCCGGGCCGCCTCCGCGAGCCAGTAACCTTGTCGCAGGCTGATAAAAGCCGCCCGTACTTTCACCCCGTGCACAAGGAAGGTGTCTGACACCGTGGAAACCGCCGCCCGGACCGCTCCGGCAGCAGTCATCGTCGGCATCGACGGCCCCTCCGGCACGGGCAAGTCCAGCACGTCCAAGGCCGTCGCGGCCAAGCTCGGCCTGCGCTACCTGGACACCGGCGCGCAGTACCGCGCGATCACCTGGTGGATGCTGAGCAACGGCATCGACGTGAACGACGCCGCGGCCGTCGCCGACGCCGCGGGCAAGCCCGAGATCATCTCCGGCACCGACCCGTCCGCGCCGACCATCACGGTCGACGGCGCCGACGCCGCGGGACCCATCCGCACCCAGGAGGTCACCTCCGCGGTCAGCGCCGTGAGCGCCGTCCCGGAGGTGCGCACGCGCCTGACCGAGCTGCAGCGGTCCATCGCCGCCGAGGCGCCGGCCGGCATCGTCGTCGAGGGCCGTGACATCGGCACCACCGTGCTGCCCGACGCCGACCTCAAGATCTTCCTGACGGCGTCCGCCGAGGCGCGGGCCGCCCGCCGCAGCGGCGAGCTGAAGGGCAAGGAGGCCACCGACCTGGCCGCCACCCAGGCCGCCCTCGTCAAGCGGGACGCCGCCGACTCCGGCCGGAAGACCTCGCCGCTGGCCAAGGCCGGCGACGCGGTCGAGGTGGACACGACGGAGCTGACCCTGGAGCAGGTCATCGAGTGCGTGGTGACCCTGGTCGAGGAGAAGCGGGCGGCGTGACCGCGTCCCCCGGGGGTGCCGCCGTCGGCCGGCGGATCGGCATAGGCCTGATGTACGGGCTGTGGAAGCCGCGTGTGCTGGGCGCCTGGCGGGTGCCCGCCGCGGGGCCGGTCATCCTCGCGGTGAACCACTCCCACAACCTCGACGGCCCGATGCTGATGGGCACCGCGCCCCGGCCGGTGCACTTCCTGATCAAGAAGGAGGCGTTCGTCGGCCCCCTCGGCCCGTTCCTGGAAGGGATCGGCCAGCTGAAGGTGGACCGGACGAGTGCCGACCGCGCCGCGATCACGGAGGCGCTCGGCGTCCTGGAGGGCGGCGGCGTCCTGGGGATCTTCCCCGAGGGCACCCGGGGCGAGGGCGACTTCGCCTCGCTGCGCGCCGGCCTCGCCTACTTCGCGGTGCGGTCGGGGGCGCCGATCGTGCCGGTGGCGGTGCTCGGCAGCGCGGAGCGCAAGGGCCGCGTCGTGCGCGGCCTGCCGCCGCTGCGCAGCCGGGTCGACGTCGTCTTCGGGGACGCCTTCGAGGCCGGTGACGGCAGCGGCCGGCGCACCCGCAAGGCGCTGGACGAGGCGACCGTGCGCATCCAGGAACGGCTGAGCGCGCACCTGGCGGACGCCAAGCGGCTGACCGGCCGCTGAACGAGACTTAGTAGCGGGCCCGCGGGTCCGCCGACCATACGAACGAGGAACGGACTTCATGAACGACCAGATCCACGGCGACGAGCACGGTGAGCTTGGCGACGCCGAGTACGCGGAGTTCATGGAGCTCGCGGCGCAGGAGGGCTTCGAGGCCGAGGAGATCGAGGGAGCCCTCGGCGAGGCCGGCCACGGCCCGCTGCCGGTGCTCGCCGTCGTCGGCCGCCCCAACGTCGGCAAGTCGACGCTCGTGAACCGCATCATCGGCCGCCGCGAGGCCGTCGTCCAGGACAAGCCCGGCGTCACCCGTGACCGCGTGACGTACGAGGCCGAATGGGCCGGCCGCCGCTTCAAGGTCGTCGACACCGGCGGCTGGGAGCAGGACGTGCTGGGCCTCGACGCCTCCGTCGCCGCCCAGGCCGAGTTCGCCATCGAGGCCGCCGACGCGGTCGTCTTCGTCGTGGACGCCACCGTCGGCGCCACCGACACCGACGAGGCCGTCGTCAAGCTGCTGCGCCGGGCCGGCAAGCCCGTCGTGCTGTGCGCCAACAAGGTCGACGGCCCCGCCGCCGAGGCCGACGCCGCCCTGCTGTGGTCGCTGGGCCTGGGCGAGCCGATGCCGGTCTCCGCGCTGCACGGCCGCGGCACCGGCGACATGCTGGACGAGGTCCTCAAGGCCCTGCCCGAGGCCCCGGCCCAGCGCTTCGGCACCGCCGTCGGCGGTCCGCGCCGCATCGCCCTGATCGGCCGCCCGAACGTCGGCAAGTCCTCGCTGCTCAACAAGGTGGCCAACGAGGAGCGCGTCGTCGTCAACGAGCTCGCCGGCACCACCCGCGACCCGGTCGACGAGCTGATCGAGCTCGGCGGCGTGACCTGGAAGTTCGTGGACACCGCGGGCATCCGCAAGCGCGTCCACCTCCAGGAGGGCGCCGACTACTACGCCTCCCTGCGCACCGCCGCCGCGGTCGAGAAGGCCGAGGTCGCGGTCATCCTGATCGACGCGAGCGAGAGCATCTCCGTCCAGGACCAGCGCATCGTCACCATGGCCGTCGAGGCCGGCCGCGCGATCGTCATCGCGTACAACAAGTGGGACACCCTCGACGAGGAGCGCCGCTACTACCTCGAGCGCGAGATCGAGACCGAGTTCCAGCAGATCGCGTGGGCTCCGCGGGTCAACGTCTCGGCGCAGACCGGCCGGCACATGGAGAAGCTCGTCCCGGCGATCGAGACGGCCCTCGCGGGCTGGGAGACGCGCGTGCCGACCGGTCGGCTGAACGCCTTCCTCGGCGAGCTCGTCGCGGCCCACCCGCACCCGATCCGCGGCGGCAAGCAGCCCCGCATCCTCTTCGGCACCCAGGCGGGCACCAAGCCCCCGCGGTTCGTGCTCTTCGCCTCCGGCTTCATCGAGGCGGGCTACCGGCGCTTCGTCGAGCGTCGCCTCCGCGAGGAGTTCGGCTTCGAGGGGACTCCGATCCACATCTCGGTGCGGGTGCGGGAGAAGCGCGGGCGCAAGAAGTAGGGCGAGCTCTGCCGGGCCCCCGGCCGGGGGTCCGGGGGTTGCCCCCGGGAAATGCAGTATCGAGGCGGGCTACTGGCGCTTCGTCGAGCGTTGCCTCCGCGAGGAGTTCGGCTTCGAGGGGACTCCGATCCACATTTCGGTGCGGGTGCGGGAGAAGCGCGGGCGCAAGAAGTAGGGCGAGCTCTGCCGGGCCCCCGGCCGGGGGTCCGGGGGTTGCCCCCGGGAAATGCAGTATCGAGGCGGGCTACTGGCGCTTCGTCGAGCGTTGCCTCCGCGAGGAGTTCGGCTTCGACGGGACTCCGATCCACATCCCGGTGCGGGTGCGCAAAGTAGGCCTTGCCCGGGTTCGGCCGGGGGTCCGGGGGTTATCCCCCGGGAGATGCAGCAGAAGCAGGCGCAAGAAGCAAGGGTCTGTGGGGGCCGGCGGCCCCCACAGACCCTCTGTCGCTAATAGCCGCGCATGCGGCCGTCACGCGGAGCGGGCGGCAGCGCGGCGGGCACGTGCCCGCCGCGCTGCCGCCCGTAATGCGTGTCCCAGGCGGTGTTGTAGCCCGAGTGGACGTGGTAGCCCAGCTGGCCGGCGTAGCCCTGCTGCCCGCCGTACTGCCCGTAGCCGAGCTGCGGACCGAAGCCCACGAACCTCAGCTCCTCCTCGCCCGAGCGGTCGAAGGGGAGCGCCCGGAACGAGCGGCGGTACTCGGAGTAGAGCGCATCGTAGATCGGGGTGACCGAGACGGGGTGGCTCTGCGGGGTGGCTTCGCGGGATGGGCGCATGCCGGGGATGTGGTTCGGGTACGGAATCCGCGGGGCAGGCTCGTATGAGTGCACATACGAGCCAACGAGTCCGTGGCCCGGGGGATGCGGGCCCGGCCGGTAATGGGCCGCCGGAGCGTGGCGGACGGGGTGCACGGCGCCCGTCACGTACCCGCGAGGGGCATGGTCGTGGCGACGAGCCGCCCGGCCGACGCCGCCCGGTCCAGCGCCTCGCGCAGCAGGTCCTCGCGCGGCTGCGAGCCGATCGTGCCGACCGGCGCGGCGAAGACCAGCACCCGCTTCGTCTTGTTCACGGCCGACCGCCACTCGGGCGCCACCTGCATCGCCTGGTGCGCCTGCCACCACGCGGTGGGCTGGGAGCCCGCGACGCCGGGCATGAGGATCGCGTGCAGCTGGCCCATGGCCAGCAGCACCGACCAGCCCGGCGTGGACGGCGGCACCTTCTCCACGGTGGCGACGGGGGCGAAGCCCTGCTCGATCAGGAGCGGCAGGAAGACGTCGACCGGGCCGTTCGTCCCCGCGCGCGCGATCGGCCCGAGCGGCTCCACGACGAGCGCCGGGTGCAGGTCGCCGCCGACCAGCACCAGGCCGCTGGTCACGCCCAGCTCGGCCTGCACGGGGCCGTCGGGCGCGGCCGTGAGCGTCGGCATGGTGGCCGGTGCCGGCAGCTGGGGGGCGCCCGCCTGGTCGCCCTCTCCCTGGATGGAGCGCACGGCGCCCTGGAGCTGTTCCTCGGAGACCGCGACGACCTGGGAGGGGATGCAGGCTGCGTGGGCGAAGGCGAGCACGGCCGTCTCCTCGCCGACGAAGAGCACGGTGCTGGTGCGCTCGCGGTCGGTGTCGCCGGGGGTGCGGCAGGAGGTGCAGTCGTAGCTGCCCGGGGCGCTGTCGCCGCCCAGCAGTCGTTCGGCCTCTTCGTCGCCGATCTCGGCGCGGACGTCGTCACTGACGTCGAGCATGCGCGGCACGGGTGGCTCCTAGATATCGGTGCGTATCACACGGGGGTTCCCGGTTCGTAAGAGCACAACGGGCGATCCGTGGCAGGGGTCACGCGTAACGAGTTGGTGATCAGGGCCAACCTCACGCGCCCCACCACGGTCTAATCTCTGGGTAGGCGGGCTGGATGGAATGTCCGCGGCAAACGGCTGGGGACGAATGCACATCTCATTCCTGATTCACAACGCGTACGGCATCGGCGGGACGATCCGGACCACGTTCAACCTCGCGAGCACCCTCGCCGAGCAGCACGACGTGGAGGTCGTCTCGGTCTTCCGGCACCGGGAGGAGCCGGTGTTCGCACCGAGCGGCAAGGTGCGCCTGCGCCACCTGGTCGACCTGCGCAAGGGGACCCCGGGCTACGAGGGGGACGACCCCGAGTACGAGCGCCCGGCCGCCGTCTTCCCCTCCGCCGAGGGCCGTTACAAGCAGTACAGCGCCCTGACCGACCGGCGGATCGCGGAGCACCTGCGCACCCTGGACTGCGACGTGGTGGTCGGCACCCGCCCCGGCCTGAACGTGCACATCGCCCAGCAGGCCCGCCGCGGCCCGGTCCGGGTCGGCCAGGAGCACCTGACGCTGAGCACCCACTCCCAGCCGCTCAAGCTGACGCTGCGCACGCACTACCCGCGGCTGGACGCCGTCACGACCGTCACCGAGGCCGACGCCGCGACCTACCGCAAGCTGATGCGGCTGCCCGGAGTGCGGGTCGAGGCCGTGCCCAACAGCATCCCCGCCCCGGCCGTGGCCCCCGCCGACGGCAGCGGCAAGTGGGTGGTCGCCGCCGGCCGGCTCGCCCCCGCCAAGCGCTACGACGTGCTGATCCGCGCCTTCGAGAAGGTCGTGGCCGAGCGGCCCGACTGGAAGCTGCGGATCTACGGCGCCGGTGCCGAGCGCGCCAAGCTGCGGGCCCTCATCGACAAGCGCGGCCTCTACAACCACGTCTACCTCATGGGCCCCGCCAACCCGCTGGACCCCGAGTGGGTCAAGGGCTCCATCGGCGCCGTCACCTCCAGCCTGGAGTCCTTCGGCATGACCATCGTCGAGGCGATGCGCTGCGGCCTGCCGGTGGTCTCCACCGACTGCCCGCACGGCCCCGGCGAGATCATCGCCGACGGCGTCGACGGCCTGCTCGTGCCGGTCGGCAAGGTCGACAGGATCGCCGGCGGCCTGCTGAAGCTGATCAACGACGACGAGCTGCGGCAGCGGATGGGCCGGGCGGCGCTCGAGAGCTCCGCCCGCTTCGACCCGGCGCAGGTCGCCGGGCGCTACGAGCAGCTCTTCGGCGACCTGGCCGCCCGCGGCTCCCTGCGCGGCTCGCTGCACCGCACCCGCGGCGCCCTGCTCAGCAACGCGTTCAGGACCTCGGACGCGAGCCGCTCCGCCCTGCGCCGGGTGCGTGCCGCATGACCCCCGAGACCGGTAAACCCTCCGTGCCCCCGAACGCCGCCGGATCCGGCGGCTCCACCACCCCCGAGGAGAGCACCATCGTGTCTGCCCCGGCCCCGCCGCGCGCCGACTGCATCGCGGACTCCGCGGGCGGGCTCACCTTCGACCTCGACGCCCCCGGCCCCGGACTCGACCTCAGCGAACCGGACCACTGGACCGCCGCGCTGGTCCTGCGCCGCCGCGGCAGCGACGACGAGGCCGAGGAGATCCGCCTGCCGCTCGCGCCCGACGGCGAGGGACGGCTGCGCGCCGTGCTGCCCAGCACGGTCGCGCTCCCCGAAGGCCGCTGGGACGTCTACGTCGCCTTCGCCGACGCCGAGCCCCGCCGCCTGGTGCCGGGCCTGGCCGACCTCAGATCGCTGGTCGACCGCAGACCCGGCCCGAGCACCTCGCCGCTGGCGGTCCGCATCCCGTACGCGACCAAGCACGGCAACCTCTCCCTGCGCAGCTGGCTGCGCGGCCCGCACGCCGAGGCGGGCGACCTGTACCCGGACGCCTCCGGCCTGACCGCCCACGGCCGCATCCACCGCGTCGCGGACCCGGCCGCCTGGCTCACGGGCGCCGTCGTCGAGGCCCGCTGCCGCCGCGCGCCCGACCTCGTCGTCACCGCCCCGGTCACCCGGGAGAAGCAGGCCGAGGACGCCCCCGCCGAGGAGGCCGACGGCCAGGACTTCTCCTTCACCCTGGAGTACGCCCGGCTCGCCGGGGAGTGGCACGGCGGCCTGGACGTCTGGGACCTGTGGCTGCGCCCGGCCGACGGCTCGGAGCCCGCGCGCATCGCCCGCCTCCTCGACGACGTCGTGGACAAGCAGCAGATCTTCACCTACCCCGTGCTGCCCGTCGACGCCGCGTACGCGCCCGCGCAGGCCGGCCCGTACTACACCGCCGACAACGACCTGGCGGTCAGGATCGAGGAGCGCCCGCCCGTGGCGGGCTGACCTCCCGGGCCGCCGGGCCCATCGCGGACGGAAGCCGTCCGCATGGGGCGGCATACTTCCTGCCATGTTGGAGACCTCGGCACGTCTGCTCCGCCTGCTCTCCCTGCTGCAGGCCCACCGCGAGTGGTCCGGCCCGGACCTCGCCGGCCGGCTCGGCGTGACCGCGCGCACCGTGCGCCGGGACGTCGACCGGCTGCGCGAGCTCGGCTACCCCGTGCACTCCGCGCCCGGCACGGCCGGCGGCTACCGGCTCGGCCCGGGGGCGCAGCTGCCCCCGCTGCTGCTGGACGACGAGGAGGCCGTGGCCGTCGCCGTCGGGCTGCGGACCGCGGCCGCGGGCGGCGTCGAGGGCATCGAGGAGACGTCCGTACGGGCGCTCACCAAGCTCGAGCAGGTCCTGCCGGACCGGCTGCGGCGGCGGGTGAGCGCCCTCAACGCCTTCACCGTGCCGATGGTCTCCGCGCAGCGGGGGCCCACGGTCGACGCGGCGGTCCTGACCGAGCTGGCCGCCGCGTGCCGGGACGGCGAGCGGCTGCGCTTCGCCTACCGCGACCACAACGGCGACTCCACGCGCCGCACCGTCGAGCCGCACCGGCTGGTCTGCGCCCAGCGCCGCTGGTACCTGGTGGCCTGGGACACCGACCGCGAGGACTGGCGGACGTTCCGTGCGGACCGCATCACGCCCACGCCCCCGCACGGGCCGCGCTTCGCCCCCCGCCGGGCGCCGGCGGAGGACCTGGCGGCCTACGTCTCCCGCGGCGTGTCCACCACCGCCTACGCCGAGCACGCCACGGTGCTGCTGCGCGTGCCGCTGGAAGTGGCCGCGCAGAAGGTCTCGCCGGCCGCGGGGACGCTGGAGGCGGTCGACGGCGACAGCTGCCTGCTGCGCACGGGCGCGCACACCCTCGATGTGATGGTCGTGCACATCGTGCTGATGGGCTTCGACTTCGAGGTGCAGGAGCCGCCCGGGCTCGTCGACCGGATACGCGAGATCAGGGACCGGTTGTCCCGGGCGCTTCCGCCGTCTGCGGAGCGTTGACCTTGGCCACCTCCGGGTGGTGCAGGTCGAAGGCGGGCGACTCGGAGCGGATCCGGGGCAGGGCCGTGAAGTTGTGCCGGGGCGGCGGGCAGCTCGTGGCCCACTCCAGGGAGCGGCCGTACCCCCAGGGGTCGTCGACCCCGACGGGCTTCCCGTACCTGGCGGTCTTCCAGATGTTGTAGAAGAACGGCAGGTTGGACAGGCCGAGCAGGAACGCGCCGATGGTCGACACCGTGTTGAGGGCGGTGAAGCCGTCGGCCGCGAGGTAGTCGGAGTAGCGCCGGGGCATGCCCTCGGCGCCCAGCCAGTGCTGGACGAGGAAGGTGAGGTGGAAGCCCAGGAACAGCGTCCAGAAGTGCACCTTCGCCAGCCGCTCCTCCAGCATCTTGCCCGTGAGCTTGGGCCACCAGAAGTAGAAGCCCGCGAACGTCGCGAACACCACCGTCCCGAACACCACGTAGTGGAAGTGCGCGACGACGAAGTAGCTGTCCGTGACGTGGAAGTCCAGCGGCGGCGAGGCGAGGATCACGCCGGTCAGCCCGCCGAAGAGGAAGCTCACCAGGAAGCCCACCGCCCACAGCATCGGCGCCTCGAACGACAGCGACCCGCGCAGCATGGTGCCGATCCAGTTGAAGAACTTCACGCCGGTGGGCACCGCGATGAGGAACGACATGAAGGAGAAGAAGGGCAGCAGCACCGCCCCCGTGGCGAACATGTGGTGCGCCCAGACCACCACCGACAGGGCCGTGATCGCCATGGTGGCGCCGATCAGCGTCAGATAGCCGAAGATCGGCTTCCGGGAGAACACCGGGATGATCTCGCTGATGATGCCGAAGAACGGCAGGGCGATGATGTAGACCTCGGGGTGGCCGAAGAACCAGAACAGGTGCTGCCACAGCAGCGCCCCGCCGCTCGCCGAGTCGAAGACCAGGGACGCGAAGCGCCGGTCCGCCTCCAGCACCAGCAGCGCCGCCGCCAGCACGGGGAAGGCCAGCAGGATGAGGATCGAGGTGAAGAGCACGTTCCAGGTGAAGACGGGCATCCGGAACATCGTCATCCCGGGGGCGCGCATCCCGATGATGGTGGTCAGGAAGTTCACCGCACCGAGGATCGTGCCGAAGCCGGAGAGCGCCAGCCCCATGATCCACATGTCGGTGCCGATGCCGGGGGAGCGGACCATGCTGCTCAGCGGGGCGTAGCCGGTCCAGCCGAAGGTGGCGCCGCCCTGCGGCATCAGCAGGCTGGAGACGACGATCAGGCCGCCGAAGAGGTACAGCCAGTACGCGAACATGTTGAGCCGGGGGAAGGCCACGTCCGGGGCGCCGATCTGCAGGGGCATGATCGCGTTGGCGAAGCCCGCGAAGGCGGGGGTCGCGAAGAGCAGCAGCATGATCGTGCCGTGTGCCGTGAAGGCCTCGTTGAACGACTCGTTGGTCATCAGCTGCAGGCCGGGCCGGGCCAGCTCGGCCCGCATCAGCATCGCCAGCAGCCCGCCCGCCAGGAAGAAGGCGAACGAGGTGATCAGATAGAGGTGGCCGATCGTCTTGTGGTCGGTCGTCGTCAGCCAGTCGATCACGATCCGGCCCGGTCGGCGCTCCCGCACCGGCCCGGTGGTCGCCTGCGCGGTGTCCGTCCCCATCTGCGCTCCCTCGATGTCACCTTCGACGGGCTTTCGGGCTCACGCCATGATGCTCGCCCCGGGGGCCGTCGCGCGAGGGTGCCTCCTGGGGTTCCGGGGGCGGGCGCGGCCGGTCCGGTGAATCGGAATTCTTTATTCCGGATGTTTCCGGACCGCGCTATTCCAGTGACCGTGAACACGGATCCGCAATATCCTGTGCGCCCGTTGTGCGGTCATTTCCGGTACGTGCCCGGGTGATTTCGGCGGACCTCCCGAAAAGATGCCGCGCATTTCCCGCCGAGGATTGGTGAAGACGTTCCGCGCGATCCCGTAATCCCCGTAGGGGTGAAGTGTTCCGCGGCAAACCACAACGGGTTCTCTGTGACAGAAGTGTGACCGCCGGAGGACGGTGGCCCCACGGCCCCGCGCTCCGGCCGCCCCGGACTCCGCTTCCGTACGGCGACGGGGCGGCCTACGGTGACGGGCATGGCACCTCTACCGAACCTCCCCGCCGACCCCGACGACGACCCCGCCGCCTACGTCGGCCTCGCGACGGCCGCCGCGGCCGAGCGGGCCCGCGCCCGCGGCTGGGCCACCGTGCGGGCCCTCGCGCCCGGCACGCTCGTCACCATGGAGTACCGGGCGGGCCGGCTGAACTTCGAGGCCGAGGACGGCGTCGTGAAGCGCTGCTGGAAGGGCTGACGACCCGCGGCCGGCGACCCGCGCGGCCGACGACCCGCGCATACGACGACGGCGGCCCCGGAACCTCTCCGAAGAGGTGGTTCCGGGGCCGCCGTCGTACGCGGGGAAGCGGGCCGTCAGCCGCCGACCGTCCGGCCGCGGCCCGCGGCCGGGCCCAGCGGGCTGGTGCGCGGCGCCCGGTCGGGGTTCGGCGGGCGGCGGCTGCCGGTCGGCGTGACCGGCGTCCGCTCGGAGCGGGCCGTGTGCGGCCTCGCCGGCAGGTGGGGGCGCCCCTCGGGGGCCCGCACGCTCGCGGACCGGCCCCCGACGCCCACCGGCTCGCGGGCCGGCTGCTGGTCGTCGGCGGGGGAGCGCGGGGCGGCCACGGCCACCGGGGCGACCGGGGCGGGCACGAACACGGCGCGCTCGCGCACCCGGCGCCACAGGGCCAGCAGCCACGCCTCGGCGCGGGCCATCGGCGCCTCGAACCACGGCAGGGCGAGCAGCACCAGCAGCCCGGCCGTCCAGCCGAGGGTCACGTCGCTCATCCAGTGCGTACCGAGGTAGACCGTGGTCATGCCGACGCCCAGTGCGAGGAGCGCGGCGATCACCGAGGCCACCCGGCGGGTGCGCGGGGTGGTGGCCAGATAGGCCAGGACGCCCCAGGTCACCACGGCGTTGGCGGTGTGCCCGGAGGGGAATATGTCGCCGCCCGCGAACATCTCGTTCGAGCCGATCGAGGTGGCGTAGTGCGGACCGAGCCGGCCCATGCCGATCTTCGCGGCGCCCACGGTGGCGTTGAGCAGCAGCAGCGACGTGCCGAGGACCAGCAGCGGCCGCAGCGTCCCCAGCCTGTAGGTGCGCCAGCCCAGCCAGGCCGCGACCGCGACGGCGGTCGGGCCGCGCTGGCCCAGGACCACGAAGTAGTCGAGGAAGGTGTGGATCTCCGGCCACTGCTTGTACGGCCGGAAGAGCATGACCTGCCAGTCGAACCGCACCGGCCAGGACGTGGTGAGCACGCCGACCACGATGGCCAGGTAGACCACGGAGGTCGCCACGAAGATCCCGAGGCGGGTCCGGGTCATCCGCGGCCGCACGGGCTCGGTCGGGCGCTCCTCCGCTTGGACGAGCTCGTCGTTGGTACGCACTCAATCGACGTTACATTGAGTGACAGGAAGCTTCGGCCGATCGGGCCTGTTTGTGATGACGATGTGATGTGGAATGCGTCTCAAGCATGACGTGCGCCACATTGGATTCCCCGGGGCAACTCCCGTCCGGGAAATTCCCGGGCCGCCCCGACCGCCCTCCCGGGCCCTATTCCTTCTCTTTGCGGCCCGTTGTTTATCGGGGATTGGCCGGGCCGTTCCACTACGTTTTCCGGTGGCTCCGGGAGGGAGCCGGGCGGCCGTCCCGGAAAACGATCACGGGGGGCCGGAGCCGTGCAGCCAGAACGCCCCGTACACCGCGGACACCAGCACCACCACGCCCACCGTCGCCACCGCCCGTACCGTCCGTGTCCGCGCGAGGGCCACCGCGAGCGGCAGCAGCAGCGGGAAGGCCGGCATCATCAGGCGCGGCTTCGAGCCGAAGTACCCCTTCGCCGTCAGCGCCAGCAGCAGCACCGCGCCCGCGTAGCCCAGCAGCGGCAGCGGCTGGCGCTGCCGCACGCACGCCGCGTACAGCCACAGCACCAGGCCCACGCCCACCAGCAGGCCGAGCCCCGCGGCGAACGCGGAGCCGAAGAGCCGCCCGGCGACGAACGAACCGAAGGCCAGCCCTCCGTCGAAGCCGTTGCCCCAGCCGCCTTGGACGTCCAGATAGCCCGTGAAGCTGCCGGTCCGCACGCCGACCCAGGCGAAGTACGCGAGCCAGCCCAGCGGTGCGAGCACCGCGCCCAGCAGCATCCGGGGCAGCTCACGCCGCTCCCGCAGCTCCTGCCGTTCCCCGCGCCGCAGCGCGACCAGCACCCCTAGCCACACGGCCAGGACCACCGCCGCCCCCACCGGGCGCGTCAGCCCGGCGAGCGCCGCGAAGGAGCCCGCCCACACCCAGCGCCGGGTGAGCACCGCGTACAGGCTCCACGCCGCCAGCGCCGTGAACAGCGACTCCGAGTAGGCCATCGACTGCACGATCCCGACCGGCAGCGCCGCCCACAGTGCGACGAGCGCCACCCCCGCCCGCCGGCCGTACAGCCGCTCCCCGATCAGGAAGACGGCCCAGGCCGCGAGCAGTGAGGACAGCGCGCTGACCACCAGGCCCGCATCCGCCGCCGACAGCGGGAAGACCGCCGACAGGCCCCGTTCCAGCCAGGGCAGCAGCGGGAAGAACGCCAAATCCGAGTGGATCTTCCCGCCCGGCAGGTGAAGTGTGTAGCCGTAGCCGTCCTCGGCGATGCGCGAGTACCAGAGGGAGTCCCAGCGCGCCGAGAGCAGCTGGTGCGGGCTCTTGCCCGCGAAGTGCCCCCACACGGCGAGCACCGCGATCCCCAGTGCCCGCACCGCCGCGTAAACCAGCAGGGCGGGCAGTGCACGGCGCAGCGCGCCACGCACCCGGCGGGCGGCGGGCGGCCGGTCCGCCCCGGCGCCCGTACCGGCGGGAGAAAAAAGATCAGTCACCGATCAATTGTCCAGCATGCGCGGAGCGCCTCCACGATCGGCCCGGACGGTGACGGAGCACACGGATCCGTGCCCGGGACTCGCGTACTCTGTCGAGTCACTCGCCCACGACGATTCCCCCGGCCACCCACCGGGCGGCAACCCCGGCCCACGTCCCCAGGGCCGGCGGGCGGACGGCGAGCGCACGATACGGAGGTGTGAATGTCCGGGACGACCACGGCCGGCCCGCCGAGGGCCGACGGCGTCCCCCGGCAGCGGTACCGGCGCGGACAGCGGCAGCGGCCGCCGTACGGGCCGGGCGCCGGCGCCGGGGCGAACCGCTGGACCGTCCTCGTCGTCCTGTGCGTCAGCCTGCTCCTCGTCGCCGTCGACGCGACCGTCCTGCACGTCGCCGTGCCGGCCGTCACCGAGGACCTGCGGCCCGGGGCGATCCAGCTGCTGTGGATCGTCGACGTCTACCCGCTGGTCTGCGCCTCGCTGCTGATCCTCTTCGGCACCCTCGGCGACCGCGTCGGCCGCCGCCGGGTGCTGCTGCTGGGCTACGGGCTCTTCGGCGCGGCCTCCGCGCTCGCGGCGTTCGCCCCCACGCCCGAGGTGCTCGTCGGGGCCCGCGCGCTGCTCGGCGCGGGCGGCGCGATGATCATGCCGGCGACGCTGTCGATCCTCCGCCAGGTCTTCCCCGACCGGCGCGAGCGGGCCCTCGCCGTCGGCGTGTGGAGCGCGGTCGCCGCCGTGGGCGCCGCGGTCGGGCCGCTGCTCGGCGGCTTCCTCCTCGAACACTTCTGGTGGGGATCGGTCTTCCTCATCAACATCCCGCTGATGGCCGCCGCACTCCCGGTCGGGCGCTGGCTGCTGCCCGAGTCGACCGGGCCCCGCGACGGGCCCTGGGACGTGACCGGCGCGCTCATGGCCGCGTTCGGGCTGTTCGGGCTCGTCCTCGGCGTGAAGCGGGCCGGGGCCGGCGACGCGCTCAGCCTCGGCACGATCGTGCCGGGGGCCGTCGGCGCGGCCCTGCTGATCCTCTTCGTCCGCCGGCAGCGCCGGCGCACCCACCCGCTCGTCGACCTCCGGCTGTTCGCCCGGCCCGCCTTCGGCACCTCCGTCGGGTGCATCGTGCTGGCCATGCTCGCGCTCGTCGGGCTGGAGCTCATAGCCGCCCAGTACCTGCAGCTCGTCCTCGGGCTCACCCCACTGGAGACCGGCCTGCGGCTGCTGCCGCTCACGCTCGCCGCGATGGCCGCCGGGCTCGTCGGCTCCCGGCTGCTGCAGCGGCTCGGCCCGCGCACGATGGTCGCCCTCGGCTTCGTCCTGACCGCCTCGGCCGTCGCCTCGCTGACCGCGATGGGGCTGCACGACCGGCCCGGGGTCCTCGTGGCCTGCTTCGTCCTGCTCGGCTTCGGCCTCGAGACCACGCTCTTCGGCGCGTACGAGTCGATGCTCAGCGAGGCGTCCGCGGAGTCCGCGGGCGGTGCCGCGGCGATCGGCGAGACCTCGTACCAGCTCGGCGCCGGCATCGGCATCGCCCTGCTGGGCAGCGTCATGAACGCCGCGTACGCGCCCGGCGTCGACTCCGTTCCCGGCGTGCCCAGCGCGGCGGGCGCCTCCCGGCTGGGGGGACCGGCCGGGAGGCGACGTCGTACGCCTCGCCGAGGGGGGGGGGCCCCCCGGGGAGCCACTCCCTCGGCGAGGCGTACGACGTCGCCTCCCGGCTGGGGGGACCGGCCGGGGAGGCGCTGCGGGTCGCGGCGCGGGACGCATTCGTGCACGGGCTGCACGTGACGCTGGCGCTGAGCGCGGCGTTGCTGCTGGCGGGGGCGGTCGCCGCGCTGCGGCTGCCGCGGGTGATGGACTGCGGGGCGGTGGCGTCTCCGGCGCCGGTGCCGGCCCCGGCTCCGGCCGAGGAGAGCCCGGCACCGCCGGTCACGTAGCGATCGGCGGTGCGGTGCGGCGGTGCCGAACCGGCGCCCGGATCCTCTGGACTCGGCCGGTTACCCGGCCGTAGCGTGCTGGCGAAGCGAAAGACGATCACATTCGCCCGCACCCCGCCGGAGGCAGCCGTGTTCGACCCGCATGATCCCCTCGGGATCGAGGACCTGCTCAGCCCCGAGGACATCGCCGTCCGGGACACCGTCCGCCGCTGGGCCGCCGACCGTGTCCTGCCGCACATCGCCCAGTGGTACGAGGCCGGTGAACTCCCCGGCGTCCGCGAGCTCGCCCGCGAGCTCGGCGCGATCGGCGCGCTGGGCATGCAGCTCAGCGGCTACGGCTGCGCGGGCGCGAGCGCCGTCCAGTACGGCCTGGCCTGCCTGGAGCTGGAGGCCGCCGACTCCGGCATCCGCTCCCTGGTCTCCGTCCAGGGCTCCCTCGCGATGTACGCGATCCACCGCTTCGGCTCCGAGGAGCAGAAGCAGCAGTGGCTGCCGGCGATGGCGGCGGGGGAGACCATCGGCTGCTTCGGCCTGACGGAGCCCGACCACGGCTCGGACCCGGCCGGCATGCGCACCTACGCCAAGCGCGACGGCACCGACTGGGTGCTGACGGGCCGCAAGATGTGGATCACCAACGGCTCGGTCGCCGGGGTCGCCGTGGTCTGGGCCCGGACCGACGACGGCATCAGGGGCTTCGTCGTGCCCACCGACAGCCCCGGCCTGTCCGCGCCGGAGATCCGGCACAAGTGGTCGCTGCGCGCCTCCGTCACCAGCGAGCTGGTCCTCGACGAGGTGCGGCTGCCCGCGGACGCGGTGCTGCCGGAGGCCACCGGGCTGCGCGGCCCGCTCGGCTGCCTGAGTCACGCGCGGTACGGCATCGTCTGGGGCTCGATGGGCGCAGCGCGTACGAGCTTCGAGACCGCGCTCGACTACGCGCGCACGCGCGAGCAGTTCGGCAAGCCCATCGGCGGCTTCCAGCTCACCCAGGCCAAGCTCGCCGACATGGCGGTGGAGCTGCACAAGGGGATCCTGCTGGCGCACCACCTCGGGCGGCGGATGGACGCGGGGAGCCTGCGACCGGAACAGGTGAGCTTCGGCAAGCTCAACAACGTGCGGGAGGCGATCGAGATCTGCCGGACGGCGCGGACGATCCTCGGTGCGAACGGGATCTCCCTGGAGTACCCGGTGATGCGGCACGCCACGAACCTGGAGTCCGTGCTGACGTACGAGGGCACGGTGGAGATGCACCAGCTGGTGCTGGGCAAGGCGCTCACCGGTCTCGACGCGTTCCGGTAAGCCCTCGCCCTTCGCGGCTTCGCCCCCTTGCGGCTCCACCCCCTCGCAGCTCCGCCGCGGAACTCGGCTCTGGTTGCCGCTCGGCTCAGCTCTGGTTGAAGAAGCCGCCGTTCGCCCGTCCCCTCGGCTCCCCGCTGACCACCATGTAGTCGGCGGGGGTCAGCAGGAACACGCGGTTGGCCACGCGCTCGATGGAGCCGCGCAGTCCGAACGTCAGCCCGGCGGCGAAGTCCACGACGCGCTTGGCGTCGTTGGGCTCCATGCCGGTGAGGTTGACGATCACCGGGACGCCGTCGCGGAAGAGCTCGCCGATGCCCCGGGCGTCGCGGAAGCCGTCCGGGGTGACGGTGGCGATGCGCGTGCCCTGTTCCTGCGCGGCCTCGTCCGCCACCCGCACCTTGGGGTTGGTGACCCAGGCGTCACCGGGCTCGGGTCCCTCGGCGTACTCGTCGTCGTAGTAGCGCTCGTCATCGCTGTCGTCGACGAGGCCGAGCCAGGCACTCGCCTTGCGCACCGATCCCATGGACGCCTCCTCTCACACGCGGGGTGTTCCGTCCGCTTCTCTATCGTCGTCCATGATGCGGATGGTGTGCCAAGTGGATAGCCGCCGGACGAGCATTTCGTGACGCATCTGGTGCAAACCGGTTGGCGGTGCGTCAGAAACCCCGCAGGCCCCTTCTTGCGCCCTGGACCTGGGCATATGCGGCTACGGCGGGCGATTGGGGGGCGCGGGGCGGGCCCCGGTCGGGTCGGGTGGTCAGGTGATTAGGATGCCCGGGTCCATTCACACCACACACGGGGGCTGGGTTTTGTTCGGGATCATAAGGCCATGCCGGCACCGGTTGTCAGAGGCCATGCGCACGGAATGGATGGCGCATCTGTGCGGACTGTGCCTCGCGCTGCGCGGCGACCACGGACAGTTCGCGCGCGCGGCCACCAACTACGACGGTCTGGTCATATCGGTCCTGGTGGAAGCCCAGTCGCCGGCGGACGAGGGCGCCAACTCCTGGCGCCGCACGGCCGGACCGTGCCCGCTGCGCGGCATGCGCACCGCTTCCGTGGCCAAGGGTGAGGGGGCGCGTCTCGCCGCCTCGGTCTCGCTGGTGCTGGCGTCGGCGAAGATGCGCGACCATGTCGCCGACGGCGACGGCGTGTTGGCGCGCCGCCCGGTCGCCGCGGCGGCGCGCCGCGTGGCCGCGAAGTGGGACCGGGCCGGTGCCCGTACGGGAGCGGACCTCGGTTTCGACACCGCCGTCCTGGTCGACGCGGTCGAACGGCAGGCCGGCATCGAGGCGCTGGCCGGTGCGGGGACGTCGCTGCTGACGGTGACGGAGCCCACCGAGACGGCCACCGCCGCGGCCTTCGGCTACACCGCCGTGCTCGCCGGGCGGCCGGGCAACAAGGAGCCCCTGGAGGAGGCGGGCAGGCTCTTCGGGCGGCTCGCGCACCTGCTGGACGCCGTGGAGGACATGGCGGAGGACGCGGAGACCGGGGCGTGGAACCCGATCGCCGCGACCGCTACCGACCTCGCCGAGGTGCGCAGGCTGTGCGACGACGCGGTGCACGGCGTCCGTCTGGCGCTGCGCGAGGTCGACTTCGCGAGCAGGAGCCAGAGCCGGCTCGCACACGTCCTGCTCGCGCACGAGCTGGAGCGCGCCGTCGACCGGGCGTTCGGCACGGCGGGCTGCGGGCACGCCGGACACGCCGGACACGCCGGACCGGCCGGACACGCCGGATCCGCTGTCCTCCAGGACGGCGCGCCGCAGGGCGCGTTCGGACCGCCGCCGGTCATGCCGCCCGGCCAGATGCCGCCGGGCCAGATGCCGCCCGGCGCGCCGCCCGAGCCGCCGCGGCGGGGGCGGCAGCGCGGGCTGATAGCCGGCTGTGCGGTGTGGGCCACGCTTTTCTGCACGTGTCAGGTCTGCTGCCGCGACCCGTACTTCGACCCGTGGGACGGCCAGCAGCGTGAGGGCTGGTGCCACAAGTGCGACTGTGGCGACTGCGATTGCAGCGGCTGCGGCGATTGCTGCAACTGCTGTGACTGCTGCGGTGACTGCGACTGTGGTTGTGACTGCGGTTGTTGAGAACGAGGGTAAGCCTCGTGGTCGAGCGCGATGCGAGGGGAGGGTGCGGCGCAATGCCGCGGATGTGAAGGTCTGAAGCGTGAAGGCCTGAAACGTGAAGGCGTGAAGGCGTGAAGGCGTAGGGCTCCGCGGGAAGCGCGGTCAGCCCGAGCAGGAACCCGGAAGAGGTGCACGGAAGCCGGGACACGACGCGGACCACACCCGACCGAAGTCGATGTGGTCCCGGGTGACCAGCCGTTGCCCTGGGTGCATGGGCCAAGTGGAACAGCCTTCCGTTTCCCCGTCAACTGTGCTGAGACGGCCTGCCCACAGTGTGGACAGGAGTACGGACAGGCTTGACAGTTGGCCAGGGCACGTGAATAGCCTCGGAGTTCGGCCGTGCTGAGGGGCGCGGCCGGATGCGCACGACGCCTCCGATGTGAAGGCACGTCCCGTCGAGTGAAGGCACGTCCCGTGTCCGATCCCGTATCCACGGAGCCTTCCCATGCCCTCCCTCGTCGTCATCGGTGCCGGTCCGCGCGGCACCGGCCTCCTCGAACGCATCGCCGCCAACGCCCCCGGACTCCTCGCGGGGGCCCGCCTCGATCTCCACCTCGTGGACCCCTTCCCGCCCGGCGGCGGCCGCGTGTGGCGCCACGACCAGTCCCCGCTGCTGTGGATGAACTCCATGGCCGAGGACGTCACCGCGTTCACCGACGCCTCGGTGCGGACCGAGGGGCCCGTACGCCCCGGCCCGACGCTCGCCCAATGGGCGGCCTGCGTCCGCGACGGCACGGTGCCCGCCCCGCCCGACCCCGCGACCGCCGGCGAGGTCCGCGCCCTGACCGGACGCAGCTTCGCCGGACGGCGGGTGCAGAGCGCCTACCTGCGCTGGACGTACGAACAGGCCGTGGCCGCCCTGCCGCCCGGCGTCACCGTCCACGAGCACCGGCGGCGCGCCTTACGCCTGTCCGGCGCGCGCGACGCACGGCAGCACGTCTGGCTGGAGGGGCTCGCGGCACCGCTCCCCGCCGACCTCGTCGTCCTCGCCCTCGGTCACCTGCCGTCCGCCCCCGACGCCGGGCAGAGCGCCCTCGCCCGTTTCGCCGCGCGCCACCGGCTGGCCTACCTGCCGCCCGAGTTCACCGCCGACAGCGACCTGAGCGCCCTGCGCCCCGGCGAGCCGGTGATCGTCCGCGGCCTCGGGCTCGCCTTCGTCGACCTGATGGTGCTGCTCACCGAGGGGCGCGGCGGCACGTACGCCACCGGCCGCGACGGCGAGCCGGTCTACCGCCCCTCCGGACGCGAACCCGTCCTGTACGCGGGCTCCCGGCGCGGCGTCCCGTACCGCTCGAAGATCGGCTACTCCTGGGAGGGCGAACGGCCGCCGCTGCCCCGCTTCTTCGGCCCGGCCGAGGCCGCGGCGCTGCGCGACCGGCCCGGCCCCCTCGACTTCCGCCGCGACCTGTGGCCCCTGGCCGGGAAGGAGCTCGGGTTCGCCCACTACCACCGGCTGTTCACCGCGCACCCCGAGCGCACCCGCATGCCCTGGCCGGCTTTCGAGGAGCGGTACGCCTCCTGCGCGTCCGGCAGCGCCGAGCTCCTCGCCCTGACCGCCGCAGCCGTGCCCGGCCCGGCCGACCGGTTCGACCCGGCCGCGCTCGACCACCCCCTCGCCGGCCGCCGCTTCACCGGAGCCGACGCCCTGCAGCGCGGCCTGCGCGCCCACATCGAGGCCGACCTCGCCCGCCGTCACGACCCCCGCCACAGCCCCGACCTCGCCGTCTTCCTCGGCCTGCTCTCCGTCTACGGGCAGCTCGCCGGCCTCGGCGACACGGGACCCTGGTGGCACGGGTTCTTCAGCTACCTCGCCTCCGGCCCGCCCGGACCCCGGCTGCAGCAGCTCCTCGCGCTCTCCCGCGCCGGGGTGGTGCGCTTCCTCGGCGCCGACCTGACCGTCACGGCCGACGCGGAACACGGCGTGTTCCGGGCGCACAGCGCGAGCGCGCCGGGCGTCGTGACCGCGGCGCGCGCCCTGGTCGAGGCGCGGCTGCCGCCCCCGTCCGTCGCCCGCTCCCTCGACCCCCTGCTGCGCTCCCTCCACCCCGAGGCCGCCACCACGCCCGCCGGCCTGCTGGCCGTCAGCCCCGAGGACGGCCGGATCCTCGGCCCCGACGGACGCCCGCACCCGCGCCGCTTCGCCCTCGGACCGCACACCGACGCCCGCGCGACCGCCGCCTTCGCCCGGCCGGGCACCGACGCCCCGGCGTTCCGCCAGAACGACGCCACGGCGCGCGCCGCGCTGAGCTTCCTGCGCACGGTCGCGGGCCGTACTCCTCCGGAGCGGGACGGGGGCTCCCGCGGGCCCGGCACCGCCGGTCACGTAGTGGGGGCCGGAGCGCCGTCGCGGCGGAAAGGACCGCCGGGCCCCGGACCCGTGGATGCGCCGGGGGCCGGGGCTCGCCCCGGGAAGCGGTGAAAGGGCGGGAGCGGGGCCCCGTTCTCCCGCACGCAGCGGGAAGCGGTGGTGCCCCCGGAAGCCCCTCCCGCCGGAGCGGACGGGCACCGCCGCCCCGGAGCACCTCCCAGCCGTAGCCGGGGAGAGCAACCACCCACCGAGCCACCGGCCCCACCGTGGCCCCACACCCCCAGGGAAGCCCATGTCCGCACCCATCCGGCCCCTGCACCTGGCCGTGAGCATCGACCGCCCCGGCGTCCGGGACGCCGAGCCCTACGTCCGCGCGGCCCGCCTCGCCGAGCGCGGCAGGCTGGACTTCGTCACCCTCGGCGACACGCTCGGCCCGCCCCGGCGCGGCGAGAGCCGCCTCGACGCCCTCGCCGTCCTCGCCCGCGTCGCGCCCGCCACCGAACGCATCGGCCTGGTGCCCACCGTCACCACCACCCACACCGAGCCGTTCCACGTCTCCAACGCCGTCTCCACCCTCGACTGGGTCAGCGGCGGCCGCGCCGGCTGGACCGTGGAGGTCTCCGGCACCGAAGCCGCGGCGCGCCACTTCGGCCGCCGCGCCGCGGCCCCCGCCGACGAGCTGTGGCACGAGGCCGCGGCCGTCGCCGACGTCGCCGCCCGGCTCTGGGACAGCTGGGAGGACGACGCCGAGATCCGCGACGCGGCCACCGGCCGCTTCGTCGACCGCGACAAGCTGCACCACGTCGACTTCGAAGGCCCCGGCTTCTCCGTCCGCGGGCCCTCCATCGTGCCCCGGCCCCCGCAGGGCCGGCCGGTGATAGCCGTCGACGCCACCCGCCTGCTGCCCCGCGCGGCCGCCGCCCGCCACGCCGACGTCGCCTACGTCCGCACCGGGCCCGCGCCCACCCCCGGCGCGGTCCGCGCCGCCCGCGACGACCTGCACGCCCGGCTGCGCTCCCTCGGCCGCGACCCCGGCCGGATCGTCGTCCTCGCCTCCCTGCCCGTCGCGCTGTACGCGGCCGCCGACGCCGTCGCCCTCGCCGACCTGGCCGGCTCCTGGTGGGCCGACGGCGTGGTCGACGGCTTCCACTTCCGGCCCGAGGACCCCGACCGGGACCTCGCCCTGCTGGTCGACGGGACCGTCCCCGTACTCCAGCACCGCGGCCTGCTGCGCTCCTTCTATCCCGGCGGCACGCTCCGCGAGCACCTGTGCCTGCCGCGCCCCGCCAACCGCTACGCCGATCGCCACGCCACCGCGAGGAGGCCCGCATGACCGCCCCCGGGGCACGCCGCCGCAAGCAGATGCACCTGGCCGCCCACTTCCCCGGCGTCAACAGCACGACCGTGTGGACGGACCCGCGGTCCGGCAGTCAGATCGACTTCTCGTCCTTCCGGCACCTCGCCGCCACCGCCGAACGCGGCCTCTTCGACTTCTTCTTCCTCGCCGAGGGCCTGCGGCTGCGCGAGCACAAGGGCCGGATCCACGACCTGGACGTCGTCGGCCGCCCCGAGTCGCTCACCGTGCTCGGCGCCCTGGCCGCCGTCACCGAACGGATCGGCCTGGCGGCCACCGCCAGCACCACGTTCAACGAGCCCTACGAACTCGCCCGGCGCCTCGCCTCCCTGGACCACCTCAGCGGCGGGCGCGCCGCCTGGAACGCCGTCACCTCCTCCGACGCCTTCACCGGCGAGAACTTCCGCCGCGGCGGCTACCTCGACCGGGCCGAGAGGTACACGCGCGCCGCCGAGTTCGTCGCCACCGCGCGCGAGCTGTGGGACTCGTGGACGCCCGAGGGCGTGCCGCGCCCCTTCGCCCACCACGGGCGGCACTTCTCCGTCTCCGGCACCTTCGACGTGGCCCGCAGCCCGCAGGGCCACCCGGTCGTCATCCAGGCCGGGGACTCCGACGAGGGCCGGGAGTTCGCGGCCTCCGCCGCCGACGTGGTCTTCACCAGGCACGGCACCCTGGACGCCGGCCGCGCCTTCTGCGCCGACGTCAAACGGCGGCTCCCCGCGTACGGCCGGCGCCCCGGCGACCTCAAGATCATGCCCGGGGTGACGTTCGCCCTCGGGGACACCGACGCCGAGGCCCAGGAGAAGGCCGCCGAGATCCGCAGGCAGCAGGTCTCCCCGCAGAACGCGCTGCTCGCCCTGGAGCAGGTGTGGGGCCGGGACCTGTCCGCCTACGACCCCGACGGGCCGCTGCCCGACGTCGACCCGGACCCGGGCGGCGAGGTGGCCCAGGGGAGGGTGCGGATAGCCGACCCGTTCGCCGTCGCCGCCCGCTGGCGTGCCGTCTCCGAGGCCAAGGGGCTGTCCATCCGGCAGACCGTGATCGAGACGACCGGCCGGCAGTCCTTCATCGGCACACCCGCCTCGGTGGCCGCCCAGCTGGACGAGTTCGTCACGGCCGGGGCCGCCGACGGCTTCATCCTCGTCCCCCACCTCACCCCCGGAGGGCTCGACGACTTCGTCGACCGCGTGGTGCCCCTGCTGCAGGAGCGTGGCGCGTTCCGTACGGAGTACACGGGCGCGACGCTGCGCGAACACCTCGGGCTGCCGCTGCCCGTATGGAAAGGTTGACCGTCATGAGCACGGACACGGGCAACGACGCACGGCAGCAGTGGAAGACGTGGCGCGAGGAGCGTACGGAGACGGTCTGCGCACCGTACGGGCCGCTCGCGCTCACGGGGACCTACTGGCTCGCCGACGCCGCCGAGGGGCGATTTCCCGCCATCCCGGGGCACTGGACCGAGGACGGCGACGCCGTACTGCTGACCGCCACGGCCGCCGACGGGCTCACCGCGGACGGGCGGCCGGTGAACGGTGAGGTCCGGCTCGGCGTCGACAAGGGCCCGGCCGCGACGGCCCGTGTCGACCACGGCGGACGCAAGCTCGTGGTGCTGCGCCGGGAGGGGCTGTGGGCGGTGCGCGTCTTCGACCCCGGCTCGGCCGGGCGGCGGGCGTTCACCGCGATCGACGCCTTCGAGTACGACGAGGACTGGGTGCTGCCGGGGGTCTTCCGCCCGTACGACGGCAGCCGCAGGGTGCGGGTGGAGAACGCGGACGGGCGGGAGCGGGGACTCGGCCTGGACGGGGAGCTGGCCTTCACCGCCGCCGGTTCCGCGTTCGCGCTGCAGGTCGCCGTCGAGGTGGACGGCACGCTGTGGGCGGTGTTCGCCGACGGCACGAGCGGGGACACCAGCTACCGCTTCCGGTTCCTGCGGACGCCCGCGCCCGGCGTCGACGGACGGGTGACGGTCGACTTCAACCACGCCCTCCTGCCGCCCTGCGCCTTCGCCGACCACTTCATCTGCCCGTTCCCGCCCCCGGGGAACACCTTGCCGATCGCGGTCCCGGCGGGGGAGCGCCGCGTGCTGGTGGGCTAGCGCCCCCGACGGATACGGGTGCGCGCCGTCCGAAAGATGCTCTTGCGGCGGTCGGCGCGCGGCCCGAATACTCCCGAACAGTGCTTGTCAGGGGCACGACGAAAGTGGAATCCCGCGTGCCCGTTCCGGCTGCACCTCACCGACCCCACTCGGGAGGAAGAACGTGAGCATCAAGCGCACCACCCCCCGCACCGCGACACGTATCGCCCTCGCCTCCGCCCTCGCCGCCGCGGCCGCCCTCGCCGGCACCGCCGCCCACGCCGAGGGCAACGCCGCATCGGCCCCCGTCAGACACTCCGCCGCCCAGCTGTCCGCCGCGAGCACCGCCGTACAGGCCGCGGACGTCGCCGGCACCGCCTGGGCCGTCGACCAGGAGTCCGGCACGCTCGTCGTCACCGCCGACTCGACCGTCTCCGCCGCCGCCCTCGCCAGGATCAAGCAGAAGGCCGGCACCGCGGTGGAGGCCATACGCATCGAGCGCACCCCCGGCACCCTCCGCCCCTTCCTCGCCGGCGGCGACGCGATCTACGCCCCGAGCTGGCGCTGCTCGCTCGGGTTCAACGTGCGCAAGGGCAACACCGCCTACTTCCTCACCGCAGGCCACTGCACCGAGGGCAAGCCGCCCTACTACAGCAACTCCGGGCACACCACGAGCATCGGCCCCACCACGGGCACCAGCTTCCCGGGCAACGACTACGGCATCGTGCAGTACACCAACGGCTCCCTCCCGCACCCCAGCGAGGTCAGCCTCTACAACGGCCGCACCCAGCGGATCACCGCCGCCGGCAACGCGACCGTCGGCCAGTCCGTGCAGCGCAGCGGTTCCACGACCGGCCTGCACGGCGGCAAGGTCACCGGCCTCAACGCCACCGTCAACTACGGCAACGGCCAGGTCGTCCGCGGCCTCATCAAGACGAACGTCTGCGCCGAGCCCGGCGACAGCGGCGGCGCCCTCTTCGCCGGCTCCACCGCCCTCGGCCTCACCTCCGGAGGCAGCGGCAACTGCAGCTCCGGCGGAACGACCTACTTCCAGCCCGTCGGCCCGGCGCTCAAGGCGTACGGGGTGACGATCGGCTGAGGGCCCGCCCTCCCTCCGTTCCCGCGTCCACCAGCTCGGGAGCCCCCAGCACAGGAGTCCCCGGTCCGCACCTCGGCCGGGGGCTCGACCCTGTGCCCGATACGGGCATACCGTGGACATAACACCTGAGATGTACGGCAGGGGGCCTGCCATGGTCGAGGAACTGGTGGTGGCAGCCGTGGCCGCGGCGTCCGCCGGGGCGGTGTACGTCGCGGCGGCGGCCCGCGTGGTCAAGCAGTACGAACGCGGCGTGGTGCTGCGGCTGGGGCGGCTCCTGCCCGAGATCCGCTCCCCGGGGTTCACATTGATCGTCCCGGTCGTCGACCGGCTGCGCAAAGTGAACATGCAGATCGTCACGATGCCCGTGCCCGCCCAGGAGGGCATCACCCGCGACAACGTCACCGTCCGAGTGGACGCCGTCGTCTACTTCAAGGTCGTGGACCCGGCCGAGGCGGTCATCGCCGTGGAGGACTACCGCTTCGCGGTGTCCCAGATGTCCCAGACGTCACTGCGCTCGATCATCGGCAAGAGCGACCTCGACGACCTCCTGTCCAACCGGGAGAAGCTCAACCAGGGCCTTGAGCTCATGCTCGACAGCCCCGCCATCGGGTGGGGCGTGCAGATCGACCGCGTCGAGATCAAGGACGTGTCGCTGCCGGAGACGATGAAGCGGTCCATGTCCCGGCAGGCGGAGGCGGAGCGCGAGCGGCGGGCCCGGGTGATCAACGCGGACGCGGAGCTGCTGGCGTCGAAGAAGCTCGCCGAGGCGGCGGCCACGATGGCCGACCAGCCGTCGGCGCTGCAGCTGCGGCTGCTGCAGACGGTGGTGGCGGTGGCGGCGGAGAAGAACTCCACGCTGGTCCTGCCGTTCCCGGTGGAACTCCTCCGCTTCCTGGAACGCTCGGCCCAGCAGGGCCTCGTCCCCCCGGACACGCCCCGCGCACCGAAGCCGCCGCCGCCCGACCCGGCCGTGGAGCCCCCGCCGCCCCCGGAGGAACTCCCGCCGGGACCCCCGAACCCTTGACACAGCCGAGCGAGCCCGGGGCTTCGGGCTCCTTCTCCGCCGCGGCGCCGGTCGGCCTGCGCCGCCGGAATGGCCCGTTGGGCGTCACGTCGCCGCGGTGGGGTAAGAGGCAGGCGCAGCCTGTGAATCCGGGGCCATGGCCTCTGAGGCGCGGTCGTGGCGGGTGACCCGGACGGCGTAGTCCCGTGGTGCCGGTGGGGTCCGGGGCCACCCCGGTGGGCTAAGGCGGCGGCGCCGTATTTTCGCGGGCCGCGCCGTGCAACTCCCCGCGCTCCCGCGCGCATCCCGTGCTGGGGCGCGTAAAGCGACACGCGCGCAGGAGGAGTCCGCCTTGTGCGCGCCCTCCCCGGTTCCGGGATACTCGATTGGTCGACTTGGCATGGACGCGCCCTCTGTAAAGCCGGAGGCGAACCATGTCGTACCCCCTCCGGGCCCGCGGTGATCCCGTGGCGGTGCCCAACCCCCCACTGGAGGTGCCGAGTTGAAGCGCAGATGGATCTCCGTGCGCGCGGCCCTGGCGGCCGCAGCCACAGCCGCCCTCGCGGCCGTGACCCTCAGCCCGCAGGAGGCCGGCGCCTCGCCCGCCCCGGCCCCCGCGCTCTCCGCCTCCGACGCCGCGGCCGTCGCCCGGGCCCTCCCGGCCGGGCCGGAGGACGCCACTGCGGGTTCGTACTACGACTCCACACTCGGCACGCTCGTCGTCAACATCACCGACGGAAAGGCCGCCGGCCTGGTCCGTGCGATGGGCGGCGAGCCCCGCGCCGTGCGCAACTCCCGGGCCGAGCTCGACTCCGCGAAGGCCACGCTGGACGCGGGCGAGGCGATCCCCGGGACCACCTGGGGGACGGACCCGACCCTCAACCGGGTCGTCGTGACCGCCGACCCCACGGTCACGGGCGCGAAGCTGGCGCAGCTCAAGAAGTCGGTCGGGTCCCTCGGGGACGCCGTGCTGGTGAAGAGGACGTCCGCGAAGCTCACCCGGTACGTCGCGGGCGGCGATGCGATCTTCGGCGCCACCCACCGCTGCTCCCTGGGCTTCAACGTCAAGCGGGCCGGCAGGCCGGACGGCTTCGTCACGGCCGGGCACTGCGGCAAGGCGGAGAGCACCTGGCGCGCCACCAACGGCGGCCCGCAGATCGCGACGACCGAGAACGCGGTCTTCCCCGTCCACGACTACGCCCTCGCGGTGTATCCCGCCACCGGCGCCGTCGACCACCCGAGCGCCGTGAACCTCTACAACGGCACGTCGCAGACCGTCACCGCCGCCCGTGACGCGGTCGTCAACGAGCCGGTCCGGCGCAGCGGGTCCACCACCGGGGTGAAGAGCGGCACCGTCAAGCGCACCGGCGTGACCGTCAACTATCCGGAGGGCCAGGTCATCGGCCTGACCGAGACCACCGCCTGCGCCGAGGCCGGCGACAGCGGCGGATCCTACTTCTCCGGCAGCGACGCCCTGGGGATCCTCTCCGGCGGCAGCGGCGACTGCACGAGGGGCGGGATGTCGTACTTCCAGCCCCTGCCTCCGGTCCTCGCGGCGTACAACGCGACCCTCGGCGGTTCCTGAACGGCTGTGCACCGCCGTCCACCGCTGCTGCGGAAGACGACGGAGGGCGGCCCCCGGACACACCTCCACGGTGTCCGGGGGCCGCCTCGCGTTCAGTCGCTCTGCGGGGGGTTTCAGAACTCGAAGAGCTGCCCCTTGCCCGCCTTCGCCTCGCACGGGTTCGCGAAGGTGCGCTCGAAGCGGACCCGCTTGCCCTCCCACACGCCGTCGGCGGTGACGACGCTGGGGTTCCACTCCCTGGTGCAGGCCGTGCCGGACTTGATGGTGGTGATCTTCTCGAGGTCACCGCCGGCCGCGCGCAGTGCTGTGCACGCGCCCTTCGCGTCCGGGTGCGAGCCCGTCGCCTTGGGGAAGCAGGTCAGCGTCACCGCGCGGTCGACCGAGGCCTCGGTGGAGTTCGCACCGTGACCGACGGTCAGGACCAGGGCGGAGGACGCGTACAGACTCTGCGTCTGTGCTGCGGGGACAGGTGCGGGTGCTGCGCTCGCGGTCGTCGTTCCGGCGGCCAGGAGGCCGCCGCCCAGTGCGAGCGCGGCGCCCATCGCGATGCCCCCAGTGATGTACCGCATTCCGAACACTCCCTTGCTCGTGGCTGCAGATAACGGACGGAAGTCTTGCCCAAGTTGGGCATGAACGCACATTGGTCGAACACTTTCAGTCGCTGGTTGAAAACCCTCGGTAGTGGCCGGAACTCATGTGAGGCGCGTCTCATACGAGACGTGAGGGAAGTCGTCCGGCTTTCACGCATGCCCGATTGGGGGTAATTGCGGCGATTTAATGTTACGGGGATATTGACCAGCGAAGATTCCTTGTAATCCTTGATGAATTATCAAAACTGCCTTCAAAAAGATGGTTTGCGGCCACCTGTTTCATTGGATCTAATGATCCGCACCCCGGGGCGGGAGACCCCCGCAGCCCGGCCGAAAAGAGGCCCGCCGTGTGACCAACCGGCGGCCGGAGCGATTCAGGAGCGCGGCAGCAAATGGCCGAAGTGCACTCAGGAGGACCCCTCGAAGCGCCCTCCCGCGGGCCCCTCGCCACCGCCTGCCGCGCCTTCCGGCGCGACCGCACGGGCATGGCCGCCCTCGCCGTCGTCCTGTTCTGCGCCGTGCTCGCGGCGGCCGCGCCCCTGGTCACGGCCTTGTACGGGAAGAATCCCACCGAGCACTACGGCCAGCACGGCACCGGGTTGCTCAGCGCCGAAGGCCTGCCGGTCCTGCCCAACGGCGGCATCTCCGCCGACCACTGGTTCGGCATCGAACCCGGCCTCGGCCGCGACGTGTTCGCCCAGCTGCTGTACGGCATGCGCACCTCGCTGCTGGTCGCCTTCGCCTCCGTCGCCGTGATCGCCGTGACGGGCGTCGTCCTCGGGGTGACCGTCGGCTATCTCAGCGGTCTCGCCGACCGGGCCTTCACTTTCGTATGCAATGTGCTGCTCGGTTTTCCGACACTTCTGCTCCTCCTCGCGCTCAGCCCGGTCATCCAGACCCGCTTCGTCGGCCCCGGGGAGAACGAGCCCGCCTGGATGCAGTTCACCTCCCTCATCCTGGTCTTCTCGGCATTCGGCTGGGTGCCGCTCGCGATGGTCCTGCGCACTTCCGTAAGGGCCCTGCGCGAGCGGGAGTTCGTCGAGGCGGCACGGGCCGTCGGGGCGAGCCGCCGGCACATCGTGCTGCGCGAGCTGCTCCCCAACGTCTGGGCGCCCGTGCTCGTGCACGTCACGCTCGCCGTCCCCGGCATCGTCACCGCCGAGGCCGCGCTGTCCTTCCTCGGCGTCGGCATCAACGAACCGGTCCCCGACTGGGGCCGCATGATCTCCCGCGGCTCCGAGGTCTTCTACGACGACCCGACCTACATGGTCTTCCCCGGCGTGGCGATCCTCGTCTTCGTCCTCGCCTTCAACCTCCTCGGCGACGCGGTACGGGACGCGCTCGATCCGCGGATCGTGCGCTAGCGCTCCGCGCGCGCCGAGTTCGACTGCGGGCCGTCCGTGGCTGGTCGCGCAGTTCCCCGCGCCCCTTATGGGCGCTGCCCCTTACGGGGCGCCCCGCCTTCCCTTTCCCTTCTCGACCCGGAGTTCACCATGGCCCGCATCCGTCCGCGCACCGCAGCCGCCCCGGCCCTCGTCACTGCCGCCGTCCTGCTGATGTGCTCCTGCTCGGCCGGCGCGGGCAAGGACGCGGAGGGGGCGAAGGGCGGCGGCGCCACGGCCGCCAAGAGCGGCCAGCGGCTGACCGCCACGCTCGGCACCGCCAAGGACAGCCGGGGCCCGGCCCCGGCCGTCGAGGGGGCCCGGACCGGCGGCACGATCCGCATCGCCAACGCCAACGACTACGGCCACCTCGACCCGCAGAAGATCTACGCGGGCGAGTCGTACAGCACGTCCCTGCTGTGGGGCCGGCAGCTGACCCAGTATCAGGTCGTGGACGGCAAGCCCAAGCTCGTCGGCGACCTCGCCACCGACACCGGGCGGTCCTCCGACGGCGGCCGCACCTGGACGTACGAGCTCAAGGACGGCATCGCCTGGGAGGACGGCGAGCCCATCACCTCCGAGCACGTGAAGTACGGCATCGAGCGCACCTTCGCCCCCGGCTTCGAACTCGGCCCCACCTACTGGCCCGAGTGGCTCACCGGCTCCGAGGACCGCACCGCCGCCGTCGAGAAGTACGCCGGCCCCGAGCACGGCGACCTCGACGCCATCGAGACCCCCGACGCCAAGACGATCGTCTTCCGCTTCCCGCAGCCGCAGTCCGACGTGCCCTACATGGCCGCCCAGTCCTCCTCGTCCCCCGTCCGCAAGGACAAGGACACCGGCACCGGCTACGACACCCGGCCGTTCGCCACCGGCCCCTACCGGATCGCCGAGCACAAGCAGAACCAGAGCCTGACCCTGGAGCGCAACCCGCACTGGAAGCCGGAGACCGACCCCATCCGCCACCAGTACGCCGACCGCTTCGAGTTCACCTTCGGCAAGAAGATCCTCAACACCGCGCAGGAGGTCCTCAACGGGCGCGGCAGCGGACCCGACACCCTCTCCACCAAGAGCGAGGTGCCGCCGGAGCTCTACGCCGAGGCCCGGCGCGACGCGAAGAAGAAGGACCTCCTCGTCGCCGGCAGCCAGGGCGCCTACACCAGCGACCTCTACATCAAGAACAGCCGCGTCACCGACCCCGAGGTCCGCAAGGCCATCCACTACCTCTTCCCCCGCGAACAGGCCCGCCAGGTCCTCGGCGGCCCCCGCCTCGGCGACTTCGCCACCACGCTCTCCTCGCCCGCCGTCGTCGGCTGGAAGAAGTACGACCTCTACCCCGTCGCGCCCGCCGGGGACATCGAGAAGGCCAAGGAGCACCTGGCCCGGGCGAAGACCAAGGTCGACACGCTCACCTACGCGTACGAGAGCGACGCCCCCGAGAAGGACCGGCTCGCCCAGGTCCTCGTCGAGGCCTTCGCCAAGGCGGGCATCAAGCTCGTCACCAAGCCGCTGGAGAAGGCCGCCTTCACCAACGAGGTCTTCCGCGGACCGGCCCCCTACGACCTGTGGCTGTCCACCAACTCCGTCGACTGGCCCACCCCGTCCACGCTGCTGCCCGACAGCTACCACAGCAAGCTCGACGCCCTCGCCAACTCCATCCGCTACAGCAACCCCGAGGTCGACAAGGAGCTGGAGCGCATCGCGACCATCGGCGAGGCGCAGCAGAAGGCCGACGCCCTCATCGCCCTCGAACGGACCGTCATGAAGGACGTCCCGGTCGTGCCGTTCCTCTACACCGGCGTCACCCAGTTCCGCGGGGAGAACGTCGGCGGCGCCGCCATCCACCCGATCTACGGCTCCATCGCGGCGGCGGACCTGTACCTGAAGAAGTCCTGACCCGGAAGCCCTGATCGGAAGCCACGACCGGAAGCCCTGACCCCGACATGACCGGCTACCTCCTGCGACGGGCCCTCCAGGCCGCGGCGGTGCTCCTCGCGATCACCGCCGCCGCCTTCGGGCTCTTCTACGCCGCCCCCTCCGACCCCGCGCTCATCGCCTGCGGCCCCAAGTGCGACACCGCACAGGTCGAGGCCGTCCGCCACAGCATGGGCCTGGACCAGCCGCTGGCCGCCCAGTACCTCGACTACCTGCGCGGCCTCGTCGCCGGCCGCACCATCAGCGACGTCGACGGCAGCGTCATCGACTGCGCCGCGCCCTGCCTCGGCTACTCCTACACCCTCCACCAGCCCGTCCTCGACGCCATCGGCGACCGCTTCCCCGTGACGCTGTCGCTCGCTGGAGGCGCGCTCGTGGTGATCGTCGTCCTCGGCATCGGCGCCGGCTTCACCGCCGCGCTGCGCCGGGGCACGGCCGGCGACCGGCTGCTGTCCGGCTTCACCCTGGTCGGCGCGAGCGTGCAGATCTACTTCCTCGGCTACGCCCTGCAGTACCTGCTGGTCTACTCGACCGACCTGATGCCGCTGCCCGGCTACGTCCCCCTCGCCGAGGGGCCCGGCGCGTGGGCCGCCGGGCTGCTCCTGCCCTGGCTCGTCCTCGGCTTCGTCAACGCCGCCGTCTTCGCCCGCCTCGCGCGCTCCCAGACGCTCGAGACGATGCACGAGGGGTACGTGCGGACGGCCCGCGGCAAGGGGCTCACCGCGCTGCGGGCGCACGGGAAGTACACGGCGCGCGGCGCCGCCGGGCCCCTCGTCCAGCTGCTCGGGCTGGAGGCCGGGGCGCTCTTCGGCGGCGCGTTCATCACCGAGACCGTCTTCGGGCTCGGCGGCGTCGGAAAGCTCGCCGTCGACTCCGTCGTCCAGAACGACCTGCCGACGGTGGTCGGCACGGTGCTGCTCGCCGCGTTCTTCGTCGTGGTGTTCGTGGCCCTCGCCGACCTGGTGGTGGCCTGGCTCGACCCGAGGGTGAGGCTCGCATGACCCCGGCCCTGTCCGTACGCGACCTGACGGTCTCCTTCAAGGGGCGCGGCGGTACGCACGTCACGGCCGTCGACGGCCTCTCCTTCGACCTGGAACGCGGTGAAGTCCTGGGGCTGGTGGGGGAGTCCGGCTCGGGCAAGTCCACGGTGGGGCTCGCCGCGATGGGGCTGCACGACCCGGCCGGTACGCGGGTGAGCGGCAGCGTGCTGGTCGGCGGCACGGAGGTCGTCGGCGCGCCCGAGTCAGCGGTGCGTGCGCTGCGCGGCGCGCGGATCGCCATGGTCTTCCAGGACGCGCTCGCCGCGCTCTCGCCCTTCCACACGGTCGGCGCGCAACTGGCCGAGGCGTACCGCGTGCACGCCCCGGCGGGCGCCGGGCGGCGGGCCGACGCGAAGGAGAAGGCCCTCGCCGTACTGGAGCGCGTCGGCATCCCTGCCGCCCGCGCCCGCGACTACCCGCACCAGTTCTCGGGCGGCATGCGGCAGCGCGTGATGATCGCCATGGCGCTGGTCAACAGCCCCGACGTGCTCATCGCCGACGAGCCCACGACGGCGCTGGACGCGCGCGTCCAGCGGCAGGTCCTCGGCCTCCTGGCGGAACTGCAGGAGGAGAGCGGCACGGCGGTGCTGCTCGTCACCCACGACGTGGGGGTGGTGGCGCAGACGTGCGACCGCATGCTCGTGATGCGGGGCGGGAGGGGCCTGGAGGAGGGCCCCACCCGCAAACTGCTGAACGACGCGACGCACCCGTACACGAGAGCGCTGATCGGCGCGGCCCCGACGCTGAACACGGTGCCGGGGACACGATTGCCGACGGTCGACGACCCTGCTCCGGCTGCGGCCGGGCACGGCGGCGCTGCCGGGCAAGGGGTGTCCGCCGCGACGGCGGGTCGTCCGACGGCGGAGTCCGGCGGTGCCGGGCCGGCCTCGGCTGCTGCCGGGAAGGGGGTGGCGCGCCCTGCCGGCGGACGTGCCGGGCAAGGGGTGTCCGCCGCGACGGCGGGTCGTCCGACGGCGGAGTCCGGCGGTGCCGGGCCGGGCCCTGGCGGGCCCCTCGCCGAGGTTATCGACCTCCGCGTGGAGTTCGTAGGCCGCCGGGGGCTCTGGGGAGGGCGCGGCGCCGCCGTCCAGGCCGTGCGTGGCGTCAGTCTGCGTATCGGCGCAGGTGAGACGCTCGGGCTCGTGGGCGAGTCCGGGTCCGGGAAGTCGACCACGGCGAGGGTCCTCACGGGGCTGCAGCGCCCCACGTCGGGGGCCGTGCGGTTCGACGGCCGGGACATCTCCCGCGCCGCGGCCGACACCCGCCTGCGCCGCGAGCTCAGCCGCGACGTACAGCTGGTCTTCCAGGACCCGTACGCGTCGCTCAACCCGCGCCGTACCGTCGAGGAGATCGTCACCACGCCGCTGCGGGTGCACACCGCCCTGGGCAGGGAGGAGCGCCGCGCCCGGGCGGCGGAGCTGCTGGAGCAGGTGGGCCTGCAGGCCGCCCACCTCGGCCGCTACCCGCACGAGTTCTCCGGCGGCCAGCGCCAGCGCATCGGCATCGCCCGCGCCCTGGCCCTCCGCCCCCGCCTGGTCATCGCGGACGAGCCGGTGTCGGCGCTGGACGTCTCCGTGCAGGCGCAGGTGCTCAACCTCCTCATGGACCTCCGCGACGAGCTGGGCCTGTCCCTTCTCTTCGTCTCGCACGACCTCGCCGTCGTCCGGCACTTCTGCGACCGGGTGGCGGTGATGCGGGCCGGGACCGTCGTGGAGAGCGGGCCGCGGGACGAGGTGTTCGGCGACCCGAAGGCCCCCTACACGCGCGAGCTACTCGCGGCCACGATGTAGGGCGGTGCCCGCGCCGCCGCTCGTGGAGGGGACGGGCGGCGGTGCGGGTCGCCGTGGGCGCAGCAGGTCGACGGGGACGCCGGTGACGTCGTCGGCGAGGAGGAGCGGCCGGTGCCCGCCGGGTTCGGGGGCGGCCGCCCCGGCCGGACCGCCGTGCAGGGCCCATGCCAGCCGGCCGTCCGCCCAGAGCGTGAGGGCGTGGGCGTAGGCGGACACGGCGGAGAGCGCGGCCGGAGGGAGCCCGGCCCGCGCCGCCTCGGCCGCGAAGCCGTGGAGCGCGTCCCGGAGCGCATCGCGGAGCTCCTCCGCTTCCGGCTCCGTACCGTCCCGCGAGAGCACGGCGGAGGCGGCGCCGGTCACGGCCCGGAACGATGCCAGCTCGCGTGCGGACGGCGGGAGTTCGCCCCCGCAGACGTACTCGACGAGGTCGAGGGCGGACCCCGCGGCGAGGGCGTCCCAAGGCCGCCGGTCGGCGAGTTCGCGGAAGCGGGCGGCGAAGCGCTCGCGCCATGCAGGCGACATGGCCGGGGCCGTCATCCGCCAGACGTCGGCGAGGGCTCTCTGCAGCGCCGTCCGGGCCGGCGGGGTGGGCCCGCCGTCCGTGGGCAGGAAGTCGGGCAGCGCACCGAACCCGAACGCGTACTCCTCCCCGCGAGGATGGCGGCACCGGTCGTCCAGGACGTGGAACCAGACGATCCAGGCCGCCGTCCGCTGCAGTCGCGGGCACGTGGCCTGCGGAGCCACCCGCGCCGCGAGGTCGACGCAGCGCGCCCGGCGGAAGCGCCGCTGGGCGGAGAAGGACTGGATGAGCCCGGTGCGCCGCACCCACCGGTCGGTGAACGCGGCGGCTTCGTCGATGTGCGGGCTGACCCGCTCGGGTTCGGGCTCGGGGAGATCGGTGACCGGCGGCCGGTAACTGGGCACGAGGGACACGACGTTCCTCAAGGACGAGGGATGGGAAGTCACAGCGTCCACCCCGGCACCGCACCGGATCCATGGCCCGGCCCCGGTTCGCCAGCGGCTCATCAGTGCGCGGCCCGGCGCGCGGGGAATCGTGCGCGCCGGGCGGCGACCGACGAGGCAGGAGGGGTCAGGCGGCTTCGGCGCGCTCGCGGCCGGCTTCCCTGCCGGTGCCGTCCATCTCCCATCCGAGGAAGGAGTAGACCACGATCAGGACGCCCCCGCAGAAGATCGCCCAGTCGGCGAGGTTCATCACGCTGAAACCGCGGACGGAGATGAAGTCGACGACCGCGCCCTCGAAGCCTCCGGGGGAGCGGAAGAGACGGTCCGTCAGATTACCGAGCGCACCGCCCAGCAGCAGCCCCAGCGCGACGGCCCACGGGGCGCTGTAGAGCTTGCGCGACAGGCGGACGATCACCACGGCGACGGTCGTGGCGACGATCGTGAGCACGATGGTCATCGCCTCGGCGATGCCGAACGCCGCACCGGGGTTGCGTAGCACCTGCAGCTCCAGCCAGCTGCCGATCAACTGGACGGGAGCCCGGTTCTCCAGCCCGGCGACCACGGCCAGCTTGGTGCCCAGGTCGAGCGCGTAGGCGACGCCCGTCACCGCGAGGAGCAGGGGTATCCGCCGGCGGGCCGTGACGCCCTCTCCCCGGCCTTCACTGGGCACGCCCGCGGCCCGGCCCTGATCCGTCAAGTTCACTCACCTCGAAGAAGTCTGTCGTCCGGTCGTATCCCGGCTCACGGTTCCGAACCGAACCCGCGTACGGGATCGATGTCGCTCGCCTCAGCCTACGGACCGCCCCGGCCCCACCCGAGCCCAGGCCCGGCATCCTTTACCGTTCGGTCGACCAACCGGCCCCGCAGCCCGCCTAGCCTCTTCGCCGTGACGACGATCAACGTGAACGACACCGCCGCGGCCCTGCAGCAGGAGTGGAACTCCCTCGTGCTGGGGCACGTAGGCCCGGCCTGCATCAAGGTGCTGCGCATGAACGAACTGCCCCTGGAGGAGGAGAGCCACGACGCTCCGGAAGCCCTGCTCGTCCTGGAGGGGCGGCTCGAACTCGACGTCGCGGGCGCGGCGGTGCCGGTCGAAGCAGGCGGGCTCCACGTGATCCCCGCGGGAACACCGCACGCGGTCCGCCCGGGAAGCCACGGCACCCTCGTCATCGTCGAGCTCGACGACCTCGACGAACTCGACCCCCGTCCGTAGCCCCGGCCCGCCCGGCTTCGTCAGGGCGTGCCCGCGGGTTCGTTCCTCTCCTGCCTCCGCACCCCCGCACACACCATCGTCACCGCCGCCCCCGCCACCGCCCACGCCGACAGGACGAGCAGCGGGCCCGTCAGGCCGTTGCCGTGGAAGTAGGCGAGGGAGCGGGCGGACCAGGTGCCGGCGCCCGGGGGGAGGGCCGGGCCGATGGCGTTCCAGAACGGGGGGAGCAGGGGGTACGGGTAGGCGCCGCCGGCGCTCGGGTTGCCCAGGACGACCACGATCGCGATGGCCAGGCCGATGCCGACGATTCCCGCGAGGCCCTGGAGGGCGAGCGTCGTCGCTCCGACGGCGAAGACCACCAGCGTTCCCAGGCCCCACAGTCCGAGGATGCCCCCGGGCAGCGCGTCGAGGACCGGGCCTGCGATGACGGTCCCGAGCAGGCCGGCGGCCGCCGAGTAGAGGGCGAGGGCGCCGAGCCGGATGACGGCCCGGTGGGGGTTGGCGGGCCGGGCGCCCGCGCTGATGGCGAGGATCGCGGCGCACAGGTAGCCGCCCACGCACCATCCGACCACCAGGTAGAACGAGGTCAGGCCGCGGGCGTCGCCGGCCGCGGCGGGTGCGACGTCCCTGACCCGTACGGTGCGGCCCTCCACGGCCTCGGCCCGGGTGAGCACCGCCTCGGTGGCCTGGGCGAGGGAGGCGCCCGCGCCGCCGGCGACGAGGAGGGTGTCGGTGGTGCCGCGCGGGTCGACGACGAGCGCGGCGTCGAGGTCGCGCTCGCGGATCTTCGCGACGGCCGCCGCCTCGCCGCCGTCCACCGTGCGCACGTCCAGGGGCCTCCCGGGCAGCCTGTCGAGCCGTTCCTCCAGCTGCCCGCCGATCGCCCGAGGGGCGACGAGGCCCAGGGCGACCTCTTTCGGCCGTGGGTCGTGGAAGGCGCCGACGTAGGAGGCGATGAAGGCGAGCTGGAGCACCAGGGCGCCGATCACCAGGACCGCGGCCCGGGCGGTCACCGCGCTGCGCAGTTCCTGGGCGAATGAGGGCATGTCCCGAGCCTGCGGGGTGCGGGGGGCCTGCGCAGGCGGTGCGGGCTGTCCGGGTGATCGCCCCTCGCTCGCCTCCGCACACGTGTTCGTACGAATGTTCGAGAGAGTGGTTTATGGTGGATGGAGAGGGCGGTTTTCAGCCAGGGGGTGACAGGGACGGCAGGAGGTGCGATGACCGGGCTCGACACGTTCACGCACCTGCACACCGCATCCGGCTTCTCGATGCGGTACGGCGCCGCGCACCCCGAGCGGCTGGCCGAGCGCGCCGCCGAGCGCGGCATGGACGCCGTCGCCCTCACCGACCGCGACACCCTCGCCGGAGCGGTCAGGTTCGCCAAGGCGAGCGCCAAGGCCGGGGTGCGCCCGGTGTTCGGCGTGAACCTGGCCGTGCGGGAGCTGCCCCGGCAGTCCGCGCAGCAGCGGCAACGGCAGCGCACCCCCGTACGCGGCGGCGCCTTCGTCGACGAGTCCGCGCCGCGTGCGGTCTTCCTCGCCCGGGACGGCGCGCACGGCTGGGCCGCCCTGTGCGGACTGGTCTCCGCGGCCCATGCGGACACCAGCCATGCGGACACCACCCGTGCGAACACCACCCACGCGCACGCCGCCTCCCCCCGCCCCGAGCTCACCCGCGAGGACCTGGCGGCTGCCGCCCCCGGCATCCGCACCCCTCTCCACGTCCTCCTGGGCCCTGACTCCGAGCCCGGCCGCGCGCTCGCCGCGGGCCGCCCCGACCGGGCCGCCCGGCTGCTCGCGCCCTGGCGGGAAATGTTCGGTGACGCCCTGCGGCTGGAGGCCGTGTGCCACGGCCGCACCGGCACCGGCCCGGGCTCCCTGCGGCTGGCCGCCCGTACCGTCGGCTTCGCCGCGGAGCAGGGCGTCCCCGCCGTCCTCAGCAACGCCGTGCGCTACGCCGACCCCGGGCAGGGCCCCGTCGCCGACGTCCTGGACGCGGCCCGCCGGCTGGTGCCGATCGACCCCCGCAGGCCGGAGTCGCTCGACAGCGGGGAGCGCTGGCTCAAGGGGCCCGGCGACATGGCCGCCCTCGCCGAGCGGATCGCCGAGGCCGCCGGGCTCCGCCGGGACGCGGCCCGCCGGCTGCTCGCCACGACCGAGGAGACCGCCGCCGCGTGCCTGGTCGACCCCGAGGACGACCTGGGCCTCGGCAAGGTCCACTTCCCCGAGGCGCACCTGGTCGGCGCCGGGCGCCGCACCGCCGACCGCGTGCTGCGCTCCCGCTGCACGGCGGGCATGGTGCTGCGCGGGTACGACCGGCGGCCCCGCTACCGGCAGCGGCTGGAGGAGGAGCTGGCGATCATCGCAGGGCGCAACCTCGCCTCGTACTTCCTCACCGTCGCCCGGGTCGTGGACGACACCCGCGCCCTCGGCGTCCGGGTCGCCGCCCGCGGCTCCGGCGCCGGCTCCCTGGTCAACCACCTGCTCGGCATCGCGCACGCCGACCCGGTCGAGCACGGCCTGCTGATGGAGCGCTTCCTGTCCGTCCACCGCAAGGCGCTGCCCGACATCGACATCGACGTGGAGTCCGCGCGCCGCCTGGACGTCTACCGCGCGATCTTCGACCGCTTCGGCGCGGACCGGGTCGCGACCGTCGCCATGCCCGAGACCTACCGCGTCCGGCACGCGATCCGGGACGTCGGCACGGCCCTCGGCAAGGACCCGGCCGAGGTGGACCGGCTCGCCAAGGCGTTCCCGCACATCCGCGCCCGCGACGCCCGCGCGGCCCTGGCCGAGCTGCCCGAGCTGCGCGGGGTGGCCGCGGAGGACCACGGCCGGCTGTGGGAGCTGGTCGAGGCGCTGGACGGGCTGCCGCGCGGCGTCGCCATGCACCCGTGCGGGGTGCTGCTGTCGGACGCGACCCTGCGCGCCCGTACGCCCGTCGTGCCGACCAGCGGCGAGGGCTTCCCCATGGCGCAGTTCGACAAGGACGACGTGGAGGATCTCGGGCTGCTCAAACTCGACGTGCTGGGCGTGCGGATGCAGTCCGCGATGGCGCACGCGGTGGCCGAGATCGCACGGGCCACGGGGCGGCGCATCGACCTCGACGACCCCGCGGACGTACCGCCGGGCGACCCCCGTACGTACGAGCTGATCCGGTCCACCGAGACGCTCGGCTGCTTCCAGATCGAGTCGCCCGGCCAGCGCGACCTCGTCGGCCGGCTCCAGCCGTCCACCTTCCACGACCTCGTGGTCGACATCTCCCTCTTCCGGCCGGGCCCGGTCGCGGCCGACATGGTGCGGCCCTTCGTCGCGGCCCGGCACGGGCGCGCGCCCGTGCGCTACCCGGACCCGGCGCTGGAGGACGCGCTGCGCGAGACCTACGGCGTGGTCGTCTTCCACGAGCAGATCATCGAGATCCTGCACGTCATGACCGGCTGCGACCGGCACTTCGCGGACGAGACGCGCCGCGCGCTGTCCGACCCGCAGCTGGTGGGCCGGGTGCGCGTCTGGTTCGCGGAGGAGGCGGCGAAACTCGGCCACCGGCCCGACGCCGTGCGCCGCACCTGGGAGATCGTGGAGGCGTTCGGCAGCTACGGCTTCTGCAAGGCGCACGCCGTCGCGTTCGCCGTGCCGACCTACCAGTCGGCGTGGCTGAAGGCCCATCACCCGGCGGCCTTCTACGCCGGGCTGCTCACCCACGACCCGGGGATGTACCCCAAGCGGCTGCTGCTCGCGGACGCGCGGCGGCGCGGCGTGCCGATCCTGCCGCTGGACGTGAACCGATCGGGCGCGACCTATTCGATCGAACTGGTGTCCGACGCGAGGGGGTCGGACGGGAAGGGGTCCGGCGCCGGCGTGTGGGGCCTCCGCCTGGCCCTCTCCGACGTGCAGGGCATCACCCGGGCCGAGACCGGACGCATCACGGCCGGCCGCCCGTACACCTCCCTCCCCGACCTGTGGCACCGCGCCCGCCCCGGCCGGCCCGTCGCCGAACGCCTCGCCCGGGTCGGCGCGCTGGACGCCTTCGGCACCAACCGCCGCGACCTGCTGCTGCACATCGCGGAACTGCACCACGGGACGCGGGGACGGCACCACGCCGACGCCGCCCAGCCCACGCTGATCGACGGCGTCCTGGCCGAGCCCATCGGCCTGCCCGACCTCGACGCGGCCGAGCGCCTGGACGCCGAGCTGAGCGTGCTCGGCATGGACGCCTCGCGCCACCTGATGGCCGATCACCGGAAGTTCCTCGACGAGCTGGGGGCGATGCCCGCCCGGCGGCTGCGCGACGTCCGGCACGGTGAGACCGTCCTGGTCGCGGGCGCCAAGGCCGCCACCCAAACGCCACCCATCCGCTCCGGCCGGCGCGTCATCTTCACCACCCTCGACGACGGTACGGGCCTGGTCGACTGCGCCTTCTTCGACGACAGCCACCCCGCCTGCGCGCACACCCTCTTCCACTCCTGGCTGCTGCTCGTCCGCGGTGTCGTCCAGCGCCGCGGGCCGCGCAGCCTGAGCGTGGTGGGTGCGGCGGCGTGGGACCTCGCGCAGCTGACGAGGCTCCGTGCGGAGGGCGGGCTGGAGGCGGTGGCCGAGGTCCTCGCCGAGGGCGCGGCACCGGCCCCGGCCGCCGCCGCGGAGCCGTCCGGGCGGCGCATCCGCCTGTCCACCGGCTACGCCATGCACCCCTGGGCGGACCTCCGGCCCGCGGGCGAAGGCGCGGCCACGGGCCGCAAGTTGTGGCACGCGAGCCCGGGGAGCGCGGGATGAGCGCCCGAGCGCGGCTCGCCGCGGTCCCGGACCCGCCGCCGGACGCCCTGCCCGGACCGCCTGCCCCGCCCGCCCCGGCCGGCCCGCCCACCGTGCTCTACGTCCACTTCCACGCCGAGGCGGGCGCACCCCTCGGCGAGGAGACCTACGACGGCCTGCTCGCGCTGCTCACCGAGGTGACGCCCGTCGTCCAGGCGGTGCCGCCGGACGCGGCGCTGATGGAAGTGCGCGGCGCCACACGGTACTTCGGGCACGGCCCCGCCGGTCTCGCCGCGCTCGTACGGGTACGCGCCCTCGCGCGGTACGGGGCCGACTGCACGGTCGGCATCGCGGGCAACCCGATGCTGGCCCGGATGGCCGCGCAGGACGGGCCGCCCGGCGCGGTGCGCACGCTGCCCGGGGACCCCGCCGCCGTGACCGCGTTCCTCGCGGGCAAACCGGCCGCAGCCCTGTACGGCGTGGGCCCTGCCACCGCCCGCACCCTGTGCTCGTACGGGCTCGACAGCGTCGGCCGCATCGCCGCCGCGCCGCTGCCCGCGCTGCAGCGGATCCTGGGGCCCGCGGCCGGGCGGCGGCTGCACGAACGGGCGCGCGGCATCGACCCGACCCCCGTCACCCCGGGGGCGCGGGCCCGCTCGATGGCCGCGGAGCACCGCTTCGGCAGGGACGAGCTGGACGCGGACCGGCGCCGCCGCGCGCTGCTGGCGCTCGCCGACGGGCTGGGCGGCCGGCTGCGGGAGAGCGGCCGGGTCGCCCGGGGGCTGACCCTCACCGTGCGCTACGCGGACGGGTCGACGACCACCCGCTCCCGGACCTTCACCGAGCCGACCGCGCACACCCCCGCGCTGACCTCGGCCGCGTACGCCCTGCACGACGCGCTCGGGCTGCAGCGCGCCCGGGTCCGCAGCGTGGCGCTGCGCGCGGAGGGCCTCGGCGAGGCCGGATCGGCCGCGCACCAGCTGTCGTTCGACCCCGCCGACGAGAAGGCGCGCCGGATCGAGGCGGCCGTCGACCGGGCGCGGGCCCGCTTCGGGCCGGCCGCGGTGGGTCCGGCGGCGGCGGTCCGGGGGCCGGCGGCCGCGCGGGCGCAGGGGAAGCGGCGGGACGTGGCCTGAGCGGGGCAGGCGGGGGCTGGTCCCTTGTTGCGGACCGGCGTCCCGCACATGAAAAACATGTGTCGTATTCCTTGACCGATCAAGGAAGATCCACGCATTCTTACCCGCAGGTAAGTTAACGGCTTTTCAGCCCATTCCTGTTCCTGGTCACCCGTGTGCCCACCGCCGGGACCATCCCCCACCAGCGAGGTGTTCATATGAAGCTGCCCTGGAGACCCCTGCGCACCCTGCTCCCCGCACTGGCTCTCGCCCTCTCGGCCACCGCCCTCACCGCCCCCGGGGCCGCGGCCGCCCCGTCCCCCGAGCCCCGCGCCGCTGCCGCTTCCGGCACGACCGTCAGCAGCGGCTGGAACGACTACTCCTGCAAGCCGTCGGCCGCCCACCCGCGCCCCGTCGTCCTCGTGCACGGCACCCTCGGCAACTCCTGGGACAACTGGCTCGTCCTCGCGCCCTACTTGAAGAACCGCGGCTACTGCGTATTCTCCCTCGACTACGGCAAGCTGCCCGGTGTGCCGGTCTTCTACGGCCTCGGCCCGATCGCGAAGTCGGCCGAGGAGCTCTCCGCGTACGTCGACAAGGTCCGCGACGCCACCGGTGCGGACAAGGTGGACATCGTCGGCCACTCCCAGGGCGGCGCGATGCCGCGCTACTACCTCAACTTCCTGGGCGGCAAGGACAAGGTGAACTCCCTCACCGGCATCGCCCCCAACAACCACGGCACGACGCTGTCGGGCCTGGTCACCCTGATGGACAAGATCCCCGGAGCCCGCAAGGCGCTCGGCGGCATGACCCCCGGCCTCACCGACCAGGCGATCGGCTCCGACTACCTCAAGCGCATGAACTCCGTCCCCGACACCGTGCCGGGCGTCCGCTACACGGTCATCGCGACCAAGTACGACGAGGTCGTCACGCCGTACACCTCGGGCTACCTGACCGGACCCGACGTGCGCAACATCCTGCTCCAGGACCTGTGCTCCGTGGACCTCTCCGAGCACATCGCGATCGGCACCGTCGACCGCATCGTCGCCCACGAGGTCGCCAACGCCCTCGACCCGGAGCACGCCACCCCGACCACCTGCGCGTCCGTCATCGGCTAAAACCGCTGGCCCCGGCGCCGCCCATGGGGAAGTCTCAACCCTCATGAGCACCTCGAACACTGTTCTGCAGGCCGGTGGCGACGTGACGGTCACCCTGGTCAAGGAGTCCCGGTCCGGCATCGGTTACCCCGCGGTCGTCGTCCGCGACGACGGCACCCACGCCGTCGTGCGCGCGCCGTGGGCGGCCCCCTCGGACCGGGACTTCGGCTTCGTCCGCTTCGAACGCGGCGACGTCTTCACCGAGCACTACTGGCGCGACCGCTGGTACGCCGTCAAGGAGGTCCGCACCGCCGACGGCACCCTGAAGGGCTGGTACTGCGACATCACCCGCCCCGCACGGATCACCCCGGACGGCGTCGTCTCCACCGACCTGGACCTCGACCTGTGGGTCTCGGCGGACGGCACCACGGTGCTCCGCCTGGACGAGGACGAGTTCGAGGAGAGCGGCCTGGAGGAGCACGACCCGGCAGCGGCGGACCGGGCCCGCGCGGCCCTGGACGAACTGGAGCGGGTGGCGCGTGCGGGCGGGCTGACGGGGTTGCTGGGCCGGTAGCCCTGCGCCGCCCCACCTGGGGCAGGAATCTATGCGAGAACGTGACTGGAGGGCTCATTCCCCTTGATCAGGGGCAACCCCCTCCGTAGCTTGCTGCCGACGGCAAGGGAGGGGCTCGCATGAAGCTGACCAAGGTCGCCGGGGAAGACCCGGACTGTGACTCCGGCGACTGCGCCAACGTCTTCACCACGGACCAGCCCGGAAAGATCGCGGTACAGGGATATCTGACCGACCACCCGGCTCCCGAGGGCGAGGCAGTCGTGACGATCCCTGAGCGTGTGCTGAGGGAGGCCGCTCGTGCTCTTGGATGGTGATGCGTGGGCCGCGTACTTCCGTGACTTCGAACGGTCCGCGTGGCGGCTCGAAGCGCAGCCGGCCTACGCCATGCCGGCGGAGGCCGAGAGTCTGGCCCGCTTCCTTCGGGGAGAGCCCAAGCCTGATGACCACAACGCCAAGTGGCACGTGACCGTCCGGGATGCCGTGAAGGCCGGCAGGACGTTCGGCCGGGTGAGGGTGGTGCGCCGGCCGCTCACGAGCTACCAGAAATATCAGTTCGCCTGGGGTATCCCGGGCAACATCCGGGCCGGGGAGGACATCCGCGTCCTCGACCTGACGGACAGGGATCCGGGGCTACCGGATCAAGACTTCTGGCTGTTCGACGAGACGACCGTGGTGCACCTCAACTACCGGCCGGACGGGACCCAGATCAACCGGGAACTGATCCGGTCGCCCGACCTCGGCAAGTACCTCGCATGGCGTGACCTCGCCCTGGAAAACTCAGTTCCCTTCCGTGACTATCGAGCCTGAGCATCAAGCAAGAGAGCGAAAAGACCTCGCGGAGGCGCTACGGGGCCTCCGCGAGGCGGCCGGGCTGAGTGGTGAACGCCTTGCCGTGCGCTGCAATATGAGTCAGACGAAGATCAGTCGAATAGAGACCGGCCGGGCGCTGCCCACCGTCATCGACGTCCAGCGGATCCTGACCGCTCTCCAAGTGCCTGCGGAAGTCGCGGACGAACTGCTGAAGCTGGCTCGCAGGGCGAATGTCGACTATGCATCCTGGCGGACATACGCCCGTGTCGGCCTGTACCGGAAACAGGCCGAATTGAAGGCGCTGGAATCGACGTCGCGAGTGATGCGGCACTTTCTTCCGGCCATTCCCACGGGCCTGCTGCACGTCCGGCAGTACGCAGAGCAGACCCTGGCGAAGGCGGTGAAGAGTGACCCCGCCAGGGATGTCGCCAGAGCCGTACAGGCACGCATGGACCGTCAGGCCATCCTGGACGATCAATCGCGTCACTTCACGTTCCTGCTCACGGAGCAGGCGGTGCGGTGGCGCAGGGCGGACCATGAGGTCATGGCGGCGCAGTGCGCGCACATGGCCGAGGTGTCCCGGAGGCCGAACGTCGAGCTTGCGGTCATTCCCCGGGCGGCCCGGGTCCCCGGTACGCCCATGAACATCTTCGTGGTCTACGACGACCGGCTCGTCACCGTCGAACTGTTCTCGGGTGAAGTCGTATTGCGTGATCCCCGGGACATCTCCCATCACGTGGAGCTGTTCGAACTATTCCTCGGATGTGCCCTCACGGGAGCGGATGCAACAGCATTCCTCACAGGGGCCGCCGAGGACTTCATGCGTCTACGTGACTAAGGGTTCTCGCGAGTCGCAGGTCGTAGAAACATGGTCGATGACAGCGGACATCGAAAAGCCCGGTGCGGTGTCCACCCCGACCATCAGGAAGGTTTTCCATGACTGACCTGTACGGCCTGCCGCTCGAAGGCGCCCGGTTCTCGAAGGCGTGCGGGGGGAACACCCACCCGGACGGTGAATCGTGCGTGACCCTCGCCCGTATCGGTGAGGACGCTTACGCCCTCGGCGACAGCAAGCGGCCCGACGTGGCTCCGCTGAGGTTCACCGGTGCCGAACTCGGCGCGGCCGGCATCGATCCGGCCCGTTTCGGTCTCTCGGCCTGACCGGCCGCTCATCGACCGGTGGCCTTCGCTCTCCGGGGAGGGCGGGGGCCACCTCCAACTGCGCTGACGCCGAACGGGTAGAGCCCCTTGCACTTCCACGGATATCTCTGGACCGGCGACAAAGCGGTCCACGACAAGGAGAGCGTCCGGCGCCCTCCGTCGTCCACGGAGCCCGCCTCCACGAGTCCCCCTGAGGTCATCCAGCGGTACCGGGAAGCCGTCACGGAGTGGCGGGTGACGGGGGTCCCGCCGATGCAGACGGCGCACTGGCTCCTGAAACCGGCCGCGTTCGTACGCGGGACCTGGGACGATCCCGAGCGGGCGGCGGCGTGGCTCGGCGACCGCCTGGTGGAACACGCGCCCCGCTTCGCGGCGAAGGCCGACAGGGGGAGTGCGTGGCAGGCCGCCCTCGTTGCCGCTGCGGCCGAGCGGCTGGGGTGGGGCGGGGACGTCTCCCACGGCTTCTACCTGGAACGACCGGTGTTCCTGTCCCTGGCCTTGGTGACATGCTCTCCGAACCGTGCGATGGCGGACCAGCCGTGCCCGGCCGGGTAGCCGCTGCGCCCGTACTCAGCGCGGCAGGTCCGTCCCCTTCACATGGGACACGAAAGCGGCCCACGCCCCGGTCGTCCGCCGCAAGGCGGCCTCGTCCACGACAGCCCGCAGGGTGAGCGGGGCCGCCCTGCACCGCACCCCGTCACCAGCCGAGGAGTACCAGTTCGCTGGTGAGGCCCGGGCCGAGGGCGAGGAGGAGGCCGGGGGAATCCGGGGGCGGCGGGGTGGTCATTGTTCTGGCGAGGACGTCGAGCACGGAGGCGGAGGAGATGTTGCCGTGGTCGGCCAGGGAGGCCCGGCTGTGGGCGAGGGCGGCGGGCGGCAGGTCGAGGGAGCGGGCGAGGGCCTCGATGATTTTCGGGCCGCCGGGGTGGCAGACCCAGGTGGCGATGTCGTTCGCGGTCAGTCCGCGGCCGGCGAGGAAGTCGTGGACCTCGCCGGGGAGGTGTTTCTCGATGAAGTCGGGGACCTGCGGGGAGAGGAACACGGCGAAGCCGTCGGTGCCCAGGCGCATGCCCATGAGGTGCTCGGTCCCGGGGTGCAGGCGGCTGCGGGTCGCCAGCAGCGCGGGGCCGGAGGTCTCCCGGGCCCGGTGGGCGCCGAGGACCACGGCGGCGGCCGCGGCATCGCCGAACAGGCTGGTCGCGACGAGGTTGGCGACCGAGGCGTCCGCGTACTGGAAGTTCAGCGAGCACAGCTCCACGGAGACCAGGACGGCCACCTGGTCCGGGTGGCCCTTCAGATAGTCGTGCACTCTCGACAGGCCGGCGGCGCCTCCCGCGCAGCCGAGGCCGAGCATCGGCATGCGCGCCACGTGCTGCGGCAGGCCCACGCGCTGGACGAGTTCGGCGTCGAACGACGGGACGGAGGCCCCGGTGGTGGTCGTGGTGACGACGGCCCCGACCTCCTCGGGCCGTACGTCCGCCGCCCCGAGGGCCCGGGCGAGAGCTTCCTGCCCGACCTGACGCGCGGTGGCGGCCCACACCTCGTTGTACTCGGTGAAGGTGCGCGGCCGGGGGTACTCGGCCAGGGGCAGGGAGAGGTTGCGGTACTCGATGCCCGTGTGGGCGGCGATGCCGGTGAACTGCCGGCGGAGCGCCGGATCGGCGGAGAGGAACGCCCCGGCGAACACGGCGGCGATGTCCCGCTGGCGGTGCCGGTGCGGCGGTGCGGACACCGCGACGGAGGCCACCCGGGGAGCTGCCGGGCTCGCGTCGCTCATGGGCCGTCTCCTTCTGCCGCTTTCCGCACGGTTCCCTCACACGGTTTCTCCCGCGCGGTTTCCTTCGCATGGATTCCCTCGCACGGTCGGGCCCCACCGTGACGCGCGTGCGGCCCGGTCCGGCAGGGCGTGAAGCCGGGCGTGAGGGCGTGTACTGCGGCGTGGAAGGCACTGTGATGCTTTCGGTGCCGCGGGGAAGGCGGTGGAAAGCGGTGGAACCGGAGACGCCCGGGGTAGCCAAGGTGCCGGTAACCGCGCCGAGGGCCGGCGCACGCACCGGAAGCGAAGAGGTACCCATGATCGGCAAGCGTGGCATCGGGATGGCTCTGTCCTCCCTCACCCTGGTCGCGGCGAGCGTCGGCTGGGCGCCGACGGCCCAAGCCCGTACCGCCCAGGCCGACATCACCCATGACCGCCCCGCGCACGACCACTCCATCCAGGACTGCACGGGTCAGGAGAACATCACCTACGGCCCGGGTCTCGGTCTCTCCTCCGAGGCCTCGAAGGTCACCGTCGACGGCGCTTATCACTGCACGGACGCGTCAGGCCGCAGCACCACCGCCAAGTACCACACCGAGGGCGCCACGGCCGGCACCTGCCTGCTCCTCGCGTGGAACAAATCAGAGGAGACCCTGCATTACGCGGATGGCAGCAAGGCGGTCATCGCTTACCACTCCGGCCCTTCCCTACGGGTTCTGGGCCTCAACACCGCGAGGCTCTCGGGCGTGGTCGTCTCCGGGCGAGGCAAGGGGTCGGTCGCCGAGAAGACCATTCAGACGGTGCCCGGCAGCCTGCCGACCGACTGTGTGCTCGCCGACGGGATCCGGCACACCACCGCGTTCACGCACCTGAGCATCCACCCCTGAGGCCTCTTTGACGCCTCTTCGGCGTCCGTGTCCCCTTTCGGAGCCTAGCCGCGCCGCCGCCCCGCGAACGTCGTGAAGCCCCACGACAGCATCGCCAGCACCACCGGTATCACCAGCAGCACTCCCGAGAAGACCAGCACTCCCGCCGTGAGGACGGAGCTGGCGATCGCCGCGTACCAGAGCCACGTCCGGCGGGGGAGGAGGGCGAGGGCCGAGAGGAGGCCGGCCAGGGTGACCGAGGCCAGGCAGGTGGAGGTCGCGCGCATCAGGCCGTCCAGGTCCGTCGTGCCCAGGGAGGCGATCACGCCGACCCCCGTGCAGGCGACCGCCAGGACCGCCAGGCTGCGCCGCGGCACCTCGCCCGCGCCGCCGCCGTGGGCCAGCCACCGCGGGGCGGCGCCGTCGCGGCCGAGGGCCGCGCCCAGCCGGGAGGCGCCCGCGAGGTAGGTGTTGACCGCGCCGAAGGTCAGGAACAGGGCCGCCACCGCGGCGATCGGCCGGGCGGCCGTGCCCGCGCTCTGCGCGAGCAGGTCGGTCAGCGGGGTGTCCGTGCCGGCGGCGGCCGGGCCGAGGGCGCCGATCGTCGTCACGGCCAGGACGAGGTAGAGGATCGAGACGGCCGCCAGGGTGTACACCGTCACCCTCGGCAGGTCGCGGACCGGGTCGGCGAATTCGCCCGACAGGTGGCTGGCCGCCTCCCAGCCCGCGAAGGCGAAGAACAGCACGCCCGCCGCCGAGCCCACCGAGCCCCAGCCGTGCGGCATGAACGGCGTGAAGTGCGCGGACGTCATGTGCGGCGCCGCCGCGACCGCCGCGCCCAGCAGCACCGCCGCCAGCAGGGCGACGAGCAGCAGCTGCACCCGCCCGGACAGGTGCAGGCCAGCGCAGTTGGCCGCGAACGACGCCGCGATGACCACCGCTCCGATCGCCGTGGCCGCGGCGGATCCCCAGCCGAGCGCCCCCGCCACGTACTGACCGCCGATGAGGGCCGCCGCCACGACGCCGATCGGCACGGCCCCGTAGAACCACCAGCCGACCGCCGCCGCGGCGCGCGGCCCGGCCGCCCGGTGGACGAAGGTCGCCACGCCGCCGCCGTCCGGGTACCGGGCGCCCAGCGCGGCGAACGAGAGCGCCACCGGCACGCTCGTCACGAGCAGGACCAGCCAGGCCAGGATCGAGGCCGGGCCGGCCGCGTCGGCGGCCAGGGCGGGCAGGGCCAGGACGCCGGGGCCGAGGACGGCGCCGGCGCACAGGGCCGTGCCGCTGCCTATGCCCAGCCGCCGAACGGACGGCCGGGCAGGGGCGGAGGTATGGGTGGTTCGTACGGTCACGGGGGCTGAAGTTAGCTGCAGAAGTGGCAGATGAGGGGACTCGCCGAACGAAATTCGGTGCGTGCGGCATCATGTGCCCTTATGGACGACATAGATTCGGCGATCGTCAGGGAACTGCAGCGCGATGCACGGCAGACCAACCGCGACCTCGCCCGCACGCTCGGCATCGCCCCCTCCACCTGCCTGGAGCGGGTGCGGGCGCTGCGCCAGCGCGGGGTGATCACCGGGTACCGCGCGACGGTCGACCTGCGGGCGCTGGGGCGGCCGGTGCAGGCGCTGCTCTCGGTGCGGATCCGGCCGATGAGCCGGGAGGTCATCGAGGGCTTCAAGGCGTACCTCATCGGGCTGCCCGAGGTGCTCAACGTGTACGTGGTCGCGGGCGGCGACGACTTCCTCGTCCACGTCGCCGTGCCCGAGGTCGACGACCTGCACAGCCTCCTCATGGACCGCTTCTCCGGGCGCCGCGAGGTCGTGGACTTCCGCAGCTCCGTGATCTACCAGCACGTGACCAAGGACGTGGTGGGGCCGCTCGTGGCAGGGTGACGGCATGGACGCAAGCAGCCCCGGCAACCCTACGGACGCAAGCAGGCCTACGGACCCGGGCAGCCCTACGGATCCGGGCAGGCCCACGGACGCCGGCAGGCCCCGTACCCCTGCCCTCGGCCTCATCCGCACGGTGGTGGACCCCGGCAGCTGGCACTGCTGGGACGAGCCCGTCGGCGTCACGACGGACGACCCCGCCTACCGCGCCGACCTCCTCGCCGCGCGCGAGCGCACCGGCCTCGACGAGTCGGTCGTCACCGGCGAGGGGCGGGTCGGCGGCCGCCGAGTGGCCGTCGTGGCCTGCGAGTTCCGGTTCCTGGCCGGGTCGATCGGCGTCGCGGCGGGGGAGCGGCTGGTCCGGGCGGTGGAGCGGGCCACGGCCGAGCGGCTGCCGCTGCTCGCGGCGCCCGCGTCGGGCGGCACCCGGATGCAGGAGGGCACGGTGGCCTTCCTGCAGATGGTCAAGGTCGCCGCCGCCATCACCGACCACAAGGCGGCGGGCCTGCCCTACCTCGTCCACCTCCGGCACCCCACGACGGGCGGCGTCCTCGCCTCGTGGGGCTCGCTCGGCCACCTCACCTCCGCCGAGCCGGGCGCCCTCATCGGCTTCCTGGGCCCGCGCGTCCACGAGGCCCTGTACGGCGAGGAGTTCCCGCCCGGGGTCCAGCTCGCGGAGAACCTGCTGGCCCACGGCCTGGTGGACGCGGTCCTGGCCGCCGAGCAGCTGCCGGGGATCGTCGGCCGGGCGCTGGCGGTGCTCTGCGACGACGACCGATCCGGTGCGCGGTCCGGTGTGCGTTCCGGTGTGCGTTCCGATGTGCGGCGGTCCGGCGAGCACCCCATGGCGACCATGCCCCCCGCCGTCCCCTCCGCCGCCGAATCGATTCGCCGCTCCCGCGACCCCCAACGGCCCGGCGTGCGCGAGCTGCTGGACGCCGCGGCCACCGACGTCACCCTCCTCAGCGGTACGGGCGCGGGGGAGCGCGACCCGGGGCTGCTCCTCGCGCTCGCCCGCGTAGGCGGCACGCCCTGCGTGGTGCTCGGCCACGACCGCGGCAGCCGTCATGACCGCGGCAGCCGTCATGACGGCCGCAGCGCTACGGGGACCACCGGCGTGCCCGCCGCCGGGCAGGCGCTCGGGCCGGCCGGTCTGCGCGCGGCCCGGCGCGGGATGCGGATCGCCGCCGAGCTGGGCCTGCCGCTGCTCACCGTGGTCGACACGGCGGGCGCGGCGCTGTCGCGGGAGGCCGAAGAAGGCGGCCTGGCCGGGGAGATCGCCCGCTGCCTGGCCGATCTGGTGACCCTGCCGGCGCCGACGCTGTGCCTGCTGCTGGGGCAGGGAGCGGGCGGCGCCGCGCTCGCGCTGCTCCCTGCGGACCGGGTCGTCGCGGCCCGGCACGCGTGGCTGTCCCCGCTGCCGCCGGAGGGTGCCTCGGCGATCCTGTACCGCACGACGGACCGCGCCGACGAGGTGGCCGCCCGGCAGGGCGTACGCTCCGCGGACCTCCTGGCGCACGGGATCGTGGACCTCGTGGTCGAGGAGCCGGACGGCGGCGCGGCGTCTCCGGCGTCTCCGGCGTCTGCAGCGTCTTCGGCGGCGGAGTCGTCGGCGACCGACGATTTTCTGCCGCGCCTCGGGGCCCTTCTCGGGGCCGAAATGACCGCTCTCGGCGCACGCGAGCAGGGCGAACGGCTGGCCGACAGGCGGGCGCGCTACCGGCGGATCGGGCTGGGAAGCTGAGGCTCCGGCGGCACCAAGCTGGGCATTGAGGAAATAGCTGGTGTGCGAACCATCCAGAATTGACAAGGTAAGCCTTACCTAACCTAGGGTCTCCTCCGTGAACGAGACCGCTCCAGGAGCCGTCGCGCCCGCCGTCGGGCGTGCGGCTCCGATTCGCCGGGCCACCCTGCTCCTTGCAGGCGTGGCCGCGCTCGCCGTGTGCGCGGCGCTCAGCCTCGCGGCCGGCTCGCGCCCGGTGCCCCTGGCCACCGTGTGGCACGCGCTGGCCGGGGACGACGCCGGACGCGACGGCCTGGTCGTCACCGGGCTGCGCGTCCCACGGACCGTGATCGGCCTGGTCGTCGGCGCGGCGCTCGGCGTCGCGGGAGCCGTCGCCCAGGGCGTCACCCGCAACCCCCTGGCCTCGCCCACCACCCTCGGCATCAACGCCGGGGCGAGCTTCGCGGTCGTCACCGCCATCTACGCGCTGGGCCTCACCCGCCCCGTGGAGTACCTGTGGTTCGCCTTCGGGGGCGCCGCGCTCGCCACCGTCGCCGTGCTGGCGCTCGCCCGCCACGCCGGCGAACTCGACCCCGTACGGCTCGCGCTGGGCGGGACCGTGCTGGCCGCCGTCCTCAGCGCCTGGACCTCCGCGGTCATGCTGGCGAGCCACCGGACGCTGGACGAGGCCCGCTTCTGGCTGGCCGGTTCGCTCGCCGGGCGGCAGACCGACATCCTGCTGCCCGTCCTCGCGCCCCTGCTCGCCGGTCTCGTGCTGGCCCTCGCCATCACGCCCGCGCTCAACGCCCTCGCCCTCGGCGACGAGACCGCGCAGGCGCTCGGCGTGCCGGTCGCGAGGGTCCGCGCCGCCGGCGGGCTGGCCGTGGTGCTGCTCGCCGCGTCGTCCGTCGCCGTCGCGGGCCCGCTGTCCTTCGTGGCGCTCGCCGCCCCGCACCTCGTCCGCAAGCTCCTCGGCGCGGACCACCGCTGGCTCGTCCCGGGCTGTCTCGTCGCCGGGCCGCTGCTGCTCCTCGGCTCCGACATCGCCGGGCGGGTCGTCCTGGCCCCCACGGAGATCGAGGTCGGCATCGTCACGGCCTTCCTCGGCGCCCCGATGCTGGCCCTCCTCGCACGGAAGGCGACCCGATGAGCGACCTGATGGGCGAGCGGACGGGGGAGCGGACGGGCGAGCGGATGCAGGGCGCGAACGGCACCGGGCCGCGGCCGGCAGCGCGCCGGAGCCCGGCCCCCGCGCCCGCCCGGGCGTTCCTCCCGCACCGCCCCGGCGCGGGCGGATCCGCCCTCGCCCGGCAGCGGCGCCGCATCGCCCTCCTCTCCGCCGCGGCCGTCCTCCTCCTCGCGGTCCTCCTCGCCCTGGGCCTCAGCGCGGGCGAGGTCCACGTGCCGCCCCTGGACGCGCTGCAAGCCCTCGTCGGCCTCGGCGACAGCGCCGACGTGATGCTCGTTCAGGAGCTGCGCGCCCCCCGCGCCGTCGCCGCCATCGTGGCCGGTGCCGGGCTCGCCGTCGCCGGGACGCTGATGCAGCGCGTGCTGCGCAACCCGCTCGCCTCCCCGGACGTGATCGGCGTGACCGGCGGCGCCTCCCTCGGCGCGGTCGCCATCCTCGCCACCGGCGCTCCGGCCGTCCTCACCCCGGCCGGAGCGCTCGGCGGCGGCATGCTGGCGGCCCTGCTGCTCGCAGTGCTCTCCTGGCGCGGCGGCGTCACCGTCACCCGCATCGTGCTCGTCGGCCTCGCCGTGCAGCAGGGACTCGCCGCCGTCGTGAACCTCTTCATCGTCCGGTTCCCCGCCGAACTGGCCGCGGACGCGCTGCAGTGGACCACCGGCTCGGTCTACGGCCGCACCTGGACCGAGACGGGCACCGGCGGCGCGCTCGTCCTGTCCGGCGTCGTGCTCGCCCTCGCCGGCCACCGCAGGCTCGCCGTCCTCGACCTCGGCGACGAGTCCGCCGGCGGGCTCGGGATCGCCCCGAACGCGGCCCGCCTTCAGCTCCTGCTGCTCGCCGTCCTCCTGGCGTCCGTCGCCGCCGCCCTCACCGGGCCCGTCGGCTTCGTCGCCCTGGCCGTGCCGCACATCGTGCGGTTCCTGGCCGGGCCCCCGACGGCCGGCTCGCTCGTCCTCACCGCGCTCGGCGGCGCCGTCCTGCTGCTCGCCTCCGACCTCGCCGTCCTGCACCTGCTGCCCGTCCACGGCCTGCCCGTCGGGGTCGTCACCGCCACGCTCGGGGCCCCCTGGCTGCTCGTGCTGATGCTGCGTCAACTCAAGCCCACCGCTGGGAGCACCACCCGATGAGCGACGACCGTACGACCACGCCCGGCCCCACGGCCACATCCGGCCCCACGGCCACGCCCGACTCCGCGGCTGCCGACGGTTCTGCTGTCACCCGCGGCACTGCGGCTGCCGACGGTTCCGCTGCCGCCCGCGGCACCGCGACCGCCCACAGCCCGGCCGCCACCGGCACCCCGGCGCCTGCCCGCGGCCCCGTGGCCGACGGAGGCCCGGCATCGTCCCGAGCCTCCGTGGCCACCGGGGGCCCCGCGGCCGGTCCGGCGGCGTCCCGCGGCTCCGCCGACCCCCGCGGCTCTGCCGGCTCCGCCGCCCCGGCTGCGTCCCGCGACCCCGCCGCCCCCGCCGCCCCGGCGGCCCCCCGCGGCCTCGCCGCCCACGGCCTGAGTCTCGGTTACGCGGGCCGCACCGTCGTCGACGGCGTCGACCTCGCCGTCCCCGGCGGCGCTGTCACCGCCGTCGTCGGCCCCAACGCTTGCGGCAAGTCCACCCTCCTGCGCGGACTCGCCCGCCTGCTGGCCCCGACCGCCGGCACCGTCACCCTCGACGGCGCCGACATCCACCGCATGCCCGCCCGCGCCCTCGCCCGCCGTCTGGGCCTGCTCCCGCAGCAGGCCGTGGCCCCCGAAGGCGTCACCGTCGAGGGGCTCGTACGCCTCGGCCGCTACCCGCACCAGCGCATGCTCACCCCCTGGTCCAAGGCCGACCAGGCCGCCGTCGAAGAGGCCCTCGCCCGTACCGGCACCGACGTCCTGCGCGACCGCCCGGTCGACCAGCTCTCCGGCGGCCAGCGGCAGCGCGCCTGGATCGCCCTGGCCCTCGCCCAGGACACGCCCCTGCTGCTCCTCGACGAGCCCACCACCTTCCTCGACCTGCGCCACCAGCTCGACGTGCTCGACCTGGTCGAGGAGCTCAACGCCGAGGCCGGCCGCACCGTCGTGATGGTCCTGCACGACCTCGGCCAGGCGGCGCGGTACGCCGACCACCTCGTGGTCATGTGCGACGGCAGACCGGCCGCCGCCGGCCCGCCGGCCGACGTCCTCACCGCCGAACTCGTCGAGGAGGTCTTCCAGGTGGAGTGCCGGGTCGTGCCCGACCCGGAGACCGGCACGCCCCTGGTCGTCCCCCGGGCCCGCTCCGGACGGCGGCGCGCCCCCGGCCGGCCCGCCGCCTGAGGCCCACCCGCACCCGCCGGACCTCGGCCCCAAGCCCCACCCCCCAAGCCCCCACCCCCCACACCCGTCCCTCCCCTACCGCTCAGACTGGAGTCCGCCGTGACCACCCACCTCAGACCACCCCTCCACCGGCTGCGCAGGGCGCTCGCCGCGCTCCTCGCCGTGATCATCGGCACGGCCGTGCTCGCCGCGTGCGGCGGCGACGAGAAGGCGAAGGACGAGGGCAAGGCCGCGGGCGGCACCGGCTTCCCGCGCTCGATCACCCACGCCATGGGCACCACCGAGATCAAGCAGAAGCCGAAGCGCGTCGTCGTCCTCGACACCGGCGAACTCGACGACGTCACCATGCTCGGCATCGAGCCCGTCGGCGCGGTCTCCCCCCACATGAAGACCGAGGGCGGCTTCCCGCAGTACCTGTCGGCGAAGACGAAGAACACCAAGGACGTCGGCCCCATGGCCGAGCCGAACATCGAGCGGATCATCTCCCTCAAGCCCGACCTGATCCTGTCCTCCAAGGTCCGCCACGCCAAGGTCTACGACCGCCTCAAGGGCATCGCCCCGACCGTCTTCACCGAGACCACCGGCGCGCCCTGGAAGGAGAACCTCAAGGTCCACGCCAAGGCACTCGGCCTGGAGAAGGAGGCGGAGGCGGCCATGGGTGCGTACGAGAAGCGCGCCAAGGCCCTCGGCGAGGAGATCAAGAAGAAGAACAACGGCACGATGCCGACCGCGTCCGTCGTCCGCTTCGTCGCCGGCCCCACGCGCCTCTACCAGAAGGCCTCCTTCAGCGGCGTCGTCCTCTCCGACACCGGCCTGCGCCGCCCCGCCTCGCAGGACGTCGACGCCCCGATGACGGACGTCTCGCCGGAGCAGATCGACAAGGCCGACGCCGACCTCGTCTTCGTCACCGTCGCCGACGACCCCGAGAAGACCCAGCAGAGCGCCGTCCAGGACAACCCGCTGTGGAAGGGCCTCGGCGCCGTCAAGAACGACAAGGTCGTCCAGGTGCCGGACGAGACGTGGATGTCCGGCATCGGCATCCAGGCCGCCAACCGCGTCGTGGACGACATCGCCAAGGCCGCCGGCGTCGACGTCCCCAAGTAGCCGGTCCGCGGGGCCGGTTCACCCCGGCCCCGGACCCGGCCACCGGCAGCACCCCCGTTCCCCGGGCCCGCCGCCGGGCCGTCACCCCCTCCTCAACGGCCCGGCGGCGTCCCCCCCCCCACGTCCCCCCACGCATCACCGCCCCCCGCAGCCTGTCGAAAGGCGCTCCTGTGCGGCTTCACCTCCTCGCCCTGAACCCGACCGACTCCGTCACCCTCGGCTTCCTGCCCGCGGCCGCCCGTCTCGGAGTCGAGGTCACGCTCCTCACCGACCAGCCCGCCGCCCACCGCCGCGCGTACGAACAGAGCGTCGCCGACGGCGGCAAACTGCCCGAACTCTCCGTCCTCGGCTGCGACGTCACCGACTTCCGCGAGGTCGTCGCCCGGATCTCCGCGCTCGGCCGGTCGGCCCGCCCCGACGCCGTCTTCACCAACAGCGACCACCTCCAGCCCCAGGCCGCTCTGGCCGCCGCCTACTTCGGCCTGCCCGGCAAGGACTGGCGCTCCGCCCTCGACGCCAAGAACAAGGCCCAGCTGCGCCGCCGCCTCGCCGAGGCCGGCGCCGACACCGTCCGCTCCGCCGAACTCGCCCCCGGCGACGAGCCGGAGGGCCTGCCCGGCCGGCTCGCGGACCTGGGCCTGCCCTTCCCCTGCGTCGTCAAGCCGCGCGAGGGCGTGGCCAGCGAGGACGTCGTGCTCGCCGAGGACGAGGCGTCCCTCGTCCGCCACTGTCACGACATCCGCACCCGCAGGCCCGGCGCCTCCCTCCTCGTGGAGGAGTACCTGGACGGCGAGCTGCACACCCTGGAGACGCTCGGCGACGGCAGCACCCTGCACGCCCTCGCCTCCTTCCGCACCCGCCTGTCCCCGCTGCCGCACTTCATCGAGGAACGCCTCGACCTGCTGCCCGCACCGCCGCAGCCGCACACGGAACAGGTGCTCGCCCAGCTGCGCGCCCTCGGCGTCGGCTTCGGCGCCTGCCACACCGAGTACGTGGCCCAGGGCTCCCGCGCCCGCATCATCGAGGTCAACTACCGCGCCATCGGCGACCAGTGCGACCTCGCCCTCGCCGACGCCCTCGGCGTCCCCCTCTTCGAGCACGTCCTGCGCACCCACCTCGGCGAGCCGCTGCCCGCGGACCTCGGCGCGCGACCTGACGGGCGGCTGCGCGTGGAGTATGTCTGTGCGGACCGCGGGGGTACGCTCGAAAAGGCCCCCCCGGCGAGCGACACCGAGCGCGACGGCGTACGGCTGGTCTACCGGCCGCTGCGCGGAACCGGCGAGGCGCACCCGCTCCATCGCACCAACCGCGACTACCTCGGCGTCATCAGGGCGACCGGCACCGACCAGGGCCGGATCGACCGGGAAGTCGACGCGTTCCTGGCCGCACAGCGCTGGGAGATCATGTCATGAGCCTGACCAGCACGGACGTGGTGGAGGGCGACCTCCTGAGCCGCGTCCTCAGCACCCTGCTCCGCGAGGACGCCTACGGGCTGCGCCGCCACGCCCTCACCGAGCACCGCCCCGACGGCGACTGGCTCCACCTGCGCACCGCGGACGGGACCGTCCTGCTGCCCGTCGGCCCCGACGGCTTCCAGTGCGAGGTCCGGGTGCGCGAACCGCTCGCCGAGACGGACGGCGGCGTCCTCACCGGGCTGCGCCCCGTCCTCACGCGGCTGCGCGCCGCCGTGCCCCCCGAGGACCGGGCCGGCTACGACGCCTTCCTCGCCGAGTGCGAGGAGGCGCTGGCCGCCGCCCGCCTGCACGACCGCGTCCGCGACGGCGTCACCGCGCACCTGGCGGAGACCTACGGACAGCGCACCGACGGCTGGACGGGCCCGGGCGGCTCCCTCGCCTACGACACCCTCGCCGCCTACCGCGACCACCCCGTCTACCCCACCGGCCGCTCCCGCGCCGGCCTCAGCGAAGACGAACTACGCGCGTATGCGCCCGAGTTCCACCCCTCCTTCGCCCTGCGCTGGCTCGCCCTCCCGCACGGCGCCGTGCGCGGCGACCGGTCCGGCCTGCCCTCCTGGTGGCCCACCCCCGCCGGGCTCGGCCTGAGCGGGCTGGACGCCACCCACGTCGCCCTGCCCGTCCACCCGCTCACCGCGGCCGGCCCCCTCGAGGCGGCCCTGCGCGAGGCCGGACTCGGCGGATCCGCCCGCTTCGCCGAGAAGCCCTGGCTGGAGGTGCTGCCCACCCTCTCCACCCGCACCGTCGCCGTCGCCGACGACCCCGCCGTCCACCTCAAACTGCCCCTCGCCACCGCCACCCTGGGCCTGCGCAACCGGCGCACCATCAAGCCCGGCACCCTCCTCGACGGCGAGACCGGCCAGCGCCTCCTCGAAGAGGTCATGGCCCACGAGCCCCGCTTCGCCGGGCGGATCCTCCTCGCCGACGAGCGCACCCACCTGCAGTCCGACCACGAACTCCTCGCCGTCCTCGCCCGCCGCTACCCCGCCGGCCTGCAGGACGCCCACGTCCTCCCCGTCGCCGCGCTGCTCGCCCGCACCCCGGGCGGCTCCCTCGTCGCCGACGAACTCGCCGACCGCTACTACGACGGCTCCCTCGCCGCCCTCCTCGACGCCTACCTCACGCTCCTCCTGGACTGGCACACCACCCTCTTCTCGTACGGCATAGGCCTCGAATCCCACCAGCAGAACACCTCGCTCGTCCTGGACGCCCCCGGCGGCCGGACCCGTATGCGGCTGCTGCTGAAGGACAACGACGGGCCGCGCGTGCACGGCGTGCGCCTGGCCGCCCGGCTCGGCGGGGCGGCCGCCGACCTGCTGGGCTTCGACGACCGGCGCATCCTCGTGGCCGGCGACGGGCCCGTGGCCGACGTGTTCGCCACCATCACCGTCCACCTCTGCGCCGCCGCCCCCCTCTTCGAGCTCGCCCGGCTCGGCCGCGCCCCCCTCGGCGAGCTCCTCGCCCGCCTGCGCGACCGGCTCGCGGAAGCAGTCGAACGCACCGCCCGCACCGCCCCCGGCGCCGCCGCCGTGCTGCGCGCCCGCGTCCTCGACGCCGACCGGCTGCCGGTCAAGGCCATGGTCACCGCCGGCACCCTGCTCACCAAGGAGCGCTCGGGCGCGGCCGACATCAACAAGCACTACGTCCAAGGGCCCAACTACCTGCGGGGCGCGGGCAGATGACGGCCGTACTCCACGGCGGCCGCACCCGCGAGGAACGGCCCGTGCTGCGCACCCGCCAGGTCCACGCCGTCGCCGCCTGCTACTTCGTCGCGTCGTTCGCCGCCCTCGGCCTGCCCCCCTACCTCACCGAGATCCTGCCCTCCCTCGGCGACCACGGCGCCCGGTGGGCCGGGCTGCTCTACATCGTCCCCACCGTCTTCGGCGCCCTCGGCGCACCCCTGTGGGGCCGGCTCGCCGACCGCTACGGCCGCAAGCGCCTCCTGCTGCGCGCCCAGTTCGGCCTCGCCCTGTCCTTCCTGCTCGCCGGGACGGCCGACAGCCTGCCCGCCTTCGCCGCCGCCCTCGTCCTCCAGGGCGTCCTCGGCGGCACCTTCGCCGCCTCCAACGGCTACCTCGCCGCCTCCCTCGACGGCCGGCGGCTCTCCTGGGCGCTCACCCTGATGCAGGGCAGCGCCCGCCTCGCGCTCGTCGCCGCGCCCGTCGTCGTCGGCGGCCTCACGCCCTGGCTCTCCCCGCACCGCCAGTACGCGCTCCTCGCCGTACTGCCGCTGGCCGCCGCCCTGATGCTGGCAGCCCTCCCCGAACCGCCGCCCACGGCGCCGCCCGCACCCGCCGCCCCGGAGGAGGAGGGCCCGCCGCCGGGCCCGCTGCGCACCCTCTACGCCCTCGAATTCGCCTTCGTCCTCGCCACCGTCATCTCCTACCCGTACCTCATCACCCTGGTCGCCGAGCGGCTGCCGGGCCTCGGCCCCTCCGAGAGCGGCGCGCTCTTCGCCCTCCCGCACGCCTGCTACCTGCTGCTGGCCAAGCCCGTCCACGCCGCCGTCGCCCACCGCCCGCACCTCGGCGCCGTCACCGGCTTCGCCTGCGTGGCCGTAGCCCTCGCCGGGCACTGGGGAGCCGGCACCGTCGCCTCCTTCGTGGCGCTGCGGCTGCTCCTGGGCGCCGGCATGACGCTGGGCCTGGTCAGCCTGTCCGCGCTCGCCGCCGAGGCGAGCCGGGGCCGCGGGCCCGGCCGCCTCTTCGGCTCGCTGGAGTTCATATCCAAGGCCGGAGCCGTCGTCGCCGGAGCGGCAGCCGCCGCCTCCACCGGCATCTGGGGCCCGGCCGCACCCGCCGTCGCAGGATCCGCCGTCGCCGCCCTGACGGCCGTCATCAGCACCCCCACCCTCCTCCGCACCCGCTGGAGCCGCTGAATGTCCTCCGCAGCCGCCGCCGCCCTCCCCGGCGTGGCCACCGCCGACCACGTGGTCGCCCACACCCTGCTCAACTGCCTGCTCCGCGAGGTCTCCGGGCCCGAGCACCAGACCGCCGTCACCGACGGCCACCTGCTGCTGCGCCTGCCCCGCTGCGGCGTCCTGCTCCGCGTGGGGCTGCGGCGCGCCTCCTTGTTCGGCGCGCACCGCTTCACCGGCCCCGTCCGGACCGAGCGCGACGGCACCTGGACCGAGCTGACGTGGCAGGAGCTCGCCGAGCACATCCACCGCGAGCTGGAGCTGCGCACCGGCGTCCGCAACGAGGAGTTCCTCGGCCAGGTGGCCGCCAGCCACGCCGGCGTCACCGCGGCCCTCGGCGCCCCGCGCGGCGCGGCGGGCCCCGACGCGTACATGGAATCCGAGCAGTCCCTCCTGTTCGGCCACCGCTTCCACCCCACCCCCAAGGCCCGCACCGGCGCCCCCGAGGACTGGGGCCGCTACGCCCCCGAGGCCCGCGCCCGCTTCCCCCTGCACCACCTGGCCGTGCGGCGCGAGCACGTACGCCAGGAGGCCGCGGCCGACGGGGCCCTCGCCGCCCTCGACCGGCAGCGGCCCGTCCCCGACGGCTACCGGCTGCTGCCCGCCCACCCGTGGCAGTACGCGATGCTGCGCGAGCACCCCGTGCTGCGCGCCGCCGTCACCCGCGGCGACGTCCTCGACCTGGGCCCCGGCGGCGAGCCCTTCGAGCCGACCGCATCCGTGCGGACGCTCTACGACGGCCGGGACTTCCTCAAGTTCAGCCTCAACATCCGCATCACCAACTGCCTGCGCAAGAACGCCGAGTACGAGCTGACCGGCGCGGTCGCCCTCACCCGCCTGCTGGAGCCCGTCGCCGCCGACCTCGCGGCCCGCTTCCCGGGCGCCGGCCTGCTGCGCGAACCCGCCTACCGCACCCTCGACCTCGGCAGCCGCGAACTCGCCGAGGGCTTCGGCGTCATCGTCCGCGAAGGGCTCGGCGCCCGCCTCGCCCCCGGCGTCACCGGGCTGCTGGCCGCCGCCGTCGCCGACGAGTACCCCACCGGCGGCGCCCACCTCGGCGCACTGCTGCGCGGCGGCGGCCCCGCGGAGGCCCTCGCCTGGTGGAAGGCCTACCTCGCGCTGCTCGTCCCGCCGGTGCTCGCGGCCTACTTCGACCACGGCGTCGTCCTCGAACCCCACCTGCAGAACGTCGTCCTCGGCGTCGGCGCCGACGGCATGCCCCGGCAGGTCCTCTTCCGCGACCTGGAGGGCACCAAGCTGCTCCCCGGCCACCACGCCGCGGCCCTCGCGGCGCTCCCCGCGGACGTGGCCGGGCCCCTCACGTACGACCGCGAGCGCGGCTGGGACCGCGTCGTGTACTGCCTGGTCGTCAACCACGTCGCCGAGATGCTCGCCGCCCTCGCCGACCGCCACCCCCGCCTCGAACCCGAGCTGTGGACCGCCGTCCGCGGCATCCTCGCCGACCGCGCCGCCGCCCACGGCAACCCCCCGCTGCTGCGCGCCCTCGTCGCCGGGGTGCCGCTGCCCGCCAAGGCCAACCTGCTCACCCGCTGGGAGCGCAAGGCCGACCGGGACGCCGGCTACGTGCGCATCTCCTCGCCCCTGGTGCCGGACCTGCTGTCCGCCCTCACCACGGCCGCCCGCACCGAGACCACCTGGAGCGCAGCACAGTGATCCTTCCCCGTGTCGCCGGGCACGCCGCCGGCCTGCCCGGCGAGGAACTGCCCGCCTACGTCTACGACCTGGCGGCCCTGACCGGGCACGCCGCCGAAGTGCGCGCGGCCCTGCCGCCGGAGACCGAGCTGTACTACGCGGCCAAGGCCAACCCCGCCCCCGAGCTCCTGCAGGCCCTCGCCCCGCACGTCAGCGGCTTCGAGGTCGCCTCCGGCGGCGAACTGGCCCACGTCCGCAAGGCCGTCCCCGGCCTGCCGCTCGCCTTCGGCGGCCCCGGCAAGACCGAGCCCGAACTGCGGCTCGCCCTCGACCTGGGGACCGAGCGCATCCACGTGGAGAGCGAGAGCGAACTGCGGCTGCTCGCCGCCCTCGCCGCCGAACGCCCCGGCGGGGCGCCCGTGGACATCCTGCTGCGCGTCAACCTCCCCGTGAGCGAGGGTGACGGCGCGAGCCGCGACGGGCACGGCGAGCTGGCCGGCGCGGCCCTCGCCATGGGCGGCCGGCCCAGCCCCTTCGGCCTCGACCCGCGCCGCGCCGAGGCGTGCCTGCCCCTGCTGCGCGGCACCCGGCTGCGGCTGCGCGGCATCCACGCCCACCTGGCCAGCGGGCTCCCCGCGCCCGCCCTGCTCGCCGTCGCCGCCCGCGTCACGGCCTGGGCGCGCGAGCTGGACACCCGGCACGGCCTCGGGCTGGACGAGGTGAACGTGGGCGGCGGCATGGCCGTCGACTACGCCCGCCCGCACACCCGCTTCGACTGGGCCGCCTACGGCGCGGGCCTCGCCGCACTCGCCGCCGCGCACCCCGGCTACACCCTGCGCATCGAGCCCGGCCGCGCGCTGACCGCCCACTGCGGCTGGTACGTCACCGAGGTCCTCGACGTCCGGCACAGCCACGGCGAGGCGTTCGCGGTCGTGCGCGGCGGCACCCACCACATGCGCACCCCCGCCGCCAAGGGGCACGACCACCCCTTCACGGTGCTGTCCGTCGACACCTGGGAGCGCCCCTGGCCGCGCCCGGCCGCGCTGGACGAACCGGTCACCCTCAGCGGGCAGTTGTGCACCCCGAAGGACGTCCTCGCGCGGGCGGTCCCGGTCGCCGAGCTGCGGGCGGGGGACCGGATCGCCTTCGCGATGGCGGGCGCGTACGCCTGGAACATCTCGCACCACGAGTTCCTGATGCACCCGGCGCCCTCCTTCCGCTTCCTGCCCTGAGCGGGTCCTGAGGGGCGGACCCGCGATCGTGCGGCGGGGGGGGGCGGGAGTTGGCCGGTTCCCACTGGTTTCCCGGCGTTTTACTCCTACATGGATGGTGAATGCATCTATATGGGCGTACCGTGATCCCCGCGGTCCCCGCCGCCCCCGAGGCGGGGCCCGCACCCCACGGGGGAGCAGCCGTACCCGGACACCCGGGCGGCCTACCGAAAGGGGAGAACGCAACGATGTGCGGGATCACCGGATGGATCTCCTACGACCAGGACCTCACCGCCCTCACGACGGCGCGCGGCACGCTCGACGCGATGACGCACACCATGGCCTGCCGCGGACCCGACGCCGGCGGCACCTGGCTCGGCACCCACGCCGCCCTCGGCCACCGCCGCCTCGCCGTCATCGACATCGAGGGCGGCGCCCAGCCCATGCGCGTCGAACGCGACGGCCGCACCCTGCTCGTCACCACCTACAGCGGCGAGGTCTACAACTACCGCGAGCTGCGCGCCGAGCTGGAGAGCCGCGGGCACGCCTTCCGCACCAGCAGCGACACCGAGGTCGTCCTGCACGCCTACCTCGAATGGGGCGAGGACTTCACCGAGCGCCTCAACGGCATGTACGCCTTCGCCCTGTGGGACCCGCGCACCGAGGAACTCCTCCTCGTCCGCGACCGCATGGGCATCAAGCCGCTGTACTACCACCCCACGCCCGACGGCGTCCTCTTCGGCTCCGAGCCCAAGGCCATCCTCGCCCACCCCGCCGTACGCCCCGCCGTCGATGCCGAAGGCCTCGCCGAGCTCATCGCCTTCACCAAGACCCCCGGCCACGCCGCCTACAAGGGCATGTACGAACTGCCCCCCGGACACACCGCCCGCATCCGCCGCGGCGGCCTGACCCTGCGCCGCTACTGGGCCCTGGAGGCCCGCGAGCACACCGACGACCTCAAGACCACCGTCCGTCACGTGCGCGACCTGCTCGACGACATCGTCGGCCGCCAGCTCATCGCCGACGTCCCCCTGTGCACCCTGCTCTCCGGCGGCCTCGACTCCTCCGCCATCACCGCCCTCGCCGCCGCCGGAGCCGGCCCCGTCCGGTCCTTCTCGGTCGACTTCACCGGCCACACCGAGAACTTCCGCCCGGACCCCCTGCGGCCCACCCCCGACGGCCCCTACGCCCACGCCCTCGCCGCCCACGTCGCCTCCCACCACTCCGACATAGTTCTCGACGCCGCCGACCTGATGGCCAAGGCCAACCGCGACGCCGTCATCGCCGCCCGCGACATGCCCATCAGCGGCTTCGGCGACGGCGACGTCTCCCTCTACCTGCTCTTCAAGGCCATCCGCGAACAGTCCACCGTCGCCCTGTCCGGCGAGTCCGCCGACGAGGTCTTCGGCGGCTACTCGTGGTTCCACAACCCCGACCACGTGCACGCCGGCACCTTCCCCTGGGCCGCCGCCGGAGCCGCCGACCGCTTCGCCGGCGAGCACAGCGGAGGCCGCTCCGCCCTCCTCGACCGCGGCCTCCTCGCCAAGCTCGACCTCGCGGGCCACGAGGACACCCGCTACCGCGAAGCCCTCGCCGAAGTGCCCCGCCTGCCCGGCGAGACCGGCCTGGAACGGCGCATGCGGGAGATCAGTTACCTGCACCTGACGCGCTTCGTCCAGCTCCTCCTCGACCGCAAGGACCGCGCCAGCATGGCCGTCGGCCTGGAGGTCCGCGTCCCCTTCTGCGACCACCGCCTCGTCGAGTACGTCTTCAACACCCCCTGGGCCATGAAGACCTTCGACGGCCGCGAGAAGTCCCTCCTGCGCGCCGCCACCCGCGACCTCCTGCCGGACGTCGTCGCCGACCGCGTCAAGAGCCCCTACCCCAGCATCCAGGACCCCCGCTACGCCGCCGCCCTGCGCGCCGAGCTCTCCCGGGTCCTCGCCGACAAGGACGCGCCCGTACGGCCCCTGCTCGACACCGCGGCCGTCGCCGGCTCCCTCGCCGACGACGCCGGCGAGTCCTTCCGCTCCGCCACCGAACTCGTCCTCAACCTGGACGCCTGGCTGCGCATGCACGACACCGCGCTGGAGCTGTAGAAGCGGTAGAGTCCGAGCGTGGCCCTGAAGATCAACGTCGACCCGGACGCGGCCGAGCCGCCCTACGAGCAGATCCGCGCCCGGATCGCCGAACGCGCCCGCTCCGGCGAACTCCCCGTCGGCTACAAGCTCCCGACGGTGCGCGGCCTCGCCGAAGAACTGGGCCTCGCCGCGAACACCGTCGCCAAGGCCTACCGCGCACTGGAGGCCGACGGGGTCATCGAGACGCGGGGGCGCAACGGCACGTTCGTCGCAGCGCCCGGCGACACGGCGGCCCGTGAGGCCGCGGCTGCGGCCGCGGCCTTCGCGCAGCGCGCGCACCGTCTGGGCCTGGACCACGAGGCGGCCCGCGCCGCAGCGGAAGAAGCCCTCCGCGCGGTCTACGGTTAGACCACCCGGGCCGACGACCGGCACGGCACCGCCGGGCCACGCCGTCGTGGCCTGTCGCCGCTGCGGCGGACAGAGAGAGCGTGCGGCTGGCTGGGGCAGGTGCCGACGAAGGCCGGCCCTCCGCCACGGCGCATCGCCGCCACGACAAGGGCCCGCCGAAAACCCCCGCCGCAGCGGCGCTCAGCCACCGCGTGGCGGACCGGCGGTGCCGGAACCACCCCGGCCGGAGGCCATGAGGCGCGTCAAGGCGGGGGCGTCACAGATACAACCCCGCATCCGCCCCGTCGTGCTGCGGCGGCACCGACGCCGGCCCGCTGCCGCGCCGCAGGGCGAAGAGCTCCGCGAGCGTCGCGCCCTCGCGGCCCACTCCCTGGTCCGTGCCCAGCCAGCCCACGGACTCCGCGCGGCTGAGCGGGCCCACCTCGATGCGGGCCAGGCAGCGGCCCGGCCGCACCACGGCGGGGTGCAGGCGCTCCAGGTCCTCGTTGGTGGTGACGCCGACGAGGACGTTGCGGCCCTGCCCGAGCAGCCCGTCCGTGAGGTTCAGCAGCCGCGACAGGGCCTGGCCCGCCGTGTGCTTGGCCTCGCCGCGGATCAGCTCGTCGCAGTCCTCCAGGAGCAGCAGCCGCCAGCGGCCCTTGGAGCCGCCGTCGTCCTCGCCGATGGCGATGTCCATCAGATAGCCGACGTCGTTGAACAGCCGTTCGGGATCCAGCACGCAGTCCACCTGGCACCAGTCCCGCCAGGAGCGCGCGAGCGTGCGCAGGGCGGAGGTCTTCCCGGTGCCGGGCGGGCCGTGCAGGAGGAGCAGCCGGCCCGCGATGTCATCCGGGGTGATCTTCATCAGCCGGTCCATGGCGTCCGCGACGCGCGCGGTGTAGTTGGGCCGGACCTCCTCCCAGGTGCCCGCGGAGATCTGGCGGGTCGTCCGGTGCGGGCCGCGCCGCGGCGAGACGTACCAGAAGCCCATGGTCACGTGTTCGGGCTGCGGCTCGGGCTCGTCCTCCGCGCCCTCCACGGCCTGGCCCAGCACCTTCTTGGCCAGTTCTTCGCTGGTGGCCGTGACGGAGACGTCCGCGCCCCGGTTCCAGCGGGAGATCAGCAGCGTCCAGCCGTCTCCCTCGGCCAGGGTCGCGCTGCGGTCGTCGTCGCGGGCGGAGCGCACCACGTGGGCCGCGGGCGGCAGGAGCGTGGCCCCGGACTTCACGCGGTCCACGGAGCGGCTGTGCGCGTACGGCTGCTCGCCGGTGGCGAACCGGCCCAGGAAGAGGGCGTCGATGACGTCGGACGGCGAGTCGCTGTCGTCCACGTTGAGACGGATGGGCAGCGATTTCTCGGTCGGAGTGAAGTCCGGGTCGGTGGGCAGGGCCTGCCTCCTGGCGCTGGGTCGGCGGTCGGCACACATGCCGCCCATGATCCGGCACGGAGAGCCCTTGCGCACCCAGGTTTTCCCCTGATTCACGACCGGATCCGCAACACCCGTCCACGTTCGCCCGGAAGCCGCCGCACATCGTTTCGGCCGCGGATACGCTTGCCCATGATGGGACGACGGGGTGTGAGTCGGACGTTTTGGCGGGCCGGGTGGCGGCGGGCCGGGCGGTGGCGGTTCGCCGTGCTGCTTGCGGCCGGTGCGGTCGCGCTGGCCCTGCTGGTCGTCCTCTGGGCGACCGGCCGGCAGACGGGAGGGGACGGTTCGCAGGACGGCGCGAACGGTGACAGGGCGGCGCTCGAGCTCGGCTGGGGCTTCACCCACACCCAGTACAGCGCCGACCGCGGCGACGACGCCGCCCGGCGGACCACGGCCGGGCTGCTCACAGGCTCCGGCATGCCGCAGAACCAGCACATCATGGGCTGGGGGGTCGACAACCCCGAGCCCAAGCCCGGCACGTACAACTTCGGCGATCTCGACCGCCGCGTCGCCTACATGCGCAAGACCGGCACGACCCCCGTGCTCACCCTGTGCTGCGCGCCCGACTGGATGAAGGGCGGCGGGGAGCGCACCGACTGGTCGCTGAAGTCCCTGGAGAAGGCGCCCGATCGCGCCCACTACAAGGACTTCGCCAAGCTGGCCGGCGTCATCGCCAAGCGCTATCCGGACGTTCGTCATTTCATCGTGTGGAACGAGTTCAAGGGCTTCTACGACGAGGGCCGCAACCGCTGGAACTACGAGGGCTACACCGAGCTGTACAACCTGGTCTACGCGGAGCTGAAGAAGCAGAACAGGGCCAACCTGGTCGGCGGCCCGTACATCAGCATGGACAGCAATCCGCCCGGCTCCTCCTCCAACGCCTCCTCCCTGCGCGGGCCCTGGGGCTCGGTCGACCAGCGTGCCGTCGACGCCCTCAAGTACTGGAACGCCCACAAGAAGGGCGCCGACTTCCTCGTCGTCGACGGCGCCAGCTACACCCGCGAGGGCAGCAAGCTCTTCCCCGACGAGTTCGCCGCGACGCGCAAGTTCGCCGACGTGACCACGTGGCTGAGCAGGACCGTCGACCTGCCGGTGTGGTGGTCCGAGTGGTACGTGGAGCCCGCCGACGCCAACGACGACCGCAAGTCGTGGACCGAGGCGCACCGCACCGCCGTCCACGCCACGGCCTTGATCCACTTCGCCCGGGCGGGCGTCTCCGCGGCCTTCTACTGGAACCCGGAGGAGACGGGCGAGGACTGCCCCGGCTGTCTGTGGCGCAGCACCGAACTGAAGGGCGGCGGGGGCGGGCTGCCCATGCTGGACCTGCTCTCCCGTTTCGGGAAGGCCTTCCCGCCCGGGGCGGAGCTGCGCACCCCGGAGGTCACGGGGGACAACCGCGACGCCGTGTCCACCCTCGCCTCGGGCAGCACCGTCCTCGTCGTCAACATGCAGGACCGCCGGCTGACCGTCGAGGTAGACGGCAAGAGCCTGGACCTGGAGCCCAACGAGATCCGCTGGACCGGCTGACCCCCACCCGAACGGGCTACGGTGCCCGCTTCACGACATCGTCGCGAAGCGGTGCACCAGCGAGGCCAGCAGGACCAGCAGCAGCGGCAGCGCGAACCAGTACGACCCCTGCAGCCAGCGCAGCTGACGCACCCCCGGCCGGGCCACGACCCGCAGCACCTCCCGCGCCATCAGCAGCACCAGCAGCGCCACCGCCGCCAGACCGCCGACCACCGACACCGGCGTCCACGTCACCCGGGGGCCCGCCGGTCCCGGCCGGGGCTGCGGGGCCTCACCGGCCGGCCTCTCCTTCAGCTCGTACAGCACCGCATCGTCGTTGACGAGCACGCGGCGCAGCTCCGGCCGGCCGTCGAGCGTGTGCCGGATCCGGGCGTCCCAGTCCGCCGCATAGCCTGCGTCGAGTTCGAGATAGACCGACTGGCCGCGGTTGACCATCACATACGCCCGGGGACCGGCCTTGCGGAGCGCGGTGACCAGATCGTCCACGCGGGCAGGATCACGCGGGGCGAGCGTCGCGTCGTAGTGCACCCGCTCCATGTCCTTCGCACCCCACGGCATGGCGGGCGTGACGTTCTTCGAGGGGTCGCTGCTCATCCACAGCAGCCGTACGGTCGGCTCGTCGCGGGCGTACACGAAGTCCATCGCGGCGACCTCGCCGGGCCGCACCCGCTCGAAGGACTCGTTGCCCCAGCGGGCCACCAGGAAGCCGAAGATCAGGACCAGGCCCGCCAGCAGCGCGGCCACCGGCGCGAGGACCGGCCGGCCGGGCCGCTCCGTGGAGTGCGGGAACAGGGCGAGGGCCGCCAGGACGCACGCGCCCGGCAGGGCGAAGAGGAAGACCCGCAGGGCCACCTCGCCGCCGTAGGACTGCATGCCGAAGGCCAGGAAGGGCACCCCGGTCAGCACCAGCAGCGCCACGTCGCCGATCCCCGCCCGGCGGCGGCGCCACCAGCCGATCGCGGCGAAGGACAGCATCCCGCCCGCGAGCAGCACCCGGGCGTAGAGCACCAGCTTGTGGACGGGGCTGCCGCCCTCGATCCGGCCCGAGACCGACGAGGAGACGTTGCCGCCCAGGGAGCCCAGGCCGCCGAACAGCTCGTCGAAATGGCCCGACCAGTAGGGCTCCGCCAGGAAGCCCACCCACACGATCAGCATCACACCGCACAGCAGCGGCAGCCCGCGCAGCGTGGAGCGGCGGGTGACCACCAGGGCGGTCAGCACCCCCAGCATCACGAACGGCGTCAGCTGGTGGCTGGCCACCGACGCCGCGAACAGCGCGATGACCACGGCCAGCAGCGCGCCCTGCGCCCTCCGCCCGGCCGGCTGCGGCTCCGTCTCGCCCGGGAGCAGCGTGCCGCGCAGCTGCCGGGGCCAGCGGAACCACACCAGCAGCACCGCGGCGAACAGCAGGTAGAAGAAGTAGTTGAGCGCTTGGGGCGAGAAGTAGTCCTGCCCCACCCAGCCGCACAGCACGAACAGCCAGGCCGCAGTCCACTTCGCCCGCCACCCCGCGCGCACGGCCCGCAGCAGCAGCGCGAGCGGCGCCAGGCACAGCAGCTGGATCGCCGTCGGCCACCAGCGCAGCACCTCGGTGAGGTCGCTCACGCCCGCCGTCTTCGCGGCGAACGCCATCAGGGCGAAGAAGCCGGGCCAGCTCCAGCGGGCGTCCAGGTCCGGTGCCGCCACGCCCGTGCGGTCGATGAAGTCCAGGAAGCCCAGGTGCTGCCAGGCCGTAGCGAAGCGCGGCTGATCCTCCAGCACCGCCGGCAGGGCGTGCAGGGAGATCACCGTCAGCAGCAGCACGGCCGTGAGCAGCCGGCGCCGCTGCCCGTCCAGCCGCAGCGCGGCCACGAAGGAGACGACCAGCAGCGCCGCGCCCGCCAGCGTCGCCACGGGCAGCACGGAGATCAGGCCGAGCCCGCCCATACGGTCCAGGGTCGCCTCGCCGACGCCCACCAGCGGCAGCCAGTACAGCGTGAGGGCGGCCGCGAGCAGCAGCCAGACCGTCGCCTCGGGGCCGCTCCACCACGGCGCCGGGCCCGGGGGAGCGGAGGTCTTGTCCTGTGCGGCCTTGTCCTGCGCGGCCTTCTCCCGCGCGGGCGCCGCGACGGGCTGCTCGGAGGCCGCCTGGGACGCGGCCTGGGAGACGGAGTGGGACACGACGACTGCCTCCGGGGTGTGCCGGAGATCAGGGCGCCTCTCCAAGTGGTCGAAGTCCAGCCGCACGCCCAGCGGCATCGTGTCGGCGTCGAGCGCGGCGCGCAGCGCCCAGCGGGTGCCGTACGCGCCGCTGTCTCTCTCCCCGGGCTCCTGCTCGCCCTCACCCCCTAAGCCACGGGTGATGCCGTGCCGGGCCCCGCGCCGGAGCCCGCGGGGCTCGGTGCGCGGTGCGTCGTGCCGGTCGCCGCGGGCCGCCAGGTCGGCCAGATCGCCGTCCGGGGCCACGTCGGGGGCGTAGGCCGCGGGCTCCGGCCGGGCGAGGCGCAGTATCCGGCGGAGCTTGACCGCCGAGATGGAGACGATGACGGCCAGGCTGCAGATCTCGGCCACCCCCGCACCCGTGAGCCCCATGCGCGGCAGGAGCACCAGCGTCAGCCCGAGCACCAGCACGCACAGCAGCCCCTGGAGATAGGCCAGTCCGGCCGTCCGGCTCTGCGCCCGCAGCACCGCGAAGTAGACCTCCATGACCACGCGCAGCGCCGCGCCCACCGCGAACCAGCGCAGCAGCGGAGTGGCCGCATGGGCGTAACCGGGGCCGAAGACGCGCAGGATGTACGGCGCGAGGAGGAACAGCAGCAGACAGACCGGCACCATGATCGTGGCCATCCGGCGCAGCGCCGCCCGGCAGTTCTCCGCCAGCCGCGCCGGGTCGTGCGAGCCCTCCACCGTCAGCGACGCGCCCATGTTGATGGCGAGCAGGTTGACCGTGCCGCCGATGGTGGTGGTGATGTAGAAGTACGCGTTGTCCTCGGAGCTGACCTGGGAGGCGATGATCACCGGCACCAGGTAGACCACGGCCAGGGAGAACAGCGACCCCGTGTAGTCCCCGGCGAGGAAGCGGCCCATCTCCCGGTACGAGGCGGGCCGCGCGATCGCTTCCGTGGCGGTCACGTGCCGGGGCACCAGGCGGCGGAAGACCAGCCAGCCCAGCGGCACCACCGACACGGCGATCGAGACCACCCACGACACGAACACGCCGGAGGTGGGCAGCGTCGTCGCCAGCGCCACCAGCAGCGCGAGCTTGACGGCCGAGAAGACCGTGTTGCCCACGGGCACCCACAGGGCCCGGCGCAGGCCGGTCAGCACTCCGTCCTGCAGGGTGAGCACCGACCAGGCGATGACGGCGGCGACGAAGCCCAGGCCGTTGAGCGAGCCGTTCAGGAAGCTGTACGAGGGCCCCCACGAGCCCAGGGTGAGCAGGAAGACGCACGCCGCGGAGGCGACGAACAGCGAGCTGCCCGCGTACGTCCGGAAGACGAGCTTGCCCGTCGTCCGCCCGGCGACCGGGATGAACCGCGCCAGCCCCCCGGTCAGGGTCACCGCGGTGAGCCCCGCCAGGAGCTTCATCGCGGCGATGGCCGCCGAGCCCTGGCCGACCGCCTCCTCCGTGTAGTACCGGGCGGCGATCAGCCAGTACCCGAGCCCGAGGACGGCGCTGATGCCCGTGTTGAGCATCAGCGCGAAGGCGTTGCGGAACAGCGGGCTGCCGCCGCCCCGCCCCGGCAGCCGCAGCCTGCGGCCGGCCGGCCCCTCCGTCTCCCGCTCCTCGGTTCGGGTGGACGTGTCAGACACGGGTTTCGGTTGCCTTCCTGACGACCTGACGGGTTCTGCGGTAGAGGGCATAGCCCTTGGTGAGCGTCCGGTCCCGGGCGAAGATCCGCCCCACGCCCCGGCCCTCCACGAGCCGCTCGAACTCGGCGATGCCCGTCGAGCGCCGCACCGTCACCCGCTCCAGGGCGTAGGGCCCCTGGGGACGGGCGGCCAGGCCGTTGCCCACCGCCAGGGAGATGCCGAAGCCCGCCGCCCGCACGATGCGGCGGACCCTGCGGCTGGAATACCCGTAGGGGTAGGCGAAGGAGACCGGTGCGCGCCCCAGCTCCGTGGCCAGCACCTCGCGGCACTTCAGCACCTCGAACCACAGCTGGTCGTCCGGGAGCTGATCCAGCTCGGGGTGCGTGTGGCTGTGCCCGCCGATCTCCATTCCCGAGTCCGCCAGCTCCTTGACCTGGCCCCAGCTCAGCATCAGGTCGAGCGCGCCACCGGTGTCGTGCGGGCCGCGGAGCCAGCCGGTGGAGGCGAACAGCGTGGAGCGGAAGCGGTGCTCCGCCAGCGTGGGCAGGGCGTGCCGGTGCACGCCCTCATAGCCGTCGTCGAACGTGATCAGCACCGGCTTCCGGGGCAGCCCGGAACCGGAGCGCCACGCCGTGGCCAGCTCCTCGGCCGTCAGCGGGTGGAACCCGCGGTCGGCCAGCAGCCGCATCTGCCGCGCGAACGCGTGCGGCGAGACCGACAGGCCGTAGGTGGCGCGCGAGGGAGCGTGCGCCACCGCGTGATACATCAGTATCGGGACCCGGGACGCGCTCATGACCCGGCCTCCTCTGCCGGAGGTCTCGGCCCGGCCGGCTCCTGCGTCGCCGCGACCGCGTACCGGCTGCCGCTGCGGCGCGCCCGGAGCGTGCCCACCGCATAGCCCCCGGCCGCCGCCGTCACCCCGGCCAGGATCGCCCCGGCCCGGCCCGCCCCGCCGGGCCTGCCCAGCAGGGCGTCGCGCACCCCCCGGGCGACCCCGGCGGGCAGCACCCGCGTGGTGTACCGGCGCTCCGACGCCAGCCCGGCCTGCGCCCCCACGCTCTGCGCCACCAGGGCCTTGGACAGGCCCTCGGCGTACGAGCGGGTCCACAGATAGCGGAAGCGCTCGCGGGCCGCGGGCACCCGGTGGTGGATGACCGACCGGTCGTCGATCAGCAGCACCGCCTCGGGCATCGCCCGGGTCAGCCGGATGCACAGCTCCGTCTCCTCGCAGCCCAGCGGCAGCCGGTCGCCGTCGCGGCCGATGCCGCAGGCGAACCCGCCGGCCAGCTCGAAGGCCGACCGGCGGAAGGAGGCGTTGCCCCCGAGGACGTTGCGGACCGGCACCCTGCCGGGCGGCAGCCCCCGGTACGTGCAGCCGACCGCCCAGTCGAACTCCTCGGGGAACCAGGCGGGCCGCCGCCGGGACTCCCACACGGGCTGGGTGCGGCCGCCCACGGCCATCACCCGGGGGTCGGCATAGCCCTCCGCGAAGTGCCGCAGCCAGTCGCGCTCGGCGACGGCGTCGTCGTCGAGGAAGGCGATGACCTCGCCGGACGAGGCCTCGATGCCGGTGTTGCGGCCCGCGGACAGGCCGCGGGGGCCCGCGTTGGCGAGCACCCGCACCCCGTCCCCGGCACAGCCGTCGTCCCCGAAGTGCTTGGCGAGCCGCCGCAGCAACGCAGGATTGTGGTCCACGACCACCAGGGTCTCCAGCGCGGGCCGGGACTGCTCGCGGACCGAGGCCACCGCGGCGACGATGTCGTCCCAGCGGTCCTCGGTGTACACGCAGATGACCACCGAGACCGAGGGCCCCGTGGCCGTGCCCGCGCCGTCCGCCGTGCCGGCCGGGGAAGTGGTGATCGTCAAGACACTTCCCCACGGTTGGCCGCGGGCGCGATGGCGAGCCGCTGCGGGCGCCGCCGCCGGGCGCCGCGCTCCTGCAGGATCACTTTCAGTACGCGCAGCCCGTCGCGCACGGCCCGCAGGTTGCTGGTGCCGTGGATGCGGACGAACTCGTGGCTGGGAATCTCCTGGACGCGCAGGCCCGCCTTGACGACTCTGATGTTCATCAGGGTCTCGACCTCGAAGCCGGCGCAGTCGAGGGCGATCTCGTCCAGGCAGTGCCTCCAGAAGGCGTTGTAGCCGTAGCACAGGTCGGTGTAGCGGGCGCCGAACTTGTGGTTGACGATCGAGCAGAGCACGCGGTTGCCGAGCTTGCGGATGGGCGTCATGTCGTCCGTGCCGCCGCCGTTGGCGAAGCGCGAGCCCTTGGCGAAGTCCGCGCCGCCGACGAGCGCGGACACATAGCTGACGATCTCGTTGCCGTCGGCGGAGCCGTCGGCGTCGACCATCACGATGATCTCGCCCGTGCAGGCGGCGAAGCCGGTGATGAGGGCGTCGCCCTTGCCCTTGCCGAGCTGCCGGACCACCTTCACGTCCGGCCACAGCTGCCGTGCGACCTCGATGGTGTCGTCGGTGGAGTTGCCGTCGACGAGGACGACCTCGTGGACCCACTCCGGCAGCGTCTTGAAGACGTACGGGAGATTCTCCGCCTCGTTCATGGCGGGGATGACGACGCTCACGGGTGGAGCTATCGCGAGATGCGACGTCACCGGGCGGTAATGGGCGGCGACCAGGGCTTCCTGATCAGCCGCCGGGCGCAGAAAAGAACTCATGACTCGGATGTCCCTCTCGTCCGGTGGACCGCCCGCCCCGAGCGGTCCGGTGGCGTATCCGGTTCGAAAAGGGGGTACTCACCCCGCCCTGACGGCGCTCATCGCCGCATGGGCCGGGTGAGCTGGCAACGGTTGTTCGCCGCGCGGTCAACGCGACACGGCGACTCTGATCAGCCGGACGCGGCACCCCCCACCGCGCCCCGCCCCGGGCACCATCGCGACGCTTGCCCTCCCCTTGAGCCGCTTTGCATGATGGGCCGATGCGGGTGGATGTACGACGGTATTGATGGTTGAGACTGTATGGCAAGAGCTGGTGCGGTGACTCCTCCTTTGGGTGTTTTTTGCGCCCAAGTCATGCATCGTGTTGACGCTTTGCGCCGTTGGCGGCGCGCGCGGGGCGCAATGCGCCCTCAGTCGCCCTGACGCAGCCTTCCCACGCGCTTGAGCAACCGGTCGGCGGGCTCGAAGAGCTCGGGCCGGGACACCACGGTGTTGCGCAGGGCCCGCACCGGCGCACGCCGGGCCCGGTGCCCCAGCGCCACCGGATGACGCCGCATCACCCACCCTTCCCAGACGCTCAGTTCACGCGTCTTCAGCGAATCCTTGTACGCCTTGTCGCCCCGGCCGAGATCGAGATAGGCCATCCCCGCGGCGGCCGCCCCCTCCGCCATGTGCAGGTGCAGCAACAGGCCCGGCGAGAACCTCGCGAACGCCGGGTCGTACGACGGGAACCAGCAGCAGAGGACCTGCCGCGAACGCGGCCCGAAGTGCGCCGCGACCGGCCGGCCCCCGGCGTACAGCACCGACAGCAGCCCGGCGAAGGACTCCGTCCTGGTGTGGAAGAGCTGTTCGACCAGGCGCACTATCCAGGGGCGCGCGAACCGGTCGCTACGCCCTGTTCTTCGGTACTGCGCGGACTTCCAGGCGATCAGGGTCCGCAGCATCTGCGGGTCGCGCTCGTCGTGCACGTAGCGCACTTCGCCGACGTCCCGGCCGAGCCGGCGCTCCTTGGCGAGGGTGGCGCGGAGGAACTTCGGCGACCGCTTGCGCAGGACCGCCAGGTAGGACTCGAAGCCCTGCTCCACATCCATCACGGGCGAGCGGAACGCCCCGGAGGCGCTCAGCTCGAACGGCTTCTGCCCCTCCACCAGGTGGTCGAACTCCCACACCGAGAGCCCGCAGGCGTGCAGCAGCTCACGGGCGTCCCACTGGAAGCCGGTCCGGTGGACGAGCCCCTGGGCGTCCGAGAGCCCGAGCCCGATCGCGCGGCCCACCCCGAGGGCGGTGCGCTGGTACGGGAAGAAGCCCACGGGCTCGCCGTCCTCGCGCACCACCGCGATCCGCACCCCGCTCCGGCACCGGCCGACGGCGAGGGCGAACTCGGGTGCGAGGAAAGGATTCGCAAGCTGCGGCGAGCCGTCCTCGACCGCCGCCGCCTGCAGGGCAGACCAGGCCGCCCGGTCGGCCGCGGTGAGGTCACCGGGCCGGTACACGCTGATGTTCACCTCAGGAAGCCCGACTTTTCGCCGTGCGGCACCGGTGGCGCCGCACGTGTGCCAGCAGGAACAGGAGAAGGCTGACGGCCGCGACCGCGGCGACGCCACCCCGCACCGTCCAGGTGTGGAGCGCGAGCATGGCCTGGGCGACCAGCACGTCGACGGCGACGGCTCCGCCGGCCGCCACCACGGAGCGGCTGAGCGGATCGAGGCCGCGCAGCGCCGCCCCCACGGCGCAGGCCGGCGCGACGAGCAGGAAGAAGAGCGTGAACGGCGCACGCAGCGGTGAGCCGATGTCCGCGAGCGCCAGCACGGCGCCGACGCCCGCGATCGCCGTGGCGGCCCCGGCCGCCACGGGCAGGGAATCCCCGGCCGGCATGCGCGCGCCGCCGGGCCGGTCGGGTGCGGCCGGCGGTGCGGACAGGTCGGTGGCCGAGGCCGGATCGGACGGGCCGGAAGGTCCGGGTGGGCCGGACGGGATCGAAGAGCCGGGTGAGCCGGACGAGCCGGTGAGACCGGTGGGATCTGTGAAGCTCTGCATTGGCGACTTTGCCCCCCGAAGCGCCGGATGCCGAGGCTTCAATGTCGCGCAATCGGCGGAGCGACGTCAAGATGTGAAGGCCGTGCAAACGGGCTCCGGTTACCCGATCGGCACGGAACCGGAGTCTTTCGGTCAGATGAATACTGCACGAATATGTCGGGCCGTCAAAATGTCCCCCGGTGTCGGTGGTTGAGCGTTCATTGGCTCACATTTTTGACATGGACACTTCCGGTAGCCACGGGCTGCTGCTACCACGGGTACGGCAGAAACCCTGGTAAAGGAGGTTCCATGAAGCTGTCCCGCCTCGCGGGTTCCCTCTCCGCGATCACCCTCGCCGCCACCCTGGCCCTCGCCGGAGCCGGCTCCGCCCAGGCTTCGACGAAGTCCGCAACTCCCGCCTACGTGGCGCTCGGTGACTCCTATTCGTCCGGTCTCGGAGCCGGGAGCTACTACACGAACAGCGGGGACTGCAAGCGCAGCTCCAAGTCGTACCCCGCGCTCTGGGCCGCCGCGCACGCCCCCGCGAGCTTCGCCTTCGCCGCCTGTGCGGGGGCCCGAACGGGTGATGTTCTCGGCAAGCAGCTCGGCCCGCTGAACAGCTCGACCGGGCTCGTCTCGCTCAGCATCGGAGGGAACGACGCCGGCTTCGGCGACACCATGGTCACGTGCGTGATCAACTCCGACAGTGCCTGCATCAATCGGATCAATGAAGCCCGCACATTTGTCCAGAACACCCTTCCCGGTGAACTCGACAAGGTCTATACCGCCATCAAGGGAAGAGCGCCTTCCGCTCATGTCGTCGTCCTCGGATATCCACGCTTCTACAAACTCGGCGCGAGTTGCGCCGGGCTCAGCGAGACCAAGAGGAAGGCCATCAACGCCGCCGCCGATCTGCTCAACTCCGTCATCGCCAAGCGGGTCGCCGACCACGGCTTCACCTACGGCGACGCCGCGGCCGGCTTCGCGGGCCACGAGCTGTGCTCCGGCAGCCCCTGGCTCAACAGCGTGACCCTGCCCGTCGAGAGCTCCTACCACCCGACCGCGGCCGGTCAGTCCGGCGGCTACCTGCCGGTCTTCTCCAGGGCCGCCTGACCGCTCAGTACCCGTACGTCGGGTCCGTCGACGCGGAGGGCGACGGGCCCGGCGACCGGGACGGGCGGGACGGCGACGGCCTGTCCGACGGGCGGCCGGACGGCGGCCCCTGGCAGGTGACGGTGAACGGTACGCGATTGGAGGTGATCTTCTGCGGGCTCCTGACCTCGACTGCGAGCCAGTCCCTGCCCGTGCCGTGCTCGGTCTCGACGTACGTCAGGCCGAGGCTCTTGCCCGCCGAGATGTCGGAGGTCCGCCAGGGGTCGACCTGGCCGCTGCCCGTGACCACGCGGTAGGAGAGCCGGGCGGGGGTGCGGTCGACGGTGAAGGTCACCCGGAACGAGGGGCCCGCGCTCTTCGGCGGGCACGGGCCGGTGTAGGAGTCGCGCACCGCCTCGACGGAGACCCGCAGGCCGTACGAGGAGTCGCCGCCGTCCGGGGTCTTCCCGGAGCCGTCCCCCGACGCCGGCCGCGACCCCGCGTTCTTGTCCGGCGCGGCGGAGTCCGCGCTGCCGGCGGAGGATCCGCCCTCGTCGCCCTCGCCCCTGCTGAAGGCCCAGGCCAGCCCTCCCACCAGCAGGGCGAGCACGACGGCGGCCACCGCGAACACCAGCCCCGGGCGGCGTCGCCGGTCGTCACCGGTGGTGCCGAGGCCCCCCGGGGGTTCCGGGGGCCCGTACGGCCCGTCGCCGGCCGGCGGGCCGAAGCCGCCGCCGGCACCGTGCTCCCCGGAGAACGCCGCCGGGCCTGCGGGCGGGTCGCGCCGCGGGTGCGCCGGGACCGTCGGGGCCTCGGCGGTGGGCGGTGCGCCCGGGGTGGAGAGGGTGCCGCCCTGCGCGACCACCCGCAGCATCCCCTCCGCCTCCTCGGCGCCGAGCCGCAGGGCGGGATCCTTGCGCAGCAGCCCTTCCAGGACGGGTGCGAGCGCCCCCGCCCGGACGGGCGCCGGGAGCTGCTGGTCCACCACGGCCCGCATGGTGGAGAGCGGGGTGTCCTGGCGGAAGGGGGAGATGCCCTCCACCGTCGCGTACAGCGTCACCCCGAGGGACCAGAGGTCCGACTCCGGCCCCGGCGGGTTCCCCAGCGCCCGCTCGGGGGCCAGGAACTCGGGCGAGCCCACCAGCTCCCCGGTCCGCGTCAGCGCCGAGCTCCCCTCGACCGTCGCGATGCCGAAGTCGGTGAGCACGACACGCCCGTCGTTGGCGAGGATGACGTTTCCCGGTTTTACGTCCCGGTGCAGCACGCCCGCCGCGTGCGCCCCCCGGAGCGCGGAGAGCACGCCGGCGCCGATGTGCGCCGCGCGCGCCGGGGCCAGCGGGCCCTCGGCCTCCAGGACGTCGGCCAGGGACAGGCCGCGCACCAGCTCCATCACGATCCAGGGCCGCCCGTCCTCGGTGACCACGTCGAAGACGGTGACGACATGGGGATGCGAGATGCGCGCCGCGGCCCGGGCCTCGCGCTCCAGGCGCACGTACAGCTGCCGTATCTCGTGCTCGAGCAGGCCCGACGGCGCCCGGACCTCCTTGACGGCCACCTCGCGGTCGAGCACTTCGTCCCGCGCGCGCCACACCACGCCCATGCCGCCCTGGCCCAACCGCTCCAGCAGCCGGTAACGGCCCGCCACCACCCGGTCCGGCGGCACCGCTGCGCCCTCCGGACCGCCCCCGAACGTCCCGCTCATCGACGGGCCCCCTCCACCAAGAGAGCGATTCGGGGTGAATCTACCGCAACGGAGCGTGATTGCCCCCTCTTCTGCATATCCTTGTCCCGCTAACTCGCCCACAGTGACGGCAGGTTCACGCCAGCCCTGTCAACGCCCTTGACGGAGTGGTGAATCCACCCCGCCGATGCGCGGGTGACGGAATAGGGCGGTAGGGTTACCCTGCCTGAGCCGGGTGCCTCGTTCGGGTGGGGAGTCTCAATGGATCAGATAGCAATGCGCGGCAGGCCACGGGTGCCTGCCATCAGCTGCAACAGCGGTGCGTCCAGTGCGCGCCTCGACCGCCATCTCGCGGTGCTGGGCGGGCCTGCCGTGCCCCAGCGCGAAGTCGAAGGGGCGACCCTGCTGATGCGCGAGCTGACCACGCGTGATCACGCGCGCACCAAGCAGAGCCGGACCGCGAAGGTCTCCCTCTTGGCGCCGCTGAGACGCCTGCGTCGCTCCCTTTTCGGCAACCACGACTGAGCCCCGCCCCGAGCGCCCCGCCCCGCAGCCGTTCCGTCATCGACAGCGACACCGGTGCGACGCCGTCGGCCCTCCACCCTCTCCCCAGGGCGCGGCCGTACGGCGCCGTGGCATGTCCGGGCCCGTCTCCGGCCGTGCCGCGGTCAGGCTGAGTCCCGTGCGTACCGCCGCACCGTGAGCGGTACGAACACCGCGAGCAGCAGCACCGCCCAGCCGGTCGCCGCCAGGACGGGGTGTGCGACCGGCCAGGATGCGTCCGCCGCGGTGCTGCCGTTGCCGAAGAGCTCCCGGCAGGCGGTGGTGAGCGCGCTGATCGGGTTCCACTCGGCCACGGTGCGCAGCCAGCCCGGCATGCCCTCGGTCGGCACGTAGGCGTTCGACAGCAGCGGCAGCATGAAGGTCGCGCCGGCCAGCTGGCCCGCGGTCTCCTCGTTCCCGAGCACCATCCCCAGGTAGTGGCCCAGCCAGGCCGTGACCAGCCGGAAGAGCAGCAGCAGTGCGAAGGCGCCCGCGGCGCCGGCCGCACCGCCCTCGATCCGCCAGCCCACGGCGAGCCCGCACAGCACCAGCGGCACCGTCCCGATCGCCGCGAGCGTCACGTCCGCCGCCGTCTGCCCGGCCGGAAGGGCGAACCGGCTCATGGGCAGGGTCCGGAAGCGGTCCATCACCCCGCGCTGGGAATCCTGCGCCGACGCCAGCATGGATGTCATCACTCCGTTGACGGCCGTCACCGCGAACAACCCCGGTACGAGGTACGCCCGGTAGTTCGCGCCCCCCTCCAGCGCCACTGCGCTGCCGAAGACATAACCGAAGAACAGCAGCATCGTCACGGGCATGGTGAGCGTGATCACGAGCAGTCCGGGCACGCGGCGCATGCGCCGGAGGTGACGGCCGAGCACGGCCCGGGTGTCGGACAGCGCGAGGGAGCTCATGCGGCGGCCTCCCCGGCTCCGGCCTCGGCCCCGGCCCCGGTCCCGGCATGGTCGCCCGCGCCGGAGGTCAGGTGCAGGAAGACCTCGTCCAGCGTGGGCTGCCGCAGGCCGGCGTCGGCGAGGGGGACGCCCGCCGCGTCGAGTTCGCGCACGAGGTGAGGGAGCGTCAGGTCCGGGTCGGTGGTGACCGCTGCGGCCGCGCGCCGCCCGGTGTCGAGGACCGGCCGCCCGCCGGTGAGCCGGGCCAGGACGGCCGCGGCGCCCGCGAGCGCCTCCTCCTCCGCGACGACCACCTCGGCGCGGGCGCCGAGCCGGGCCTTGAGCTGTGCGGGGGTGCCCCGTACGGCGGCCCGCCCGTGGTCGATCAGCACGACGTCGTCGGCCAACTGATCCGCCTCCTCCAGGTATTGCGTGGTGAGCAGCACGGTGGTGCCGTGCTGCGTCAGTTCGCGGACGGCGCTCCAGATCGTGCTGCGGCTGGCCGGGTCGAGGCCGGTCGTCGGCTCGTCGAGGAAGAGCACGCGGGGCTTGGTCAGCACGCTCGCGGCGAGGTCGAGCCGGCGGCGCATGCCGCCCGAGTAGGTGCGGGCCGGGCGGTCGGCGGCGTCCCCGAGGCCGAAGTGCTCCAGCAGGACGTCGGCGCGGGCGTGCGCGGTCGCGCGGCCCAGCCGGTGCAGCCGGCCGAACAGCCGCAGGTTCTCGCGGCCCGTCAGATCGGCGTCCACGGAGGTCGCCTGGCCGGTCACCCCGATGGCCCGGCGTACGTCCCGGGGCGCGCGCGCCACGTCGTGCCCGGCGACCCGTGCGGTGCCCGCGTCGGGGCGGACGAGCGTGGTCAGGAGGCGGACCGCGGTGGTCTTGCCCGCGCCGTTGCGCCCCAGCAGGGCGCAGACGCTTCCTTCGGGCACGGCCAGGTCGAGCCCGCGCAGCGCGTGGACGGCCCCGAACCGCTTCTCCAGCCCCTCACTAAGTACAGCGTACGTAGTCATGGCCGTGACCCTACCCCACTACGTACGTCGTACGTAACTAGGATGGTGGGCGAGGTGATGTGATCCATGGCAGCCAGCGGCCGCACGGCCACCCCCGAGGTCATCTGGGCGCGCCCCGAACGCGCGGCCCGCGGCCCGCGCCCCGCGCACACCCGCGCCGAGATCGCGGCCGCGGCCGTGCGCGTCGCGGACGCGGAGGGGCCCGAGGGCGTCTCGATGCGCCGCGTGGCCGCCGAGACCGGCTGCGGCACGATGTCGCTCTACAACTACGTCCCGCGCAAGGAGGACCTGTACGAGCTGATGGTCGACGCCGTCAGCGCCGAGTACGACCTCTCCGCGGCGCCCTCGGGCGACTGGCGCGCCGACACGCTGGCCCTCGCGGGGCAGACGCGCGCCCTGATGCACCGCCACCCCTGGCTGCCGCGGCTGATGTCGCCCGCCCACGGCTTCAGCCCGAACGCCCTGCGGTACCTGGAGTACTTCCTGTGGGTGCTGGAACCCCTCGACGCCGAGGGGGGCACCAAGATGGAGCTCATCTCGATGGTCAACGGGGTCGTCTCCGCCTATGTGGTCAACGAGCTCTCCGAGGCCGAGCGGGCCCGCACCTCACCCTTCCCGCCCGGTCAGGAGCACGCCGCGCGCATGGCCCACCTGGCGCGCGAGCTCTCCGGTGGCGCCTACCCGCGCCTGGCCGGTGTCCTCGGCGCGGGCTTCGCCGCCGTGGACCTCGACGCACAGTTCGAGCGCGCCCTCGGCCGGCTGCTCGACGGCTTCGCCCCGGGGCGCGCCGGCGGGGGTCAGTCGGCGTCCGCCTCCAGCGTGACGCTGAAGGAGAACCGGTCGCCCCGGTAGCGGATCCGGGCCACGTCCACCGCCCGGCCCGAGGCGTCGTACGTCACGCCCGTGTAGTGCAGGATCGGGCTCAGCAGCGGCACCTGCAGCAGCCGCGCCGTCTCCGGGTCGGCCAGGCGGGCCTCGACCGTGTCGGTGATCCGGCTGATCCGCACGCCCACCGCGTCCCGCAGCACCTTCGTCATCGGCCAGCGCGCCAGGTCCGCCAGGTCGATGCGCTCGGCGAGCTCGGGGCGGACGAGGTTCTCCGCCCAGTTCGTCGGCTCGCCCGACTCCCCGTCGCAGCGCAGCCGGCGGAAGACCACCGCCTCCTCCAGGTCGGGGAAGTACTCGCCCAGCTCGGCCGGGACCGCCGCCGTCCCGTGGCCCAGCACGGTGGTCCGCTCGCCGGACTGCTGCGCCACGATCGCGTCCACCGAGCCGAGCAGCCGCACGGGGGAGACCCGCCGGGCGCTCGGCTCGATGAAGGTGCCGCGCCGCCGGTGCCTGCTGATCAGGCCCTCCGCCTCCAGCTCCTTCAGCGCTTGCCGCATGGTCAGCACGCTCACGCCGTAGTGCTCGGCGAGGGCGTCCTCGGTGGGCAGGCGCAGCGGGTCGCTCGGGCAGCGCCCGAGTATCGAGGCGCGCAGCGACTGCGACACCTGGTACCACAGCGGCAGCTTGCGGTTGAGCGCGAGGGAGTCGGGGGCGAAGGTGGTCACGGACACTCCGGCTCGTACGGCGTCACGGGCGGGGCTGGCGGAAATGACGCTCCAGACCCTGCCACACGTCGTCGTAGCGCGTCTGGAGATGGCCGGCGGTACGGGCCTGCTCCGTCGCGGTCACGGGCCAGCGCGTCTCGAACATGAAGGCCAGCCCGTCGTCCACCTTCTGCGGCTTCAGCTCGGCCGCGCTCGCCTTGTCGAAGGTGTCCCGGTCCGGGCCGTGCGCCGACATCATGTTGTGCAGCGAGCCGCCGCCCGGGACGAAGCCGCCCTTCCCGGCGGCCTTCGCGTCGTAGGCGCCCTCGATGAGGCCCATGTACTCGCTCATCACGTTCCGGTGGAAGTACGGCGGCCGGAAGGTGTCCTCGCCCACCAGCCAGCGCGGCGCGAAGACGACGAAGTCGACGCCCGCCAGGCCCGGGGTGTCCGACGGGGACGTGAGCACCGTGAAGATCGACGGGTCCGGGTGGTCGTAGCTGATCGAGCCGATGACGTTGAAGCGGCGCAGGTCGTAGACGTACGGGACGAGGTTGCCGTGCCAGGCGACCACGTCCAGCGGCGAGTGGTCGTACGTCGCCGTCCAGAGGCTGCCGCAGAACTTGTTGACGACCTCGACGGGGCCTTCGACGTCCTCGTAGGCGGCCACCGGGGCGAGGAAGTCGCGCGCGTTCGCCAGCCCGTTCGCGCCGATCGGCCCCAGGTCGGGGAGGGTGAAGGGCTGCCCGTAGTTCTCGCACACGTAGCCGCGGGCGGTGGCGTCCAGCAGCTCCACCCGGAAGCGCACCCCGCGCGGGATCAGGGCCACGTGCCCGGGCTCGGCGCGCAGCAGCCCGAACTCCGTGCGCAGCAGCAGCCCGCCGCGCTCGGGCACGATGAGCAGCTCGCCGTCGGAGTCGCTGAACACCCGGTCCGTCATGGAGGCGTTCGCGGCGTAGAGGTGGACGGCCATGCCCGCGCGCTGGGTGGCGTCGCCGTTGCCGCCCAGGGTCCACAGGCCGGCCAGGAAGTCCGTGCCCTCGGCCGGCTCGGGCAGCGGGTCCCAGCGCAGCCGGTTGGGGTCGGGCACGGCGTCGGCGAACGGCGCGCTCGCCAGGTGCCCGTTGCCGGTGCGGGCGAAGGGCGGGTGCGCGGCGGAGGGCCGGATGCGGTAGAGCCAGGACCGGCGGTTGCTGTGCCGCGGCTCGGTGAAGGCCGTGCCGCTCAGCTGCTCCGCGTACAGCCCGAGCGGGGCCCGCTGCGGGGAGTTGCGCCCTTCGGGCAGCGCCCCCGGGACGGCCTCGCTGCTGTGCTCGTTGCCGAAACCGGCCGAGTAGGCGAGCCCCTCGGCGGCCTTCCGCGCCTGCTCGTTGCCCGTACCGCTCATCGCGTGCTCCCAGCGCCGATGGATTCCTATGGGAGACCGTAGGATTCCCGGCGGGGTGCGTCAATGGATCAGCGCGGGAAACGGGCGGGCCGTTTCTTCCTACTTCTTCGCGTACCCCACCATGCGCAGCGCCAGGTCCGCGTACAGCTCGCCCACCTCGTCCGGCGTGCGCTTGCCCTCGGCGTTGAACCACCGGGCGACGTCGATGCACAGCGACAGCACCGCCAGCGTCGTCCCCGGCACGTCCGGGGTGCCGAAGTCGCCCGAGGCCACCCCGTCCTCGACGATGGTGCGCACCGCGGCGTCGGTATCCCGGCGCAGGGCGACGATCTCGGCGTAGTGCTCCTCGCCCAGCGCCCCCAGCTCGTACTGCACGACCCGGGCGGTGGTGTGGTGCTCGGCGTGCCAGCGGACGAAGCACCGCACGGCCTCGGAGAGGCGGTCGGCGGGGCTGCCGCCCGAGTCCCGCGCCCGGCGCAGGATGCCGAGGGCGAGCCGGTGGCCGACGCTGCTGATGCGGTAGAGCAGCTCTTCCTTCGTCTTGTAGTGGATGTAGAGCGCGGCGGGGCTCATGCCGGCGCGGCCGGCGATGTCGCGGGTGGTGGTGGCGTGGTAGCCGCGCTCGGCGAAGGCCTCCACGGCGGCGATCACCAGCCGCCGCGCGGCGTCGGGCGTGACATCGGCCCACTGCCCGCTCTGCTGCCCCTCCGCACCCATCCCACGCCCCGCTCTCCCGGCCCGCCCCGGGCCCTGCGCCCGCGGAACGAACACCATACCCCGAGGTGAGCAAGCGCTTAGGGAGGGTGTGGGGCGGTCCGGGTCCGCTACGGCCGCAGCGCCCGCATCAGCAGGTCCGCGAGGTGGCCGGCGACCTGTCCGGCGCTCAGCCGGCCCTCCGGGTGGTACCAGGCGCCCAGGTGGTGGACGGAGCCGAAGTGGTAGTCCACGACCAGGTCCGCGGGGGTGGCCGAGGTGAAGACCCCGGAGCGCTGGCCCTCCTCGACCAGGGCCCGGAACCGCTCGTGGTAGCGGCGCCGCTCCGCCCGCACCTGCGCGAGCTTCTCGGGGCCCAGGTGGTGCATGGACCGGAAGAAGATCTTCGTGTCGTCGAGGTTCTCGATGGTGGTGACCACCACGTCGGCCGCCGCCTCCCGCAGCCGCTTCTCCACCGGCGCGTCCGAGCGGGCGAAGCAGTCCAGCCGCTCCTGCTGCAGGCGCAGCACCCGCGCGTACACCTCGTGCAGCAGGTCGTCCTTCGAGCCGAAGTAGTGGTAGAGGGCGCCCTTGGTGACGCCCGCGGCCTCCACGATCTCCTGGACGGAGGTGCGGTCGTAGCCCCGGTCGGCGAAGAGCCGGGTGGCGGCAGCGAGCAGCCGCTGCGGCACGGAGCAGCCGCCCTCGCTCCCGCCCTCCACCGCTGTGTTCACAGCTCCTCTTCGAGCTTGCGCTGGAGGTGGTTCATGCCGCGCAGCCAGCGGTCGGGGTCGGTGGCGCGGGCCGCGTAGTAGTCGGCGACCTCGGGGTGCGGCAGGATCAGGAAGCGGCCCGCCGCCATCCCGTCGAAGAGCGCGTCGGCGACCTGCGCGGGCTCGATCGCCGTGGGCACGAGCACCAGGTCGCCGGCCGGGCCGGTGCCGCGCAGCATGTCCGTCCGCACGCCCTGCGGGCAGATGGCGTGCACGTCGATGCCGCAGTGGCGGTAGGTGAGGGAGAGCCATTCGGCGAAGGCGAGGGCGGCGTGCTTGGAGACGCTGTACGGGGCCGAGCCGAGCATCGTGAGCAGCCCCGCCGCGGAGACCGTGGACACGAACCGGCCCCTGCCGCGGTCGAGCCACTCGGGCAGCAGCTTGCGCGCCGCCCGCACGTGGGCCATGACGTTCACGTCCCAGGCGGTCTCCCAGAGGTCCTCCTCGGCCTCGGGACCGCCCGAGGGGGCCACGCCCGCGTTGGCGCAGTAGACGTCGACGTGGCCGCCGAGCGCCTCGCGGGCCGCCTCCACGACGTCGGAGGCGTCGCCCGGGACGGCCGTGGCGCCGATCTCCGCCGCGACCGCCTCCGCCTTGCCCGCGTCGAGGTCGTTGACCACCACCCGCGCACCCTCGGCCGCGAACCGGCGGGCGAGCGCGGCGCCGATGCCGCCCCCCGCTCCCGTGACGACGACTCCCGCGTCCCGCACGATGCCCACGCTCGGTCTCCCTCGGCTCGGCTGCTCGGCGCAGACTAACCAGTCGGTATGTGGCGGGGGAAGAGGACGGAACACGCCCGGAGGCGCGCCCTCCGGCTGCGGCCTCCCGGGGGACGACCCCCGTACCCCCGGCCTGAACTGCAGCGCGACCCCGGCCCGGCGAAGCGGTGCCACCACCGTCACGCCGTACTGTCCGTGTGCATGCGGCACTCTTCCGGGGGACGCCCCCCGTACGCACGGAATGTGACGAGACGGCAGGTGCTGGGCACGGCGGCCGCCGGAGCGCTCGTGTGCCCCGCCGCGCCGCCGGCCGGGGCCGCGGCGGCTGCCCGCGTCCGCACCGGCTTCGACCGGCTGGCGGAGAGCGGCTACGCCCTGCTCGCCGGGGCCCGCACCGGGGTCGTCACCAACCCCACCGGCGTCACCGCCGGCGTCCGCCACGTCGTGGACGTCATGCACGCGGACCGGCGGGTGGACCTCCGCGCGGTGTTCGGCCCCGAGCACGGCTTCCGCGGCACGGCGCAGGCCGGCGGCTCGGAGACCACGGGCACCGACCCGGCGACCGGCCTGCCGGTGCACGACGTCCACGGCCTGCGCGGCCGGGAGCTCGCCGCGCTGTTCGGCCGCGCCGGCGTGGACACCGTCGTCTTCGACGTCCAGGACGTGGGCGCACGCTTCTACACGTACGTCTGGACGCTCTACGACTCCCTGGTCGCCGCGGCGCTCGCGGGCCTGCGCATCGTCGTCCTGGACCGGCCCAACCCCGTGACGGGCCGCGGCGCGTACGGCCCGGTCCTGGAGCGCTCCCTGGCGTCGGGCGTGGGCCGCGAACCGATCGCCCAGGCCCACGGCATGACCGTGGCCGAGCTCGCCCTGCTGTTCAACGCTGACGCCGTGCCGAGGGCCGCCGGGCGCGCCGCGCGGCTGGAGACCGTGCGGATGAGCGGCTGGCGGCGCACGCACTTCTTCGGCGACACCGGCCTGCCGTGGGTGCCGCCGAGCCCCAACGTGCCCACACCCGACACCGCCCTCGCCTACGCGGGCACCTGCCTGCTGGAGGGCACCACCCTCTCCGAGGGGCGCGGCACGACCCGCCCGTTCGAGATCGTCGGCGCCGAGGGCGTCGACCACCGCTGGGCCGCGGCCCTGAACGCGCTGGACCTGCCGGGCGTGCGCTTCCGGGAGGCGTACGCGGTACCGGTGTTCTCCAAGTTCCACGGGCGCACCATCGGCGGGGTGCAGCTGCACGTGCACGACCGGCGGGCCTACGACCCGGTGCGCACCGGAGTCGCCCTGCTCGTGACCGCCCGGCGCGTGTGGCCGGGCTTCGCCTGGCGCCCGGACCTGTGGATCGACCGGCTCGCGGGGACGGCGGCTGTGCGCACGATGACCGACGCGGGGGCCTCGGTCGACGACATCGTGGAGGCGTGGCAGCCCGGCCTGGAGGCCTTCCGTACGACGCGCGAGGAACACCTCCTGTACGACTGAGCCGCCGCGTACGGGCCCGGGGCGCACGGGGCACGGACACGGAAGCGTGAACGGCGTGACGGGCGTCTGGACAGGCCCTCTTGACGGCGGGACGATGCGCCAGCACCGGACCGCTCAAGGGGGAATGCCATGTCCGGCATGAGTGTGGATCCTTACTGGGAGCTCACGTTCGACGCCGACGGGGACGTCGACGCGGGCGAGTACGACGCCCTGATACGCGGAGTCGCCGAGGCCGGTCTGACCGACCTGGTGGTCTTCGCGCACGGCTGGAACAACGACAGGCCGATGGCCACGCGCTTCTACTCGCGCTTCTTCGAACCCTTCCCGGGCCTGCTCGCCGGCGCGCCCGGCGCGCGCGTCGGATACGCCGGCGTGATCTGGCCGTCCATGCGCTTCCCGGGGGAGGCCGTTCCCGACTTCCCGTCGGCGGCGGCCGCCGGCGGCCCCGACGGCGTTCCCGCCCCGCCCGTACTCGACGCCGCCACCCGCGAGGCGCTGGTCAGGACCCTGCCGTGCGATCCGGCCGTGGCGGACCGGCTCGCGGAGCTGGCGGCCGGGCAGCCCGACGACCCCGCACGCCTGGAGGAGTTCGTCTCCCTCGTGCGCGGCCTCGCCCCCGCCCTGCCGCAGGGAGCGGCGGCGGCCACGGGGGAACCGGAGGACGGGGACGCCGAGCCCTACCTGCTCACCGGTGACACCCAGGAGGTGTGCGAGGCGTTCGCCTCCGCCCTGGGGCACCTGGGCGCCCTGCCGCCCGCCTTCCTCGGCGGCGGCCTGAAGCGGCTGTGGGGAGGCGCCCTCGAAGTGCTGCGGCAGATGTCGTACTACACGATGAAGAAGCGGGCGGGCACGGTCGGCGAGAAGGGCCTCGGGCCCGCGCTCGCCCGGCTGGCCGCCTCCGCCCCCGCCCTGCGCGTCCACCTGGCGGGGCACAGCTTCGGCGCGCGCCTGGTGTCGTTCGCGCTGCGCGGACTGCCCGACGACAGCACCTGCCTGGCCGGCGTGACCCTGCTCCAGGGGGCCTTCTCCCACTACGCCTTCTCCTCGCGCCTGCCGTTCGACACCGGCAACGGCGGGGCGCTCGACGGGCTGTACCGGCGGGTCCGCGGCCCGCTGGTCTCCTGCCACTCGCTCCACGACTCGGCCCTGGGCGTCCTCTACCCGCTCGCGTCCCGCGTCTCCCGCCAGGACGACAGCGTGCTCGGGTCCGACGACAGCCGGTGGGGCGCGGTCGGCCACGACGGCATCCAGGCCGTGGACCCCTGCGCGCGGCTCGGCCTGGACGAGGCGCTGCGCGGCGGACTGCCCGCCGGGGGCTGCGTGAGCGTGGACGCGTCCTCCGTCGTCGCGCGCGGCGGCCCCCCGTCGGGCGCGCACAGCGACATCTGCCACGAGGAGCTGGCCCGCGTCATCCTGCTGGCCGGCCGGCTCCTGCCTCCGTGAACGACGCCCCGCGTCTGTGAACGAGGCTCCGGCGTCCGTGAACGAAAGGTGAGCGGAGAGTGAGGATCCGCCACCTTCGCGCGTTTCCACATCCCCGCGCGACTTCGGGGTAGCAGAGCGGAGTCGGCCGTGCACCGCGGCCGATGGATCCGAATGGCGATGAGTTACGTCCCTTCCATGTCGATCCGAGTCCGCGCTGTCGGAGGTGGGATGCAGTGGCAGGTTTCAGAGCACTCGCACGAGAGGTGCGCAATCCACGGAACACCATCGCCTTGCGGCGGACCTCCCTGCGCAAGTGCCTTGAGCGCTTCGCCCCGTACGGTCACCGGGCGACCTGGCACCACCTGTGCGACCTCGCCGGGATGGACCCCGCCGACCGGGCCCCCGACCCGGCCCGGCTGGTCGTGGCGCTGACGGAGCTGGAGGAGGCCCGCGCGGTCTGGCTCGCCTACGAGGCGGGGTTCGCCGACCGCCGCAAGCGCGAGAAGCACGACGGCATCCGGCAGCCCGCCGGTGTCGACGCCTGGCACCGCCACACCTGGGGCGGATGCGACATCGTCCCCTGCGTCAGCCCCACGGCCTACCCGGCCGCACGCCTGTCCGACGTGCTGCGCCGGGTGATCGCCGCGATGGAGGCCGAGCCCGGGGACGCCTGCCCCGTCTGCTCGCAGGACCGCCTCGAATGGCGGCCCGACCTGGACCGCTGCCCCGCGCAGGGCCCCGTCTGCGCGGACTGCGGCATCGTGGTGCCGGCGCCCGTCCTCACCGCGGGGGCGCTGGCCGCGGCGCGCCGCCGGCTGCTGGAGGACCGGTACGCGGCGGTGTGAGGCGGGCACGCGGGAAGCCGCACGGAAGCAGGTCCGCACGAGCGGACGGCAAGACCGCAGGGACAGCCGAGGCGACCGGGAACAGGGTGTCCGCCGTCGGCCGGTGGTGCGAGGATGCGCGCACGGCACACCGGTTCGAGGAGAAGGCGGACGGCATGGCGCAGTTGCACGATCTGACCGCGTTGGAGCAGGGGGAGGCGGTGCGGACGGGGCGCGTGTCGCCCGTGGAGCTGACCGAGCACTACCTGGAGCGCATCGGCCGGCTCGACGCCACCGTAGGGGCCTTCATCACCGTCACCCCCGATGTCGCGCGCAAGCAGGCGGCCGACGCCGAGAGCACGGCCTCGGCCGCCCGGCGCGAAGGCCGCGCACTGCCGCCGCTGCACGGTGTGCCCGTGCCGGTCAAGGACCTGAGCCAGGTCGCCGGGGTGCGCTGGACGATGGGTTCGGCGGCGATGGCCGGGCACGTCGCGACCGTGGACGACCACGTGGTGACCAAGCTGCGGGACGCGGGGACGATCCTGCTGGGCAAGACCAACACCCCCGAGTTCGGCCTGCCGGCCCACACCGAGAACGCCGTTGCGCCGCCCGCCCGCACCCCCTGGGACCTCGGCCGGTCGGCGGGCGGGTCGAGCGGCGGGGCGGCGGCCGCGGTCGCCGCGGGGCTCGCGCCCCTGGCGCACGCGAGCGACGGGGGCGGCTCCATCCGCATCCCGGCGTCCGTATGCGGCCTGTTCGGCATCAAACCCAGCCGCGGCCGGGTGAGTCCCGGCCCCGTCCTGGACGACGTGACCGGCCTGGTGACGTCCGGGCCCCTGGCCCGTACGGTCGCGGACGCGGCCGCGCTCCTCGACGTGCTCGCGGGGCCGATGCCCGGCGACCCCTACGCCGCTCCCGCGCTCCCGCCCGGTGAGACCTTCACCGGCCACGCCCGGCGCGCCCCGGGGCGGCTGCGCATCGCCCACATCACGGAGGCGCCGATTCCGGGCGTCGAGCTGCACCCCGAGTGCCGGCGGGCCACGGAGGAGGCGGCGGGACTGCTGCGGGAACTCGGCCACGAGGTCGAGGAGTTGACGCTCCCTGCCGACGAGGCTCTCGGCCGGGCCTTCACGACCGTGTGGGAGGTGCTGTCGACGCTCGTGCCCGTACCCCCGGGCGGTTCGGAGCACTTGCTTCCGCTCACCCGGCACCTGCGCGAGCGCGGCGCCCGCGTCACCGGCACGGAGTTCGCCGCCGCCCTGTACCGGATGCGCGGGCTCGGCAGGCTCGTCGCCGACGCCCTCCAGGCGCCCGGCACGGGCTACGACGTGCTCCTGTCACCCACCCTCGCCCAGCTGCCGCTGCCCGTGGGCGCCCTGCGCAACGACGACGACCCGGAGGGGGAGTTCGCCGCCATGGCCGGCTTCACGCCCTTCGCCCCGCTGTACAACGCGACCGGGCAGCCCGCCGTGAGCGTGCCGCTGCACTGGACGCCCGAGGGCCTGCCCGTCGGGGTCATGCTCGGCGGCCGCTACGGCGACGAGGCCACGCTCATCTCGCTCTCCGCGCAGCTGGAGGAGGCCCGCCCGTGGGCCGGGCGGCGGCCCGCCGTGTGGTGACGCGGTGCGGTGCGGGCGCCCGGCGGGCTCAGTGTTCGACCAGCAGGCGGGAGCCCGCGCCCCGCAGGCCGTTGAGGTCGTCCGGGTTGGACAGCGCGCAGTTCTCCAGCGACAGGCAGCCGCAGCCGATGCAGTCGTCCAAGTGGTCGCGCAGCCTGGCCAGCTGCGTGATGCGCTGCTCCAGCTCGCCGCGCCAGGTCTCGGACAGCCGCGCCCAGTCCTCCCGGTTCGGGGTGCGCTCGTCGGGCAGCTCGGAGAGCGCCTCCCGGATCGTGGCGAGCGGGATGCCGACGCGTTGCGCGGCCCGGATGAACGCGACGCGGCGCAGGGCGTCGCGGTCGTAGCGGCGCTGGTTGCCGGACGTGCGGCGGCTGCTGATCAGGCCCTTGGTCTCGTAGAAGTGCAGGGCGGAGACCGCTGAGCCGCTGCGCGCGGACAGCTGACCGACGGTGAGTTCCTGGACCTTGTTCGAAATCTGCGGCACAGCTCAGACCTTACGTGACGGGCGGCCCCCGGCATTGAGACGACGGCCACACCGGCGGCCACCGTGCCCCCTGGTACGCCTTGCGTCCCCGGCGTTAGCTTGGGACCACAGCTGCGGGGGACCTGAGCTGCTGGGACCTTTGATTCCGCTTCCGCGAGGAGACGATCAGTGAACGCGCACGACGGCATGTACATCGACGGAAGCTGGCGGCCCGCCGCGGGGAGCGGCACGATCGAGGTCGTGAACCCGGCCGACGAGCAGGTCATCGCCACCGTCCCGGCCGGGGACGCGGAGGACGTCGACGCGGCCGTACGCGCGGCCCGCGCGGCGCTGCCCGGCTGGGCGGCCACCCCGCCCGCGCGCCGCGGCGAGTACCTCGCCGCCCTGCGCGACGCCCTCGCCGCCCGCCAGGAGGAGATCGCCGCCACCGTCACGGCCGAGCTCGGCGCGCCCACGGGCTTCGCCACGCGGGTCCACACCGGGCTGCCGATCGCCGTCGCCGGCTCCTACGCCGAGCTGGCCGCGAGCCACCCCTTCGAGGAGCGGATCGGCACCTCGACGGTGCTGCACGAGCCGGTGGGCGTCGTCGGCGCCATCACGCCCTGGAACTACCCGCTCCACCAGGTCGTGGCCAAGGTCGCCCCGGCGCTGGCCGCGGGCTGCACCGTCGTCCTCAAGCCCGCCGAGGACACCCCGCTGACCGCCCGGCTCTTCGCCGAGTGCGTCCATGCGGCCGGGATCCCCGCGGGCGTCTTCAACCTCGTCACCGGGCTCGGCCCGGTCGCCGGCCAGGCGCTCGCCGAGCACCCCGGCGTCGACCTCGTCTCCTTCACCGGGTCGACGGCCGTGGGCAAGCGGATCGGTGCGATCGCCGGTGCGGCCGTCAAGCGCGTGGCCCTCGAACTGGGCGGCAAGTCCGCGAACGTCATCCTGCCGGGAGCGGACCTCGCCAAGGCCGTTGCGGCCAACGTCGCCGACGTGTGCCGCAACACCGGCCAGTCCTGCAACGCCCTCACCCGTACGCTCGTCCACGCCGACCAGTACGAGGAGGCCGTCGCCCTCGCGGCGGCGGCGGTCGCGGAGTTCGTGCCGGGCGACCCGACGGACCCCGGGGTCCGGGTCGGCCCCGTGGTCAACGCCAAGCAGCACGCGCGCGTGCGCGGCTACATCGACCGGGGCATCGAGGAGGGCGCGCGCCTCGTGGCGGGCGGCCCGGTCGTCCCGGAGGGCCGGGACAAGGGCTACTACGTCGCCCCGACGGTCTTCGCCGACGTCACCCCGGAGATGACCATCGCCCGGGAGGAGATCTTCGGCCCGGTCCTCTCCTTCCTCAAGTACGAGGACGAGGAGGAGGCCGTCCGGATCGCCAACGACACCGTCTACGGGCTCGCCGCGGCGGTCTGGGCCGCCGACGAGGAGCGGGCCGCCGCCTTCGCCCGGCGCCTGGAGGCCGGCCAGGTGGAGGTCAACGGCGGCCGGTTCAACATCCTGGCGCCCTTCGGCGGCTACAAGGAGTCGGGCGTCGGCCGCGAGCTGGGCGTGCACGGCCTGGGGGAGTACCTGCAGACGAAGTCGCTCCAGTTCTGATCCGACCGGTTCCCGCTGCAGAAAGAGGAATGGCATGGTCCGCGCCGCCGTACTGCCCGCCGTGGGTGCACCGCTGCAGATAGCCGAGATCGACCTGCCCGCGCCCGGCCCCGGCCAGGTGCGGATCCGCCTCGCCGCGGCCGGGGTCTGCCACTCCGACCTCTCGCTCTCCAACGGGACGCTGCGCCAGCCCGTGCCCGCCGTCCTCGGCCACGAGGGCGCGGGCCGGGTCACCGCGGTCGGCGAGGGGGTGACCCACGTGGCGCCGGGCGACCTGGTCGTCCTCAACTGGGCGCCATCCTGCGGCGGCTGCCACTTCTGCGGGCTCGGCGAGCCCTGGCTGTGCGCGGGCTCCGCGGCCGCCGCCACGGTGCCTTACGCGAGCCTCGCCGCCGACGGCAGCGCGCTCTACCCGGGCCTGGGCACGGCCGTCTTCGCCGAGGAGACCGTCGTCCGGGCGGATGCGGCCATTCCGCTCCCCGAGGGGATCCCGCCCGTGGAGGCGGCCCTGCTGGGGTGCGCGGTGCTCACCGGCTACGGCGCGGTGCACCACTCCGCCCGGGTGCGGCAGGGAGAGTCGGTCGCGGTGTACGGCGTGGGCGGGATCGGCCTGGCCACCCTGCAGTCCGCGCGGATCGCCGGAGCGGGCACGATCGTCGCCGTGGACGTCTCCCCGGAGAAGGAGGAGCTGGCCCGGGCCGCCGGCGCCACCGAGTTCGTCGTCGCGGGCGCGGACACGGCCAAGGCCGTCCGGGGGCTCACCGGAGGGCAGGGCGCGGACGTCGCCATCGAGTGCGCCGGACGGGCCGACGCGATCCGTACGGCCTGGTCCTCGACGCGCAAGGGCGGCCGCACCACCGTCGTCGGCATCGGCGGCATGGACCAGCAGGTGACGTTCTCCGCGCTGGAGCTGTTCTACTTCGGACGGACGCTCTCGGGCTGCGTCTACGGCAACAGCGACCCGGCGAAGGACCTGCCCGTCATCGCCGGGCACGTGCGCGCCGGGCGCTTCGACCTGTCCGCCCTGGTGACGGCCCGGATCGGCCTCGACGGCATCGCCGGTGCCTTCGAGGCGATGCTCGCCGGGCGCGGCGGGCGGTCGCTGGTGGTGTTCTCCGAGGAGGCGTAGGCGGGCGGCGGTCCCCCGGGTGCGGCGGTCCTCAGCCCTCGGGGGAGTGCCACTGCGGTGACGGGAGATGGATCAGCACGAGCACGAACCCGGCCACCAGGAAGTTCCGCCCGGCGGCCTCCAGGCCGTTCCACTTCTGGGACTGCCACATGGCGAACCACTCGCCGCCGATGCCGATGAAGCCCGCCCCGAAGAGCAGCAGGACCATCACCAGCCCCAGCGTGCTCACCCGCCGCGCACGCCGGTAGCCGGCGCCCCGCCCCGTGAGGCCGCGTGCCCACAGGACCGTCCCGGCCACGAGCACGGCGGCGGCCAGCGTCTCCCAGATGATGATCGCGACGTAGGCGATGTCCTGCAGGGTGCGGTCCGTGACGGCCCGCCACATCAGGTCGTCGTCCTTGAACGTCGTGTCCATCGCCAGGACGTGGCGGACGAACTCCTGGTTCGTACCGAAGTCGGTGACGTTGCCGAAGGCCACGAGCGCCATGTAGAGCGCGACGGTGGCGGTGAGGGCGGCCGCCGCGAACGGCAGCCCTCCCAGCCGCACGGCGCCCCTCGGTCCGTTCCACCTGGTGGCCATGCGATACCCCCGGTCCGCCGTACGTACGGACTATGTCTGCCCGCTTGTGCGGCCGGTACGCGGGCCGACCGCCGCCCGCGCTAGCGGTACCGCCGCAACTCCCGGCGCGCCAGCGACCGCTGATGCACCTCGTCCGGCCCGTCGGCCAGGCGCAGCGTCCGCGCGGCGGCCCACAGCTCCGCCAGCGGGAAGTCCTGGCCCACGCCGCCCGCCCCGTGCAGCTGGACCGCCCGGTCGATGATGCCGGCGACGGTCCGCGGGGTGGCGATCTTGATGGCCTGGATCTCGGTGTGCGCGCCGCGGTTGCCGACGGTGTCCATCAGCCACGCCGTCTTGAGCACCAGCAGCCGCAGCTGCTCCACGGCCACCCGCGAGTCGGCGATCCACTCCTGGACGACGCCCTGTGCGGCCAGCGGCTTGCCGAAGGCCGTACGGTCCAGCGCGCGCCGGCACATCAGCTCGATCGCCCGCTCGGCCATACCGATCAGCCGCATGCAGTGGTGGATGCGGCCCGGGCCGAGGCGCGCCTGGGCGATGGCGAAGCCGCCGCCCTCCTCGCCGACGAGGTTCGCCGCGGGCACGCGCACGCCGTCGAAGAGGATCTCGGCGTGGCCGCCGTGGTAGTGGTCCTCGTAGCCGTAGACCCGCATGGCGCGGCGGACCTGCAGGCCCGGCGTGTCCCGGGGGACCAGCACCATCGACTGCTGCCGCCGCGGATCGGCCCCGTCCGGGTCGGTCTTCCCCATGACGATGAAGATCTCGCAAGCGGGGTTCATGGCACCGGAGATGTACCACTTGCGGCCGTCGATGACGTAGTCGTCGCCGTCGCGCACGATGCGGGTCTCGATGTTCGTGGCGTCCGAGGAGGCGACGTCCGGCTCGGTCATGGCGAACGCCGACCGGATCCGGGCGTCCAGCAGCGGCTCCAGCCAGCGCTTGCGCTGCTCCTCGGTGCCGAACTGGGCGAGCAGCTCCATGTTCCCGGTGTCGGGGGCCGCGCAGTTCAGGGCGGTGGGGGCCAGCTGCGGGCTGCGGCCGGTGATCTCGGCGAGCGGCGCGTACCGGAGGTTCGTCAGCCCGGCGCCGTACTCCTCGTCGGGCAGGCTGTGCTGGTTCGTGAAGAAGAGGTTCCACAGTCCCCGCCGCCGCGCCTCCTCCTGGAGCTCCGCGACGACCGGCGGCGCCGTCCACGGGTCGGCGAGCGCGGCCCGCTGCTCCTCGGCGACGGCCTCGGCCGGGTACACGTGCTCGTCCATGAACGCGAGCAGCCGCTCGCGCAGTTCCTCGGTGCGGGCGTCGAATGCGAAGTCCATGCCGGTCAGCCCTTCCGCAGGGTGGTGAGTCCGTTGTCGATGAAGAGCGGGACGAGCTGTCCGATGCGGTCGAAGCCCGCGCCGACGGTCTGCCCGAGGGTGTAGCGGTAGTGGATGCCCTCCAGGATCACGGCGAGCTTGAAGTAGGCGAAGGCCGTGTACCAGGGCAGGGCGGAGACGTCGCGGCCGGAGCCGGCCGCGTAGCGCTCGACGATCTCGGCGGGGTCGGGATGGCCGGGTGCGTTGCGCGTGGTGCTGATGGGGGAGCCGGGTACGGGCTCCTGCTCGCTGTACATCACCAGCAGGCCCAGGTCGGTCAGCGGGTCGCCGAGCGTGGACATCTCCCAGTCGAGGACGGCCCGCACCGAGTCGTCGTCGCCCACGAGGACGTTGTCGAGGCGGAAGTCGCCGTGCACGACGGCGGGGGCGGGGGAGACGGGCAGGGCCCCGGCCAGGGCGGAGTGGAGCGCGTCGATGCCGGGCAGCTCGCGGTTGCGGGAGGCCTCCAGCTGCTTGCCCCAGCGCCGCAACTGCCGCTCCAGGAAGCCGTCCGGGCGGCCGAAGTCCGCGAGCCCGGCCGCCTCCGGGTCGACGGCGTGCAGGCGGACGAGCGTGTCGGCGAGGCCGAGCACGACCCGCCGGGTGCGCTCGGGCCCGATCGCGGTGAGCTGCGCGGCCGTGCGGTACGGCGTGCCCTCCACGAACTCCATGACGTAGAAGGGCGATCCGAGGACGCTCTCGTCCTCGCACAGCAGCACCGTCCCGGGCACCGGGACCTCGGTCGGCCGCAGGGCGCTGATGACCCGGTGCTCGCGCCGCATGTCGTGGGCGGTGGCGAGCACGTGCCCGAGCGGGGGGCGGCGCACCACCCAGCGGCCGGTGCCGTCGGTGACGGAGTAGGTGAGGTTGGACCGGCCCCCCTCGATCAACTCGGCCGCCAGCGGCCCCCGTACGAGCCCCGGACGCTCCCGCTCCAGATGGGCGCGCAGCCGGTCCGGATCGAGTCCCGGGGGGTTGTTCCTGCCGGTCGGGCTCATCGAGTGCTCCTCCACGCGTCGTCGGACCCGCCGCCGGGCGGTCCCGGATCATCATGCCGACCAGTCGGTATGGCGTCCAGGGTGCGACGAGGGCGACGGGTCCGACGGGTGCGAGGAGGCGCCGGTCGCGAACGCCTACGCGTGACAGGACATCGGACGCCCGCCGTTCATCGTCGTCATGTCGGCGATGACGGCCGGCATGTCGAGCGGTGCGGCCAGGGGGCGGTCGCCCTCCAGTTCGGCGTAGGCGCGGTGCAGGTTGGCCACGAGGCGCTCGCTCTCGCGCAGCTCCGCGAACTCGCCGAGGTCGGCGCGGCGGGCGGCCTCCAGCGGGGTGCGGCCGGCGGCGTGCTCGGTGCGGGCCAGCTCCTGCAGCCAGCGGAAGTAGCGCTCGATGACGTCGTAGACGCCGGCGTCGGTGACCGGTCCGTGCCCGGGCACGACGGTCTCGGCGCCGAGCCCGCGCAGCACCTCCAGGGAGCGCAGCGAGCCCTCCAGGGACCCCATGAGGAGGAAGGGCGTGCCGCCGTTGAAGACGAGGTCCCCGGTGAAGACGATGCGGTGCTGCGGCAGCCAGGCGATGGTGTCGCCGGTGGTGTGCGCCGGGCCCGGGTGGATCAGCTCGACCTCGGTGTCGCCCACGTGCAGCGAGAGGCGGTCGGCGTAGGTGACCTCGGCGGGCGTGATCCGGACGTCGCCGTACTCGACCCAGGGCCAGATGCCGTGCAGCTGCAGGCCCGCGGCGAGGGTCTCCCGGCGGCACTCGCGGTGGCCGACGACCGTCGCCTCCGGGAAGACGCAGTTGCCGTAGGTGTGGTCGCCGTGGTGGTGGGTGTTGACGATCGTGGAGGGCAGGGGAGCACCGGCGCCGGTGACGGCGTCGCGCAGCAGCCGCGCGCGGCGCTCGGTCGCGGCGGTGTCGATCAGCGCCGTCCGGCCGCCGCCGGTCACGATGCCCGCGTTGTTCAGGCACCAGCCGCCGTCGGGCTGGACGAACGCCGTGACCCCGGGGGCGAGGCCGACGGTGTAGGGCTCGGTCGGCTCCGCGCCGACGGGCGCGACCGGGCTCGTGCTGGACATGGATGACCTCCCCTTGCCGCCGCGCGGGGTGCGCGGATCGGACTGCCCGTCAGAATACGGGCGCGGGGGGAAGGGTCGCGGAGGGTGTCGGCCGGGGCGCCCCGGGGCGGTGGCCGTGCCGCCCGGGGGCGTCGGCCAGGTGGCTCCGGGCCCGTCAGCCGCGGTGGTCCAGGCCCGGGCGCAGCCGCTCCAGCAGCCCGTACAGCGTGGTGCGCTCCTCCTCGTCGAGGGTGTCGAGCGCGCTGTGGGTGGCCTGCATCTCGGCGCGCACCCGGCGGATGGTCTCGCGGCCCTCGTCGGTGGCGACGACGTTCTTCACCCGCCGGTCGCCCGGGTCCGGCTCGCGGCGCACCAGGCCGCGGGCCTCCAGGCGGTCCACGATGCCGGTGACGTTGGAGGCGTCGCACACCAGCAGGGTGGCGAGGCCGCGCATCGGGACGGGCCCCTTGAGCTGGGCGAGGAGCTTGGCCTGGACGGAGGTGAGGCCCTGCCGGGCAGCGGCGGCGGCGAAGTCCTGCCACTGGGCGGTGCCGAGCGCGGCCACGAGCTCCAGGAGCTGGGCCTTGGTCGGGGGCGGGGAGGCGGTGCCGGTCATGGTTCGAGTGTACTCAAGAGCTTCATGACTTAAATCATTAACTTGACTACCTTAAATATCTCGGCCTACGGTGGGCGAGTTGCTTGATTGCCTCAAGCATCCATGTCCTGAAGCAATATCCCGGGCAACGCCGAGTCACTCGAAGGAACACCCCCACCCATGTCCTCCCCAGCGCCCGCCGAACGGGGCACCCAGCGCAACGAGACGGTCATCGTCTTCGCCCTGAGCCTCGCCGCCATGGTCGTCTCGATGATGCAGACCCTGGTCGTGCCGATCCTCGGCCTCATCCAGAACGACCTGCACACCACGTCCGCGAACGTCAGCTGGGTCACCACCGCGACCCTGCTCTCCGCCGCCGTCTTCACCCCGCTGCTCGGCCGCTTCGGCGACCAGCACGGCAAGAAGAAGACGCTGGTCGCCGTGCTGGTCGTCATGGTCGCCGGCTCCGTCCTCGCCGCCGTGACGCACTCGCTGCTCTGGCTGATCGTCGGCCGGGTGCTCCAGGGCGCCGCCACCGCGATCTTCCCGCTGGCGCTGTCCGTGCTGCGCGAGGAGGTGCGCCCGGCCAAGCTGCCCGGCGCCATGGCCATGGTCAGCGGCACCCTCGCCTTCGGCAGCGGCCTCGCGCTCGTCGCCACCGGCCTGCTCACCTCCGGTGACGATCCCGACTACCGCAGCGCCTTCTGGCTGGCCACCGGTCTCGCGGCGCTCGCCCTGATCGCCGTCGCCGCCCTCGTCCCCGCCACCCGGGAGACCACCGGCGGCCGCACCGACGTCCTCGGCGCGCTCACCCTGGCCGCCACCCTCGTCCTGCTCCTGCTGCCCATCACCCAGGGGCACGAGTGGGGCTGGTCCTCCGGCCGGACGATCGGCTGCTTCGCGGGCGCCGTCGTGATGGCGGCGGTGTGGACGCTCGTCGAGCGCAAGGTGCGCGAGCCGCTGGTCGACATGAAGATGTTCGCCCACCGCCCGGTGCTCTTCGCCAACATCGCGGGCCTCCTCGTCGGCTTCGGCTCCTTCGCCCTCTTCATCGGCGTCTCCTACCTCGTCCAGATGCCGGAGAAGATCGCCGGATACGGATTCTCGGCCAGCGTGCTGCGCGCCTCCGTCGCGTACCTGCTGCCCAGCACCATCGTCTCGCTGCTCGCCGCGCCCATCGGCGGCCAGCTCGTCCGGCACAAGGGCCCCCGCCTGGTCCTGATGCTCGCCTCCCTCATCGGCACCGCCGGCTTCGTGTGGATCGCCCTCGACCACGAGCACACGCTCTCCGTGGTCGCCGCCGGGATGTTCGTCGGCGCCGCGATCAGCTTCGGCTACGCCGCCATGCCCGCCGTGATCGTCGCGAGCGTCCCGCACCACCAGACGGGCATCGCCAACGGCATCAACTCCATCTCCCGCTCGACCGGCAGCGCCATCGGCAGCGCCATGATCACCACGGTGCTGGCCTCCAAGAGCCTCGAACACCTGCCGCCGGGCGCGCCCAAGCTGCCCGCCGAGAGCCAGTTCACCCTCACGTTCGTCATCGCCGGCACGGCGTTCCTGCTGGTCGCGCTCGTCGCCGGGCTCGGCCTGCGCACGATCCGCGCCCGGCGCACCGAAGTGGCGGGGGCCGCCCCCGCGGCGGACGCTGAGACCGCACCCGCCTCCGCCTGACCCTGCTAGGAGCACCACCATGAAGGCCATCAGCTACCGCAGCTACGGAGGACCCGAAGTCCTCGAGTACGGCGAGCGGCCCGACCCCAAGGTCGGACCCGACTCCGTCCTGGTCAAGGTCAAGGCCGCGGCGGTCAACCCCGTCGACTGGAAGGCCCAGGCCGGCTACCTCGAGCCCGCCCTCGACGCGGTCTTCCCCGTCATCCCCGGCTGGGACATGGCCGGCGTCGTGGTCCGTCCGGGCGCCGACGCCCCCGAATTCGCCGAGGGCGACGAGGTCATCGGCTACGTCCGCGAGGACTTCCTCTCCCGCGGCACCTTCGCCGAATACGTCGCCGCACCCGTGCGGACCCTCGCCCGCAAGCCCAAGAACCTCACCTTCGAGCAGGCCGCCGGCCTGCCCCTGGCCGGGCTCACCGCCTACCAGGCGCTGGTCAAGGCGCTCCGGGTGTGGGAGGGCGAGACCGTGCTGATCCACGCGGCGTCCGGCGGCGTCGGCGGCATGGCCGTCCAGATCGCGCGGCACTTCGGCGCGCGCGTCATCGGCACCGCCAGTGAACGCAACCACGACTACCTGCGCTCGCTCGGCGCGCAGCCCGTCGCCTACGGCGAAGGGCTCGCCGAGCGGGTCCGGGCGCTCGCGCCGCAGGGCGTCGACGCCGTGCTCGACCTCGCCGGCGGCGAGGCCCTCACGGCCTCGCCCGCGCTGCTCGCCCACGGCGGCCGCCTCGCCTCCATCGCCGACCCGGCCGTCCTCGGCCTCGGCGGCCGCTACGTCTTCGTCCGCCCGGACGCCTCCGACCTCACGGCCCTCACGGACCTGGCCGAGAGCGGCGCCCTCACGGTGGAGGTGGCGAAGGTCTTCCCCCTGGCCCACACAGCAGAAGCCCAACGCCTCAACGCAGAGGGCCACACGCGCGGCAAGATCGTCGTCACGATGGACTAGCCCGGGGGACGTCTCCGGGGCGGGGCCAGGCGGCGCCGCCCCGGCTGGTGGTGCGGGTCTGGCGGTGGCACTAGGGGTGCCGCTTCTGACGTGGTTCGGGGTGCCCGGCACTGCCGGGCATGATGCCCCCGCCGCAGCGGCGAGCAGCCCTTGCGGTGGAGTCCGGCGGTGCCGTCCCGGCTGGTGGTGCGGGTCTGGCGGTGGCACTAGGGGTGCCGCTTCTGACGTGGCTCGGGTGCCCGGTACCGCCGGGCATAACGCCCCGCCGCAGCGGCGAGCAACCCCCGCGGCGGAGTCCGGCGGTGCCGTCCCGGCTGGTGGTGCGGGTCTGGCGGTGCCGCCCGGCGGTGCTGTTCCTGACGTGGTTCGGGGTGCCCGGCACCGCCGGGCGTGATGCCCCCGCCGCAGCGGCGAGTAACCCCCGCGGCGGAGCGTCCCCGCCGGCAGTGCGCGCCGGTGACCGTTACGCCGCGACGGGCGGCCGACGCACCCGCCGGAGCGGCTACGCGTCCCGCCGCCGTTCCCCGGCCCCGCCGGGACGGGCTCCGCCGCCAGGCGACCCCGGGTCAGCGCGCGCGCAAGCGCCGGTACGCCTCCAAGCCGTCCGGGACCCACTCCCACTCCCCGAGGCGCTCTTCCAGTTCCTCCTCGGAGAGGAACGCGTGCCAGGCGACCTCCGACTCCTGGGGCCGCACCGGCACGTCGCAGCGGACCTCGTACACCGCCGACCACCACGAGCCCCCCGGGCCCTCGTACAGGAACCGGAACAGCGGGGCCGGGGCCGGCAGGCCCCGGACGCCCAGCTCCTCCTCGGCCTCCCGCAGCGCCGCCTCGTCGTACGTCTCGCCCGCCCCGACGACCCCGCCCACGAACATGTCGTGGCGCGAGGGGAAGATCAGCTTCCCGGACGTGCGCCGGTGGACGAAGATCCGCCCCTCCGCGTCCCGGGCGAGGACGAACACGCAGCGGTGGCGCAGCCCCAGGGCGTACGACTCGCCACGCGCGGCCTGCCCCACCACCCGGTCCTGCTCGTCGACGATGTCCAGCAGCTCGTCCGCCGGCAGCGGTGTCTGATCGCTCATGCCCCCATGAAACCAGCGTCAGTGCGGCTGGAGGTCGCGCACGCGGTCGAATTCGGAGCTGCCCGACGGCATGGCCGGGTGCCGCCCGATGAGCACGATGCCGATCACGATGGCGACCAGCCCGGCGGCCTCCCAGGCCAGCGCGCCGGGCGAGGTGTGCAGCCGGTCGCCGAGGAAGCCCACGCCGCAGGCGATCCCCGCGAGCGGCTGGGCGGCGGTCAGCGCGGGCAGGGACAGCCGCAGCGGCGCCGTCTCGAAGGCGCTCTGGACGAACACCAGCGCCGTCACGCCGAGGACGAGCACCCCGTACGGCTGCCAGCTCAGGAAGAACGCGGTCCAGCCGTCCTCGGAGAGCCGTTCGCCGCTGACGCGCGTGAGGGCGTCCTGGACGCCGTAGAGCAGCCCGGCGGCCACTCCCAGGAGCGGCGCCTCGACGCTCATCCGCACGCGCTTGGAGACCGCCGCCATCGCGAGCGCGCCCCCCAGCATCACCCCGACGATCAGCCAGTGCCGCAGCGGATCGGTGACGGTGGCGCCGCCGTGCGGCCGGCCCGCGATGATGAACGCCGCGACGCCGCCGGCCAGCAGCCACAGCCCGCCCCAGCCCGTACGGCCCAGGGGCTGGCGGGTCTGCCAACGGGAGAGGGCCATGGCGAACAGCAGGTTCGTCGCGAGCAGGGGTTCGACCAGTGACACCTCGCCCTGGTTCAGCGCGATCGCGCCGAGCGCCATGCCGCACGCCATCATCCCGATGCCGGCCCGCCAGCGCGGCATCCGGACGAGGTCGAGCAGCAGCCGCAGGGAGAGGAAGTCGCTCATCGGGGCCCGCTGCGCGGCGTTCTGCTGGAGGACGAAGCCGATGCCCAGGCAGCAGGCCGCGCTCACGGCGAAGGCGAAGACCAACACGTCGCGCACCTCAAGACCACTCGGCCGTCGGGGACTTGACAGAAAAACGATAGCCGCCTTGTGAGCGGTGTGACGGCCGAGTACCCCTCTTTCGGGCGGCCATCCCCTCCAACGGCCGACACCGCCCGTGAGTGCCCCCCAATCGCTCGAACTGTTGTTCTTCGGCAGGGTGTACCTACGGGTCGGGTGTCACTTTCCGTGCCACCTCCGGCCTGCGCGCGGACCGCCGCGACGGCAGGGGCGCAGGGTGAACGGAGGGGCTGAAGTGAGCGCAAGTGGCCCACGGGATGCGAGGGAGTGAACAACGGTAACCGGAACTGACGGTATGTGAGTTGATGAAGCGTCAGCTCCAAGATCAGGTCTTGACTCGGAGCCGTGACTACCGCTTTGCTGTGCGTGACTGACATGGATGAATGCGGACGCCCCGACCCGGCGGCCGGAGGGGACGTACGCCGTGGAGGAAGCCCGCAGATGACGCCCCCGCCCCCCCTTGGGAAAGCGGCCCGGGCTGCCCGCTCCCGGAACAAGGACGGAGTGACCTTCGACCCCGCCCTCGACGACGCCGAACTGGCCACGGTCCGTGACGCCCTGGCGCGCGGCCGCTGGACCGAGGCCCGCAATCTCCTCGCCGAGACCGGCGACGACTGGGACCGCCGCGGCCACCGCCTCGTCGTCCTCGCCGAAGGCCCCTCCAGCGTCGCCTGGGCCCGCGAGTGGCAGCTCGCCGAGCCCGACAGCCCGGACGCCGCCGCCCTCCTCGCCTGCGCCACCGTCTTCCGCGCCGTGAGCGGCAAGGACAGCCCCGAGGGGGCGCGCGCCGCCTGCCTGGTGGCCGCCAGGATGGCCCCCGCCGACCCGTCCCCCTGGCTCGCCGTCCTCATCCTCGCCCGCCGCACCGGCACCGACGACGAGCGCGTCCGCGCCTTCGACCAGGTCCGCGCCCGCCACCGCGACCACCACCACGCCCACCACCTCATGGCCGCGTGCCTGGCCGAGCACCAGAAGGGCGACCGCGACGACCCCCTGCACGAGGTCTACGACTTCGCCGCCTGGGCCGCCGAACAGGCGCCCGCGGACTCGCCCTTGGCCGTGCTGCCCGTCGTCGCCCACGCCGAGCGCTACCGCGTCCTCGCGCGCGCCGGCGTCGAGCCCGGCGACCCCGCCCGCTCCGGCCACTGGACCAGCCGCCGCGCCCGCCAGGTGATGAAGGCCGCCTTCGACTGGTGGCTCGAATGGGACGTCGACGACAACGCCGCCGGCAGCGCCCACCCCCGGCGCAAGGCCGACCTGAACTACCTCGCCCACGCCAAGCTCCACGAAGGCCGGCTCGCCGAGGCGGCGGCCCTGCTCACCCGCATCGGCCCGCACGCCACCCGCGCCCCCTGGTCCTACCCCGACCGGGACCCCGCGAAGGCCTTCCGCGCCGCGCGCCGCGCCGCCCTCGGCTCGGCCTGACGCCGCCCGGCCGCGCACATCCCCTACGATCACCCCCGCTCACCCATGGGAAGGACCACCCCGCCATGACGACGGGCACGACGAGCGAGATCAGCACGTTCAAGGGGCAGGACAGACGCCTGCGCGCCGACCGCATAGGCCTCGCCGGTCTGCTCCTGTCGGTCGTCGCCGCCAGCGCGCCCCTGATGGTGACGGCGGGCGTCATGCCCACCACCTACGGGACGATGGCCATAGTCGGCCAGCCCCTGCTGTTCGTCATCCTCGGCGTGGTGCTGACCCTCTTCAGCTTCGGCTACGCCGAGATGAGCCGCCACGTCCACAACGCCGGCGCCTTCTACGCCTACATCGCCCGCGGCCTCGGCGGCACGGCCGGCGCCGCCGCCTCCGTCGTCGCCCTCGTCGCCTACAGCCCCATGCAGTTCGGGATATACGGCATCTTCGGCTACGAGCTCTCCGGCCTGCTCGACAAGCACCTGGGCCTCGCCGTCGCCTGGTGGGTGCCCGCCGTGGCCGCCGTCCTCGTCGTCGGCGTCCTCGGCTGGCTGAAGATAGACCTCAGCGCCAAGGTCCTCGGGGTCCTGCTGCTCATCGAGTGCGTGATGGTCGTCGCCTTCGACCTCGCCGGCCTCGCCGACCCGGGCCCGCAGGGCGTCTCCTTCCACGCCTTCGACCCCACCACCCTCGGCGGGGGCGGCCTCGGCACCGCCCTGTGCTTCACCATCGCGGCCTTCGTCGGCTTCGAACAGGCCGCCGTCTACGCCGAGGAGACCAGCCGCCCGAACGTCGTCGTCGCCCGCGTCACCTTCCTCGCCGTCGGCTTCGTCGCGCTCTTCTTCGCCCTGAGCTCCTGGGCCCTCAGCGTCGCGGCCGGCCCGGACTCCATCGTCGGCCTCGCCCAGGAGCAGGGCCCGAACCTGCTCTTCGCCCTCACCGAGGAGCGGCTCGGCGGCACCTTCACCGACGTCATGCACGTCTTCTACGTGACCGGCATGTTCGCCGCGATGCTCAGCTTCCACAACGTCGTCGCCCGCTACGCCTTCGCCATGGGCCGCGAGGGCCTGCTGCCCGCCGCCGTCGGCCGCACCTCCCGCACGAGCGGCGCCCCGGCCCACGGCTCCCTGCTGCAGAGCGCCGTCTCGCTGATCGCCGTCCTCCTCTTCGCCGTGACCGACGGCCGCCCGCACGGCGACCCCACCGCACCCGTCCTGCGCCTGTTCACCTGGAGCGGCAACGTCGGCGCCCTCGGCATCATCGTGCTGATGGCCGCCGCGTCCGCCGCCGTCATCGCCTTCTTCGTCCGGCGCGGCGCCGCGCGCGCGCAGGCGCCGCGCCTGATCGCCTCCGGCGTCGCCGGGGCCGCCCTCGTCGTCATCGCTGTGTACGCGGTCAAGGACTTCGACGTCCTGCTCGGCGCCGACCCCGGATCGCCCCTGCGCTGGATCCTGCCCGGCACCATCGGCGCGGCCGTCCTCGCCGGCATCGGCTACGGCATCGTCCTCAAGTACCTGCGCCCCGGGGTGCACGGCAGCATCGGCCTCGGCAACGAGGCGTTCCAGCTGGAGAAGGCGGCCTCGGCGGCCGGACCGCGCGGGGACTGACGAAGGCGGGACGGTAGCGGGCGCGGGCAGGGCGGACGGAGCGGACGGAGGAGCGGCTCGCGGGCCTACTCCTCCACGCCCTTCCCCACCCGCCGCGACACCGTGAACGTGTACAGGTCCAGCACCCCGGGCGGCTCCGCCAGCCCCGGCCCGCCCGCCCGTATCCAGTCCGCCACGTCCGCGAGCACGTCGTCGTCGTTGACGAGCCCGAGCCACACGGGCCGCCCGCCGGCCGCCCGCCCCGCTGCCGACGGCTGCACGACCACCACGTTCGCCTGGTCGCACACGTCCAGGCACTCGGAGGCCCGCACCTGGGCGGCATCGCCCAACGCCTTCCGCAGCCGCGGGATCTGCCCGGCGTGGTCGACCCCCGGCACCTTCCGCGGATCGCCGCAGCAGCAGCCGCGGCAGACGGTGACGCGGCAGGGGGCGGAGGCGGTTGCCGGCTTCGGGCGGCGGGCATGGTTGGTGATCATCAGCCAGATGATACGCACGGGCCCCTGCGGCCCGGCCGCCCCGGAGAGGAACCCCTCGTGCCCAGCAGAACCGCCCTCGTACGCCGCCCCGGCCCCCGCCTCGCCGAAGGCCTGGTGACCCACCTCGCCCGCACGCCTGTGGACCCCGCCCTCGCCCTGCGCCAGTGGCACGACTACACGGCGACCCTGCGCGACCACGGCTGGCGGACCGTCGAGGTCCCGCCCGCCGACGACTGCCCGGACGCCGTCTTCGTCGAGGACGCCATGGTCGTCTTCCGCAACGTCGCCGTCGTGGCCCGCTCCGGAGCCCCCTCCCGCCGCGCCGAGGCGGCGGCCGCGGAACGGGTCGCCGCGGAACTCGGCCTCTCCCTCAACCGCATCCGCGAACCCGGCACCCTCGACGGCGGCGACGTCCTCAAAGTCGGCGACACCGTCTACGTCGGGCGGGGTGGCCGTACCGATGCGGAGGGGGTGCGCCAACTGCGGGCCGTCCTGGAACCGCTGGGGGCGCGCGTGGTGCCCGTGCCCGTCAGCAAGGTCCTGCACCTGAAATCGGCGGTCACGGCCCTCCCCGACGGCACGGTCATCGGCTACGAGCCCCTGGTCGACACGCGGTCCCTCTTCCCCCGCTTCCTCCCCGTCCCCGAGGAGCCGGGAGCCCACGTCGTCCTCCTCGGAGGCGACCGCCTCCTCCTCTCGGCCGGCGCCCCGAGGACCGCGGACCTGCTCGCGGACCTCGGGTACACGCCGGTCCCGGTGGACATCGGCGAGTTCGAGAAGCTGGAGGGGTGCGTGACGTGCCTGTCCGTCCGGCTGCGGGGGATACCCCTGCGCGGGGAAATCGCCCGGGAAACGGCCCGGGAAGCCTGCGGGGAAGAGGCGGGTAAGAAGCAGGGAAGAGGCCGGGAAAAGCAATAAGGCCCCAGATGAACTGGGGCCTTAGCCTGTGTCCGAGGGGGGACTTGAACCCCCACGCCCGATAAAGGGCACTAGCACCTCAAGCTAGCGCGTCTGCCATTCCGCCACCCGGACTAGGTGTTTTTCGTCTTCCGGGCCGTTGCCCTTCCGACGAGGAAAACAATACCAAAGATCTGGGGGTGCTCGATCACGTGCCCGGTGGAGCGGCTTCCGGCGGGTGTGGCGGGCGGATGTCGGCAGTATTGCGGCCTTGGGCTGCGGCGGCCGGAGAGAGAGGATGGCGGAGGACCCACGCCGCGGGCCGCCCTCAGCGGGGCGGCCGGCGGCAGCGAACCAGGAGGAGGCAGCGTGAGCGAGTCGAAGCCGGCCGGGGCCGGGGCGGGCAAGGGCGGCGGGGGCGGCGAGGGCGAGGTCGTCGACCTCTGCCGCGATCTGATCCGGATCGACACCAGCAACTACGGCGACCACTCCGGGCCGGGCGAGCGCGCCGCCGCCGAATACGTGGCGGAGAAGCTCGCCGAGGTCGGGCTCGAACCGCAGATCTTCGAGTCCCACAAGGGGCGCGCTTCGACGGTGGCGCGGATCGAGGGCGAGGACCCCTCCCGGCCGGCGCTGCTCATCCACGGCCACACCGACGTCGTCCCGGCCAACGCCGCCGACTGGACCCACCACCCCTTCGCGGGCGAGATCGCGGACGGGTGCCTGTGGGGCCGCGGCGCGGTGGACATGAAGGACATGGACGCGATGACCCTCGCGGTCGTCCGCGACCGCATGCGCACGGGCCGCAAGCCCCCGCGCGACGTGGTGCTCGCCTTCCTCGCGGACGAGGAGGCCGGCGGCGTCTACGGCGCGCGCCACCTGGTGGACAAGCACCCCGGGCTCTTCGAGGGCGTGACCGAGGCGATCGGCGAGGTCGGCGGCTTCTCCTTCACGGTCAACGAGAACCTGCGGCTCTATCTGATCGAGACGGCCCAGAAGGGCATGCACTGGATGAGGCTCACGGTCGACGGCACCGCCGGCCACGGCTCGATGACCAACAAGGACAACGCGATCACGGAGCTGTGCGAGGCGGTCGGCCGGCTGGGGCGGCACGAGTTCCCGGTCCGGATGACCAAGACCGTGCGGTCCTTCCTCGACGAGCTCTCCGACGCCCTCGGCACGCCGCTGGACCCCGAGGACATGGAGACGACGCTCGCCAAGCTCGGCGGCATCGCCAAGATGATCGGCACCACGCTCCGCAACACCGCCGCCCCGACCATGCTGGGCGCGGGGTACAAGGTCAACGTCATCCCGGGGCAGGCCACGGCGCACGTGGACGGAAGGTTCCTGCCGGGGTACGAGGAGGAGTTCCTCGCCGACCTCGACCGCATCCTCGGCCCGCGGGTCCGGCGCGAGGACGTGCACGCGGACAAGGCGCTGGAGACGAGCTTCGACGGCAAGCTCGTCGACGCCATGCAGTCGGCCCTGAAGGCGGAGGACCCGATCGCGCGCGCCGTGCCGTACATGCTCTCGGGCGGCACGGACGCGAAGTCCTTCGACGACCTGGGCATCCGGTGCTTCGGGTTCGCGCCGCTGCAGCTGCCGCCGGAGCTGGACTTCGCGGGGATGTTCCACGGCGTCGACGAGCGAGTGCCCCTGGAAGGCCTGAAGTTCGGCGCACGTGTTCTCGACCGGTTCCTCGATCAGTGCTGAGGCCGGGTCTAAATTCCGTAAATTTGTGCCGAGTTAACCGTAACGAGTGAATGATCTGAGGGTTGCGTAGCCCGATTACCTCCTCGTCGTTACAGGTGTGCGGTCCGCGGCTGGGACCGCATTGCCAACAAGGAGGAATCCATGATCAAGAAGGTCGTCGCTTCCGCGGCCGTTACCGGTGGTCTCGTGCTCGCGGGTGCTGGCCTGGCCGCTGCGGACTCCGGCGCCCAGGGGGCCGCCGTGAACTCGCCCGGTGTGGTCTCCGGCAACGTCATCCAGGCTCCGATCAATGTGCCGGTGAACGTCTGCGGCAACTCGATCAACGTCGTCGGGCTGCTCAACCCCACGTTTGGCAACACCTGCGTCAACAGCTGACGTCGTGCCTCAACCCGTAAGGGTCTGACATGGGCGGCTCCGGAGTGACTTGCGTGCACTCCGGGGCCGCCCGGGCTTTCGACACGCGAGCATGTGGGCACTTTGTCCTTATTGCTGGCGTGTATCCGTATAGCGCAAGCAGAGAGGCAGGACTCATGCGACAGGTCACGAAGAAGGGCCTGATCACTGCAGCGGCGGCGAGTGGCGTACTCGCGGCCGTGACCGGCAGCTACGCCCAGGCGTCGTCCGGGGCCGGTGGCCACGCGGCGAACTCGCCCGGTGTGGCCTCGGGCAACACCGTCCAGGTCCCGGTCCACGTGCCGGTGAACGCCTGCGGCAACACGGTGAACGTGATCGGGGCGCTCAACCCGGCCTCGGGCAACACGTGCGTCAACGGCGGGCACCACGGTGGTGGTCACCACGGCGGTGGGCACGGTGGCAAGGGCAACGGCGGCGGCAACCACGGGCACGGCGGTTCCGGCGCCCACGGCGCCGCCACCGACTCGCCCGGTGTGGCCTCGGGCAACACCATCCAGGTGCCGGTCGAGGTGCCGGTCAACGCCTGCGGCAACAGCGTCAACGTCGCCGGCGTGGGCAACCACACCACGGGCAACAAGTGCGCCAACGTGGACGAGGGCGACGGCCACGGATGGCCGGGCCACCCGGGTCACCCGGGCAAGCCTGGTCACCCGGGCAAGCCCGGTCACCCCGGCGGGCACGACGGCACCCACAAGCCGCCGCACCAGAACCCGCCCGGTGGGGACCACGGCCACAAGCCGCCGACGGACCACTCGTCGGACCAGCACAAGCCGGGCGGTCACACCCCGGGCAAGGACAAGCCGGCCGACCACACCTCCGCCGGGCACAAGCCCGCGCGGACGGACGCCGCGCACACCCCCGCCCCCGAGGTGAAGGCCGAGCACAAGGCGGCCCCCGCCGTCGCCGCGGCCACCGGTCCGGCGGCCAAGGCCGTCGAGCTCGCGCACACCGGCGCGGGCCAGCTGGGCATGGCCGGCGCCGCCAGCGCCGGTCTGCTGCTCGGCGGCGCGGTCATCTACCGCCGCGCGCGTGCCGGGCAGAACTGACCCGGATCACCCGGAAGCGGTTCGCACAGCACGGAGCGGGTCCCGCATCGCGGGACCCGCTCCGTCTGCGTGTCACCAGGTGGCGCGCACCTGGCGGATGATCCTGCGGCGCAGCCGCACCTTGCGGCTGCCGTCGGGATAGAGGCGAAGTCGGTCCAACTCCCAGTGTCCGTACTCGGCGTGGTCGGTCAGCAGGCGTGTGGCGGCACCCCGGGAGACCCCCCGCGGCACATACACATCACAGAATTCGTATTCCGGCATCGCATCTATTGTGCGGGAACGGGCCCTGTGCGGATAGCGTCTGCACTATGTCTGATGCTGCGCAGCCATCCGCTGCCGAGGTACGCGCCGCCGCCGAGGCGGTCAAAGCCGCTCTGGACCGCCACCTCGACGCCGTCGAACGCCGGTCGGGGGAGGACGACCCGGCCGTCTACGCCGCGTTCAACGAGCTGGCCGCGACAGCCGAGGCGTACGACGAGCTGCTCTACGACGCCTACGACGAGGTCACCCCCTTCGAGATCCCCGGGGACGACACCCTGCCCGCCTACGCGGGGCCGGAGGAGCCGAGCGCACTCAGTCTGCTGATCCGCCGGGACTACGCGGTGGTGGAGCCGCAGCGGCTCCTCGCCCAGGCCCAGCGCGTGGCCGACCTCGACCCCGACGTCGACGCACCGGCGGGCCCCGCCGGGGCGGCTGCCGTGGGCAACGTGGGCGGCAGCGTGCACGCCGCGCTCGGGGTGATCTTCGGTGAGTACGAGCCGGACGAGATCGCCTCGCGGCACAAGGAATTCGGCCTGGAGGAAGGGGACTCCACGCTCTGGGTCACCGCATCGGACGAGCCCGCCGAGCCGGGGGAGTGGCTGTCGGCGCCCTTCGAGCAGGCCGACCCGCAGCGGGTGATCTGCCGCTTCGACGTCAGCGCGGTCTTCGACGAGGACCTGGACGGCGATGACGACGACAGTGATGACGACGACAGTGATGACGACGGCGACGACGGCATCGACGATGACGGCATCGACGACGACGTCATGGACGAGGATGCCGTGGACGGTGCTCCGGGGAGCGGGGCCGGCGGCGGCGCGCAGCCCTCGCCGACGAAGCCCTGACCCGCTCCGGGCCCGGCGGATGCCCGGGCCCGGAACAGGGCGGCCTCACTCGGACGGGCGCTCCTGGGCCTGCAGCAGCGCCCGCAGCCGGGTCGTCCGCTCCTTCGCCGGGACCTCCGCGACGGCACGAGGCAGCGCCTGGTCCACGCCGTGCACGACGGACAGGTGCCGCTCGGCGCGGCCGAACGCCGTATAGATCCACGAGCGCGTCAGCGTGGAGGCCGCATCGCCCGGGAGGACGACCACGGCCGCCGGCCAGCGCGTACCGGCCGCCTGGTGGGCGGTGACGGCCCAGCCGTGGCGCACGGCCTCGGCCACGCGCTCCCGCGGGACGAGGACGGGGGAGCCCCCGCAGTCCAGCCGGAGCCCCTCCGGCTCCGCTCCGGTCACCGTGCCGGGGAGCATCCGGCCCGGCGCCGGGACGTACGCCACCCGGTCGCCCGGGTCGAAGCCGCCGAAGCGGCCGGGGCCGGGGTTCAGCCGCTCCTTCAGCGCCGCGTTGAGCGCGCGGGTGCCGGCGGGGCCGCCGTGGCCGGGGGTGATCACCTGGGTGTGCTCGGCGGGCACGCCGATGGCACGCGGGATGGAATCCGCCACCAGCTGCACCGTGCGGTGCACCGCCTCGCCGGGATCGCGCACCGGGACGATCACGACCTCCTTGCCGGGGGCCGCCGGCTGCGACAGCTCGCCGATGCCGATGCCCGACACCAGCTCGCCGACCGGGCCCTCGTCCGGCGTGCGCGAGACGACCGCGGGGCAGACGCGGGCCGCCACCACGTCCGCGAACACCCGGCCCGGGCCCGCGGACCACAGCACGGCCGGGTCGCCGCTGAGCGCCAGGCGGGTGCCGTCGGCGAGCGACTCCACGAGCATCGCGGCGGTCTCGACGTCGAGCTGGGGGGCGTCCAGGACGGCCAGCAGGTCGAGGGCGAGGGCGCCGTCCTCGTCGCGGCCGGGGCCCTCCGCGCCGGACAGCAGACCGGCCACCGTGACCGCTTCCGGATCGCCCGTCGCGGCCAGGCGCCGGCGGCCGTCCTCGGTGTGCACGGCGGCGTACGCGCGCAGGCCCAGGGAGCGGGCCGCGGCCACGAGGGCGGCGGGCTCGGCGCGGGCCGCCTCGCCGCCGGTGTGCGTGACGAGGCCGGCGGACGCGGCGGCGCGGATCAGCTCGGCGGCGGACGGGGAGGGGGCGGCGGCCGCCGCGGGCTCCCACTCCTCGGGGCCGGCCGCGAAGGTGCTGATCAGCCGGGCCAGGCCGTCGGCGAGGCTCTCCTCGGCCATGGCGCAGCGGTCCAGGCCCAGGAGCAGCCGGACCGGGACCTCCTCGTCCTCGCCCTGGGGAGCGGGGGCGCCCTGGGCGGGCTCCACGGCCTCCTGGAACACCAGGACCGTGCCCTCGGCGATGGCGGACTGCAGGGCCTCGTCCGGATCCGGCACGGCGTGACGGGCCAGGGCCGCGCGCAAGGCCGGGGCCTCCAGGACCGTGTGCCCCTCGAGCGCGGCGCGCTCCAGCACCCGGCCGGTCAGGGCCCGGGCCCGGCGCTCGTCACCGGGGCCCGCCTCCGGGCCCAGCAGGGCGCGGGCGAACCCGTCCGCCTGCTCGGGCCGCACGCCGGGGACGGCCAGCAGCTGCCAGGGATCCTCGCGCAGGGCCTCGGCGGCCTGCTCGCCCAGGGCCTCGGCGACCGGGATGGCCAGCGACTCGGGTGCGCCGCCCGCGGCGAGAACCTCGCGCACGCCGGCGAGGCCTTCGGCGCCGATAAGGGGGGCCGCGGCGGGGGCCGGCGCGGTGGCCGCCGGGCGGGGCGGGCGCGCGGGCGCCGCCTTGCGGGCGGGGCGCGGAGCCTCCGTGAAGAACGACGCCGCGGAGCGCTCTCCGCTCTCCACGGCCCGCACGGCCGCGGCGAGCGCTTCGGCGACGGCGCTCTTGGGCGAGCCCGGAGCGGGGGCGGGCTCCGCACCAGGGGCGGCCTCGGCGCCTTCGGTCACGGGCGCGGCCGGGGCGCTTGGCGCGGCCTGCGGCTCGCCGGGCTGCTCGGCGCCGCCGGGCGGGGTGGTGGCGGCTTCGCCGTCAGGAGTGTGCGGGCCGCCGGGCGCGGGGGCGTCCGGCTCTGCCCCGGAAGCGGCGCCGGTGTGCTCGGCCGGTGCGCCGTCGCCGTCCGCGGGGGAGCCAGGCGTCGGCTGCACGGCCTGCGGCGCGTCGGAGTGCTCGGCGCTGCCGCGCGACGGAGAAGCGGGGTCTCCGTCAGGGGTCCGGGTGCCGCTCGGCGCGGGTTCGCCGGCGCGGCGATCGGTGCTCACAGGGTGCTCCAGTCCTGATCGGGATAGCGGTGCACGGGCGCCGACACATCGTCCAGCGCACGGCAGATCTCGTCGGGAAGCGTAAGGCTCTCCACTGACAGCGCGGCCCTGAGCTGCTGTGCGGTGCGCGCGCCGACGATCGGGGCGACGACGCCGGGGCGGTCGCGGACCCAGGCGAGGGCGACCTTCAGGGCCGTCGTGGCGAGGCCGTCCGCGGCCGTGGCGACGGCGTCGACCACGCGGCCGGCGGTCTCGTCGAGGTAGGGGGCGACGAAGGGCGCCAGGTGCTCGGAGGCGCCCCGGGAGTCGGCGGGCGTCGCGTGGCGGTACTTGCCGGTGAGCACGCCGCGGCCCAGCGGGGAGGACGGCAGCACGCCGATCCCGAGGTCGAGCGCGGCCGGCAGCACCTCCCGCTCGATGCCGCGCTGCAGCAGGGAGTACTCCATCTGCGTGCCGGCCAGCCGCGTCCGCACGCCGGGGGCGGCGAGCTGCCACGTGGCGGCCTTGGCGAGCTGCCAGCCGCAGAAGTTGGACACGCCGGCGTAGCGGGCGCGGCCGCTGGTGACGGCGATGTCGACGGCCTGCAGGGTCTCCTCGACGGGCGTGTGGGGGTCGAAGGCGTGGATCTGCCACAGATCCACGTGGTCCGTGCCGAGCCGCTCGAGGGAGGCGTCGAGCGCGGAGAGCAGATGGCCGCGCGAGCCGTCGAAGCGCCGGTCGGGGTCGGGGACGCTGCCGGACTTGGTCGCGATGACCAGGTCGCGGCGCGGCACGAGGTCCTCCATCAGCCGGCCGAGCAGATACTCGGCGGCGCCGTCCGCGTACACGTCCGCGGTGTCGACCAGGGTGCCGCCGGCCTCCCAGAAGGTCTTCAACTGATCCGCCGCGCCGTTCTCGTCGGTGTCCCGGCCCCAGGTGAGCGTGCCGAGCCCGATCCGGGATACCCGCAGGCCCGTGCGGCCGAGATGCCTCAGTTCCATGAGCGCTGAGGTTACTGGTCCCGGCCCGCGCCGTGGCCGCCTGTGGACGACGCCCCGCGGCACCCCGTGGACCGCGCGCCGCGGACCCACTCCGGAGGGGGACGGCGGCCGGCCGGTGACGTACCCCGCGTCCGCGCGCTAAAGTCCCCGCAACAACGACGTTACTGATCGGTAAGGGGAGCCCGCCATGAGTGGAATGAGGCTGGGGATCAACCTCGGTTACTGGGGCGCCGGCATGGACGCCGACAACCTCGCCGTCGCCCGCGAGGCCGACCGGCTCGGCTACTCGGTCTGCTGGGCCGCCGAGGCCTACGGCTCCGACGCGGCCACCGTCCTGTCCTGGGTCGCCGCGCAGACCGAGCGCATCGACATCGGCTCGGGCATCTTCCAGATCCCCGCCCGCACGCCCACCATGACGGCGATGACCGCCGCGACCCTCGACTCCCTCTCCGGCGGCCGCTTCCGGCTGGGCCTCGGCGTCTCCGGCCCGCAGGTCTCCGAGGGCTGGTACGGCGTGCGGTTCGACAAGCCGCTCGCCCGCACCCGCGAGTACGTCGAGATCATCCGCAAGGCCATGTCCCGCGAGCGCCTCACCCACGAGGGCGAGAACTGGACCCTGCCGCTCCCCGGCGGCCCGGGCAAGCCCATCAAGCTCACCGTCCACCCCGTCCGCGAGCGCATCCCGCTGTACATCGCCGCCATCGGCCCGAAGAACCTGGAGCAGACCGGCGAGATCGCCGACGGCGCCCTCCTGGTCTTCTTCGCCCCCGAGCACGCCGAGGAGACCACGCTCGGCGCGCTGCGCGCCGGCCGCGCGAAGGCCGGCAAGGAGCTGGAGGGCTTCGACGTCGTCCCGACCGTCCCCATGGCCGTGGGCGACGACGTCGACGGGCTGGCCGACCTCTTCCGCCCGTACACCGCGCTCTACGTCGGCGGCATGGGCAGCGCCAAGCAGAACTTCTACAACAAGCTCGCGCAGCGCATGGGCTACGAGAAGGCCGCCGCCGAGATCCAGGAGAAGTACCTCTCGGGCGACAAGGCGGGCGCCGCCGCGGCCGTCCCGCGCGACCTGATCGACTCCACCACCCTCATCGGCTCCGTGGAGCGCATCGCCGACCGCATGCAGGCCTACGCCGCCGCGGGCGTGACCACCCTGTCGCTCGCCCCGGCGGGCTTCACCCTGGACGAGCGGATCGCGAGCCTGCGGGCGGGCGTCGAGGCCCTGGAGCGCGCAGGCCTGGCGTGACGGACGGGCGGAACCCGTCGGCCGTGGTGGGGGCTCGGGGTGTCTTCCCCGCCACGGCCGGTACAGAGGACAACGCCCGTACGGGCGCCGGGTTACGCGCCTCGCACCGCCTTCGGCGTCGCGCATTCGGCCGAGCGGACGTCGCCCCCCGATTGCCGCTTCCCCGGCATGGCACTTGACTCGGGTTTCACGGGACATACGCGAAATGCGCCGTGAACGGAGGTGTGTCCGGCATGCTCTCGGCCAGAAGCCTGTTCCAGGAGATCCTCGGCAACGACGAGGCCTACCGGCTCTTCTGCTCCATCGCCGCCAGCGGCGAGGCGCAGGGCGGCTGGGAGAACGGCCGGATCGCCGCCCTCGTCCCCGAGGAACAGCGGGCCCTCGCACCGAAGATCGCCCGGCACGGCGCCGACGAGGACAAGCACGGCCGCATCTTCGAGGCCCTGCTGCGCAGACGCGGCCTCGACCCGGCCCCGGTGCCGGCCGGGACCGACTACACGATGCTCCTCGAACGCCGCGGCATCGGCCTGCCCCACGTCCTGCTCCGCGGCGAACGGCCGCTGACCGAGGAGGACATCGTCACCTACCTCGCGCACAGCCGCGTCACCGAACAGCGCGCCGCCGACCAGATGCGGATGCTCACCGCGCGCTTCGGCGACCACCCCGAGGTCGGCAAGGCATTGCGGATGATCGCCCACGACGAGGCCAACCACCTCGCGTACTGCCACGAGGAGCTGCTGCGCCTGGTGCGCGCCGGGCACGGCCGGACGATCCGGGCGGTGCTGCGGGAGAGCGCCCGCGCGGAGACCCGCGTCTACCGGGACGTGAGCCTGGCCGTCATGAAGCGCATGGGCGCCCTCCTGGGCTGGTCCCGGCCGAAGGCCCTCGCGCTGTCGCTCGGCATCCGGGCGGTGCACCGCTACGAGCAGGTCGTCGGCCGGCGGCGGATGGTCACCCTGCGCATGCCGCAGCGCCGCAACGCGCTCGGCGGACCGGCGCAGACGGCACCCGAGTTCGCCTGACGCGGTGCGCCGGCCCGGGCCCCGCCGCCCGTGCCGTCACAGCCAGCCGCGCCGCTTGAACATCCGGTGCAGCCAGAACACCAGCCCCGCCATCACCACGACGACCGCCGGATAGCCCCACGGCTGCCGCAGCTCCGGCATGTGGTCGAAGTTCATCCCGTAGATCCCGGCGATCATCGTCGGGACCGCGGCCATCGCCGCCCACGCCGAGATCTTGCGCATGTCGTCGTTCTGCTGGACGCCCATCTGCGCGAGGTGCGCGGACAGTATGTCCGACAGCAGCCGGTCCAGGCCCTCGACCGACTCGTTCGCCCGCGTCAGGTGGTCGTTCACGTCGCGGAAGAAGGGCTGCGAGCGCTCGGGCACGAACGGCACGCCCGCGCCCGCCAGCCGCGCCATCGGATCGGCCAGCGGGGCCGAGGCCCGCCGGAACTCCAGCACCTGGCGCTTGAACGAGTAGATCCGCGAGGCGGTGTTCCTGGTGTCCCCGCCCAGCGGGGCGAACACCTCCGCCTCCAGCTCCTCCAGGTCCGCCTGGAGCTCGCCCGCCACCTCGATGTAGTGGTCCACGACCGCGTCGCACACCGCGTACAGCACTGACGTCGGCCCGTGCCGCAGCACCTCCCGCTCCTGCTCCAGCCGTTGCCGCACCTGGGCGAGCGGGCTGCCCTCGCCGTGCCGCACGGTCACGACGAAGGAGTCGCCGACGAACAGCATCAGCTCGCCCGTCGTCACGGTGTCCGCGTCGTCGTCGTACGTGACGGGTTTGAGCACCAGGAACAACGAACCGTTGTAGATCTCCAGCTTGGGCCGCTGGTGGGCCTTGAGGGCGTCCTCCACCGCCAGCGGGTGCAGGTTGAACTCGCTGGTGATGAGGTCGAACTCCTTCTCCGTCGGCTCGTGCAGCCCGACCCACAGGAAGGAGTCTCCCGCGGCACGCGCCTCGTCGAGGGCGTCGGAGAAGTCGGCGGGGCCCTCGGTGCGGCACCCGTCCCGGTAGATAGCGCAGTCCACGATCACGCAGGGCATTTTGCCGCCGATCCGCTCCGCGCACACGCCCCGGACACGCCACTGTGGCCGGAACGGCACGGCCGCTGCGGCGGACGACCTCCTCCGCCGCGACGCCGAAGCGCCACCCCGCCGGATGACCGGCGGAGGACGCAGACACCGGAACCCGTGCGCACATCGCGCTCCGCCCGGGACGGCCTACGCTGGGCGCCATGCCCACGCTGATCCTGGTCCGGCACGGCCGGTCCACCGCCAACACCGGGGGAGTGCTCGCGGGACGGACCCCCGGCATCGCCCTGGACGAGCGCGGCACCGCCCAGGCCGCCGCCCTCCCGGACCGGCTCGCGCAGGTACCGCTCGCCGCGGCCGTCACGAGTCCCCTGCAGCGCTGCCGCGAGACCCTGGCGCCCCTCCTCGCCGCCCGCCCCGGCCTGCCGCTGCACACCGACGAGCGCGTCGGCGAGTGCGACTACGGAGACTGGTCCGGCCGCACCATCTCCGAACTCACGGCCGAACCGCTCTGGGAGGTCGTCCAGCGCCACCCGTCCTCCGCCGCCTTCCCGGGCGGCGAGTCCGTCCGGGCCATGCAGGCCCGCGCCGTCGACGCCGTCCGCGACTGGAACGACCGGATGGAGGCCGAGCACGGGCACGACGCCTGCTACGTCGTGTGCACGCACGGCGACATCATCAAGGCGCTCGTCGCCGACGCCCTCGGCCTGCACCTGGACCTCTTCCAGCGCATCGCCGTCGACCCCTGCTCCGTCACGGCCGTCCGCTACACCCGGCTGCGCCCCTTCCTGGTGCGCCTCGGCGACACCGGGGACCTGCGCGGCCTCGTGCCGCCCGGGGAGGCTCCCGCGCAGGCGCGGAGCCCCGAGGCGGACGGTGTCGTGGGGGGCGGGGCGGGGGCACCGTGATCGTGCCGCGCAGTAGGGTGGTTGCGCGGCACTGGCCGCCTCTCCACCCTTGACCTGGCACCCGGAGAAGATCCGACCGCCCGAACCGCCCGAACCAAATGGAGCAGGACGTTGTCCCGTCAGGTGTTCCTCTACGACCCGCCGGACCGTTTCGTCGCCGGTACGGTCGGGCTGCCTGGCCGCCGCACCTTCTTCCTCCAGGCCACCGCGGCCGGCCGCACCACGAGCGTCGCACTCGAGAAGGCCCAGGTCGAAGCGCTCGCCGAGCGCATCGACGAACTGCTCGACGAGGTCGTCCGGCGCACCGGCGGCAGCGCCCCGGTGCCCGCCGTGGCCCCCGCCGAGCTCAGCGACGCGGCCCCGCTGGAGACCCCCGTCGAGGAGGAGTTCCGCGTCGGCACCATGGCCCTGGCCTGGGACGGCGAGCACCAGCGCATGATCGTCGAGGCGCAGGCCCTCGTCGAGCTGGACGCCGACACCGACGAGGACCTCGCCGAGGCCGAGGAGCGCCTCCTGCAGGACGAGGCGAACGGCCCGCCGATGCTGCGCGTGCGGATCACCGGCACCATGGCCCGTGCCTTCGCCAAGCGCGCCCTGGAGGTCGTGAACGCCGGCCGCCCGCCGTGCCCGCTGTGCAGCCTGCCGCTCGACCCGGAGGGACACGTATGCCCGCGCCAGAACGGATACCGCCGCGGGGCGTGACGCCGCCGGGCGTGACCCCGCACGAACTGCTGGCCAAGGGCGAGCTGACGGTGCGCGGCCGGATCAGCGAGGCATCCAACGCGGTGCTGTACTGCACGGTCGAGTACGCGGGCGTGAGCGCCGCCTGCGTCTACAAGCCCGTCGCGGGGGAGCGGCCCCTGTGGGACTTCCCCGACGGCACCCTCGCCCAGCGCGAGGTTGCCGCGTACGAGCTCTCCGAGGCCATGGGGTGGGGGCTCATCCCGCCCACGGTGCTGCGTGACGGCCCCTACGGCCGGGGCATGTGCCAGATGTGGATCGACGCCCCCGAGGACGCGGAGGAGGGCGGTGAGCGGCTCCTGGCCCTGGTCGAGGGCGCGGAGCCGGGCCCGGGCTGGAAGGCCGTGGGCCTGGCCGACGTGGGCGGGGACCGCACCGCGCTGCTCGTGCACGCCGACGACGAGCGGCTGCGGCGGCTGGCCGTCCTCGACGCGGTGATCAACAACGGCGACCGCAAGGGCGGCCACCTGCTGCCCGCCGCGGACGGCCGGCTGTACGCCATCGACCACGGTGTGACCTTCAACGCGGACGACAAGCTGCGCACGCTCCTGTGGGGCTGGGCGGGGGAACCGCTGACGGAGGAGGCGCTGGAGGCGCTGCGGCGGCTTTCGGCCAATCTGGCCGACGGGAGCCCCCTGGCGGCGCGGCTCGCCGAGCTGATCACGCCCGGGGAGATCGAGGCGCTGCGGGTGCGGGTGGCGGAGCTGCTGCGCACGGGGCGGCACCGTGAGCCTTCGGGTGAATGGCCGGCCATCCCGTGGCCACCGGTGTGAGCGCCGGTTACCGCTGACGGCCCGCGCGGGGCGAAGGGGCTCGAAGCACAGCGCGGCGCCCCCGCGCAAGAGCGTCTGTTCGGCCAACAGCCGGATCCGGTTCGTATCCGGAACATGCGTCCGGTTACGCTCGTGACATGCATGCCTGGCCCGCTTCTGAGGTTCCCGCCCTGCCCGGCAGTGGCCGCGACCTCCGGATCCACGACACCGCGACCGGCGGGCGAGTGACCCTCGCCCCCGGCCCCGTCGCCCGTATCTACGTCTGCGGCATCACGCCGTACGACGCCACCCACATGGGACACGCGGCGACCTACAACGCGTTCGACCTCGTTCAGCGCGTGTGGCTCGACACCAAGCGGCAGGTTCACTACGTCCAGAACGTCACCGACATCGACGACCCGCTCCTCGAGCGCGCCGTCGCCAACGGTGACGACTGGACCGAGCTCGCCGAGCGCGAGACCGCCCTCTTCCGCGAGGACATGACCGCGCTGCGGATGCTCCCGCCGCAGCACTACATCGGTGCCGTCGAGTCGATACCGAAGATCGTCCCCCTGGTGGAGCGGCTGCGCGACGCCGGTGCCGCCTACGAGCTCGACGGCGACGTCTACTTCTCCGTCGAGTCCGACACCCACTTCGGCGGGATCTCCGGCCTGGACGCGGAGGCCATGCGCCTGCTGTCCGCCGAGCGCGGCGGCGACCCGGACCGCCCCGGCAAGAAGAACCCCCTGGACCCCATGCTGTGGATGGCCGCCCGCCCGGGCGAGCCCAGCTGGGACGGCGCCTCGCTCGGCCCCGGCCGCCCCGGCTGGCACATCGAGTGCGTCGCCATCGCCCTGGAGTACTTCGGCATGGGCTTCGACGTCCAGGGCGGCGGCTCCGACCTCGTCTTCCCGCACCACGAGATGGGCGCCTCGCACGCCCAGGTGCTCACCGGCGAGCACCCCTACGCCAAGACCTACGTCCACGCCGGCATGGTCGCGCTCCACGGCGAGAAGATGTCCAAATCCAAGGGCAACCTCGTCTTCGTCTCGGCGCTGCGCCGCGACGGCGTCGACCCGGCCGCGATCCGGCTCGCGCTCCTCGCGCACCACTACCGCGCCGACTGGGAGTGGACCGACGCCGTCCTGCACGAGGCCGTGGAGCGCCTCGGCCGCTGGCGCGCCGCCGTCTCGCGCCCCGACGGCCCGTCCGCCGACGCGCTGGTGGAGGAGATCCGCGAGGCCCTCGCGGACGACCTCGACTCGCCGCGCGCCCTCGCGGCCGTCGACCGCTGGGCCGCCGCCCAGGCCGCCGACGGCGGTACCGAGGAAGGCGCGCCCGGCGTCGTCTCCCGGGCCGTCGACGCGCTGCTGGGCGTCGCGCTCTGACGCGCTGACACCGCACGACCTCACAGGGGGCGCTCTCTTCCGGGAGCGCCCCCCTTCTTTTGTGAAGATCTCCGTGTGTGCGGCGTGGGGCGCCGCGGGCTGTGCTTCCGTGAGCCGGTCGGCCGATCAGCCGGCCTCCGGGTCCCGTCGGAAGGACGACCGCCATGGCAGCTCCCATCTCCCGCCGAAGACTCCTGGGCGCCGGTGCGGCGCTGGGGACGCTGGCTGCCGCCGGTCCCCTGGCCACGGCGGCCCGCGCGGAGCCGGCCGGAGGCCTGTGGCCCACCGAGTTCCCCCTCCCGGACGGATTCCGGCCCGAGGGCATCGCGACCGGCCCGGGCCCGTACGCCTGGTTCGGCTCGCTCGGCGGGGGCTCGCTCTACCGCGCGAGCCTGGCGACGGGCCGCGGCGAGGTCGTCCCCACCGGGACGGACGCCATGTCCATCGGTCTCAAGACCGACCGGCTCGGCCGGGTCTTCATCGCGGGCGGGGCCTCGCGCCAGCTGCGCGTCGTCGACGGCCGCAGCGGGCGGATCCTCGCCTCCTACGAGGTCGGCAGGCCCGCCACCGTGATCAACGACGTCGTGCTCACGCCCGGCGCCGCCTGGTTCACCGACTCGACCCAGTCCCAGCTCTACGGCCTGCCGCTCGGCCCGCACGGCGAGCTGCCGGCCCCGCGCGACGTGGTGACCCTGCGGCTGAAGGGCGAGTGGGCGGAGGCCCCCGCCGAGGGCTTCACCACCAACGGGCTGGAGCGCACCCCCGACGGCCGCGGGCTGCTGGTCATCAACGTCTACGCGGACGGCGGGAGCCTCTACCGCGTCGACCCCCGCAGCGGCGACGCGCGCCGCGTCGACCTCGGCGGGGCGAAGCTCCCCGACGGGGACGGCGCCCTGCTGCTCGGCCGCACGCTCTATGTCGTCCAGCAGATCCAGAACGCCGTGGACGTCTTCCACATGGACGCCACGGGCCTGCGCGGCACGGCGGTCACCCGGATCACGGACCCGCGCTTCCGGATCCCGACGACGGTCGCCTCGTACGGCAACCGCCTCTACCTGCCCAACTCCCGCTTCACGGAGCCGCCGACGCCGACGACGGACTACAACGTGGTGGCGGTGCGGCAGGTGCACTGAGGACGTGGGCCCCTGCGCGCCCCTCAGACGGGCAGCACCGGCGGCCGGCCCTGCGTCCAGGCGATGCGCAGCGCCAGCCGCCGGAAGCGCCAGCCGCCGTCGGCGCTCCTGACGGCCTCGGCCTCGCAGTGCCCGCCGGACACGAAGAGGCGTTCCCCTTGTGCCTCGCCGTCCTCCTTCAGGACGTGGGTGCTCAGCTGGTTCCAGCGCAGAGTGGCGCGGTCGCCGTCCAGCTCGACGTCGAGGTCCGTCCCGAAGTGCACCGTCCGCTCGAAGAGCGCCATGGCCCCGCCGGTCGACGACAGCTGGGCGTCGATCCCCTCGTACACGCCTACGGGCGTCTCGCTCCATGCGTCGTCGGTGAAGAAGGTACGGGCCCACGTGGTGTCGAACGGCCCCTCGTCGAGCGAGCGGAGGTAGCGGGTGACGAGGCGTTCGACGGCGGCGCGGTCGGTGAGGGCGCGGAGCTGTTCGTGCATCTGGTTCAGGTCCATGGCCAAAGCTTCTGCCCTCAAGCAAACTTGAGGTCAAGTCCGGTGGAAAAAGTGACGGGCACGCACCGTCGTGCGGTGCGTGCCCGTTCCCTCGACCTGCTGCCTGCGCTCAGCGGGCGTTGAAGTACTTCGCCTCCGGGTGGTGGATGACGATGGCGTCGGTGGACTGTTCGGGGTGGAGCTGGAATTCCTCGGAGAGGTGGACGCCGATCCGCTCGGGCTGCAGGAGGTCGGCGATCTTTGCCCGGTCTTCGAGGTTGGGGCAGGCTCCGTAGCCGAGGGAGAAGCGGGCGCCGCGGTATTTGAGGGCGAACATGTCCTCTACGTCTTGGGGGTCTTCGCCGGCGAAGCCGAGTTCGGCGCGGACGCGGGCGTGCCAGTACTCGGCGAGGGCTTCGGCGAGCTGGACGGACAGGCCGTGGAGTTCGAGGTAGTCGCGGTAGGCGTCGGCGGCGAACAGCTCGGCCGTGGCCTCGCCGATACGGGAGCCGACGGTGACGACCTGCAGGCCCACGACGTCCTTCTCGCCCGACTCCTCGGGCCGGAAGTAGTCCGCCAGGCACAGCCGCCGCCCGCGCCGCTGCCGCGGGAAGGTGAAACGCGTCCGCTCGGTGCCGTCCTCGTCCATCAGGATCAGGTCGTCGCCCTTGCTCACGCACGGGAAGTAGCCGTACACCACGGCCGCTTCCAGCAGGTTCTCCGTGTGGAGTTTCTCCAGCCAGCCGCGCAGGCGGGGGCGGCCTTCGGTCTCGACGAGTTCTTCGTAGGTGGGGCCGCCTGCGCGGGCCTGCTTCAGGCCCCACTGGCCCTTGAAGAGGGCGCCTTCGTCGAGCCAGGACGCGTAGTCCTTCAGCCCGATCCCCTTGATCACCCGCGTGCCCCAGAACGGCGGCTCCGGCACCCGGTTGTCGATCGCGACGTCCGAGCGGCCGGAACCCTCCGGCTCCTCCACCTCCAGCACGGCCGCCGCCGCACGCTTCGCCACCCGCCGCTGCTTCAGCTCCGGCAGCACCGCACCCGGCACACCCCGCTTCACCGCGATCAAAGCGTCCATCAGCCGCAGACCCTCGAAAGCATCACGCGCGTAGCGGACTTCACCCTCGTAGATCTCGTGCAGATCCTGCTCGACGTATGCCCGGGTCAGGGCGGCGCCACCGAGGATCACGGGATACTGCGCGGCGAGCTTGCGCTGGTTGAGCTCCTCCAGGTTCTCCTTCATGATCACCGTGGACTTCACCAGCAGCCCCGACATCCCGATCACATCGGCACGATGCTCCTCGGCCGCCTCCAGGATCGCCGAGACCGGCTGCTTGATCCCCAGGTTCACGACGTTGTAGCCGTTGTTGGACAAGATGATGTCGACCAGGTTCTTCCCGATGTCATGGACGTCACCACGGACCGTGGCCAGCACGATCGTGCCCTTGCCCTCCGCATCCGACTTCTCCATGTGCGGCTCCAGATACGCCACCGCCGTCTTCATCACCTCGGCCGACTGCAGCACGAACGGCAACTGCATCTGCCCCGACCCGAACAACTCACCGACGACCTTCATGCCCTCCAGCAACGTGTCATTGACGATCTCCAACGCCGGACGCCCCGCCAGCGCCTCGTCCAGGTCCGCTTCGAGACCGTTCTTCTCCCCGTCGATGATGCGGCGCTGGAGCCGCTCGTCGAGCGGCAGGGCGAGGAGCTCCTCGGCTTTTCCTGCCTTCATCGACTTGGTGTCGACGCCCTCGAAGAGCTCCAGCAGGTGCTGCAGGGGGTCGTAGCCCTCGCGGCGCCGGTCGAAGATCAGGTCGTGGGCGGCCTGGACCTGCTCCTGCTCCAGGCGGGCGATCGGGAGGATCTTGGAGGCGTGGACGATGGCCGAGTCGAGGCCGGCCTTCACGCACTCGTCCAGGAAGACCGAGTTCAGCACGAGACGAGCGGCCGGGTTGAGGCCGAAGGAGATGTTGGACAGGCCGAGCGTGGTCTGCACGTCGGGGTGGCGGCGCTTGAGCTCGCGGATCGCCTCGATGGTGGCGATGCCGTCCTTGCGGGACTCCTCCTGGCCGGTGCAGATGGTGAAGGTGAGGCAGTCGATGAGGATGTCCGACTCCTGGACCCCCCAGTTGCCCGTGAGGTCGTCGATCAGCCGTTCGGCGATCTCGACCTTCTTCTCGACGGTGCGGGCCTGGCCCTCCTCGTCGATGGTGAGCGCGATCAGGGCGGCGCCGTGCTCGACCGCCAGGCGGGTGATCCTGGCGAAGCGGGAGTCGGGGCCGTCGCCGTCCTCGTAGTTGACGGAGTTGATCACGGCGCGGCCGCCGAGCTTCTCCAGGCCGGCCTGGATGACGGCCGGTTCGGTGGAGTCGAGGACGATGGGGAGGGTGGAGGCGGTGGCGAAGCGGCCGGCGATCTCGGCCATGTCGGCGACGCCGTCACGGCCCACGTAGTCGACGCACAGGTCCAGCAGGTGGGCGCCTTCGCGGATCTGGTCGCGGGCCATCTCCACGCAGTCGTCCCAGCGGCCCTCCAGCATGGCCTCGCGGAACTTCTTCGAACCGTTGGCGTTCGTCCGCTCGCCGATCGCGAGGTAGGAGGTGTCCTGGCGGAACGGGACGGTCTGGTAGAGGGACGCGGCGCCCGGCTCGGGGCGCGGCTGCCGCTCGGTGGGCCGCATGTCGCGGACGCGCTCGACGACCTGCCGCAGGTGCTCGGGGGTCGTGCCGCAGCAGCCGCCGACCAGCGAGAGCCCGTACTCGCGTACGAAGGTCTCGTGGGCGTCCGCCAGCTCGGCGGGGGTCAGCGGGTAGTGCGCGCCGTCCTTGCCCAGGACGGGGAGGCCGGCGTTGGGCATGGCGGAGACGCGCGTACGGGCGTGCCGGGAGAGGTAGCGCAGGTGCTCGCTCATCTCGGCCGGGCCGGTTGCGCAGTTGAGGCCGATCATGTCGATGCCCAGCGGCTCCAGGGCCGTCAGGGCGGCCCCGATCTCCGAGCCGAGGAGCATCGTGCCGGTGGTCTCCACCGTGACCTGGACGAGGAGCGGCAGGTCGGCGCCCAGGGCCTCCAGGGCGCGGCGGGCGCCGATGACCGAGGCCTTGGTCTGGAGCAGGTCCTGGGTGGTCTCCACCAGGACCGCGTCGGCTCCGCCCGTGACGAGGCCTTCGACGTTCTGCTGGTAGGCGTCGCGCAGGGCGGTGTAGGGGGCGTGGCCGAGCGTCGGCAGCTTCGTGCCGGGGCCGACCGAGCCCAGGACCCAGCGCGTGCGGCCGTCTCGGGCGGTGAAGTCGTCGGCGGTCTCGCGGGCGATGCGGGCGCCCGCCTCGGAGAGCTCGAAGACCCGCTGGGGGATGTCGTACTCGCCCAGTGCCGCCAGGTTCGCGCCGAAGGTGTTGGTCTCCACGCAGTCCACGCCGACGGAGAAGTAGGCCTCGTGGACGGAGCGGACGATGTCGGGGCGGGTCACGTTCAGGACCTCGTTGCAGCCCTCCAGCTGCTCGAAGTCCTCCATGCTGGGGTCCTGCGCCTGGAGCATCGTGCCCATGGCTCCGTCGGCCACCACGACCCGGGAGGCGAGCGCCTCCCGCAGTTCGGAGGCTCGGGCGGTGCTTGCGGTCGATGGCGTGAACGAGGCCATGGAAGTGCTCCCGGGGTTGCGACGGCTGTCGGCTTTGCGTCCTCCGGAAGAAGACGCACGCCGTCAGCGTAACCGCCGGAAGCGGAATTCGGGCGGGTGTCCCACACCTCGGATACGCGATGGATACGCGGTCGACGGGGCGGGGCGCAGCGGCCGGAGCCTCTCGGCGATCATGGTTCCGCCGCCGGTCAGCTATCTCCCGGTCGGCATCGGCCGATAGTGTTCAGCAATGCCGAACGGGCATTTCGGAGGAGGTTGAGCGATGGCACGGACCATCCAGTCGCTCGAACGGGCGGCAGCGATGCTACGGCTGCTCGCGGGGGGCGAACGACGGCTGGGTCTGTCCGATGTGGCCTCCGCACTCGGGCTGGCCAAGGGCACGGCACACGGCATTCTGCGCACCCTGCAGCAGGAGGGCTTCGTCGAGCAGGACCCCGCGTCGGGGCGCTACCAGCTCGGCGCGGAGCTGCTGCGGCTGGGCAACAGCTACCTGGACGTGCACGAGCTGCGCGCCCGCGCCCTGCTGTGGGCGGACGACCTGGCCCGCTCCAGCGGGGAGAGCGTCTACCTGGGCGTCCTGCACCAGCAGGGCGTGCTGATCGTCCACCACGTCTTCCGGCCGGACGACAGCCGTCAAGTGCTGGAGGTCGGCGCGATGCAGCCGCTGCACAGCACGGCCCTGGGGAAGGTGCTCTGCGCCTACGACCCCGTGGCGCACAGCCAGCTGCTGGAGGCCGAGCGCGAGGCGTTCACCGTGCAGACCGTCACCGCCCTGCCCGACCTGGAGGGCGTGCTGGACCTGACCCGTGCCCGCGGCTGGGCCGCGGACGTCGAGGAGACCTGGGAGGGCGTGGCCTCCGTCGCCGCCCCCATCCACGACCGGCACCGGATGCCGGTGGGCGCCGTCGGCATCACCGGTGCGGTGGAGCGGGTCTGCGACGACGGGGAGCTGCGGGGGCAGCTGGTCGCCGCCGTCCGGGACTGCGCGCGAGCCGTCTCCCGCGACCTGGGCGCCGGCCGCTTCTGACGTCCGGCCCTTTGGTGTGCCCGGTGGTGACTACCGGGTACTACCGGTCGGTAACCCCGAGTGTCCGCAGCGGCGGTTTTCAGCCACTCCGGCGGAGAGTTTTCGGTCACAGGGCTCTTGACGGGCCCTTAACCGTGCAGAAAACTGCCGTTCATCGGTCGGCATTGTCGAACACCTAACGACAATATTCGCTATGGTGGACACTGCCGCGGGCCGATCGAAGCTCTCCATCGGAGAGCTGCGGACCACCGGAGGGACCCGGGGTTCGCCTTCCCCTGGACGAAGGACAAAGGAGTCGCGGGTGTCCAGCTCCGACATCTTCACCGGTGAGCTCATCGGTACCGCAGTGTTGATCCTGCTCGGCGGCGGCGTGTGCGCCGCCGTCACCCTGAAGCGTTCGAAGGCACAGAACGCGGGCTGGCTCGCCATCACGTTCGGCTGGGGCTTCGCCGTGCTGGCCGGTGCGTACATCGGCACCAAGTCCGGCGCGCACCTCAACCCGGCCGTCACGCTCGGCCTCGCCATCGACGGTGCGACCGAGTGGAAGGACGTTCCGCTCTACATCGGTTCCCAGCTGCTCGGCGCCATGATCGGTGCGACGCTGGTCTGGTTCGCCTACTACGGCCAGTTCAAGGCCCACCTGACGGACCCGGAGCTCGTCGCGAGCCTCAACCCCGCCGAGGGCATGGTCGACCAGACCGCGACGCCGCAGGCCGGCCCGGTGCTCGGCATCTTCTCCACCGGCCCCGAGATCCGCAACGCGGTGCAGAACCTCGTCACCGAGATCATCGGCACCGCCGCGCTGGTGCTCTTCATCCTCACCATGGGTCTCACCAAGGGCCTGGCCACGAGCGGCACGGGCACCCTGATGGTCGCCCTCGTCGTCGTCGGCATCGGCCTCTCGCTCGGCGGCCCGACCGGTTACGCCATCAACCCCGCCCGTGACCTCGGCCCGCGCATCGTGCACGCGCTGCTGCCGCTGCCCAACAAGGGCGGTTCAGACTGGGGCTACGCCTGGGTCCCGGTGGTCGGCCCGCTCATCGGCGCCGCCCTGGCCGCAGGCATCCACAAGATCGCGTTCTGATCCCCCGCCGAGACCTTCAGACCTTCAGGAGCTAGAGACACCATGACCGACGCGCACAGCCAGGGCCCGTTCATCGCGGCGATCGACCAGGGCACCACCTCCTCCCGCTGCATCGTCTTCGACCGCGACGGACGCATCGTCTCCGTCGACCAGAAGGAGCACGAGCAGATCTTCCCGAAGCCGGGCTGGGTCGAGCACGACGCTACGGAGATCTGGACCAACGTCCAGGAAGTCGTCGCCGGCGCCGTCGAGAAGGCGGGCATCACCGCCGCCGACGTCAAGGCCATCGGCATCACCAACCAGCGCGAGACCACGCTGCTGTGGGACAAGAACACGGGCGAGCCGGTCTACAACGCCATCGTCTGGCAGGACACCCGCACCGACGCCCTGTGCAAGGAGCTCGGCCGCAACGTCGGCCAGGACCGCTTCCGCCGTGAGACGGGCCTGCCGCTGGCCTCGTACTTCTCCGGCCCGAAGGTCCGCTGGCTGCTGGACAACGTCGAGGGCCTGCGCGAGCGCGCCGAGGCCGGCGACATCCTCTTCGGCACCATGGACTCCTGGGTCATCTGGAACCTCACCGGTGGCACCGACGGCGGCGTTCACGTCACCGACGTCACCAACGCCTCCCGCACGATGCTGATGAACCTCCGCAGCCTCGACTGGGACGACCGCATCCTGGAGTCGATGGAGATCCCGGCCGCCCTGCTGCCGGAGATCCGCTCCTCCGCCGAGGTCTACGGCACCGCCAAGGGCGGCGCCCTCGCCGGCGTGCCCGTCGCCTCCGCGCTCGGCGACCAGCAGGCGGCCCTCTTCGGCCAGACCTGCTTCTCCGAGGGCGAGGCCAAGTCGACCTACGGCACCGGCACGTTCATGCTGATGAACACCGGCGACGAGCCCGTCAACTCCTACAACGGCCTGCTGACCACCGTCGGCTACCGCATCGGCGACCAGAAGCCGGTCTACGCCCTCGAGGGCTCCATCGCCGTCACCGGCTCCCTCGTGCAGTGGATGCGCGACCAGATGGGCCTGATCAAGAGCGCGGCCGAGATCGAGACGCTCGCCAGCTCCGTCGAGGACAACGGCGGCGCCTACTTCGTGCCGGCCTTCTCCGGCCTGTTCGCCCCCTACTGGCGCTCCGACGCGCGCGGTGTCATCGCGGGCCTGACCCGCTACGTCACCAAGGCGCACATCGCCCGCGCCGTGCTCGAGGCCACCGCCTGGCAGACCCGCGAGATCACCGACGCCATGACCAAGGACTCGGGCGTCGAGCTGACCGCACTCAAGGTCGACGGCGGCATGACCTCCAACAACTTGCTGATGCAGACGCTCTCGGACTTCCTGGACGCACCCGTCGTGCGCCCGATGGTCGCCGAGACCACCTGCCTCGGCGCTGCCTACGCCGCCGGCCTCGCCGTCGGCTTCTGGCCGGACACCGACGCGCTGCGCGCCAACTGGCGCCGGGCCGCCGAGTGGACCCCCCGCATGGACGCGGACACGCGTGACCGCGAGTACAAGAACTGGCTCAAGGCCGTCGAGCGGACCATGGGCTGGATCGAGGACGAGGAGTAATCATGACAACCCCGCAGAGCGTTCCGACCCTGGGAACGCACCCGGCTGCCGGCGCCAACCCGGGCCGCGCCGAGACCCGGGAACGGCTGTCCAAGGCGACGTACGACCTCCTGGTGATCGGTGGCGGCATCCTGGGCACTTCGGTGGCCTGGCACGCTGCGCAGTCCGGTCTGCGGGTCGCGATGGTGGACGCCGGCGACTTCGCCGGCGCCACCTCCTCCGCCTCCTCCAAGCTCGTCCACGGCGGTCTGCGCTACCTGCAGACCGGCGCGGTCAAGCTGGTCGCGGAGAACCACCACGAGCGCCGGGTGCTGGCCAAGGACGTGGCCCCGCACCTGGTCAACCCGCTCACCTTCTACCTGCCCGTGTACAAGGGCGGCCCGGTCGGCGCGGCCAAGCTCGGCGCCGGTGTCTTCGCCTACTCGGCGCTGTCCGCCTTCGGCGACGGCGTCGGCAAGGTGATCTCCCCGGCCAAGGCCAAGGCCGACAACCCCGGTCTGCGCACGGACAACCTGAAGGCCGTCGCGGTCTACTACGACCACCAGATGAACGACTCCCGCGTGGCCGTCATGACGGTCCGCGCGGCGGTCGAGTCCGGTGCCGTCGTCCTCAACCACGCCGAGGTGACCGGCCTGCGCTTCACGCACGGCAAGGTCACCGGCGCGGAGCTCAAGGACCGCATGGACGGTTCGGAGTTCGGCATCGACGCGCGCGTCGTCCTCAACGCCACCGGCCCGTGGGTGGACCACCTGCGGAAGCTGGAAGACAAGGGCGCCGCGCCGTCGATCCGCCTCTCCAAGGGCGCGCACATCGTGATGAAGCGCAAGTCGCCGTGGAAGGCCGCCATGGCCACCCCGATCGACAAGTACCGCATCACCTTCGCCCTGCCGTGGGAGGACCAGCTGCTGCTGGGCACCACCGACACCCAGTACGAGGGTGACCCGGCGGACGTGCGCGCCACGGAGGAGGACATCCAGCAGATCCTCGACGAGGCGGCGTTCTCCATCCAGGACGCGGACCTCGACCGCGACCTGATGACGTACGCCTTCGCCGGTCTGCGCGTGCTGCCCGGCGGCCCGGGCGACGTCTCCCAGGCCAAGCGCGAGACGGTCGTCTCCGAGGGCAAGGGCGGCATGCTGTCCGTCGCCGGCGGCAAGTGGACCACCTACCGCCACATCGGCCGTACGGTCATGAAGAAGCTCGCCCAGGTGCCCGGCAGCCCGCTGACCGAGGACATGGAGCCCATCTCCAGCCTGGTCCGCCGCACCCCGCTGCCCGGTGTCGCGAACCCCAACGCGGTCGCCCACCGCCTGCTCGTCGACCGCGAGCCCGGCGCCCGCATGGACCCGCTGACCGCCCGCCACCTCGCCTCGCACTACGGCTCGCTGTCCTTCGACATCGCGCGCCTGGCCAACGAGAACCCCGAGCTCGGCGAGCGCATCCACCCCGACGGCCCGGAGATCTGGGCCCAGGTCGTCTACGCCCGCGACCACGAGTGGGCCGAGACCGTCGACGACGTCCTGCGTCGCCGCACGACCCTGACCATCCGCGGCCTGGACGACGAGAACGTCCGCGCCCGGGTGAAGGACATGCTGGCCGACAAGGGCTGACCCGCCCGTAGCGCCGCAGCCTCGGGGGAAGGACGCCGCCCGTCCTTCCCCCGAGGCGTTCTCTTTCGGCCACACCGCAACTGACCTGCTGCTTTTCTCGTCCCTACAGAAAACGAGGGGGACGAGATGAAGAATCGGGCCGGCCGGTCCCTGGCGGCCAGGGTGCGCGCGTGGCGTCCCCGCCGGAAGACGCTGGTACGCGTGGCACTCGCGCTGGCCCTGGTGGTGCTGGCGCCCGTCGTCGCCGCGGGCAGCGCCCTGCGGGCGTCCTACGCCGGATCACCTGCGGAGGACGCCGTCACCCGCGGCCGGGACGCCGTGTGGCTGGGCCACGCCTGGCTCGACGGACGGCGCGGCCCGGCGGACCTCGCCGCTCTCAAGCGCCGGCTCGACGGCACGGGCATGCGCGACCTCTACGTCCACGCGGGCCCGCTGGAGCACGACGGCACCCTGCCCGCCACCGCGTACGCGAACTCGCGCAAGCTGGTCGACTCCCTGCACCGCGAACTGCCCGGCATCCGCGTCCAGGCGTGGCTCGGCGACAAGCTCGTGCGCCCGGGCGAGGGCAGCAACGGCCTGCGCCTGGACTCGGCGCCCGCGCGGGCCGCCGTGGTGGAGAGCGCCCGGCAGGTCATGCGGGCCGGCTTCGAGGGCGTCCACCTCGACGTCGAGCCCGTGCGCACCGGCGACCGCGACTTCCTCACCCTGCTGGACGCCCTGCACCCTGCCGTGCGGTCCGCCGGGGGAGTGCTGTCGATCGCGGCCCAGCAGATCGACCCGGTGCCCGCGATGCACGCCGCGGCGCACTTCGTGGGCAGCCCCAAGTGGTGGACCCAGCGCTATTTCGGCCAGGTCGCGCGCCGCACCGACCAGATCGCGATGATGTCCTACGACACCGCGCTGCCGATCGAGAGCCTCTACGGCGGCTACGTCGCGCGCCAGACGGAACTCGCCCTGCAGGTCACGCCGGCCGGTACCGACCTGCTCATGGGCCTGCCCTTCTACCACACCGACGACATGGGCCACCACGGTCACGCCGAGACGGCCGCGGCGGCCGTGCGCGGCGCCCGGCTCGGCCTGACCCGCGAGGACCGGGACCGCAAGCGCTTCGGGCTCGCGCTCTACGTCGACTTCGCGGCCACCGAGGACGACTGGCGTGCCTACCGGACCGGCTGGGGAGCAAGGGGCTGAGGAAGAGCCCGTACAGGGGCTGCGACCGGGCAGCGGGGAAGCCGTAGTCTTGTGGTCGCACAACAGAGCAGCAACAAAAGCACTGCAGAACAGATTGCAGAGAAGGAGGCGCTGGGTGATCGAGCTTGAGGGGGTACCCGAGCTGATCGACCCGGTCATGATCTGTGCCTTCGAGGGCTGGAACGACGCGGGGGACGCCGCCTCCAGCGCGGTCGCGCACCTGGACCGGGAGTGGAAGGGCGAGGTCTTCGGCGCGCTCGACGCCGAGGACTACTACGACTTCCAGGTCAACCGCCCCACGGTCTGGCTCGACGGCGGCGTCCGCAAGATCACGTGGCCGACGACCAGGCTGTCCGTCGTGCGCACCGGAGGCGGCGAGGGCAAGGGCGCGCCCCGCGACCTCGTCCTGGTGCGCGGCATCGAGCCCAGCATGCGCTGGCGCTCGTTCTGCAACGAGATCCTGGGCTTCGCCCACGAGCTCGGCGTGGAGCTGGTGGTCGTCCTGGGCTCGCTGCTCGGGGACACCCCGCACACCCGGCCCGTTCCGGTCAGCGGCGTCACCTCCGATCCGGACCTCGCACGGACCATGGATCTGGAGGAGTCCCGCTACGAGGGCCCGACCGGGATCGTCGGCATCCTCCAGGAGGCCTGCACCCACGCCGGCGTCCCGGCGGTGAGCCTGTGGGCGGCCGTCCCGCACTACGTCTCCCAGCCGCCCAACCCGAAGGCCACCCTGGCGCTGCTGAACCGCCTGGAGGACCTGATCGACCTGCGCATCCCGCTCGGCGAGCTGCCGGAGGACGCGCGGGCCTGGCAGCTGGGGGTCGACCAGCTGGCCGCGGAGGACAGCGAGGTCGCGGAGTACGTGCAGTCCCTGGAGGAGGCGCGCGACACGGCGGACCTGCCGGAGGCCTCCGGCGAGGCCATCGCCCGCGAGTTCGAGCGCTACCTGCGCCGCCGCGACCCGCAGCAGGGCGACGGCTCGTACCTGCGCGACACCACCAGCGGGCGCACGCGCCCGCAGCGGCAGCCCAAGGACGAGGCGGCGGCGCCCGAGGAGGAGACCGAGGGGCCCGAGGACGAGGCCTGAGGCAGCGGCCGGCGGCGCCGACGGGGCCCGGGGGAGGGTCCCCGAAGTGACGAATCCCCGATATCGAAGAGACGTCCGCAACCGTCCGCCGTACACTTGTCGGTCCGGTGAAGGCCGGTTCGTACAACCCCGTGAGGGGCTGCGCGAGCCGGCCTTCTCGTCCCCTCAGGAGGTGTGCCCCGGATGACCAGCAGCATTCCCGCCGCCCCGCCGCGTGCGGCCGCAGGTTCGGCTCTGCAGGCGGTCCTGCTCGACATGGACGGCACCCTCGTCGACACCGAGGGCTTCTGGTGGGAAGTGGAGGTCGCCGTCTTCGCCGAGCTGGGCCACCA